>CANMHB010000005.1 GCA_947497485.1 Flavobacteriales bacterium
CATTTGCCGAAGCAAAGGTTCCTGTACCTGCAAGCGTAACCACATCCCCTGATTCAACACCATTTAATGTTCCAGTAATGGTTGCATTGGTATTACCGTCGTATGTTTTTGTAGTTACAGCAGGTGAAGTAATAGCTAGTGCTTTGGCTGTTATATCCGCAGTTAATCCTGTTGGTTGAGTTATGGAATAGTTAACGCTTGGGGCTATGTATCCGCTAACTGAAATCGGTTTAGCTGTGCCTACATTTTTATCACTGAAGGAAGCACTCGGAGTTCCTAAAACAGCGAAAGATTCTCCATTCACCAAGCCTGAGTATGCCGCAGTTCCAAAGATTGAACCTGAGGTATTTCCATCGTATGTTTTGTTTGAAATTGAAATTCCAGTTAATGTTAAACCTTTCGCTGAAACTGTATTGCTTGAAGAAGAAGTTGTAACATTTACATTCGTTGCGCCTGTGCTGGATAAAACAACTGCTGTTGCATTGTTGTACGAACCTGCTGCTTGTGTAGCCGTAAATCTTACATAAACCGTTGTGCCGCTTGAAACAGAAACAGAGGAACCATAAGTTGCGTTATCATCAGATACTTGATAACCACTTTGCGCAGTGGCTGTAATGTTAGCACTTAAATTTGCCCCACTTACCGTGAAGCTCACACCTGTTGACGCAGTTCCATAGGTAGTAGATAAAGCTGAAGTAAGTGTAACCGGATTTAAGGTTGGAACATCCGATACCACAATATTTGCAGAAACATAAGAAATGGAATAATTTGATGCTGTAAAGGTTCCTCCTGTTGCCGATGAAGGAGTAACTTGATTTGTGTAAGTCCCCACAGCATCACCTGCCAATGCTCCATTTCCATAACTAATTGTTACTGAACCGATGGTTTCACTATTCTGTAATCCACTTGATGTAAAAGCAGTTGAACCTGAACCACCCGTCAATACGTCACCGTAGGCCTTGTTGACATTATTTGCTGTTATAGTAAGCGATCGTGTGGTGATGCTTGCTGTGAGCGAAGGTTGTGTTACTGTATAATTGACACTTGGCGCAGCGTAATTTCCTGTTCTAGTTAGAACTTTATTATTTTCAACGCTTGCATTTGAAAATGCCCAACTTACAGTTCCACTCACGCTAAATGACTCACTATTTTCCAAACCGCTATACGCCGGTGTGCCGCTTACAGTAACTGTTGTTAATCCGTCATATAGTTTATCTGAAGCGGACAAGCTTGTAATTGTAAGTGTCTTTGTGGATACCGTACTCGAAACGGTTGCCACATTGACTGTAGTTGCCCCTGTGCTGCTTAAAGCAATGTTTCCTGAATACGTTCCCACTGCGGTAGATGCTGCCAAACGTACATCAATAGATGTTGATGCAATGGCTCCACAGGCATCTGGTGAAATAGTTAAACTTGTAGCGTAACTTGAACCGCTCGAAATTTCAAAACCACTTGGTGCAGTCAAAGTGAGATCCGCTGTGAGGTTGCTCGACGAAACACTGAAACTTGTGGGAGAAGCAGAAGCCGTTCCGTAGGTGGTGTTTACCGCTGAGAGCGTTCCTGATGAGTTTATCGTTGGTGTGGGAGTAATGGTGATTGTATAAGTTGGGAATGTGACTGCTGTTCCAGAATTGCCAAACCATTTATTCGTACCATCAATTAAACTTGATAACAAAGTTGAAGCGGTTCCTGAAACTGAAACAGAAGTATTTGAGGATGTTGCATTTGAAAAATAGGTATTAGCATAGGATGCAGTTCCCAAATTCAACCAAGACGTTGCAGGTAAGAGTGTTGTAGAAGGTTGAACAGTATTTGAAGCATTTGATGTTCCGCTAAGCCCAATTCCATAATTCAAGCCATACAATAATGTTATTCCACTTAACGAAGACCAATTCGCTGTATTTCCTGAAAAAATAAATAATTGATCACCTCCACCGTTAAACGCAAAACTAGCAGGATTATTGGAACTCCAACCAGTTCCAGAAATTGACATTCCGTTTGACCACGTAATTACAGTTCCTGCGGCATGTCCACCTGAAGGAACTGTATAGGTTAAAAATCCTTCACCTGTTCGAGTTGTAGTTGTTGCGGTGAATCCATTGTCCGTAAAATTAATCGCAACGTTTTGAGCTACGTCTTTTAAGAAAACCATTGAAAATTTGTCTGGATTTGCAGAATTTATTGCGAGTAATGCAACATCTCCAGCTGAAAGTGTCGAAGTCGGATTCATAACCGTTAAAGTCTGATTCACCGAAGTCGCGGCCGCATAATTTCCTCCTCCAATTTGTGAAGCTGTAATGGTTGTTGTACCGGTTCCTACAATATGGATATTTCCACTAACAATGGTTGCCACACATGGGTTTGAACTGGTATAAGTCACCGTTAAACCTGAAGAAGCTGTTGCTCCCGGTGAATAATCCGCAGTGCTTAGTGTTGCTGGTGTTAAACTAGCAAAAGTGATCGTTTGAGATGCTCCTGTAATATTTCCCGTTAATCCTATTGGTTGCGTGAGTGAATAATTTCCAGCATCAGCACCACCTAAGGTAGATGTTGAAGTTACGCTAATTCCTGTCCCAACATTTGCAGTTGCAAAAGTTCCTGTTCCTGTTAGCGAAACGACATCTCCAGACTCAACACCATTTAATGTTCCGGTAATCGTTGCATTTGTATTTCCATCATAGGTTTTTGTTGTTACAGCTGGTGAACCAACTGTTATTGATTTGGCAGTGATATTCGCAGTTAAACTTGTTGGTTGCGTGATAGAATAGTTCACACTAGGTGCAGTGTAACCAATAACTGTCACTGATTTTCCATTAGCTACATTTTTATCGGCAAATGATGCATTAGCAGTTCCCGTTACAGCAAATGATTCACCATTCTCTAATCCTGAGTATACCGCTGTACCCGAAATAGTTGCGGTTGTAATACCATCGTAGGTTTTATTAGATATTGAAATACCCGTTATGGTTAAACCTTTCGCCGAAACAGAATTCCCCGATCCAGCAGTTGTGACATTTACTGATGTAGCCCCTGTGCTCGAAAGAACGATATTTTGACTGTTATACGGTGCAGATACCGTTGCCGTTGCTGATAATTTAACATATAAAGTACCACTTGCACTTCCACCACTTTGCGTAAAAGTTGCTGTTGAATTATAACTAGAACCATCTGATGATACAACAAAACCCGTTGGAGCTGTAGCCGTAATATCACCTGTAAGTGCGGAACCTGATACTGAAAAAGATTGTGGTGCAGATGCCGTTCCATAGGTAGTTGTAAAAGCAGTTGCTGTAGCAGCACCTGAAATAGTTGGCGAAGATGGTGCTGCAGGAGTTCCTTGTGTTGTTCCAGTTGCCGTACCACTTCCTGCAGAATTGACCGCTCTGATTTGAACGTCATAAGTTGAACCGTTTGTTAATCCAGAAATAGTAAAGGGACTTGTCGTTACCGCCGGACTAGGTGTTGTCCAATTACCACCTCCGTTGATTGAATATTCGTAATTGGTTATACTTGCTCCTCCGTTGGATGATGGAGCCGAAAATGCTACACTTAATTGGGTATTCCCTGGAGTTATTACAGTAATGCTTGGTGCTGATGGAACAACGGCAGTAATATTTGCTGTTAACGATGGTTGGGTAACTGAATAATTACTTGAAGGAGCTGAATAGGTTCCCGTTCTTGTTAATGTTTTATTTGACCCGACATTAGCATCAGGAAATTCCCACGTAACTGCATCAGATGGAGAAAATGATTCACTATTAACTAAACCTGAATATGCAGCCGTTCCTGTTACCGAAACTGTTGTATTCCCATCCCAATTTTTATTGGAAGCCGATAAGCCCGTAATGGTTAATCCTTTGGTTGAAACTGCATTTCCACTTGAAGCAGTTGAAATAGTTCGTGTGGTGGCTCCTGTACTGCTTAAATTTATGGATTGACTATTGTATGATCCTGAAACAGCAGCTGTGGCAGCAAGCCTTACTAAAAGTGTAGCACTGGCGCTTCCACTTGTTTGGGTAATTGTTCTTGTAGTTCCCCAAGTAGAACCGTTATTTATAGAATACTCAAAACCGGTTACTGCCGCAACCGAAATATCTGCCGTCAAATTTGAACCTGCAATGGTGAAGGATTGATCCGTTGAGGCGGTTCCATAAGTTGTTGTAAATGCTGTTGCCGTTGCGGAAGTACTACCGCCAATTGTGATGGAGGGGGAGGCAGATACGGTACCGTTAATTGTTACATTGTCAACCCTAAAAGTACCTGTACTTAATGCGGCACCTGCTGCTAAATCACATCTAGTAGTACCATAAGGATAAATTCTAAACGTTACTGTTCCTGCAGTTCCAGTTGAAAAATCTGCAAAATCCCAAGTTGCAGTAGTTCCTGTAGTTGGTGTAACTGGTGCAGAACCCCAAGTTGTAGAAGTAGAAAAGCCATCAGTACTATATCTAACTTCCATTTGATTGGGTGCAGCATTACTTCCTTGTCTAAGAAAGGAAACACTAGTTAAATTTAAGATAAATCCTGAATTAGCTGTTGCAGAAAATTCAATATATGATGTGTTAGATATACTACTAGTATTATTTAATGTTGTAGAATTAAAAACATTAGCTGTACTATTACATGTTATTGTGGCTCTAGATACGGCAGTTCCAGTTGAATTTGTTGCCATTGTTGGCGTATTTCCATTAGTTGGGCAAGCTGAACCGCCTGTAAATGTGTTTACGTAAATTTGCGCCTTAACCCCACCCATTCCAAGCATCATCACCAAACAAAGCGGCATAGTAAGTGGTAAAACGGTCAAGCGATTCCAAAGGCGGGAGAAAAATTTAGAAACGCCTTTGCGAGGTAAAAGAGTAGCAGTAGGTTGGGTTGTTTCCACCACCGGCAAAGGCGTTTGAGTAGTTAAGTCAATAATTTTTACATATTCCACTTCGTCGATAATGCATAGGCAATCTTCGGTATGAATGTCGTATTCTTTTTTGTCAATTAGCAGGTCAATTGAATTTGTTTTATTCGTGATTTCGAAATCAGATCTTTTAAGCGTAGTGATTGTTTGCATGGTTGTATTATTTTACACTACAAATTTCTTTCTACAGGATGACTTGAATTTCAAGCAAGAATTATTTTTTGATTAAGGATTTTTAAAGTTTCAAACAGAAAGTTTACATAAATTGAAATCGTAATTTCCAATCGAAGTTGAATTAAAAAATTAAGGCTATCTGCAATCATCTGAATACCAATTGCCAAGACAAGAAATCCCAAGATGAAAGGTAAAGGGTAAATATGAAAAAATGACGTAAAAAAAGAGAATTAGAAAATTTCTATGGAGGAGAAATTGCGATGATTGATGGGGTTTGAAGAACAATAACCTCGGTTGAATATAGTCCCAAAGAACATCCGTTTAATGAAATAGAATTTGAATAAATTCCTTGATTCATGGCCGTCGCTGACAACGAAACTGAAGGACTACCCAGAATAGATGAAAATGCATTCGGACCTGACCATGAATGTGAGAATCCAACTAAATTAGGAGTTGTAACTAAATCTAACGGAGAACCCTGGCAAATCGTACCATTGTTAGTTGATGTTACTAAAGGTGAGACTGCCGTTATTTCGATATCATCTACAAAAAAACCTTCGTCAGAACGATCGTAATTTGCGGTTATTCCAGAATTCATATTTGTATTAAATGTTGTACAATTTGAAGAAGAAACCCTGACACTTACAATTTGTACAGAAATACTTGTAATACCGGAAGGAATTGGATAAATAAAGGGATTTGGAGTCTGAAAAACAGAACAGCCTGCACTCACTGTAGCTGAACCACCCTCTGATGACGTCCAGTTATAACTATGGTCTCCAAAACCACCAACTCCAGAGACAAAACTATAAGGCTGTCCATTTAACGAAATTAAAAATACAGCTCCCTCCCTTGTGTCCATTCCTGGTCCTGAACCAGATCGAATTGAATGATAAATCGTAAGGACAGGACTTATTAAATTTGAAACATCCACTGGTTGCAAAGTGAGGGTATTTGATTCACCTAATCTTCCAATACGAGCTGATTGGGAACCATTTCTAAAGGTTTCCCCATTCAAATTACCACCCGAATATGGCCAATTTTCAGGGCAATTATTTCCTGAAACACTTTCAAATCCTTGAAAATAGTAACGAATTGATTGAGAAAAAAAAGTATTAATAAACAAAAAATAGAGCACTAAAACAAAAAATATTGTTGACTTCAGCTTACGTAGATTAGTTAAATAAAACCTTTTGTTTGATTTGCTAAATGTCATAAAGATGATATTAGCGCAAAGGTAAATTTGTATTATAAACTCAAAATCAAATTGAAATTACCCTTTAATTAAATTATCCTTTCTCGTAAATCTAACTATTCATCTAACGCAATAAAGAAATGAATCCAGAACCCGTATAAATTTTTCCATTTACGCCTTTAGCCTCGTATTTATAGAAATAAGTTCCATCAGTTACCTCGTCACCACTATCCGTTTTACCATCCCAGAAATCCGTTGTTTTCTCAAGAGTAGCTACTTGGTTTCCCCATCGATTTAATATAATCACCTGTAATTCAGAGATATTTTCAGTCGAAATAAACCATTCATCGTTTGCACCATTACCATTGGGCGAAAATACATTTGGAACAGAAATTATCGGTTCTCCTGGCTCTACAACTTGAATGATTTGTGAAATCGAATCCTGACAAATTCCATTTGAAGCAACAAGCCAAATTTCAAAATCTCCTGAATTCAAATATTCATGACTACTATTTTCTTGAGTGGAGGAATTTCCATCTCCAAAATCCCAATTGTATGATGTGGCATTCGAACTGCTATTTGTAAACGAAACATTCAACGGTGCTACACCAACAGTTGGATCAGCTGTAAACGAAGCGGTTGGAACAGGAACGATTGTAATTGTAACTGAATCAAAGGCTTCACATCCGTTTATATCTGAGCCGGTGAGGTAGTAAACGTTAGTGACATTTGGAGTAAAAGGAACGCCATTCTGAACATTGTCAGACCACGTGTAAGTAGTTCCACCGCTACCAGAAAGAGAAGCAGACTGTCCAAAGCAAATGGTTACATTATTTCCAGCTTCAATTTGAGGCGCTGCAAACACTTCAACGTTAAGCGTGTAATTCGAGGCACATTGACCAGGATTTGGAGCAAAAACGTAACTATTTACACCTGGATTGCTCGTTGAAAGCATTTGCGGATTCCAAATACCAGTTATCCCATTATTAGAGGTTTCAGGAAGAATGACTTGAGCCAAAATTGCATCTTCACAAAATGGACCAAATGAATCAAAAATAGGAGAATTAGCTAGATTAACTGTCACAGTTGTTGTTGCTGAATCACTGCTACAACCGTTAACGGTATAAATTAGTGAATAACTTGTTGTAACGTTAGGGGAAACTGAAATTTGATCACTTGTTTCACCGCTAGGAATCCAAAGATAGGTGCCGCCTGGAGTTGCTGTTGAGCTTGTTAAAACGGTATTTTCTCCAGGACAAATAACAGGATTTTCATTAATGGTTACAGCTGGTATTGGATTAACTATTACGGTTATATCCGATGTTGTTGCACACTGACCAAAGTTAGGAGTAAATGTATAAATTGTAGTCGTCAAATTGTTCTCTAAAGGAGCCCATGAACCCGCAATACCATTTGTGGATGTTGAGGGTAAATTAATACTTCCTCCTGCACAAATTGGAGAAATTAGATCAAATGCAGGTGTTATTGAATTTGATACTTGGACTGTCAATGTTGTGGTGGTCGCACACTGATTTGGATTTGGTGTAAATGTGTAGGTAGTAGTTGCAGCATTATTGACTGCTGGTGACCATGAACCCGCAATACCATTTGTGGATGTTGAGGGAAAATTAATACTTCCTCCTATACAAATTGGTGAAATCGGATCAAATGTCGGTGTTATTGAATTTGATACTTGAACTGTCAATGTTGTGGTGGTCGCACACTGATTCGGATTTGGTGTAAATGTGTAGGTAGTAGTTGCAGCATTATTGACTGCTGGTGACCATGAACCTGAAATTCCATTTGTGGATGTTGAGGGTAAATTAATACTTCCTCCTGCGCAAATTGGAGAAATCGCATTAAAAGTTGGAGTGATGTCATTGCTAGGTGAATTGATCGTTACCAAAACCGTATCTGTACAGCCAATTGAAGAGGAAACAACACAATAATAAGAACCTGCACATAGATTTGTTGCAGTAGCTGTTGTTTGAGTAATGGAAACATCTGAGGAATTATACCAGTTATAGGAATATCCTGGAATGGATCCACTTGCCGATACAGTTGCTGACCCATTGCATTGACAAGATCCCGCATCAACCGAAGTTGATAACGTTGCAATCAGTGGTCCTGCGCAGTTATTTGTTAATGAAGAAATGTAGGCTGAATTAGCCGTATTATTTGCTGCCCCAGGTGTTTGATTGTCTGGTGAAGAACACGTTCCTGCAATCCAATTTACTTGGTTAGAGGGGTTGTTATCAATCATATTTCCGAAATAATACACTGAATTGGTCGCAGTGGCAGAAAAATAAATAATCGCATTGACATTGTTATTTACCCAACTTACTCCTTGCGTGGGGATTGATAGATTTGTTGGTGCATACACTTGGAAAGAATCTCCTCCGTTTGCCATAGAGATCGGCCCCCACAAACCACCCGAAAGCCAACCAGTGATTGGATACGTCATTGCGGCTGTAGTGGGCGAAACAGTTTGATTTTCAAAATAGGTGGATGAAATTGGCAAAATCAAGCGACAATTTCCATCAGTTATAGAAAAATCATTTGCCGGAATTGCCGTATTGATATCTAAATCATTGTACACAAGAATCAATGTCCCAACCGGTATGCACTGCCAAAAAGGATCATCTTTAAACCGAACAGCCCCATTCGCTATTCCAACTCCCGAAGTGGGTCCACCAGAAAAATAACCGTTATTGTCATCAATAATCCAATTTCTAAGATCCAAGCAATAATTATTACATTGATATGGTCCTGAACCTGGAATTACTAAGAATTCGACATATTCCTTACTACCTGATGGTCCTTGTGAAACTTCATTGATAATTAATTGTTGTGAAAAATAATATTGAGCCGAAAAAATTACCTGAAATAAAATAAAACGCGCTTTCATTCGAATTAATTTTACGCAAATTTCGAGATAATAGATTAACCTTTAATGAACAAGCTATTAAGTTATCACTGTATTGACAGAGGTCGCGGTAATAAACTCATATTCTCATAACTTTTGAGTTTCTTACCTAAATGATTCGACAAATAGTTCATAAGAGTTAATGAACCCATTGGAGTAGCGATAAAATCATGTCTATTTACAAAGTAGAAATAAGCCATTCGTTCATGCATTATTGGGTTTCGAAACTTCAAATAGGGTAAAATTGTTGGAATTGACAACGGACTTATTTTCTTGATTTTGAAATCCTCAGAAATGAATTTTTGTAGTTTTTCTGCAATTTCCAATCTTGAAAAAACCTCGGGACCTCCACAATTGAAAGTGGCTTTTACAGTAGCTAAATTTTGAACCAAAAGTGCAGCGACATCACCATCAAAAATTGGGTTAACTTTGGCTTTTCCTTCTCCAATAACCATATTCTTTCCTTTTTCTGCTTGCTTTATTTGCCGGGTTAATGAACTGAATAGCAAGGTAGAATTGATGATTAGAAAATCAATCCCTGAACTAATTATCTTTTTTTGAAATAATTGATGATTTCGAAAATAACTTAATTTATTTAGATTATGATCGTGATACGGCGCTACAACTCCAAATTTCTTAACACCATTTTGCAATGACTTTTCCAAAATAACATTGTTCGCATCAAAAAATTCCATTCCTCCTGTTTCATCTATACTATAAGCATGAGATATTCTATTTCCTAAAAGTGAAATTACGATATCGTGCTTTGAATAAAGTTCATTTGTCAAGCTAGATATATTTTCATTTTCGAGATAATGAATATTTGCCCAATATGAGAAGAGTTCAACAGCTTTCACTTTATCTCTAACTACCACAGTTACAGAATAACCTTTTTGGATAAGTTCCCAAAAAACAAATTGTCCTAAAATACCGGTTGAGCCGAAAAGGAGTACATTCGATTTCATAGTTGCTGGTTTGATCAAATTTACGGCGACTAATTTTAAAAATCTAGCGAGTTGTAATTCTTAAAATATATTTAATGATTGCTTCACACTAAATTAATATTTAGAAAAGTGCTTAATACGCTAATCAATTAAATACGAATTAATTGCATTAAGAAATGCTAATCGAAATAAGAGGCGTGGCGTACAATTTTAAAAACAATCAAGTATAAATTATACAAAGAAATCACTAAGGCCATTATTGAAATTACCAATGCCACTGTACTTCTTTTGCTGTAACGTTCGCTGAAACTCATAAAAAATACCTATAAAATTTAGGGTCAAAAACTATTTTTCCAAACGATTCTTTTGGAATTTTTTGCTGCGTGTAATCCGTGATCAGCTTCTGTAGAATTTCTTCCGTGCAATCAGGATAATCAATATCTATAATTTTACCATTTTCAATCCAATTCTTAATTGTACGGTGATGCAAAAGTTCAAAACTCGGCAAAACAGCTATTCCCATTTTCCTTAAGCTTTCTGCGTTACATGCCTGTTCATATTGTCCAAGCATTGGAACAACTAATAATTTCTTTTTTAGAAACAAAGCCTCTGATGGTAATTCAAAACCTGCACCACAAATAACTCCTTGACAATTTTCTAAACTTGCTTTGAATTTCGAATGATCAATTGGATTAAAATAAATGTTATTTAATCGATAAGCCTGTTTGGTAAACTTCGAGAAAACATGCCATTCTACATCAAATTGATCTAAAATTTGCCACAAAACATCATCATGATAAGCTGGCAAATAAACGGTAAAGTAATCTTTATTTTTTGGTTCCAATTGCCTTACTTGATTTCGAATAACAGGAGTAAAAATCTTATCCGAATAACTTTGAAAATGAAAACCATATTTCAATTTAGTCGGACAATAATGCGTCAAAATATACTTACTGATTCGGTCATTCAATTCAGGCTGTGGTGCGTTTTGATTCAAGACAGCAGCTTGATGACTCAATTCAACACATGGAATTCCATTAACCAAAGCTGACCAAGCGCTCACTGGCTCAAAATCTGAAATTACCAAATCGTATTTATGAGCCTCAAAGGATTTTATTTCTTTAATTAACCGAATTGGTTTTGAATTTATAATAGTTCGATACAAATCGACCTTGCCATCCCTTGAAGAAAGAAATGTTAATCCATTTTTTCGATAATTCACATCAAATGCAGATTGAACTTGAGATTGATTTCCGCTGATGAGAACATCAACATTGGCCATTTTTTTCAAAATCGGAATAATCTCCTCTGCTCTGCTGATATGCCCATTACCTGTACCTTGAATTCCATATAGAACTCGCATTTCAATTCATTTTAATTAATTCTTCAAATAAATTCTCATATTTCAAAGCATCGCTCAAAGCTGGGTTCTTAATTTTAGAAGTAAACTCTTTTTCAAGAAATATATGCTGGTAAATGACCCATTTTCCGCGGTTGTATTCCAACGATGTCATATTTTCAACCCAATCGCCAGAATTGAGATAAGTAACCTCTCCCCCGCTATTTCCTGTAAACTTTTTTATTTTTGGTTGATGTATGTGGCCACATATAACATATTGGTATCCGTTTTCAATGGCGATTTCAGATGCTGTTTCTTCAAACCAATTGACAAAATTTGAGACTCCTTTAACGCTATCTTTCACTTTTTTCGATAATGAAACACGGCCTTTACCCATTTTTACACTGAGCCAATTGACCAAATGATTCAATAGAATTAATAAATCGTAACCTTTGCCTCCAAGTTTTGCGATCCATTTTGAATGTTTCATTGTATTGTCAAAAACATCCCCATGAAAAAACCAAGCTTTCCCCGTTTTTAAAGGTAAAACCAACTTGTTGACAATCTTGAAATTACCTAATTGAAAGCCTTTGAACTTTCGAAGCATTTCATCGTGATTTCCCGTAATGTAGAAAATTTCTGTGCCATTGCTCAACATAGAGGTAATTGTTTTAATTACCAACATGTGAGATTCTGGAAAATACCTTTTACTGAACTGCCAAATATCAATAATGTCTCCGTTCAGAATTAATATCTTTGGCTGTATACTTTCGAGATATTGCACCAATTCTTTTGCTTTACTACCGTAAGTACCGAGATGTACATCGGAAATTACAACGACTTCAATGTTTCGCTTTTTTATCATCGTTTTTTTGACAAATTTGGTGGCAAAAAACGAAAACAGTTTTAAATGACGATTAAGTTTAATTTAAATATGAATACGTAAATCAACTATAATTTTATATCAATTTAATAACTGAAAAACAACAACTTAACGTAAAATTAACTGAGCAGTAAATATCATCTCCAATCGCTTTTGCTAATGATAGATTTCGTGATTTAATCAACATATTTAACACTTATCGATGCTTGAGATGAAAATGAAAATTCTATTTTTGCCAAAAAAACTGAATGAAATTCGGAGCAATTGATATCGGTACAAATGCAGCGCGCTTGCTAGTTGGAGAAGTATGTCACGATGAATCTCATTATTACGTTAAGAAGATTTCATACACGCGCATTCCGTTGCGCTTGGGAGACGACGTTTTTGAAACTGGTAAAATTTCAAAAATCAAGCTGCAAAACACCATCGATTCATTAATGGCATTTAAACTAATAGCTGGAATCTTTGAGGTTGAACAACTTCGTGCAGTGGCAACTTCGGCTATGCGTGAAGCGAAGAATGCTCCAAAAGTGATTTCCAAAGTGCTTCAAAACACAGGAGTTCAAATAGAAGTTATTTCTGGTCAAGAAGAAGCGGATTTAATCTTTGGAACATTCATGCTTTTGGATTTCGATAAAAATAGTTCTTTCGTTGTTGTTGATGTTGGCGGCGGTAGCACCGAGATCAGTATTTTCGAAAATGGAATGAAAACAGCGGCCAAATCCTTTGAAATTGGCACAATTCGTTTATTAAAAGAAAAAGTTGATGAATCTCTTTGGGATGAACTTTCATACTGGCTAAAGGAGAATATTGACTTTTCGACAGATCATCAGTTATTTGGAACGGGCGGAAACATAAATAAGATTCACAAAATCATTGGATTGAAGGACAAGGCTCCAGTTGATCTAAAAAGTATGAAAAAACTCTATGAGAATTTAATTGATTTATCGGTAGAAGAGCGAATCGATAAATTCCACCTTAAACCCGACCGAGCAGACGTAATTGTTCCTGCTTTAAAAATCTATTTGCACGTCATGAATGAAATCAACTGCGATAAAATTTCTGTACCAAAAATTGGGTTGTCTGATGGAATGATTTACGATATGTATCAGAGACGAACAAAGAATCAGATCGATTGAACATTTAACCATCTGAGGTTTATACCTTATCTTTGATTAAAAATCAAAAAGTCGTTTGAATTTAACATGAAACCGCATTTATTTTTTTCTGTTTTGTTGTTGTTTTTCAGTTTAATTAGCTGCAATACTTCAAAAAAATTAACGATCGTTTCGAAGATTGGAAATCCAATGGTCGAAACAGATTCCTTCGCTCTACTTTCATATAATCTTGAAGAAAATAACTTGAATCTTAAAATAAGCTATTTAGGTGGCTGTAAAACACATCAATTTGAATTTGTTGGAAGCCAAGCTATTTCGAAATCCTTACCCCCTGTTCGATATGTTAAATTAATTCATAGTTCCAATGGTGATTCCTGTAAACGAAAACAGACAATGAATTTAACAATCGATTTGAGACCTGTTGCATACAAACAAGATGAAAACAGTGAAATTTATCTTGAATGTGAACTTTGGAAAGAACGTTTACTCTATAAAAATTTGAAATAATGACTGAAAAACGTCTGGATAAAGTATTGATCGATCGCAAACTCGTTTCCTCACGCGTCCGTGCTCAACAAATCATAGAAGAATCTGGTGTTTTGGTTAATGGTAAATTGATCACCAAAACTGGAAAATCCGTGCCCGAAGATGCCGAAATACAGTTAATTTCAGAAGAAATTCCATGGGTTTCCAAAGGAGCTTTGAAACTTTTAGCAGCAATTGAACATTGGAAAATTTCATGTCGAGATAAATCATTTATTGATATGGGTGCCTCTACTGGAGGTTTTACAGAGGTTTTACTTAGCGAAAATGCCCAAAAAGTATATTGCGTAGATGTTGGTTCCAATCAATTACATGAAAAAATAAAAACGAAACCTAACATCATTAATCTCGAGAAGACACACGTCCGAGAATTAACACCGAGATTAATTCCAGAACTAACGGATGGTTTAGTCGTTGATGTATCTTTCATTAGCTTGGAAAAAGTTATTCCATTCATCCACCCTTTTCTAAAACCAAATGCTGATGTTGTGTTATTAATTAAACCACAATTTGAGGTTGGAAAAAGTAATTTGAACAAAAATGGAATTGTAAAGGATCCGAAACGCTATCCTGAAGTCATTGAACGGATTAAAAATATGTGTCTTTTAAATCAATTGGAATTTATCGATTTAATTGATTCTCCCATTTTGGGGGGAGATGGCAATCGAGAATTTTTAGCTTATTTCAGGAAATTCAGTTGATATGAAAGAAGGGAAGAGAAAATCTTATTTTGTAACTGGGATAGGAACCGATGTAGGAAAAACGGTTTGCTGTGCCATTTTATGTGAAGTTCTTAAGGCAAATTATTGGAAACCCATTCAATCAGGAAGTGAAACGGATACGAATCGAATGCAAGAATTGATTTCAGAAAAAATTACCTTTTTTAAAGAGCGTTATACGCTGAATCAGCCACTTTCACCGCATGCTGCAGCGCAATTTGACAATGTTGATATTCGATTAACTGATTTTCAACTTCCAAATTCCGAATCAGACCTCATCATCGAAGGAGCTGGTGGATTACTTGTTCCAATAAATAAAGAAGGATTTACAATTTGTGACCTTATTAAACATTTAGATTTAGAGGTTATCCTGATTTCACGACACTATTTAGGTAGCATCAATCATACTTTATTGACCATTGAATCGTTAAAATCGAGGAACATAAAAATTAAAGGCATCATCTACAATGGTGAAGAGTTACCGCAAACAGAAGAAATAATCGAACGAATAAGTGGTTTGAAAACTTTGTTCAGAATTCCTACATTTCAAGAAATTAATAAAGAAAGCATTGCTAATTTTGCAAGCACACTAAAACAAGACGGCATACTGCAAAATTTCCTTTAAATGAATTGGCAATCAGAAGATCAAAAATACGTCTGGCATCCCTTTACTCAAGTAAAAACCGAAAAAAGCCCTTTACTGATAACACATGCAATTGATGCAACGTTGATTGCTGCGGATGGTAAAAAATATTTAGATTGCAATTCATCTTGGTGGGTGAATGTTCATGGGCATGGAAATGAAAATATTTCGGATGCCATCACCGAACAATTTCACCAAATAGATCACGTCATATTTGCAGGAGTCACTCACCCAAAAGCGATAGAACTTGCGAAAAGAGTTTGTGAGAATTTAAATAACAACCTTAAAAAAGTTTTCTTTTCAGATAATGGTTCAACAGCTGTAGAAGTTGCACTTAAAATGTCTATTCAATATTGGCATAACCGCAATGAAAATCGAAATCGAATCATGGCCATGCAAGGCGCCTATCACGGAGATACATTCGGTGCAATGTCTGTTGGTGAACGTGATTGTTTCAATGTTCCGTTTGAACCTTATTTTTTCAATGTTGATTTCATCCCTTTTCCTTCAAAAGAGGAGGAACGAACCATTTTAGAGCAAGCAGAAGAACTTTTAAAATCAAACGCTTATTGCTGTTTAATTTTGGAACCCCTGATTCAAGGTTCAGCTGGTATGCGCATGTATTCCGTTGAATTTCTAAATGAACTAACAAAAATTGCCAAAAAATATCAAACACTCGTTATTTACGACGAAGTAATGACCGCTTGGGGACGTACGGGAAAACTGTTTGCTTTTAATCATAGCGATGTTCAGCCTGATATTATTTGTCTTTCAAAAGGATTAACTGGAGGCGTCTTACCACTTGGTCTAACAATCGCAACCCAAGAAATTCACGATGCCTTTCTATCCGATGAAAAGGCAAAAGCTTTTCTGCATGGACACTCGTTTACGGGAAACCCACTTGCTTGTGCTGCTGCCTGTGCTAGCCTCGATTTATTTGAAGAATCAGAAACTTGGATAAATATTGAAGCTATTTCGAAACGAAATGAACTTTTTTACCAAAAAATAAAAAATCATCCAAATGTCTCTGATGCGCGATTTATGGGGACGATCTTAGCGATTGAATTGAAAGAGTCAAACAACCAAGGATATTTCTCTGAAAAAAAAGAAATTGCGTATCATTATTTTTTGGAAAATGGGCTATTGCTGAGACCTCTTGGAAACGTCATTTTTATCAATCCGCCTTATTGTTTGACTGAGGCTGAACAAAACTACATCTTTGAAATAATCACAAAATTCCTCAATCAACTCAATGAACATTAACGAATTGTATAAAGTATTTACGGATATTGATTTTCAGGCCAATCGTTTGTTAAAATCAAAAGTGATTTCGCAAGACTTCTTGCAGCAATTCGACAACCGGGTTGAGGAAGTACGCCCGGAAATAATAAAAATGGACCTTTCTCCTGAAATAAATAACGCATTTGAAGAACTCGGAAGAATTGAACTGAATCTTGACCCAACCTTGAGTTTTGGACAAAAACTAACGAATATTTTTCTATTTGGTTTCTACAAAAAACGGGTAAAGCATAAAAAACGAGAAAGCTATTTTCGAGCGGAAATTATGCGTAGAAAATTATCCTTTCAGCACATAGAAACCCATTTAAAAGAGAATTAATGGAGAACTTTTTAAACGAAAAATATTGGAGCCAACGATACGAAAACAACGAAACTGGTTGGGATGTTGGAGCTCCATCTACCCCTTTAAAAGAATACATTGATCAATTGATTGATAAAAATTTAAAAATATTGATCCCTGGTTGTGGAAATGCCTATGAGGCTGAGTATTTGTTCAATTTGGGATTTAAGAATGTTTTTGTCATTGACCTCTCCCCAATTCCATTGAATAACCTTAAAAAGCGAATTCCTGATTTCCCTGATTCGAACTTAATTGAAGGAGATTTTTTTGATCACGTTGGATCCTACGATTTAATCATCGAACAGACGATGTTCTGCGCCATTGAACCAAAATTTAGATCACAATATGCAGAAAAGGCTCACGAATTACTTAATAATGGGGGGAAACTCGTTGGCGTCTTGTTTAATCGAGAATTTGAAGGAGGTCCGCCATTTGGAGGAAATCAAACCGAATATTTAGACTATTTTTCAAGGTTTTTCAAATCCGTATCGATTGAGCCATGCTACAATTCCATAAAACCGAGACAAGGCTCTGAAGTATTCTTGAAATGTATTAAATAAATTTCCTTTTGTATCTTCGTATAAAATCTTGTCTTGACAAAGAAAAAGCAAAATAGTCCAAAGGAAATAGTTCCATTTTTTACGGCGAAGCGAATGTTTTTTATCTCGCTTCTTTTATCATTTCTATTTTTCGGAAATAGTATTTCAAACGGATATTCATTGGATGATGAATTAGTTACTTCTACTGATTTAAGAGCAAACCAAATAACCGAAAAGGGAATTGGTGGTATCGCTAAAATTTTCTCTTCGAACTACGCAATTGATAGTAAGCAGAATTATGAATACCGCCCGATTGTATCACTGAGTTATGCCATTGAATGGAGTTTGTTTTCAAATTCTGAAAAACGCGTTAACATTTCTCATTTCATTAATGTCTTACTATATGGAGTTTGTGGATTTTTGATTTTTCAAATGTTGCAGGTTCTTTTTCAAGGTAAAGCTTCGACATTTAGCGCTATTGTTGCCATACTTTTCATTATACACCCTATCCATTCCGAAGTTGTAAATAACTTAAAGAATCGAGATGAAATTTTGAGTTTAATTTTTGCGTCCTTATCGGTAATTGCCATATTCAAGGGACTTGATCGAAAACATTGGAAATACTTTATGTATGGTTTATTGTTTTTCTCGCTTTCACTTTTGAGTAAAAGATCTAGTATGCCATTTTTAGTGATCATTCCAATGATGATCTGGTATTTCCGAGATTTCTCCAGACGAAATTTGATTCTTGTGGGCTCTGTTGTGCTCGGTGGGCAACTAGTTTTAAAACTTCTTAAAGCAGGCTTACTTGAAGAAAAAGCAAATAGATTTTTTAGTTATGTCGAAAACCCATTGTTTCACATGAGTTTTATGGCAAGAATTCCAATGTATTTCTATTCCAATTGGTTTTATTTTCAGAAATTACTTCTTCCCTATCCTCTTTGCTATTATTATGGTTTCAATTCGATTCCAATTGTAGGATATTCAAGTTGGCAATTTTTTTTAGGACTTTTGCTAATTGGGACAGGAATGTTTTTTGCACTAAAAGGCTTTTTCCAAAAATCGCTTGTATCTTTTTCGATACTATTCTTTTTCTTGGCTATTGGAGGAATTTGTAACTTGCTCGGACCTGCGGTAGGAATTGTAGCCGAACGATTTGTTTTTATTGCTTCATTTGGTTTTATCATCTTGGTCACTTGGATCCTTTTTAAGTGGCGTAAGCTCGATCTATTTTCAGAACAACAATTTAGTTTTTCATTAATCTTACCGCTAGCAGTTATTATTCTTCCATCATTCGTTTATAACATTAATCGAAATAAAGACTGGAATTCGAAGAAATCCTTGTACTTAGCTGATAGTAATCATTTAAAAAAATCTGCAAAAGCGAATTCTTTGTTGGCATCCGTTTATCAAGATGAAGCCTATAAATTACAACCAACGAGTATTACTAACTTCGATGAAATGATGCAGAAAGTCGATTCTGCGATGATTTTCTACAATCGTTCAATCGGCGTTTACGAAAACTATGAGTCGAATCTAAACAACAGAGGAGCGCTTTATTTTTCTTTCTACTACGATTTTCATGAAGCAATAAATTCTTTTAAATTATCGGTTAAGAAAAACCCGACCTACTATGAAGGGACGCTTAACATAGGAAATTCCTATGCGAAAATTGCGCAGGTATACATGAATCTGGAACAAGCTTCAAAATTTAAAATGGATGATATTCAAGCTGTTGGAATCAATCAATTGAAATCGAAAAACATTGAAGAAATCTTAAATCAAAACAAATTTCATCGTTCATTAGCTCTCCTAAATCAATTTGAGTTTACAGCAAAACAACAAATTCAAAATTCTTTTTCTGAGAATACAGTTACAACCTTGACCCTTTTTGCTCAAAATGCTGAAAAACAAGATCCTGCCTTGAAAAAAATCGGATTTGCAGGCCTAGTGAATAAAGTTTTTTTACATTTTTTTCAAAATAAAATTACGCCTAATTTGAATTTAATTAATGGCATTCGACGAGCCATTTTTAAGGATCTTCAAGTTAATACCGGTTTATCCGATGAGGAAATTGGTTCGAAATGTTCAACATTGAAGAAATGCTATTTTGATTCCGCAAAGGTATATTTCAAAAAGACCATCCAATCAAAGCCAGATTATCAAATTGCATTTAACTCAGCTCATGACTTTGCTATTCTCCTAAACGACCTCAACTTTATAATTGAACTTGAGAAAAAATACATCAAAAACTTCCCGAATCGCTTTTATAGCTTCCAATACATCGAAATTGCAAATTCGTATTACACACTAGGAAATACAGAGAAGGCGAAGGAAAATTTTAAAAATGCCGCATTGGAACTCAAGAAAGAGAAACAAGCGTTAGAGTCTAAAAAAACACCTTCACAAAAAGATTTAGATCGAATTCAAAGCCTAAAAGCCGAACTGAAAAGATTGAGAAATTATTTGATTAGTTTAAAGATTTTCGATCCATCCGAATAAAAAAGGGATATCCATTATGGTCGAAGCCGAAAAAGAAAATAAAATAGTTCCACTTTTTTTTATAATAGGAAGACCTAGATCTGGCACAACTATGCTTCGATATCTTTTGGATGCTCATCCAAATGTTGTTATTCCAGGAGAGTGTAATTTTATTCTTAGCTTGTCGCGATATTACGGGCAAAATGTGAGATTAGATTCTGCCTCACTCAAACAATTTCCTGAAATTCTATCTTACTCAAAACACTATTCAATCTTCAATATAGACGAAGATAAACTAAAAGCCGAAATCGAAAAATTACCACAAAATCCTACGCTCGAAGAATTATTCCAAACCGTACATTTTTCTTGTAAAACCATTCATCCTAAAAATGAAATATTGATTCGAGGAGATAAAAATCCAGCATACTCATCAGAACTTTTTCATCAAATTTTTAAACTTTATCCAAATTCAAAATACGTCCATTTGATAAGAGACTATAGAGATCATATAACATCTTATATGAAAGCTAAAATGGAGCTCTCATCTCCAATTTATCTTGCCATTGCCTGGAAAAAATCAATTAAGCGAATGAATCAATACAAACTCAGATACCCATCTAATTTTTATACAGTTACTTATGAGTGTTTGGTTGAAAATCCCGAGAAATATCTAAAAGAAATATGCGATTTCGCAGGTATACCATATGATAAAAACATGATAGATTTTTATTTGAATAAAGAAGATTATATTGCCAGTCAACCCAATATCAATTATAATTTTCATCACAAATCCTTATTCAACCCTATAAATAAAGACCGAATTGGAAAATGGAAGGAATATCTCACAGGTCAAGAGCTTACGGCGATTGAATTCATTGCCGGAAAAACAGGAGAGATATATGGTTACAACTATAATCACAAAAAGTTAACTTTTTTGGCCAGTATTATTATTCTAAAAGGACAAATTCAATATATAATTTTCATATTGTTTCGTAAAATTTTGTTTTCCATACCTTTAAAAAGACGTCACAATACGATGCAAAAATTAGCCAGAATAAAACCTATTATGAAATTATATCGATTCATTGTTCCAACTAAATAAAAGACGATATAAAGTGAGCGATGAAAAAAACATAGCGAGAGAAGTTTTAGGAGTCCTTTCAGGAAATATCGCAACGCTATTGATAGGCTTTATAACCAGCGTAATCATTTCGAGAATGCTTGGCCCAGAATTAAAAGGTACATACACCACGTTATTGGTTATTCCTGGAATTCTGTCCAGTTTTGTAATGTTAGGCTCAAGAAATTCAATCATTTTCCATGTTGGCAGCAAAATTTACAATAACCAACAAGTTATTTCAGCTGTAATTTTTCTTTTCATTATTAGCTGTTTTATTGGGATAATTCTTTTTTTGACTTCTTACTGGTTTTTCACGAGTAAGAACTACGGCTCTTTAATTATCCAAATCATTTTGTGTTATATCCCCATTAAATTAGGAATCGCCTATTCAGGTAGTATCTTTCTGGCGAATTTAAAATTCAAAAAAGCTAATCAACTTAAATGGATGACGGCATTTCTAACACTTTTGTCCGTAATTATTTTTGTATTAATTCTAAAATGGTCCATAATTGGGACTTTTATTTCGCTCTTGATGGCTACTTTCATTGTTTTGGTATACGCTTTATATCATATTAGCCGAGAATTTGAAATTAAAATTCAATTTGATAAGAAAGTTATTTCGAAAATTGTTAGGCTTGGATTGATTAACGCAATTGCGCTGGTAGTTATACAGTTAAACTTTCGAGTCGATATTTTGATAATGAATTACTTGTCTACTGAAAAAGAAATCGGTTATTATTCAGTCGGTGTTTCAATTGCTGAAAAATTATGGCAACTACCTTTTGCAGTTGGAGTTGTATTGACAAGTCGGAGTGCCTCAAGTCAAAATGCAGAGGAGCTCGAAAAAGATGTAAGTCAATTATTACGCGTTACTTTTTTAATTATTCTAATAGCAGCTATTTTTCTTTATTTTCTTGCTCCATATTTAATTCCTCTATTTTTCGGCAAAGCATTTTATCAGAGTATTTTCGTTGTTCAAACAATTTTACCCGGAGTTCTCTTTTTTGTTATCGTAAGAATATTAAGTAGCAGTTTGGCAGGTTTAGGAAAAACCTACTTGATCTTATTTATTTTTATTCCAGCATTATTAATTAACATCCTATTGAATATTATTTGGATACCTGAATTTGGTGGAATTGGCGCGGCATGGGCGACCAATATTAGCTATATATTAGGTGCCACTGCTTTGTTAATCGTATATGCAAAACAAACAAATATTTCATTAATGAAATTCTTTTCATTTGAAAGAGATGATTTAAAAATTCTGCAAAGGACTAAGAAGCTGAGAAAATAGCCTAAATCTTCAAAATAGTTCCAACGAAAGATTTAACTTCGCGATACATGTCAATTTCAAAATCAGAATCTACCCCATTTTTTTTCATCATCGGTCGAGCAAGATCAGGCACAACGCTTTTGCGTTGCTTAATGGATGCACATCCTCAACTAAATATCCCATTAGAATGCGAATTTATTATATACTTGCAACCGCGTTATGGTAAGATAAAAACCTGGGATGAAAAAGACATACTGGCTTTCTACAGCGACCTAATTGATTTCCCGAAATTTGATTTTTGGGTTGTTGATCAAGAAAAACTTAAAAAAGACCTTCTTAACTGCGTTGGTGAGAATTCCTATGAACGAATTTGTCGTGTTGTTTACCTAAACTACCAATCTTTTTTCGAGAAGAATGAGCTAAAAATGATTGGCGATAAAAATCCAAATTATTGTCTTCAAACAATAAATCTTGAAAAATTATTCCCAGAAGCACGTTTCATTCATATCACTCGAGATTATAGAGCGCATATCGCATCAATGGTTCGAGCAAAATTTGAATCACCAATTTATTCTTCGCTGGCATTTCGTTGGAAATTCATGAATAAAGCCGTGGATAATCATAAAAAGCGTAATCCTGCGAAATTTTACACGTTGCGCTATGAAGATTTAGTTTCAAATCCAGAAAAATATTTAAGAGAGATCTGTGTGTTTTTAGGTATTGATTTTTCGTTTGAAATGCTTAACTACCATTCAAAACTGGATCAAATGCTGGCCATTTATCCAACCGATTTAATTCATTTATACCATAAGAGTTTGCTTAAACCAATAAATGCTGAAAATTTAAATGCTTGGCAAAATGAATTGACTCGAGATCAAATTAAAACCTGTGACATCGTTGTTGGATCTTATGCAGAAGAATGTGGCTATGAGCGCGTATACAAAAAACGCAATTTAATTTATTATGCATCCTGCATTCCAGGAATTATTTTTGGAAGATTATATTATGTTTTACTCAATTTATTGGATAAAATCCCTTTAAATCTAAAACGAAAAATTCTTGGATTACTTGCAATCATCTTTCAACAGGACAGGACGAAATATAAAAGAAAAGAACTTAATCACAAATAGCGGATTTCTATTTTACTTCTATCTGAATCTTTTGGTGCATCATCAATAATTTTTTGAACGATATCCATCGTTCCGTTCGTTTTATCAATTGATTCAAAAGTCAAAATAATCGGTTCATTTAAAGAATCGGGATTTACTAGTCTATTTATTTTTTGGAAATTTTCAAAAAAACGCGTTTTCTCCAATTCCATTGTATAATAATCTGAGTTTTCATTATGTTCAACGACAATATAACCCAAAGATTCATTATATTTTAAAGCCCTTGGATTATCTTTTCGAACTTTTACAATTGTTTTATTCCAGCCTAATAAGGTATATGCCAATTCAAGCATTAACAAGGAAATTTTCATTGGAATTGTAGAATTTATGTAGCGCTTATTCCAAATAAAAAGACCTCCCTCCGCTATTTTCTCATTCCAGTCAATGTTTTTGTCATTTACCAGCCCTATTTTTTCACCTTCATATTGAATGACATAATAAAAATTATCGGATGTATTTATGGATTCAAACCATTTCAGCTGCATTTCTTTGGTGATATAATCTCGAAAATTCATGAATTTTCTGATTTCATCATCGTTTCTCCATTTCCGAACGAGTTCCAAATCAGCCTCGACAAGTCGAATAAGACTAATTCCATATTTACTTATTCTCATAGAAGCGACTGCCGGATATTATATGGTGGTTTTTTGTTCTGTCCAAGATATATTCTCAAAAGATACTCCCCAATAATTCCTAAACTCAGAATTATCAATCCAGTTGAAAACAAAATCGTCACGATCAATGATGTATAACCAGGCACAGCAACTTTCAGAAAGATTTTTTTATAAATGTAACGTGACCCAATTAAAAATGAAATCAACGAAGAGAAAAACCCAAAATTGATCATTAATTTCAAAGGAAATGTTGTGTAATACATCAATAGGTTAACGGCAAAAGAAAAAAGTTTAAACTTGGAATATCCCGAGTTTCCATATTTTCTTCGCTCATGTATTACCTCCACAAATTGAATATCAGATGCATACCACAATAACAATTCGTCAATAAAGATTAAACTTTGCGTTTGTGAAATGATCTGATCAGCAACTTCCCGCGTGAACAATCTAAAAGATGAGCCTTCTCCTTGACTTCCGGAAAAAAACTTAGAACATTTTTTAATTATCAAGCTACCGATATTTCTGAGCCAACCATGTTTCTTAGTCGAATAAACACCATAAACCAAAGAAGCAGATGTCTCATCGTATTTATGAATCAGCTTAGCAATTTCTTCAGGAGGATTTTGTAAATCATCATCCATAGTTATAATTATCCCACCCGATATATGCTTTAAACCACAAAAAACGGCTATGTGCTGCCCAAAATTTTTTGAAAGCCTTATTGCCTTAATATTTATCGGGTTATCCTGCTTCATTTTTTTTAAAATCTCCCAACTTTTGTCTCTGCTTCCATCGTCGACAAAAACGACTTCAAAGGAACAATTCAACTTTTTAAAAAAACGCTCAATCCGTTCGAATAATTCTTCAAGGGATTTCTCACTATTGAAAACAGGAATGATTACAGAATATTGAACCTCAGTCACAATTGAATTTTGGTGTTTCAAAGGTATAAAAAATGTTTAACCAAACTTTCAATCAGACAATTACGCCTAAAGGAATATTAGTTCCTGTAATCCATCTTGCTTGATCTGACAATAAAAAACAGATTGGTCCCGCGACATCTTGTGGCATTCCAAATCCCAAAGGATGAATGATTTCCATATTTCTTAATGTTTGTTCTGATGCAACTTCCATGGTTTGATCATACATTGGAGTTTTAACAAAACCGGGTGAGATGCAGTTTGATCGAATTCCTTCAGAAGCAAGTTCTAATGCCAAAGCTTTTGCGTAAGAAATTAGTGCCGATTTAGACGCCATGTAAAGAGATCCACCAAAGTATGGAAAACTAGTAGCAATAGAGGAAAGGAATACCAATGATGCATTTTTTGAAATTTTGTTCTTACGAAGCAACAAGCTTGTTAACTCTACAGGAATGTTAAAATTAATTTCCATCACTTCCTGAATATGTCGTTCCTTAATAAATTTTGCTGGTTTATGGGATGTTATGCCCGCGCAATGAACAACACCATCTAGGTAAGGTAACGAATCACAAAAGTTTTCTAGTTCTTTTCTGTTCAATAAATCTAGTACCTCCAATGAGTGATTTTCGCCATTCAATTGTTCGAATGTTTGTGAAAGTTTTTCTGAATTTCTACCCGTAATTATGAGGTTACCGCCAAATTTCGAAATGACCAAAGCGACTTCCTTTCCAATTCCTGAGGAAGCTCCTGTTACGAGTATTGTTTTTCCTTTCAGATTGTTCATGCGTGATTCTTATTTTTCAATATTCAATTACTGGTGGGCAACAAATATTTTCAATTTCTATTATTGTAGAGCCCCATGAAAGGCCAACTCCAAAACCTGAAAGTAACAAATTAAGTTTTTTAGAAGAAACTTCTTCTCGAAGCTCAGATACGATTGTCAAAGGAATTGTTGCAGAACTTGTATTCCCATATTTCTTTAAACTCATAGGAACTTTTTCAGCGGGTAATTTTAGTTTTTTTCGTATTGTCTCATTAATCAACAAATTGGCTTGGTGAAAAACAAAAAAGTCGATTTCTTCTAACGTACGTGAACTGTATTCCATTAATTCTTTGATGTTTGGAACGACTTCTCGCAAAGAAAAATCAAAAACAGCGTATCCGTCCAATGCTACATGTAAATCATTTCGAATGATTCCTTTTCCGAATTTTTTGTATTCAAACATTTTCTTTGTTGGAAAATTTCGCATTCCTCCGGCAGGAATCATAATTGCTTTGTGACCTGAACCATCCGTCTGAAGATTGAAAAAGGTGTCAGAAGCATTTTCATCAAATTCCAGCGCTGTTGCGGTTCCAGCTTGTCCAAACAAAGGATAGGTTGTCTTGTCGCGATAAGAAGTCATCGTTGAAACATCACCGACCAATAAAAGTGCTTTTTTGACTCCGCAATTCGCAACGAAATTTGAAATGATAGAGAGTCCGTAGGTGTATCCTGAACACCCCATACTAACATCAAAAGCAATTGACGACTTACTTAAACCCAAACGATCTTGAAGAATACAGGCAGAGGCAGGAAGAATGTAATCTCGCGACTGAGAAACAAAAATTAGTAATTGAATTTCATCTTTTTTCCAAGACAGATCTGAAATTAGTTTTTCAGCAGCTACAAAGCAAAGATCAGCAGTGGTAGTGCCTTTTTCTGCAACACGCTTTTCCTCAACACCTACGCGCTTAATTAAATCATTTCGTTCTTTTTCACTTACCCATTTATAATCGCGATTATATTCGACAAGTTTCGGAACACAAGCACTAATTCCAGCAATTTTAAAACGAGAATTACTGAAAAGAGCCATTAAGATTTAGATTGAATAATCGAAAAAATATCTTCAATTGTTTCAGATTTCAAAAAATCATCTGCAGTTAAAATCACATCATATTCGCAATCTACAAGCGCTATTACTGTTAGAGCATTTACTGAGCTCCAATCCAAGACATCTCTGAATTTACTCTTCGGGGTTATAATCCCGGGTGTAATCTCCTCAAATTCTCCTTCAATTTTCTTTATAAAATCGTGAATATCCATTTCCTAATTTAATGCAGTTTACACAAATTTACATTTAAAAACCTAAATTTCAAGAATCGTCCCAGACCAAGACAAACCTATTCCAAATCCACAGATCAGAATGCGGTTACCCTTTTTGATTTTTTCTGTATTCAATGCTCTAGTAAGCGCAATTGGTATGGATGCAGAAACTGTATTTCCTATATCCTCCATTTCAATAATGAATTTCTCCTTAGGAATTCGAATTTTCTTTCGAAGTACCTCCAACATTTGCGAATTCGCCTGATGAAAAACAAAAAAATCAATATCTTCTGTTGCTAATTTTTCTTTTGCTAAAAGATCCTTAACCATTTGAGGTACAACCTTCATTGCGAAGAGGAAAATATCACCAGCCTTCATCTCCATGCGACCGAGTTTCATTCCTCCAACTTCCGCGTAAAATTCAAGCCAATCAGCTGTCATGAAATCTCTAATACCTGATTTTCGAACAATCAATTTATCAAATCCACTTCCATCTGTACCAAAAACAAATTTTCCAATTCCATTTTTTTGATTCCTATTTGAAATCAAGGTTGCTGCTCCAGCATCTCCAAAAATTAAACGCATCTCAATGTCTTCTGGATGGATAACCTTCGAAGGTACATCTGAGGTAATTAGCAAAACATTTGATGCTTGTCCACTTTCAATCAAGCCTTTTGCTACGCTTAAGCCATAAACGAAACCTGTGCATCCGTATGGAATATCCAATGTTCCACAATTTTTATTTAACCCCAATCGATCTTGAAGAATACACGCTGTAGCCGGTGCACTATAATCCAATCCTTCGGAACAAAAAAGCAAAAAATCCACCTCATCTTTTGAAATAGCATGTTCAAAAAATAATTTCTCCGCCGCATGAAATCCTAAATCAGATCCTATTTCATCGGAATCAGAAATATGCCTTGACTTTATAGCCGTGCTGCGATAGATTTGCTCCTCATTCAAATTTGGATATAAAGTTACCAACGCCCTGTTTGAAAGAACATTCTTAGGTAAGTGATAACTTATAGCTTTAATGTATGCATTCATTTGAATGTGTGGTACTTTAGATTCAAAAAATAACGCTTAAAAAGATTTAATTTCAAATCTAAGTAAACCAATCGTAATTTTTAAAAATATTCATTGAAAATCAAGAAATATTCAATCAGACTTGTCCAATTTATATGTCTTTGTTACTTTTGAAAAGAAAAATAGTTAGACCTGTAACTTTTAGTTCGTTCAAATTGTTTTAACTGCAAAATTCATTAATTGAAAAGACAGGAGTATAATATCAGCGTTGAAAACCATGGCGATTCGTTATATCGATTTGCTGTGAATTTCCTGAAAAATCAGGAAGAGGCGCAAGATATTGTACAAGATGTTTTTGAAAAATTATGGATTAATCGGGATAAAGTGGAATTTGAAAAGGCGAAGTCTTGGTTGTTTACTTGTGCGCACAATGCGATGATTAATTTCATTAATAAGCGTGCTCGATTTACCAAATTATCTGATGAGATTCAAACTGAAAAAGTTGAATCGTTTTCATTTAGTTTTGAATCAAAGCAAGTAATTAATCACATTGTTGGTATTTTACCTCCGCTTCAAAAAACCATTATCCTGCTTCGTGATTTGGAAGGTTATTCCTACGAAGAAATTGGGGACATTTTGTCTCTTAATCCTTCGCAAGTGAAAGTTTACCTTTTCAGAGCTCGATTGAAAATTAAAAAGCAGTTAAAAGGAAGGAACGAACTTGCATGACTCTCCCTAATAGAGAAAATATAGACCGTTGGTTATTCGATTATACAGAGGGAAACCTTTCAATCGAACAGGAGGAAATACTTGAGAATTACCTTTTAAACAATCCTGATTTAGAAATTGATTTAGATGCTTGGCAGGAGGCAAAAATCACTCCTCATGTCATAGAAAATCCGAATAAAGATCGTTACAAGAAACGAAGAAAAATTGCACCTTTCTATTTTGCAGGAATCGCATTCTTTATGATCGCATTCGGGGGAATTCTTTTGTTGAATTTCAGTGATAAAAATCAGAATGAAAATAGTCAGAATTTAGAGGTTAAAAATGAAAACTTAAGAAAGAAGACGATTCAATCTGACTTACGTAATAATTCAAACTTAAAAGAATCAAATTTATCGAATAGCGCTGAAAATCAACTTTTGATTTCTAACGAAAATAATGGAACCTCAGCAAATCCTCTGAATACATATAATACACGACTCAATAGAAATGAATTTAACGATGAATCGAACCAAGCTAATTTAATGCTGGCTAAACATAATTCAAATCAAACGACCGTTGACAATATAAATTCATTGAATCCTGATACTGAAGCCTTGAAATTAAATCACAGTTCAAATGAAAGCGAAAACGCATCGAATGCTGAAAATAAAAATTCTACCGAATCTTTCAATCAATTGTTTTTAGCAAAACGAGAACTTTCTTCATTAAAGCTCGATTATTACCAGATTAGAAATGAGGAATTGCATGTTGGCGAATCAGAAGATAATGAATCAACTGAAAATGAAGGATTTAATCTAAATATTGGCGAATTAAAACTTTTCCAAAAAATCGAAAAAGTACTTGAAAAAGATCTTGGCTTGAGCAATATTCCAGACCACACGTATTCAATTCCAGAATATTCTAATGTCGATGTTTTATTCAGTAATATTGGAGCAACGTCACAATTCCGTTTTCAATCTACTTCCACTGCCCGATGGATCGAAAATGAATCACAACGAAAACTATCTCAACAAATTACATTAGATGGCTATTCAAGAGGCGCCCAATCCGGATTTGGAATGCAGGCAAACTACGATTTTTTCGCCAACGGTTCAATTCAAAACTGGAATACAGCACTTATGTTCTCTCCAAAAATTGCATTAACAAGACGTATTTCTTTAGAGCCGGCCTTACGATTTAAAATTGGGAATAAGTTGCTTAACGAGGATCGAATTGAAAATCATTCTGCAGTCAATTTCGAAAGTCATACAACGAATCAATTCAACTTTGATTCTTCATTGGCCATTGGAAGCAAACTTTGGTATCGTGATTTGGACTTAGGATTAACAATAAATACGCCTTATTTCTACATTGGGGGTCAAATTTCAAATATTTTGAAACATAACAACAATATCTATTCGAATGTAGAAAATTTAGATATGCGTGCGTCAAACGTTTTCAATGCAATTATCGGAACACAATACATTTCAAGAAATCAGAAAATTGTTTTCTCTCCTTATTGTTTCTTTGAAAAAATCAACTCAAGTCGAATTTTTGCTGGATTCAGCTTGAAGTTAAATAAATTCATGATTGGTGGTTCTTATGGAAGCGGCAACATTTCGAGTGGAACAATTGGTTTATCATTCAAGAACTTTGCTCTTTTAGCTCAAACTTCTTACGGATATGTTTCGGCATTGCAAAAAAATTCATTTACACATCAATTAACCCTTCGTTTCAACTCCAATGTTGACAAAAAATCAAGGAGATATATAACTTTTTAATTATGAGAAAATTAATCGCTGTTTTATTCATTTTGATCGCCTGTTTTGAATCTAAGGCTCAAGATCCAACGTTTACGCAATTTTATTCTAATCCGGTTTATTTGAATCCTGCACTTGCTGGTTCGAGTGGTTGTCCGCGTATTGCGCTGAACTATCGAAATGAATGGCCGCAACTTACTGGAAACTATGTTACTTACAGTGCCGCGTATGACACATACGCTAAAAATATTTCTGGTGGTATTGGAATCATCGCTATGCACGATCAACAAGGTCAGGGAACAATTCAAACGAGCATGATTGGTGGCGTTTATTCTTACAACCTAAAAGTTAATCGTAAATTTTCCATGATGTTCGGTGCACGAGCTGCTTATTTTCAGAAATTTCTTGATTGGGATAAACTAACTTTTGGTGATATGATTGATCCAAGACGTGGTTTTATATATCAAACAGGTGATGTTCCGCGTGGTAATGGCCGAAGAGGATTTTTTGATGCTTCTGCAGGAATTGTTGGTTTTGGGAAAAACTTTTATTTCGGTGCAGCAGTGCATCATTTGAATCGCCCAGATGAATCATTAATTTTAGGGCAATCTCGTTTACCGATGCGTTTTACAGGACACGCTGGAGCCGACATCAAAATCGGAAACAAAGGTCGCTATGCCAGCACAACGAGCATCATGCCAAACATTATCTACCAATACCAAAATGGGTTCCAGGAATTAAACATTGGAACTTATTTGAAGTATGGTAATTTCACTGTGGGAGCTTGGTATCGAAACCGCGATGCATTTATTCTTTGTTTTGGCGTTTCAACAGATCGTTTTAAAGTAGGATACAGCTACGACTTAACAGTTTCAAAACTTGGAAATGGCGTTTCAGGAGGATCACACGAGGTTTCGATGGGAATTAACTTGAAATGTAAAAAGAAACCGAAGAACTTTAGAAAAATATCTTGTCCTTCATTCTAAACCTAAAAATGAACTTCATTTTCGATTTAGAACTTGAAAAATAGGCAAACGCATAAAGCTGGGCTCAAAATATTTACTTTTAGAATAAATGAAATAAAGTTGCTCCCATTCTGAATTTCTGAAGGATTCATCATTTTTCTTACGCTCAATGTATTCATTTTTTAATTGTGGATTCGATTCTAATATTTCAGCGATTTTATCCACAAATACGTAGTTGGAGAAATATTCTTTTTCCTGAAGATAGGAATCAAAAAAGTTCCAAGAAAAATAAGAGTCTTCGGCACTTGGCTGAATAACCGAATGAATAAAATTTGCTGATTTTTGTTTTGTTGGAATGAGAATATCTCCTGGCTTTAAACTATAACTGATTTCTTTTAATTCAAAAGATAATTCGCTGTGTTTAAAATGCCCTTCGTAAGGTTTTTCAGGACTTTTATAGTTTTTAGCGAAAAAAGCAGTAACTAAAATCGTTGAATCCGTTTGAATCGTTTTAAAAAAAACGTTATTGACTTTTAGTCGATTAATTACTTCTTTTTCTTGTCCTCCAACGACGTAAAATTGAGGAATTAGAATTGAATCTCGGTTGACATACTTATTAAAATGTGGAATCATCCTTTCATAAGGTTTTGTTCGATCATAAAAAAGTCGTTTCAAACCAGTTATTTCATGTTCAGGGAAAGCGTGTTCAAAACCTTTAAAATTGATTGAATCTTTTTCTTCAGACAACTGATAATTGAATCGAAACAACTTTTGATCTTGAACCCACAAGTCTGCTTTTCTTCGACTCAACTCAATAACTTTCCGATTGATTTTTGTCCAATTGATTAACTCATCCATAAATTCGTAGGTGGCTTTCACGCGATCTGGAAAAGGTTTTAACATATGCGTTTCAACCGTGAAACTAATCGAATTAAAAAGACTTGCATAACCCATTGCATAGCGAGGTAAATCGTTAAATGCTGCTATTCCTTCATTTGGTGTTTCTCCTTTTAGTTCGACATAAGGGAAAAGATCTAATTTTTTCGTTCGAAGTTCTTTGGTGATAGAGGGCAACAAATTTCCATAAACCAATTTCCGGAGACTTGGAGCCATTCGCTCTTTCATTTGAGAAATGTATGTCAAAACATATTGGTAATCGGCACCATTCGAAACATGATTATCGACAAAAATATCCGGATTTAAAGCATGAAATATTTTACAAAACGTAAAGGCATTCTCTGAATCCATTTTGATGAAATCACGGTTCAAATCAAGGTTTCTGGAATTTCCTCGAAATCCATATTCCTCCGGACCATTTTGATTTGCACGACTAGTGGATGATCGATTCATCATTCCGCCGACATTATAAGCAGGAATAAAAGCTATTACAGGTAAATTATCAGTTTGTTTACCATTTTTAATCCAGCGTTCAAGCCAAATTAAACAAGCATTGATTCCATCAGGCTCACCAGGATGAATCGCGTTATTGATTAAAATGGTGGTTTCCTTCTTCGCTTTATCAAATGTTTTTAATGAATCTCTTTCACCATTAATGACACATAAATAAATTGGCAAACCATAATCAGAAGGTCCCATTTCATATAATTCAACTTCAGGATTTTCCTTTGAAACAGCTTTCAAATGAGCGATTAACTCTTCGTAATTCGGAGAAGTATTTCCTTCCCATTTCGATTGCCCATAACCGAATTGAAAGCAAAACAAAATTAAAAATGCGCAAGCACTAATTTTCATGCAGTAAAAATAGAATAAATTGACAACTAAAATTCTTTCTGTTTTCAATCAATCTGATGAAAGGATTAGCTTAAATTTGTATCATGAGAATTGATATTCTTACCGTTTTACCACAATTGCTTGAAAGTCCTTTTTCCGTTTCGATTATGCAACGTGCAAAGGATAAGGGCCATGTTGATATTCATATTCATAATATTCGTGATTATTCAACGAGCAAGCACAAAAATGTAGATGATTATCAATATGGTGGCGGAGCTGGAATGGTTATGAGTATTGAACCAATTGCCACAATAATCGAAAAGTTAAGGGCTGAACGAAAATATGACGAAATAATTTACATGACTCCGGATGGGGAAGTTCTAGAGCAATCTATTTGCAATCAACTATCTCTTTTCGAGAATATTATGATTTTATGTGGTCATTACAAAGGTGTTGATGAGCGAATACGTGAACATTATATTACGCAAGAAATTTCGATTGGATCCTATGTGCTTTCCGGCGGAGAATTAGCTGCGGCAGTTCTTGTGGATGCTGTAGTTCGTTTAATTCCAGGCGTGTTAAATGATGAAACCTCAGCGCTTACGGACAGTTTTCAGGATAATTTACTTTCTCCTCCCGTTTACACGCGACCACCTGAATTTAATGGTTGGAAAGTACCTGAAGTACTTTTATCTGGAAATCCAAAAGAAATTGACAAATGGCGCGAACAACAAGCACTTGAGCGAACCAAAACTCGGCGACCAGATTTATTAAACGATTAATTCCTTGTATTTAATTTCTATCGATAGCCTACGGCTAAAAACATTATCTTTGCAAAAATTTTTTTTATGATTCAACTTTCTGATCGTTTGCTAGCTATGGAGGAATCAGCTACGATTGCTATGGCTAAAAAAAGTCGTGAACTCAAAGCACAAGGAAAAGATGTAATTTCTCTTTCATTGGGTGAACCTGATTTCTTCACACCGCAATTTATTAAAGACGCTGCAGTTGAAGCCTTGGAGCAAAATTATACGATGTACACACCTGTTCCCGGATATGATGATCTAAGAGAAAGTATTTCTTTGAAATTCAAGCGTGATAATGGACTTGATTATGCAAAGGATCAAATCGTAGTTTCTACTGGAGCAAAACAATCGATCGCGAATGTGGTATTGAGCCTCATTAATCCTGGAGATGAAGTAATTATTCCTGCACCCTATTGGGTTTCATACGTTGAAATCGTAAAAGTAGCTGAAGGAATTCCGGTTATCATTAACGCTGGAATCGAAAAGGATTTCAAAATATCGGGCGCTGACTTGGAAGCTGCAATTACACCGAAAACGAAAATGTTAATTTTCTCAACTCCATGTAATCCTACTGGAACGGTTTACACCAAAGAGGAGCTGAAAGATCTTGCGAATACCCTGGTGAAACATCCGCAAGTGGTAGCGTTGAGTGACGAAATTTATGAGCATATAAACTTTATCGGAAAACATGAAAGCTTGGCTCAATTTCCAGAAATTTATAATCAAGTAGTTACTGTTAATGGTGTTTCAAAAGCATGGGCAATGACTGGTTGGAGACTTGGATATATTGGTGCTCCAAAAGAAATAGCTACTGCATGTGATAAAGTTCAGGGGCAATTTACCTCTGCAACGTGTTCGATTGCTCAACGCGCAGCTATTGCAGCTATGAAAGCAGACCCAAGCGTATTAAAAGATATGATAGAAGCTTTCAAGAGCAGAAGAAAACTTGTGTTGGATGCATTAGCGACAATGCCTGGAATCAAAGCTAACGAGCCTGGTGGAGCATTTTATGTTTTCCCTGATTGTTCTGCGTTTTTTGGCAAATCAATTAATGGAAGAATAATAAATAATTCAGATGACCTGTGCATGTATTTGTTGGAAGAAGGATTAGTTGCATTGGTTGGTGGAGAAGCATTCGGAGCTCCGAATTGTTTCAGGATTTCTTATGCCGCATCGGAGGAAACGCTTACAAAAGCAATGAATCGAATTAAAGAAGCACTTGCAAAACTTAGTTAGTGAATTACAAAGAAATTTTTGAGAAATTCAACAAACTTCGTGTTCTTGTAATAGGAGACGTAATGATGGATGCTTATGTTTTGGGGAAGGTAACACGAATTAGCCCTGAAGCACCTGTTCCAATTATTTCTCTCGACGAAGAAGATCAACGCATTGGAGGTGCAGGGAATGTTGCATTAAATTTAGTGGCCCTTGGTGCAAAACCAATCATTGCAACGGCAGTTGGATCGGATTCAAATGGAGAAAAATTAACCAACTTATTAAATTCAAACGGAATTTCAACGGATGGAATCATTTGTTGTAAAAATCGAAAAACTACAGTAAAAACAAGAGTAATTTCCAACAAACAACAATTGTTGCGTATTGACTCTGAAGATACTTTTCCAATCTCAAAATCTGAAGAAGATCTCCTTTTGGAAAAGATAAAAATCTTAATCAATGAAGGCTTAGACGCAATTATTTTTGAAGATTACAACAAGGGCGTTTTAACAGAACGAATAATCTCAACCACAATTGAACTTGCAATTAAAAATAAGATTCCAACATCTGTAGATCCAAAAAAAGAGAACTTTTTCACCTACAAAAATGTTACACTTTTCAAACCGAATTTGAAGGAATTGAAAGAAGGATTGAATGTGAGTTTTGATATTTCTAACGGAAAACAAGATTTTGAAAATGCTGTTGGACTATTGGAAAGTAAAATAAATAATTCCATTTCATTTATAACACTTTCAGAACATGGCGTTTTCATTCAGAACAAAAATGAAAAACACTACGCCAAAGCACATGTGAGAAACATAGCTGATGTTTCGGGCGCTGGGGATACAGTCATTGCCGTTGCAACACTTTGTTTGGCTGCCAATTTAGAAATTGAAAAAATTGCTGAAATAGCTAATATTGCTGGCGGTTTAGTTTGTGAAAAATCGGGGGTTGTGAGTATTCAAAAAGATGAATTGCTTCAAGAAGTTGAAGAATTATTAAGCTAAAAAATGGCAGAAAAAATCGTTAAACCATACAATTCAGATCGTTCCAAAAAGGAGGAAGTTGCTGAGATGTTTAACAACATCGCGGTTAAATACGATTTTTTAAATCATTTTCTATCGCTTGGAATCGATCATATTTGGCGCTACAAAGCTATCAACGAACTCAAAGAAGTAAAGCCGAAGCGAATATTAGACTTAGCAACTGGAACTGGTGATTTTGCCATTGCAGCGCTTCGTCTAAAACCTGAACAAGTAATCGGAATGGATATTTCTTCTGGTATGCTTGAAGTTGGGAAGCAAAAAATGATTAAACGAAAGTTCAATCATATAATTGATATGCGTTTGGGTGATTCTGAAAATTTACCATTTGATGATAATTACTTCGACGGGCTAACTGTTGGGTTCGGTGTTCGGAATTATGAAAATCTTGAAAAAGGACTTTCTGAAATGCTACGAGTAGTTCGTCCAGGAGGCAAATTAGTAATTCTTGAATTTTCTAAACCTAAGAAATTTCCGATTAAACAAGCTTTTGGTTTTTACTCAAAATACTTGATCCCATTTTTTGGTAAACGCATTTCGAAAGACGAAAAAGCCTACGCTTATTTACCCGAAAGCGTTGCTGCTTTTCCAGAAGGTGTTGATTTTGAAAACCTCTTAAAGAAGTTAAATTACCAAAACGTTCAATCGAAACTCGTTTCAGGTGGCATTGCGACTATCTATACGGGAACAAAATAAAGCTGCAACATCGATTGCTTTTTTACGTTATTGCTAAGAATGAAAACCAAAATTTTAATTGTTCAAGTAATTCTAATTAACATCTGCTTCGGCCAACAATATAGGCAGGAGCGTTACAAGAATTTTGATAAACGATTATTTCATTTTGGATTCATGTTAGGAGTTAATTCTTCAGACTTTACAGTTTATCAAAAAAATGATGCCTATCAAACTTACGGACTTATCTCACTCTCGAATGATAGTCAGCCTGGTGGACAACTTGGTATTTTGGCAACGATGAAACTCGGAACTCCGATGTTGCGCTTAAGACTAATCCCTACTCTTTCCTTTCAAGAACGCGTTTTGAATTACAAAAGTCTAGATAGTGTCAATTTCAGAGATGGCATCGGTGAAGAACGAATTAATTCAACGAGCCTTGATTTTCCTTTGATGTTGCAATTCAGAACGAAGCGATACAACAATTTTACTGCTTATGCTTTAATTGGTGGCCAATATTCAATTGATCTTCAGTCGCAAGAAAAAGCTTCTCAAAGTTACATTGACCCATTTATCAAGATAAAGAAAAATGATTTTCAGGGACAAATTGGCGGTGGAGTTGAGTTTTTTGCTCCTTATTTCAAATTTGGACTGGAACTAAAATATTCGCACGGATTTAAAAATAGTTTCATACAAGATTGGACACCTGTTTCAAATCCAATTAACCAATTATATAACAAAGGTTGGTGGTTCTCCATAATTTTTGAAGGATAATGCAGGAAATTAGTTTTCAATGTAGTCCAGAGGAAGCCAAAGATTTCAATTTTCTGGAAGATAAAATCAAACAAGAATTAAATCTATCAAGAACTTCCAATATTGATTTTCGCTGGAAAAAGAGAAGCATCGATGCGCGAAAAAGAAACATTAAAATAAATTGCACCTTTGAGGTTGAAGTTGACACACAGCTACCTGATATTTCGTATCAATTTGAATTTAAAGATGTTCGAAATTCCAAAGAGGTTCATATCATTGGAGCAGGACCCGCAGGACTATTTGCCGCACTTCACGCTTTAGAATTGGGATTAAAACCAATTGTCTTTGAACGCGGAAAAGATGTTCGAAGTAGAAGAAGAGACCTAGCGACACTCAATAAAGAAGGGATTTTAAACCCCGAGTCAAATTATTGTTTCGGAGAAGGTGGTGCAGGAACTTATTCAGATGGGAAATTATATACTCGTTCCAAAAAGCGTGGTGATGTTGATCGAATTTTAAAAATGTTGGTTCATTTTGGAGCCAATGAGGACATTCTAATCGAAGCTCATCCGCACGTTGGAACAAATAAACTTCCCCAGATTATCACTTCCATTCGTGAGAAAATAATTTCTTGTGGAGGCGAAATTCATTTTGAAAAAAAACTCACGAATATTCATTTGAATGGAAATGAAATAGATCGAATTGAAATCAACTATAGTGAAACTTTCCCTATAAAAAAACTGATTCTCGCAACCGGACATTCAGCGCGTGATGTATTTGAATTATTACATAAAAATAACATTGAGATAAAAGCCAAACCATTTGCTCTTGGCGTGCGCGTGGAACACACCCAGGAATTAATTGATCAACTGCAATACCATGGTAGATTAAATGACGATTACTTACCTCCTGCTGCTTATAATTTAGTTACTCAAGTTGATGGAAGAGGTGTTTATTCGTTTTGCATGTGCCCGGGTGGAATTATCGCTCCTTGCGCAACGGATTCGAATGAGGTTGTAACGAATGGTTGGTCACCATCAAAACGAAATAATCCGTATTCAAATTCTGGAATTGTTGTGAGCATTTTTCCTGAAGATTTTAAAGGGAAGGAAAATGATCCTTTTGTTTGTTTGGATTTCCAGAAAGAAATAGAACAAAAATGTTGGCAAGCTGCAGGAAAAAATCAAAAAGTCCCTGCACAACGTTTACTTGATTTCGTGAACAAAAAAAAATCAATTGATTTTCCGAGATCCTCCTACCAACCTGGAATCGAAAGCGTTGAGATGGATTCTATTTTTCCAACATTTGTGGTTGATCGATTGCGACAAGCGTTCAAAGACTTTGACAAAAAGATGAACGGATTTCTAACGAATGATGCTGTAATTCATGCACCTGAATCGAGAACATCCTCCCCTATTTCAGTTCCAAGAGATCCAGAAACGTTTCAACATATCCGAATTACGAATCTTTATCCTTGTGCTGAAGGTGCAGGTTACGCAGGTGGAATAGTTTCTGCAGCGATTGATGGCGTAAAGTGTATCGAGAAAATTAAGGGAAAAATCTCAGCTTTTGGCTAACTTTGCAGTATGAAACGTGTTGTTGTAGGTTTATCTGGGGGAGTTGATTCCAGCGTAGCAGCGCATTTGCTCATTGAGCAAGGATATGAGGTAATCGGAATGTTCATGCGAAACTGGCACGATGAATCTGTAACCATTTCAGATGAATGTCCATGGATTGATGATTCCAATGATGCTTTGCTTATTGCAGAACAACTCGGAATTCCGTTTCAGGTAATCGATTTGAGTGAGGCATACAAGGAACGAATCGTTGATTATATGTTTCGTGAGTATGAAAGTGGTCGAACACCAAATCCAGACGTGCTTTGCAACCGAGAAATTAAATTTGATGTTTTCCTCAAAGCAGCGATGGAACTGGGCGCCGATTTTGTTGCAACCGGACATTACTGTCAAAAATTAGAACACGCTGATGGAACCTTCGGTTTAGGCGCTGGAAAAGACAAAAACAAAGATCAATCTTACTTTTTATGTCAAATTTCTCAGCAACAACTTTCAAAAGCGCTTTTTCCGATTGGTAATCTGGAAAAATCTGAGGTTCGGGCAATAGCAAAGAAAATTGGCTTAGTGACTGCTGAAAAGAAAGATTCACAAGGACTTTGTTTTGTAGGTAAAATCAGTTTACCGACCTTTCTACAGCAACAGCTTGCTCCGAAAAAAGGCGATGTTATTGAAATTCCATCTGATTTAGATCAGTTTAAGAACTATGAAAAAATTGAAGCTGTAACAGAGAATGTTGAAGCGCTTTCAAAACCATTTCTGTTTTCGCCGAATGATGGGATTAAAGTTACCGACCACCAAGGAGCGCATTATTACACCATCGGTCAGCGCAAAGGCTTGCACATTGGTGGTCGACCGGAACCAAGTTTTGTTATTGGAATTGATACGGATACAAATACCGTTTATTCCGGACAAACGGAACTTCACCCTGGATTAAATAAATGGGCTCTTAAACTTGAAATGAAGGAAATGAATTGGATAAATTCGAATTCGTTTGACCTATCAAATGGATTAAATTGTAACGTTCGAATTCGCTACAGACAACCATTACAAAAAGCAAAACTCATCCAAATTGAGGATGAGTTTTATATTCTATTTGAACAAAAGCAGCGCGGAATAACTCCTGGTCAATTTGCTGCTTGGTATATTGATAATGAGTTGATTGGATCTTCTGTTATAAAGTATTAGTTCATATTTACAGAGAAGAAAATTGTTTCTGGCTGTGTATTTCCAGTTTCTGCATTTTTGATGGTATCCAACATTTCGGCTATTTCAAATACGTTGTAAGGACTTTTAATACCCATTTCTCTATGTTTTGAAATCTTCATCTCAGCATTTCGAACCGCTTTATTTCTTAATTTTTGAATGTAAGTTGTCATAATTTAAATGTTAATTATGAGCATAATACGCCGCAAAAATATTTGGGTTTCAAAAAAATGTAAAAGAAAGGAATTATAATGAAAAAATCTCTTTGAATCGAATAGCTTGTCTGCGTGAAATTTCAATTTTTTCTCCTTTGGACAATTCTACTTTTAATCCCCCATTAAACCAAGCCTCAACGCTAACGACATGATTTAAATTAATGAGGTATTTACGATTCGCACGAAAGAAGAATTCAGGATTCAATTTATTTTCAAAATTATTGAGCGAACGCAAAATCATTGGTCGAAACTGATCAAAATAAACCTTGACATAATTCCCTTCAGACTCCATCATGCGAATTTTATCTAATTCAATAAACCAACACTTTTCACCATCCTTAATGAAAACTTTATCCGTTGGACCGAGCATTTTATTAGACCTTATGTCTTCTTCCGATGTCATCGAGTCAATATTTTCAGCGGATACACGTTTAATCGCCTGAGCTAGCCTCGTTGGATCTATCGGTTTTAGTATATAATCGATTGCCTGTAGGTCAAAAGCTTTCATAGCGTGCTCATCAAAAGCAGTTACAAAAATGATTTGAGGTATGTCATCTAACTTTTTCACCAATTCAAAACCCGTCATTCCGGGCATGGAAACATCTAAAAAAATCAAATCCGGCTTCAATCGATTTATTTTCTCAAGAGCGTCCTCACCGTTATGCGCTTCATCAATTACTTCTATTTCAATAAATTCTGAAAGCAAAGACTTCAATTCCTCTCTTGCCAATCGTTCGTCGTCGATAATAATTGTTTGAATTGGTTTCATATGTATATAATTTTTTTTCAAAGGTCATATGCAATGGCTATGTAAAATATTCATTCGTGTTTGTGAGCATTTTGGTCATAGCTCATTTCATACTTTTTTAGTCAAAATTAATTGAATTCAATGTGTTTTAATTGGATCTAAGCATTTAGCTTCAATATTTCTTCATTCAAGCCATTTTATGTTTGTCCACTTAATCCTATCTTTGCTGTATGAAATCGAGGTTATTATACCACCTTATTTTTCTTTGTTTGCTATTTCAAGCATGTCAAGAGAATTCTTCTGATGAACTTCCTGTGGTGGACGAAAGTCAATTACCCGATGACAAAAGTGACTTGGAAACTTATGCAAAAAGGCACGTTCAAGCGCAGTTACAGATATCGGTGAATGAGAAATATACGATGAAAATTTACAAGGAAAACTTGGATGGTGACGACAAAGAAGATGCGATTATCACAGTAAACCGCCTCAACTATGCCATTGATGAAGCAGCGAATTCAGCGAATCCGGCCAAAAGAGCAGAAATTGGCTACATGGGTAATTTCAACTTTTTCTTTTACTACGATGGCGCCAAAGACATGATCTCACCCCCAATTGTTATTGCTTCCTCTCCCCTTTTACCATTAAAAATAAGCTTTGAAAACATTAGTTCCGAAAACTACAAAGACATTGTAATTGACTTTCGCATTCGCAATTCGAGTTTCAGGGATTTCTTTTCCGTAATTAATCACACACCAAGACGCGTTTTTGAATTCCGGAATTTCGATGGAATGGGAACTACCAAAAGTGAATGTTATTCGTTTCAGTATACAACTGGAAGTTATTCAGCTTTCAAAGACATTCAAGTTTTTAAGGCCAATTTAGGAGCGATTCCAGCAAACGCTGATTTGAATACATTTGAACCAAGTATTAACCCAACATCTGAATTGCTTTATACTTTTTTCTATGTTCCACAAGAAGGGAAGTATATGACGAAGAAGAAATGAATTTCGTTATTGTATAATTTTTCAGGAGTTTTCCCTCCTTGAGGAGGGACAAAGGGAGGTAACAAATTAATTTACTCAAAACTAATTAGGGTAAAATAAATCAAATCACCCTTCAACAAGCTCAAGGTTAAATTAATCCCTGAGGCAACGAACTGAAAAACCTGAGTCCTTATCACTGTAGTCTCTGCAAAGATTTTATATTGAACCGTAAGTCCATTCACTACAATTTCTTTCTTCATTTTCCTATTCGTTTAATTTGCCTAGATTCTACCAACGACCTCATCTGAGTTATCGCTACTTGATTCAGTTGCATGATGCGTTCATGAGATGGCAAGCCTTGTTCAATCAGTAGCGCATTTATGCTCTCCATATTACTCAATACGACCAATTGCTCCAAAGTAGCATGATCACGCATATTTCCTTCCAAGGTTGGATTTTTGTTTTTCCAATACTGCGCGTTAATTCCAAACAAAGCAACATTGAGTAAATCTGCTTCACTGGCGTAAATCATGGAAGCTTGCTCTTTGGTTAACGTAGCTGGAATCAAGTTTTCTTTGATGGCATTTGTATGAATTTGGTAATTTATTTTGGCGATGGTGCGTTGAACAGACCATTGAAGATTATGCTGATTAGCTTCAGCTTCTTTTAGTCGTTGGAATTCTTTTATGAGGTAAAGTTTGAATTCAATTGAAATCCAACTGGCAAATTCGAATGCTATATCTTTGTGCGCAAAGGTTCCTCCATACCTACCCGACGATGAAATTATACCAATGGCGTTGGTACTTTGTATCCACTTTTTGGGAGTTAAAACAAAACTATTCAACCCAGATTCTTTTTTAAACCCGTCGAATTCGACGGATTTAAAATTTGGATTATAAATCTGCTCCCAAAGACCTAAAAGCTCAATAGTATTTCTATTTCTTAGCCAATTCTTTATGATGTCATCACTTTGACTTCTATTCCTAAATTTTGCGATGTCCGTGAGGGAAAAATAGTCTAGATTTCGTTTCTGTTGAATTCCTACCGGAATGCCAAGTGTGGTGATTTCCTTTTTCATACATTCATTTTTAACTAAATATACGAAAAAATAATCAAAATAAAGTTTATTATTTAATCAAATATGGTAAAATTAAGCTTGAATTTCCAAAATTTTGGAGCTTGCTTCCACTATGTTCCGCACAAGGCGCCCCTTAAATTGTCAAATAAATCAAATCACCTTTCGACTCCGCTAGCGCTGCGCTCAAGGTTAATCTAATCCCTGAGGCAACGAACTGACCAACCTCCTGCCTTATAGGCGTAGAGTCTGTTTAGATTGTCGTTGCTGTGGAGCAAATAGCAGCTCCATGCGTAGTCTGTACCGTTCTCCGTAATACTCCACCAGTAACCGTAGCCGTCTACTTCGAAGAAATTTCCACCGGTGTAGCGGGTGCCCCCAGGCAAGCCTGAAAATCCGCTACTGTTCGAGCCATTGCCAATAAAAGGATCGGTACTGTTAGACTGAGTTCCTTTACATGAAGTACAATTCGCCTTAAATTGCGAACTTCCACCGTCACATCTTTTGCAACCATAACTATTCCAACCGCTTGTACTTTTCATTTTCTTGCCAGCAAGATCATTTCCACCCAAATAATCAGAAAGAAGAGTCCATTCCTCATCGGTAGGTACATGCCATCCTAACGGAGCAAGACCTCTTGGGTCGTTTACCGCATACCAGTTATAAAGCTTTCCATATTTGGCTCCGTTTTTTGGGTCATTATCGTAATAACACCAAGCAGGTTGTTTGTTTTTACCTGCCCGTTTCCATTCCTCATTGGTTTTGGCCTCAGGTATAGCCTCTCCATTTCTAAAGGTAGAAACATTTAAATTTGAGGTCATCCACGTTTGGTTGCCAATTTTAATAGATTTGTATGATCCGGTTTGAGCAACTTGGCTTACAGTATTATTTGTAACAACAGGTTTTGGAGCGGGTTTGAGTTTGGTTAATTCTGTTCTCAATAACTCCAATGAATCTGTTTTGGCAGTTAGTTCAGCTTGAAGATCTGATAATTCTTTGTCTTTGGCAGTCAAGTTCGTTTTATTAGCAGAAATTTGATTATTAAGTTCCTTTTTATCCGCCTCTAAGCCACTAATCTTTTTATTCAAGTTGGAAATATCACTTTCTAACCCAACTATTCTGGAATTTAACGAATTAATTTGATTGGTTTTATCGTTGTTGATTTTTCGCTCAGAATTTACCACGTTGTGTAGGCTATCCACACGATTGGTTAAAATTTCAATTTGCTCTTTCTTGGATTGGGAGAAAGAAATTCCTGTTAAAAAGGCAATTGAAAGTAAAAAATAGATTTTCATTTGCTTTGTATTTTTAGTGTAAAAATAGTAAAAAACTTAGCAGAAGATTTACATTCCGACTTTTACTCCATACACTGGACAAATTAGAATATTTTTACTTTTAATGAGTATCTGAGTTCCAGAAGCTCTGTGCTGATTGACTTGTAGTGTAGCATCTAAATTGGGTTTTATCAATCTGAAAAAAATGCGATAAATAAGACAACGTAACTTTATCAAGGGTTCTTAAATTCGTAACAACCGCTTTAATTTCTTCTTTCGGATATATTTTTTGAATCAATAACCAATCTGTCATCACGCCATATTCAACAACATGATAAATAATCTGAGATTTAGATTTCTCAAAGTCTAGATTACTTTTGTTCATATCCCAAAACAAGTGGGAGGAAAAGTTATCGATATTACAAAACTCTTTGTTAATCATTTCCTAACAAATTTACTAATTTATCCCTTAATTCTTTTCTTTTTGGGAGTTGATTCTTTTGGCGGAGCATCTTGATATATCAGGTTATATCAAAGAAAAAAAAATGGCCGCTGAATAACAATGACCACTTTTATAAGCAATTCGCAAGTAATTAGGATCTGCTTAAAAACTCGAACCTTTTGATCTAGTGCAAGATATCACCATAAAACAAATTTCAAGTGCAAGGTTTGATAGCATTATTCTTGAAAAAACGTGCATCTTAATTTTAGAAATGCATGTTATGGTTCGATAGCCAGAAAAGAATCATCTTCTTCGTTGCAGTCATATTGGCATATTCGTATATGCCTTCATGTGCTGCGCCTTGAATCTAATCCTTTTCTGACTTTTTCAGCAGGCCCTAATTAAAAATTTCCTCTCAGCGTAACGATGAAATTTCTACCCGGAGCTGAAATATTCGATGCGTAATTTCGATAGTTTTGGTCCAAGATATTCTCGCATGCAACTTGAATTGAAGCATATTTATTGAAAACATAATTCACCCTTAAATTCAAGGTATACCAACTTGGCATTCCATTTACCGTTGCATAAGCGTAATTATCTTCTCCAATCAAATTATAATCTTCCAAGCGTTTCCATCCGGAATAATTCACAAAAAATTCGGCCTTGAATTTTCTCAAGTTATACGCTAAACTTACTTTACCAAATACCGGTGGAATGTGATCCAATGGATAAGGAATTGAATCCGTTTTGATTCGACCTTTTGTGTAATTTACCGTTCCAGTAATGTTAAAATAATCGCTCAATTTCCCTGAAATCATTCCTTCAACACCATAAACGTAGGCTTGACCTGCATTTGTAGTTGTTTTTACTTGGCTCAATTGACCATCATAATTTATGGAGTCCTCACCTAAAAATGTACTATTTTGAACAGTAAGCGCGTTCGTAAGCAAGGTATAATAAGCGTTTGCCCCAAGATATAAATCCGGGGCGATTTCGTAAGAAAATCCGAATTCTCCGTTGTACGAATATTCCGCTTTCAGATTCGGATTTGGAACAACGATACTTCCAGGAACAGATTCAAATACTTTCGTTAAATCATCTACGTTTGGTGCTCTAAATCCAGTAGAACCGGATAAGGTAAATCTCCATTTTGAAGTTGGCATATAAATTAGACCTAGATTTCCATTAATCGCATTGTTGCTTTGATTGATGTCATTAAATGGAAACGGAAAAAATGTTTTATCCTTGAATTTGGCATTTAAACCAACATGCGTGAAACGTATCCCATCATTCAAAATCAATTTATCTGTAATTTCCCACGTATGCGTCACATAACCTGCAACAGAATACATCATAGAGCCCCCATCCGGATAACGTGTATCCAAAACGGAAGTAGCCATTGAAAAGATATCTTCCGTCCATGCTGTAGACTTCACGTTGTTGTAATAAGCATCTAACCCATATCGAAATTCATGCTCATTTATTTTCTTCGAAAAATCCGCATTAAAAGTGAGGATACCTAAATTTTCAACACGGTGGTTCCTGGAATTATTCTTGAATTTTCGATCTATTCGACTTTCCCAGATCGATTGGTAGCCCAAAATAATGCGTGCATTGTCATACATTACATTTTTGTTCGATAAATCCAAGGTATAAGCCGCCAACATTCTGAATTGTGGTCCATAATACCATTCTGCAAACTTGGGTTTTGAACCGGACATTTGAGTTAGTCGATCGTAGCGGTCAATATTGCTTGAATTCGATAATTGAAAATTCAATTTATGTGTAACCTGATCATTTTGCTTAAATGCAAACTTCTGCAAGAAGTCATATTGACTGTAAGCCGAACCAACTTGTTTATTTGTATCTGCATTCACGACCATTGAATCAACACCATTAATTTGCGCTGCATACCAATTTCTAGCGCCAAAATTTCCAACATATGGATTTCTGACTGCTCCTTGACGCAAATCGCCAAATTTAGAATAGGTAAAAGAAGTTAAGGAAGCAAATTTCTTTGTCCCTAAAGAAACATTTGCATTGGTAGCGTATCCATTTGCAGCACTGAAATAGCGTGCATAGGCATTTGATTTAACTAAGAGTTTATCATCTGCACTGAACATGGGTTTCTTGGTCGTAAAGGTCATGACTCCTCCAATCGCATCCGATCCATAAACAACAGATCCAGGACCGAAAACAACTTCCACCCGATCCATGATGGAATTATCCAAGGTGATAATGTTCTGAAGATGTCCTCCACGATAAATGGCATTATTCATGCGAATTCCATCGACAACCAGGAGCACCTTATTGGTCTCAAATCCACGAATGATTGGACTTCCTCCACCCAATTGACTTTTCTGAACAAAGACATTTCCAGAATTAGCCATGACATCAGCAGTTGAAGATTGATTGAAATTTTGTAATTCTCCAGACTTCATTACCTGAATTTTTTGAGCCACATCTTTGCGCTTTTCTTCAAACTTACTTGCTGAGACAACAACTTCTTCTAGTGAATTTTGACTTGGTCTTAGATAAATTGAAATTTCTGACTCTGAATTTGTTGAAAGTATTATAACTTCTTGGGTTATGTAATCCGGATGATGTAAGATTATAAAACCACTCGTTACCGCGATTGTCAACTGACCATTTTTATCCGATTTACCCAAACTAGCATTCGATTCACCATTTAAGACTACCACATTCTCAATTGGTGAAAACGTTGAAATGTCGTAAACGGTAAGTGAAATTTGTTTTTTTTGTGCGTGAACCCATAGCATGCAAAACAGCATCCACATGGAAACAATATATTTTTTCATTTTAAATTTAGTTTAATTGATAATTACTGAGAGCTGAAATAATGATAACCAAATCTCATTAATCTATAGTGCAGAAATCTTCCCTCCTTGCCTGTCCGCCAGCAGGTGGAAGGAGGGTTTTAGGGAGGTGAAAATATATTATAAAATTTGGAAAACTTTTATACTTAGTCACCCTCCTTTTTCCTCCCTCAAGGGAGGAGAATTCTTTACACTTTAGTAATGGTTAAACTAAAATTTGCGGTGGTTGCAATTGTGCTGCAATTTTAAATTGAGCGAAAATGAAATTGTAATGGAAAAATTCTTTTTTCGATGCGAACGAAATTTCCTCAAATGAATCATTGTGATAATCATTAACAATAAAACTCGTTTTGAACATCTTCATGAATGATTTAAACGGTGATTTCTCAGGTTGATTATTCATATTCGATGCGGTTGCCTCATCTAGTTTCGCGAACAATACAGTCTCTTGAACATCATCAATGCACGAAACGGAATAACCGATATCGTTTTTTTTCTTCTTAACAACGTCGTACATTCTGTCATCCATTTTAAACTCGTGATCGTTAATCCAAGCTAACTGGTTGAATTCCTTGAATGTAAAATTAAATTCTTTATATGATTTATCCGGTAAACTGTGTTTGATTGCTTTTTTGATTTCCTTACGAATTTGAAATCGTTCGACTTGAAAAAAAAGGTGAAATCCGACTAATTGCCAGATAAAAAGGAACATCAATATAAACGAAAAGATTCGTCTCACAAAACAAATATACTAATTTTGAAGGTAAATCAATATAGACTTGGAACACAAACTAATTGCACAAAAAACCTTCCGTTATCAGCAAATCGGAGAACTTGATAAAGCGACACAGTTATTAATTGTTCTTCATGGATATGGTCAATTGGCTGAATTTTTCATTCGCAAATTCAATGGTGTTCCTGAAAACTATTTGGTCATCGCACCGGAAGGAATGCATCGCTTTTATTTAAACGGAACTTCTGGAAGAGTTGGTGCTTCATGGATGACCAAAGAAGATCGGGAATCAGACATTCAAGATAATTTAAATTGGTTGAATCAATTATTAAATGAGCTGAAAGAGAAAAAGAAATTTGAAAAAATTATTTTACTTGGTTTTTCGCAAGGTGGAGCAACAGCCGCAAGGTGGTATTATTCAACTAAAAATGAATTAAATAATTTAATTCTTTGGGCATCCGTCTTTCCACCGGATCTTGAGAAACCAGAACAATCTAATAATTCAAAAAATTATTTTGTAATTGGAAACCAGGATGAATTTTATTCAACAGAACAGCAAAATCAAGAAATCAGTTTTTATCGGAATTTAGGGTTTCGTACTCTAACGTTTGAAGGAAAACATGATATTAATGGAAAGAAATTGTTGTCTGTTTTGAATTCGATTTGAAAATGACTAGTTACAAATCAAAAAGGCCCGCTTTTAAACGGACCTTTTCACACTAAATAAACCGATGACTAATTAGGTAAGCAAACAACATTGATGTCTTTCGAGGTTTTATGACCTTCGTGATCCAATTCAACTTCAACCTTAACATTGACAATGGTTGTATCTGTAACATTATTCAGCCAATGTTCGTGGAAGGAATACGATGTTGCATGTGTTACCGCTGTTACACTAAATAAAGAAGCACCTGTCGTCGAATTTGTGAATGACAACGTATAACCGTGTAATTCACCATCGCCAAGAATTGACCCTTCGAAGTGCACGGAATCATTAAATGCAACGGTGTCATTTGCTATAGGTTCATAAATGGTAATATCAGCTTTGGACGCTTCATTTTTATGACATGAATTAAGCGTAACAATTACTGCAAAAAGACTGGTAAATAAAATTAATTTTTTCATTTTTTTGATTTTTTAATTAGATAATTTAAACTGATTCCACCGCTTAAGTTTTGGTGAATCGTTCCTGAATTAATATTTTGTGAAATAGGTTGTTGCAAGTACAAAGACCAAAGCCATCGATAAGTCAATAAATTTATACTTCCTTTAGTGGAAACAATGAATCCTGCATTTGTATTGCTATTGTTTTCTTGTCCATTCAAACGACTGCTTTGATGGTTTTCAAATTGCAAACCAACTGAAGCAATTAAGCGAAAGGAGCTTATTTTTCTACTTGTGAAAACCTGAGATGACAACATCGTAGCATTCCCAAATTGAAATCCATAAATGTCTTTCCCTTTTATTGCATAACTGCCTTCCGTTTGCCAGCCCCAAGACGTTGAAAGCTGCCTCGTATAGTTGGATAAGATTAAAAAATCCCACGAACCAGTGCCAGGATAAAGATTTTTTAACGAATTCGCATTTGAAACCGTTTTACCCAAAGGCATTTTAACACCAGTTCCAACAGTTAAAAAGTTTTTAGTGAAACCCATTGAATCTTTATCTTGAAATAAGATAAAATTTCCAATTAACGTTGGATCACTTAATCCCCAAACATAATCATTTCCTAAATCACGTTTTTGAATTGCAAATTGATAAGGAATAAAGCCCATCAATTGAATTCTAGAATGAATTTGGGTGCGAAATTGTATTTCTTGCCCGAATAAATATTCTCGTGAGTGACGAATCCCAAACATATAGGAAGAGAATCCTCTAAATGAACTTTTAATTCCAATCGTGTGAAATTTTGTAGAGGCAAACAAGCCAATTGAAGCATTGCTATTAACACCTCCACATATATCACACGCTATCACTTCGGTGCTGAACGGCAGCAACAATACGAATATTAAATACCGCATAATATTTATTTTTAATGTGAATATTGAATTGAATCAACGAAAAAGAACAATTAGCTGAATTTCATTCCAATGTTTAAGAACAGAATCAGACTAATTAATATCAAACAGTAAAAGTGGAAACAGGAGGATGAAAAATTGGAAAATGAAAGTCTAAATTATAGGTATTTTTATATATAAAATCGTGTTTATTTAAATTTATGGGGAATGAATAAAATTCCAAAACGATCGATTCATTTGGAATAAAAGAAGCACCCTCAATAATTTTTAAGTTTGAATAAGAACCTTGCTGTTTTTCTTTTTGGGACTCCAGCTCTGCATCAGCTTTTTTCAATTGTTTTGCCAAATAACATTTTCCATTACAATGCATTTCCGGGCGATTTTTATTCTCACATTCTTTCTCTGCTATTTCCTTTTGATTGACATAAAAATTGACTTGCCAAAAAATGCTGTAGGCTATTTTGCTTAAAATTAAAGAAACAAAAAGAAACGTATAAAAAAATCTCATCGCAACTTAACTTTTTGCAAATTTAATTAAATAAATAGGTATGGGTGTTTTTTTTTACAGATTGAATAAAACGTATTATTCTAAAAGGATTCAATCACCCTTTCTTACTCTCCCACTGCCCTACTACAGCGGTTGCAATTGAATTTCCTAGGACATTCGTTGCACTTCGGAACATATCACAAAAATGATCAATTGGTAAAATCAAGGCAACTCCTTCGATTGGAATTTTAAACATCCCACAAGTTGCTGCAACCACTACCAAACTTGCTCTTGGCACTCCCGCAATTCCTTTACTTGTAAGCATTAAAACGATAAGCATTGTTAGTTGCGTTCCAACATCCAAATGAACACCATAAACTTGAGCAATAAAAAGACTAGCAAAGGTCATATACATCATACTTCCATCCAAATTGAAGGAATAACCAAGCGGCAGCATGAATGAAACAATGCGATCTTTGATTCCAAAGCGCTCTAATTCCTCTGTTAATTTTGGAAAAACAGCTTCGCTACTAGTTGTTCCAAAGGCAATTACCAACGGACTAACGATTCGTTTCAAAAGTGTTTTCAAGTGATTCCGAAGAAAAATATAGCCAACCAACAGTAGAACGACCCAAAGCGATGCAATTCCAACTAAAAATGAGCTAAAAAACTTCGTGTAGGTAATCATCAAATCTGAAATATCTTTCACTGCAAAAACGCCTGCTATAGCCCCAAAAACACCGATTGGAGCGAATTTCATGACAAAGTTCACCATCTTTAGAATTATATGAGATGCTTTATCAAAAGCGGAAATAATTGGTTTTACATTATCTCCAATTGAAGCAGCAGCCAAACCAAAAAAGATTGAAAAAACCACAATTTGTAGAATTTCATTGGTTGCCATAGCTTCAAACACCGATTTTGGAATAATGTGCTCAACGAAATGCTGAATGGAAAAATCTTGGGTTTTATCGGTTACTTCACTTGCTGCAGATAAATCCATATCTGACAAATTCAATCCATAACCAGGTTTTAAGAAATTCACCCACAAAAGACCAATTACCAACGAAATAAAAGAAGCTGAAAAGAACCAAATTAAAGCCTTCCCTCCTATTCGACCAACTGTATTGATATCTCCAAGTTTGGCAATCCCCACAACCAATGTTGTGAAAACCAATGGAGCTATAATCATTTGTACCAAGCGAATAAAAATTGTTGCCAAAAGCTTAATGTGCGAACTAAATGCAGCAGCAGTTTCCGCACTACAATTTGAATGAATTATGGCACCGAGCGTAGCACCGAAAATCATTGCAACAAGGATATAAATTGTTAGGCTACTTTTTGGCTGATTTTGATTTTTATGATCCACCTGATGCTCTGACATAAAGTTTTATTTAAATTTTTTGTGAAAATAGAAAAAAGCCCAAACATATTATCAATAAATAATGTAGAAGTTAACGAAGTAAGACCCTTGAAATTCGTTAGAGAAATTTCATTTCGTATATTTGAATCCCAAATTAAAAATATGGCTGTTTCACAAAAAGAATTGGAATTCAATTTTAACGAAGATCAGATGCGACTTAAAATAAGTGCGCTTGAGCAAGAATTATCAAAGATATACGAAGGCGGAGGAAAAAAAAGAATTGAAAAACTGCACGAAAGTGGCAAATTAACTGCAAGAGAACGAATAGATTTACTTCTTGATCCTAATACGGAGCGGATAGAAATTGGAGCGATAGCCGGCTATGGAATGTACAAAGAGCATGGAGGTTGCCCAGCGGGAGGTGTAGTCGTTGTAATTGGATACGTAAAAAAAAGGCAATGTATTGTTGTTGCTAATGATGCAACCGTTAAAGCTGGTGCTTGGTTCCCGATTACAGGAAAAAAGAATTTACGGGCTCAGGAAATTGCCATGGAAAATCACTTGCCTATCATTTACCTGGTAGATTCTGCGGGTGTTTATTTACCAATGCAAGATGAAATTTTTCCAGATAAAGAAAACTTTGGACGCATATTCCGAAATAATGCCATTATGAGTTCTAAAGGAATTATTCAGATTGCAGCTGTGATGGGAAGTTGTGTTGCTGGAGGTGCCTATTTACCCATTATGTCCGATGAATCTTTGATTGTCAACAAAACAGGTACAATTTTCCTAGCTGGATCTTATTTAGTAAAAGCCGCAATTGGAGAAAGTATTGATAATGAATCTCTTGGTGGTGCTACGTCGCAAACGGAAGTTTCTGGAATTTGTGATTACAAGGTTGAAAATGACCAAGAATGTTTAGCCACCATTCGTGATTTAATGGGGAGAATAGGCAAAAAAGAAAATGCTGGTTTCGATCGGGAAGAATCTAATCTACCAAAGGAACCAATCAAAAATGTATACGGACTTTTACCTGCAGATCGCTCTAAACCCTACAACACAAGAGAAATATTAAAATGTGTAGTTGACAACTCTGAATTCACAGAGTATAAACCTGGCTATGGGAAATCAATTATTACAGCATATGCTCGCATAGACGGATGGAGCGTTGGTATTGTAGCGAATAACCGTGAAATTGTGAAAAATGCCAAAGGCGAAATGCAATTTGGAGGTGTAATCTATTCAGATTCTGCCGACAAAGCTGCTCGATTTGTGATGCTTTGCAATCAAAAGAACATACCCCTCGTATTTGTTCATGATGTCACCGGATTTATGGTTGGTTCAAAAAGTGAACAAGGAGGAATCATTAAAGATGGAGCTAAAATGGTTAATGCTATGGCAAATAGCGTAGTTCCTAAATTTTCAATTGTTATTGGTAATTCTTATGGCGCAGGAAATTATGCGATGTGCGGGAAGGCATATGATCCAAGGTTAATCGTTGGTTGGCCTACAGCAGAAATTGCCGTAATGTCTGGTGCGGCTGCGGCTAAAACCTTATTACAAATTGAGGTTGCCACATTGAAGGGTAAAGGAGAAGAAATTACGCCTGAACGAGAAAAAGAATTGTTTGATTCGATTAAAAGTCGATACGATGAACAGATTTCACCTTATTACGCAGCTAGCCGATTGTGGATTGACGCAATAATTGACCCGATTGAAACCAGGAAAATAATTTCGATGGGAATTGAAATGGCCAATCATGCTCCTATTGAATCTCGTTATAACGTAGGTGTATTACAAACCTAATCCTCGGCGCTACTCTTCTTTCCGTTAAAATAGAACGTATAAGCAAATCCTACATTCAGAAAGGAACTTGTTTTTGAAAATTCACTTTCGGAATAACCTAGAGTCGAATCATAACCAATTGTCCATGGGGTAAATGTGTAACCATAGATCGGGTAGCCCACAGTCAATCGATAAGAAGAATTTACGTCAGCAGTCAGGACGAAGCCAATTGTGGGTTCTAAAAATAGCGCCTCTGTTTGATTAAATAGATTTCCTTGAGATCTGAGTAAATCGCTAACAGCAAAACTTTGCAGATAACCGAATTTACAGCCGATGTCCGTTCCAAAACGCTCCGTCCAAAATTTTTCATGTCCTAATTTTAGAAATGCTGCGCCCGTATGAATTCCACCAAAAACTTTTACAGGCATTCGAAATTCGTTGATAGCAAAGTATGAATAGTGAACTCCAACACCAAAGGAAATTCCACTTTTTAAACTGTATTGATAATAGGGAGAAGCACTTACGAGCCCCTGCATAATCGTTTTATAGGGTTTGTTCACAAATGAATTCGGCAAACACAATTCAAAAGTAAAGGAATCGTCTGGATCAATTTTTTGGGCAAAAAAATGCATCGTTGATAAAAGAAACCCAACTATTAAGAATTGCCTACGAAATAATCTCATAATTGATCAACGAAATTTCTGTAACCTCAATTTTATTTGGATAACGTAAAACTATTCAAAAATTGTATTAATGTTGATTAAAAACTACTTCTTAAAAGCTTTTATACCTTTCATTAAAAATGATTTATACGAATTTATATCAGGTGTATAACCAATTGCTTCAGTCAAATCATTTCCTTCGTGATCAATAACAACATACAATGGTTGTTGAAAGCTATTGTATTTTTCAATTTGCATTTCAGCCCATTTGTTTCCAACATTTTTAATTTGTCGTTTCGCAATCTCAGAATATCTCACTTCACTTGCAGGTAGTGGTGTTCGATCATCACAATACAAAGAAGCTATCACGAATTTCGTTTGTAACAAAGGTCTGATTTCATCATTTGTCCAAACGGAAGATTCTGTTTTTCTACAATTTTGACAAGCGTGACCAGTAAAATCCAATAGAATTGGTAGATTTTTGGCTTTCGCATATTCAGTAGCCAACTTCAAATCATGGAAAACAAGAATTGATCCATCACCGACAGGATGCATTTCAGCCATATATTTTTCAGAGATTGAATCTTTTACCATTCCTGTTTCCAAGCCACCATTTACATACCTAAAGTTATCTTCAGAATGTGTTCTAGGAGGTGCGATTCCATCAATTAATTTCAATGGAGCTCCAAACATTCCCGGTAAAAGGTAAACCGCAAAAACCAACGCAAAAAGTGCAAACATAAAACGGGTTACGCTTAATTTCTCAAGTGGTGAATCGTGCGAGAATCTTAGTTTTCCCAATAAATAAATTCCCATAATCAAAAAGAGAACAAACCAAATGGCTACGAACCACTCTCTTGAAAGAATTCCCCAATGGTAAGCCAAATCAACAGATGACAAGAATTTCAACGCCAATGCCAATTCAACAAGACCTAAAACTACTTTAACGGAATTCAACCAACCACCTGACTGCGGCAAGGAATTTAACCAACCCGGAAAAATTGCAAATAAGGTAAATGGAATCGCTAAAGCCAATGAAAAACCGGTCATTCCGATTGCAGGTGTGAAATATGAACCTGAAGTAGCGGCTTCAACAAGTAAACTTCCAATTATTGGGCCGGTACATGAAAATGAAACCAAACCTAAGGTAAAGGCCATAAAGAATATTCCCAGATATCCACCTTTATCAGCTTGTTGATCCATCTTATTTACCCAAGAACTCGGAAGTTGAATTTCAAAGGCCCCAAGGAATGAAAAAGCAAACAAAACAAAAATCCCAAAGAAAATTAGATTCATCCAAACATTCGTAGATAAATCATTTAATCCCAGTGGGCCAGTCGCAGCAGTAAAAATTACACCAAACGTTACATAAATCAAAATAATTGAAGCACCATAAACCAAAGCCTTGAAAATTCCTTCTCTCCTCGTTTTAGACTGTTTGGTGAAAAACGTTACTGTCATCGGAATCATCGGAAACATACAAGGTGTCAACAAGGCAACAAGACCCGCTAAGAATCCGGCAATAAAAATGACAAAATTGGAATCTTTTTCTTTCTTCTTTACTTGTTTTTTCTCCAAAGGCTTCGCTACCGTCTGTTTCGAATCTACATCACCTTCTGCAGCTTGCGCTTCAACGGTATCTTGAGGTGTAAGAATTGAATTTTCTGCTGGAATAAAACCTTTTACCTTAATTTTACTTTCAAAATCAAATGGCCCAACGCAACCATCGGCATTACATAATTGAAAAAAATTGATTCCAAAATCAAGACTAAATTCATCTTTCGTTAAAACTTCAATTTGTTGTTTAAAAACTGCCTTCTTTTCAAAGAAAAAAGATGTTCCTAAATCATCAATATGTTTAATTGGTTTTCCAATTTCAAAAGGTTTTCCTACAATTTTAAAATTTGGAGACTTTTTAAAATCAAATTGTGGAACCAATCCTGTTCCGTCAGCTTTTGCAGGATCATGTTTAAGCGAGAATATATGATATCCGTCGATAATCTTCCCTGTAAAAACCAAATTAGCATGTGAATCATCAATTTTTTCGACGGTTATTTGCCACTTGATGAAATCCTCCATTCCCTGCCCTGTGGCGGTGTAACAAAACAATATAGAAAATAAAAAGAAAATCAAATTCTTCATAAATTAAGGATTAATTTGTATTGTAAATGGAACATCTATTGGCGGTAAACACATTTTATCATCGCAAACCATATAATTAACGACACCTTTCAAAATGGTTGCCTCTTTTACCTTAAAAGGAATTTCAACGATGTAGATATTTTCATACTGAAACACGACTGACTCGAAATTCGGATCAAAAATACGCGTTGGCGTTCCCTCCTCCCTGGGTTTACCTTTCTGTTTGGCAAATTGGTTTTTTTCAAAAGTAAAGGTTACCGGAATCGGACCGGCGTTTTTCTTAGTTCTTGTTGAGTATACATGCCAATGATCATCAATCCGACCATAAGCCAAGACTTTTTTCATTGTTTTATCGTATTCAAAAGTCCAGTTCACATGATTTTGAGCGAACAAATTGAATTGAACCAATAAAAGAAAAATAGGAAGTAACCTTGGCATCTTAGATTTTGACTTCAATCAATCTGCTAATTGGAATCCAAACACCGCCTTTCAGACAAATAAATTTTGTTCCAGCGGCCCAAATAGTCGTATCTACACGTTTTACACTTTCATCATCCTTAAAAAAGATAGAAACTTTCGTGCGGTGGGAATTACCAAGAATGGTAGCTTTTTCAATTTGACTCAATATATCAGGATGCTGATCTACTGTACTTTTGTCATTAAATTTCAAAGAAGGAATCAGTTCCTTTTCAATTAATGTCGCTTCCATTGTGTAGGTGATTAAAATGATTTGAACGAATATAACGAAATTTATTAAATAACCACAAACTTTAAGAAATTTTAAATAAAAATTACCAATTTAATCTTGCCTGAGCAGTTACAGATTGATTTGAAAACACCTCATTATCTAAAAGAAATTTTCCGTTAATAGCAATCATAGCAGCATTATCTGTACAATACTCGAACTTCGGGATAAATGTTTTATATCCCTCATTCTCTAGTTTTTGAAGTTCTTTTCTAAGTCCTGAATTTGCGGAGACACCACCAGCAATTGCAATTTGATTTAATCCGGTTTGTTTTAAAGCTAATTTTATCTTAGAAATTAGAATTTCAATTATTGTTCGCTGAATTGAAGCACAAAGATCATGAAGGTTTTCACGAATAAAATTATTGTTTTTTTTCGTTTCAGCATTCAAAAAATATAAAATAGATGTCTTTAAACCACTAAAACTAAAATTCAAACCATCAATCTTTGGTTTTGAAAACTGAAAAGAATTTGGATTTCCCATTTGAGCATATTCATCAATTAAAGGTCCTCCAGGATAATTTAATCCCAACATTTTTGCTGCCTTATCAAAGGCCTCTCCTGCTGCGTCATCAATTGTTTTACCCAAAATTTCCATTTGATCAAAGCTATTTACTTTAACGATTTGGGTATGTCCGCCTGAAACCGTCAAACAAAGAAATGGAAATTCAGGTTTCGAACCTCCCGCATCATCGATGAAATGAGCTAGTATATGTGCCTTCATATGATTTACGGCTAGTAATGGAATCCCACGAGCAAGGGCAAAGGACTTCGCAAAGGAGGTGCCTACTAACAAGGATCCTAATAATCCTGGTCCTTGTGTAAAGGCAATCGCATCTATATCTTCAATTGAAACATTTGCCTTCAACAGCGCACCATCGACAACCCGAACAATGTTTTCTTGATGAGATCGACTGGCAAGTTCAGGAACGACTCCCCCATATTGCTCATGAATTAATTGATTTGCCGTAATGTTCGAAAGTATATGCGTTCCCTTTAAAATTGCGGCGGAAGTATCGTCACATGATGTTTCTATCCCTAGAATGATAGTTTCTTTGCTTGACAAAAGATTATTAAATTTGTAATTATACATGACAAAAATACTCAAAATAGCTAGTAAAACCATTGGAGGAATTATTGAATGGATGCTAATTTTGATCATTTCTTTGGCTTTTTTAATTCGAAGTTCTGTTTTTCAAACTTTCTTGGCCAAGAAGGCAACAGCTTATTTATCCAAAGAACTTAATACTACATTTGAAATAGAAGCAGTTGATATTGTCTTTTTGAATAAAATTTCCTTGAAGGATGTTACAATCCTTGACTTAAAAAAAGACACTTTACTTCATTCAAATGAAATTAATGTTTATATCGATGATCTTGATTTTACAAAAAACAAGTTTATTCTATCAAAAACAGAGCTTAACCAAGGATCAATTTGCATTAATAGAAATAAAAAAGATGGGGCATATAATTATGAATTTATCGCAGACTACTTTTCAAGTGAATCAAAATCAGAAAGCAAACCCGCAACGCTTGTTTTTGAAGAAATTGCCCTAAACGATTTCGATTTTAAATATGATGATTTTAGAAAAAGTCAATTAGCATACGGACTCGATTACGATCATATCAAGCTCTCGAAACTATCCTTGAATATTTCCAAACTTAATATCGAAAACGAAGTAATAGCGCTTAACTTAACGAAGTTCAAGGTAAAAGAACAATGTGGATTAAATATTGAAGATTTAAGAAGTAAGATTAATATATCGTCAACTGGAATTCGATTAAATGATTTTCATTTGAAAACACCAAAAACAAAACTTAACTGTTCAAGACTAAATTTGCTTTACAACAATTGGGAAGACTTTGATTATTTTGAAGACAAAGTAAAATTCGATGTTGACATTCTCCCAAGCGCTGTTTCACTGAAAGATATTTCCTTATTTGCCCCTGATATCGAAGGAATGGATGCCAACGTGTTAATTAAAGCTAAAGTTTCAAATCGCGTTTGTGACCTTAGTATTTCTGATCTCGATTTGCGTTTTGGTAAAAAAACGGTAATTCAAGGCAATCTAATTCTTCCCGATTTCAGAAAAGAAGGAGCAGGCAATTTGAATGAAGAAATACGTTATGCCAATTTAGATTTTGAAGACCTTAAATCCTTTAAACTTCCAAAAGGGACCGGAAGAATTTCGATTGAAGAACCGATCTCAAAATTTGAACATGCAGAAATAATAAATTTAAAAACGTACGGTAAACTAAATGATTTTAATCTAATTACAAACAAGATTAATACAGAAATAGGATCAATTTCGTTGGAAAATTACCTCCGTGTCAAACAACAAGATGATGCAACATATTTAATTCCCGTTTTGAAAGACTCAAATCTCGTAAATGTATCAGATTTTAATCTTGCTACATTTATTGACGACTCAAATTTTGGGCTTGTTAATGGGAAAATTAACCTGGAAGTAAAAATCCCCAATAAAGGGGATGTCGAGTTAAATAATATTAAGGCCAATTTAAATCGATTTGACTTCTCAAACTATTCATACAGCGGAATAACAATAAATGAAGGTCATCTGAAAGGTGAAATGATTGAGGCAAAACTGAATGTTTCTGATCCTAACCTAAAAATGGCTTATGATGGTAAAATTTCAATTGGTAAAAAGCAACAATACGCATTGGACATCAATATTAAGGAAGCACTTCTAACAAAATTAGGATTCACTTCAGCAAAAGATGTTTCTATTGCCACGCACATTACATGTAACCTTGAAGGATCTTCACTTGATCGAATAAAAGGAAATATAACATCAAATTACATTTCCTATCACGAGGATAGTAATGATTTGTCCATTCCAAAATTAAACTTGAACCTTGAAAGAACAGAATTAGGGGATAATTTCAGATTAAGCAGTTCAATTTTAGACGCAAATGTCAATGGTATAATAAATTATGAAACCGTAATTGATGATTTTCTTGGAGAACTAGCAGTGGTCTTTCCGTCAATTTCACAATCGAAAAGTAAAAACGATTCAAAAGGCAATAGTAATTTTAGTTTTGACTTTACGACAGGTAATTCAGATGAGTTTTTAGCCATTTTTGTTCCAGACTTGCAAATAAGTCCAAATAGCAAACTATCGGGAAGTTATAATTCCCTACAATCGTACTTGAAAGCCGACTTAAATTCGAACTATGTTAATTATCAAGACCTTAAATTCAGTAACCTCAATTTTAATCAATCCATATCAAAAGTTGGAATCATAGGATCTTACAACCTAAGTGAAATAAAATACGGTGATTCACTTAAATTTTCAAATGTTGGTTTTTCAGCGAAAGGAATGGGAGGCATAGTCAATTCAAAATTATCCTGGGATCCAAATACAAAAGATTATTCATCAATCGAATGGCAAACAATCGTATTAGACAATAATTTACTCAATTTCCAGATACACCCATCCTTTTTCTCACTCAATGGATTGCAATGGAAAATCGAAAATGAGTCTGAAATAAATTTAAGTTCTGAAGACGTTCATGTCTCGAAACTAAAATTAGCTAGAAACGAACAATTAATCGAAATTAATGGCTGCTTGTCAAGAAATAATAGTGATAAAATTAAAATCGACATTGAAAGATTTGATTTGAATGAATTGTCTCAAATTTTAGGTTTGCCAACCGAATTAAGCGGGAAATTTTCGGGATGGGGAGAGATTTCAAATCCCTACACAAATTTCAATTACATGGGTGATGCCCGAATCGAAAACTTCAAAGTAAATAACGAAGAAGTAGGAAATATTCAGCTTATGACCGACTGGAATGCAAAACGCGAAAGCGTTATTGTAAATGGTGATTTAGAGTATAAATTGCAGAGAACTTTTCAATTCGAAGGAATGTACGACATTGCCACTGATAACTTGGACCTCTTTCTTGATTTTGTTAACACAGACATCGAATTCACGAATGCATTTATGGACCCATCAGTGGTTAGAGATATTAGTGGAAATCTCAATGGTAAAATTCGTGTAATGGGAAATCCATCTGCACCGAGACTAGAAGGTAAATTAAAATTAAATCAAGGATCCGCATTTGTGGAACTGTTAGGCGTGAAATACACAATTGATGGTGTAATTAATGTTGAAAAAGATGCATTTCTAATCGATCCAATTCCAGTTAGAGATGAAGAAGGAAATACCGCATCTTTAGTAGGTGCGATTAATCACAATAATTTTGAGAAATGGAATTTTGACTTACAATTTAATTTTGAAGACGATTTATTTAAAAGACCTCTAGCTAACGGAAAATCCATTCCACTTGAACGTTTTATGGTACTTAATACAAAATATAAGGATGGCGATGTATACTATGGTAAAGCTTATGCGAGAGGTTATGCCAATATAGAAGGAACCGAAAGTAGTTTATCAGTTACAGTCGAAGCTGAAACAAAACAAAATACGCAAATTTATTTTCCCATGTACGGAGTTTCAGATCTAAATGAAACAGAAGACTTTGTGACTATAATTGACAAATCCATAAAGGAAAAAGTAAAAAAAGATAAAATTAACCTTTCTGGAATTGACTTAGATATGAAATTTAAGGTCAACCAAAACGCTAAAATGAATTTGATTTTCAATGATATAACCAATGACGAGATCACAGCAACTGGAAAAGGAGAATTAAATTTAAAATTAGATCAACTCGATAATATATTTTTAGAAGGTACCTACACGATCTTAGAGGGAAGTAAATATAATTTTACGATGGCTGGAATTCAACAACCATTTGAAATTGAGAAAGGTTCTACCATAAAATGGTCTGGTAGTCCTTACGATGCTGATATTAATATCAACACGTATGTGAATATGAAAAAAGTTTCTATTCTTGAATTAAGTCCAGAATTAATGGATAATTCTCTTTTAAATCAAGAAGTTAACTGTTATTTAAAATTAAATGAGACTTTGCTTGAACCACGAATTACATTTGACATCCAAGCACCAAGAGCACCTGAAACCGGCAAAGCATTAATCAGAAGAGTAACTTCGGACAACGATGAGCTGAATAGACAGTTTTTTTCACTATTAATTGCTCGTAAGTTCCAACCTCTAAAAGGCACCATTTCGGCAAGTAGCTCAGCTGCAATTGACTTATTGGAATCGCAAATCAATGCAGCGTTGAATAATCTCACAGATAATTATAAATTGAATGTAGATTATGGTGAAGAAAAAACAATGGGCGAAAAATCATTCGAAGTTGGATTTAAAAAAGGACTTTTAAATGATCGTCTGACAATCTCAAGTAGCATTGGTGTTGAAAGTAAAAGTTTGAATAGCGAATCTAGCTCTTCTGAATCAGGAGCAAGTGGAAATGGCGCATCTAAAAGTAACGCTCTTATTGGAGATGTAAATATTGAATACATTATTAATGAGAAAGGAACGTTTCGTGCAAATATTTTTAATAAATCAAATACGAATTCCATCAATGAACAAGCTGGCCCCTTCACGCAAGGTGCCGGTATATCATACCTTGAGGAGTTTAATAATTGGAATGACTTTGAATTGGTTCAATATGGCCTCGATGTTTTTCGAAAAGAAGACAAAAAGAAATACCGAAAGAAGAAGAAGAAAACTAAGGTTCCTTCAAATGCAAACATAAACAATCAAGGAAATTCAAATTCAGAAAAAAAGAAAAAGAGGAAGTAAGTTGAAATTTCAGTAGTATTTTTGAATTGAAGAAAGAAATAGAACTAAAAACCAAATTAACGTATGCAAAAAGTCTTAATAGCTAATCGCGGAGAAATTGCTCGGAGAATCATTCGAACGCTTAAAAAGATGAATATTTCTACAGTCGCCGTCTATTCCGATGCCGATAGAAATGCACCACACGTTCTTGAAGCAGATGAAGCTGTTCATTTAGGAGCAAGTCCATCTTCCGAGAGTTACTTGAAGCAAGATTTAATTTTGGATTATTGTAAAAAACTTAATGTGGATGGTATTCACCCTGGCTATGGCTTTTTATCCGAAAATGCAGGTTTTGCTAAAAAAGTGAAGGCTGCCGGAATTAAACTAATTGGCCCCTCCCCTGAATCGATGGAAATAATGGGAGATAAACTGAGTGCAAAACAAGCCGTGAAAAAGTTTAATGTTCCATTAGTCCCAGGTGTTGATGAAGCTATTTCAGATGTTACGGAAGCGAAGAAAATTGCTCAAGAAGTTGGATATCCAATACTAATTAAAGCTTCAGCCGGAGGAGGTGGTAAAGGAATGCGTTTGGTTCAGCATCCAGATGAATTTGAAGAACAAATGCAGATGGCTCAAAATGAGGCTCGTTCATCTTTTGGCGATGATGCTGTATTCATAGAGAAATTCGTTGACAAACCACGACACATCGAAATCCAAGTCTTTGCAGATCAACTCGGAAATGTTGTCTATTTATTTGAAAGAGAGTGTTCTGTTCAACGAAGACATCAAAAAGTCATCGAAGAAGCTCCAAGTGCAGTTTTAACTCCTGAATTGAGAAAACAAATGGGCGAAGCTGCTGTTGCAGTATGTAAAGCGTGTAATTATGAAGGAGCTGGAACCGTTGAGTTTTTGCTTGATGCTTCATTGAATTTTTACTTCCTCGAAATGAACACACGTTTACAAGTTGAGCATCCAGTTACTGAGGAAATTACTGGATTAGACTTGGTAGAATGGCAAGTTCGCGTGGCACGTGGTGAAAAACTACCAAAACTGCAAGATGAACTTAAAATTAACGGTCACGCAGTTGAAATTAGGGTTTATGCTGAAGATACGCTGAATGGCTTTACACCAGACATCGGAACGCTTTCACGTTATCGAATTCCAAGTGGTAAAAACATTCGTGTTGATGATGCATTCTTAGAAGGTATGGATATTCCAATTTATTACGATCCAATGATTGCAAAACTCGTCGTTTGGGGAGAAACGCGCCAAGAAGCAATGGATAGAGCGATTGATGCAATTGACAATTATCAGATTTCTGGTGTCAAAACAACATTGGACTTTGGAAAATTCGTTTTAAAACATCCCGCTTTTCGCAGTGGAGATTTTGACACCAATTTCATTAAACATTATTTTCAAGATCCTTACATCGTTAATTCGGCAATGAAAGAAGAAGAGGATGCTTTAGTTCATGCAATTGATGATATTTGGAATGATTTAAAAAAAGTAAAAACTACTGAATTTGCGTCACGGGAAATTGGATCTTCCTGGAAAAACAGAATCGAGTAAAATTATTTTGATTTAGTCAATTTTTGAAAAAGAAAATAAATTACTTTTACAACTCAAAATTTCAACGATGAATTTACACGAATATCAAGGAAAGTCAATTTTAAAAAGCTACGGTGTTGCAATACAAGAAGGTATTGTTGTTGACCGTGTTGAAGATGCTGTTGAAGCGGCAAAAAAATTAACAGAACAAACTGGAACTGGTTGGTATGTTATCAAGGCCCAAATTCATGCTGGAGGTCGCGGTAAAGGAAAAGTTGAAGAAACAGGATCAAATGGTGTTGTTCTTGCTAAAGGAATCAACGAAGTTGAGGATAAAGTTAAAGGAATATTAGGTGGACATTTAGTTACACTTCAGACAAATGGTAAAGGTAAAAAAGTAAACAAGGTTCTTATCGCACAAGACGTTTATTACCCTGGCCCAACTGAAGTTAAAGAGTTCTACATGTCAGTTCTTCTGGACCGTGAAAAAGGTAGAAATGTAATTGTATACTCAACTGAAGGTGGTATGGACATCGAGCATGTTGCCGAACACACACCAGAAAAAATTCATAGAGAAGTTATTGATCCACGTGTTGGTTTACAAGGATTTCAAACTAGAAAAATTGCATTCAACCTTGGTTTATCTGGTGAGGCATTCAAACAAATGACAAAGTTTGTTGCTTCGTTGTATAAAGCATACGAAGGAATTGATGCTTCGATGTTCGAAATTAACCCATTATTTAAAACATCTGATGACAAAATTATTGCCGTGGATGCAAAAGTAACCTTGGATGGAAACGGATTGTTCCGTCATCCGGATTATGAAGCAATGCGCGATAAAACAGAAGAAGATCCAACAGAAGTAGAAGCTGACGAAGCAGGATTGAATTTTGTAAAATTGGATGGTAACGTTGGTTGTATGGTGAATGGTGCAGGTTTAGCTATGGCGACTATGGATATCATCAAACTTTCAGGCGGTAACCCAGCAAATTTCTTGGACGTTGGTGGAACGGCAAATGCAGAGCGCGTTGAAAAAGCATTCCATATCATCTTAAAAGATCCAAATGTAAAAGCAATTTTGATTAATATCTTTGGAGGAATCGTTCGTTGTGATCGCGTTGCGCAAGGAATTGTTGATGCATACAAAAACATCGGTGAAATTCCAGTTCCAATTATCGTTCGTTTACAAGGAACAAATGCAGAAGAAGCAAAAAGATTAATCGATGAATCAGGATTGAATGTTCATTCTGCCGTTTTACTTCAAGAAGCTGCAGACAAAGTAAAAGAAGTTCTATCTTAATATATAATTTTCATATTTTAAAGCCATCCTCGGGTGGCTTTTTTCATTTGAAATAAAATCAACTTTTACCTGTTACTATTGTAATTGGGAATTAAAGCTTTTGAGCAAATTCTTTCGATATTCCCTTGTTTGTTTTGGAATATGTCAATATTCCATCATTGATTTTCCAATTTGGATTCTCCCAAACGCTGTCAGTTTTGAAAAGATAATTCGCTTCTCCTGATTTGACATTTATCAAATAAAAATTATATGAAAAATTGGTTTCGACAACCAAGTAAAAATTTCCGGTAGATTTATCATGTAGGATCGTTCTTCCTTTGTTACTTGAGATTAAAGGCTTCGTAGTTATAACCTCATTTGATGAAAGAACGTCCCCTGAAAGATTAATTACACTTACTTTCTCAACTCCTTGACTAAAACAAACGACTTCATCATTCAAAGCAAATACGAACGACGGTTGTTTTGAAAATCGATAATTGTATTGAGAAATATTATTTGGTTTTAAATCCGAGATGTAATCATTCGAACTTGCCAAAGATAATTGCGTTTGAAAACTATTAGATGAACATGTCATAAGAGGATCGCCGTTTAAAAAACCACTTTTCCTTCTGTCTGAATATTGATTTCTCTTTCTTTTCTTGTGACTACTTCTTGGTTGGATATGAACCTCACTTTGAATTATAGAGGAAACATCTAAAAAGGAGTAATAAATATATTCATTTTTCGATATTTCAGTTGGACGAAAAGCTCCTTCTCCGTTTTGAATTTCAATTTTCTCAGACAAAGGGTAATCGCCAACCTCACTTTTCGCAACCAATAAGGTTTTCGAATCGGGCAATAAACCAGTAAAAAAGTTTCCTGAGTTGGAAATAGATTCAGTAGAAAAGTTGAATCCTTGATTTTTCAACAAGATACTTAAATCCATATTATCTTGAGCCCGACAAATTATATTGAGGAAAACAAACAAAATCAGAACTATTATTTTCCCATTACTCATAAATCAAATTTTCTATGAAGTTAATTCTTTTTATTGATTCAAAAAAACATCCAATAAACGCTCAATTCGATTTTTATCCGCCTTCAATATCGTTTCTGAAAAGGCGGATTCTTCATCAAGCAAGGCTTTTACTGTTCCTGAAAAATGAATTGCACTCGGACGAACTTCATCTCGAATCTTTAAAATATTGCCAGCATTAACTCCTCCCCCAACCATGATTTCGATTCTATCATCGGCAAAATCAACCATATTTTTTAAATTTTGAAATCCAATATCCACATTTGAGGCAAATCCAGACGTTAAAATTCGGTCAACGCGTTGGGAAATTAATGTCTCCATTGATCTTTTCCATTCGATTGTTTCATCAAAGGCCCTGTGGAAAGTCAACTTCATATCACCTTTAACTTCATGAACACACTGAATAAATTCAGTATCAATCTCAAAATTTTGTTTCAAAGAACCGATGACAACGCCTGAAATTCCTATCTGTTGACAAAACTTGATATCATTCAACATTATATTCTTTTCTTGATCTGAATATTGAAATCCACCAGCGCGTGGTCGAATAAGCACATGTGTTTCAATTCCAAAATCTTGAGCATATTTAATAATTCCAGCCGAGGGGGTTGTTCCACCCTGATCGAGATTTTGACACAATTCAATTCGATTAATCTCAAGCTCCTTTGCAATTAAAACAGCCTCTTGGGATGCCGCACATAATTCAATTTTCATAAAACAACTAATGGAAAGTGAAAGTGCAAATTTTATTTGACAATCGCACAAAAATCAAATCAAAAATGAGTCATCCCTTCATTTAAAATTTAATCAAAGCTTTAATTTTAAACACACAACAAGGAGCTATTTTCATTATATTTGCTTTCATTACAATTCCGTTATGTCAGCAAAAACAAAAGAATCAACCAATTCATCTATTGATTTTGACACTTTCAAAAACGAAATACTTGCCGATTTTCGATTGGCGTGTGAGTCTCGCGAAGCTTCGCTACTCGGAAGAAAAGAGGTGTTAACTGGAAAGGCCAAGTTCGGAATTTTTGGTGATGGTAAGGAAGTCGCGCAGATTGCACTTGCCAAGCAATATCAAAACGGTGATTTCCGGTCTGGTTATTACCGAGATCAAACTTTGATGTTTGCAATAGGAGAGTTGACTTTGGAACAATATTTCGCTGGTCTTTATGCGCATACAGATGTTGAAATAGAACCACTTTCTGCTGGAAGACAAATGGGAGGTCATTATTCAACGAGAAACATTGATGAAAATGGGGAATGGAAAGATTTAACCAAACAAAAAAATAGTTCTTCTGACATTTCTCCTACCGCAGGTCAAATGCCCAGACTTGTTGGATTAGCTCAAGCGTCTAAGGTTTATCGAAATAATCCAGTTTTAAGTGAATTACCTCAATTTAAGAAATTCAGTAACCAAGGAAATGAAGTTGCTTTTGGAACTATTGGCGACGCGTCCACATCAGAAGGTCCTTTCTGGGAATCCATTAATGCGATGGGCGTTATGCAGGTTCCAGTTGTGATGTCTGTTTGGGATGACGGCTATGGAATTTCTGTTCCGAGAGAATTTCAAACTACAAAAGGAAGCATATCCGAAGCATTAGCTGGAATGCAACGAACGAAAGAAAAAACTGGTTACGAAATATATGTTTCAAAAGGTTGGGACTACGCTCATTTATGTGAAACCTATGAAAAGGCCGTAAAAATTGCTCGCGAAGAACACGTTCCAGTATTAGTTCACGTTAAAGAGGTTAATCAACCACAAGGTCATTCTACATCTGGCTCACATGAACGATATAAATCCGAAGATCGTTTGAAGTGGGAATCAGAATATGACTGTATTCAAAAATTCAAGGAATGGATTCTAGCATTCAATGCTGATGGTTTGACCATTTCAAATGAAGCTGAAATCGAACAAATTCAAAAAGAAGCAAAGGATCGCGTTCGAGAAGCCAAAAATGCAGCATGGAAAGCTTTTTCCGACACTATAAAGAAAGACCTATATGAAGTTGTTTTAATCCTTAAGGCATTGGCAACTGAAAGCTCAAACGGAGTTTTCATTTCAAAAGAAGCAGAAGCACTTGAAAAAGCTTTCGAACCTATTCGAAAAGATGTTCTATCAATTGCAAGAAAGGTTTTAAGAATGGTGCGTGATGAAAATTGCGCCTCTAAAATTGCTCTTTCCTCTTGGATACAGAAAAGTTTATCGGATAATTACGAACGTTATAGTTCTTATCTATATTCTGAGTCAGAAAAAAGTGTTTTAAAAATACCTGCAATCCCCCCAATTTTCAGCAATGAAAGTAAAATGGAAGATGGCCGAATTGTTTTACGTGAAAACTATCGAAAACTATTAGAAAAGTATCCTGAACTACTCGTTTTTGGAGAAGACGCAGGGAAAATTGGAGGTGTAAATCAAACGCTAGAAGGATTACAAGAGCAATTTGGTGAAATTCGAGTTTTTGATACAGGAATTCGTGAATGTACCATAATCGGTCAAGGAATCGGGATGGCCATGCGCGGCCTCCGACCAATTGCTGAAATTCAGTATTTAGATTACTTACTTTATGCGCTACAAGTAATGTCGGATGACTTATCCACCGTTCAGTATAGAACGAAAGGGGGGCAAAAAGCACCATTAATTATTTCAACCCGTGGACATCGTTTGGAAGGCATTTGGCACAGCGGTTCTCCGATGGGGATGATTGTGAATGCTGTTCGCGGCATGCACGTTTGTGTTCCTAGAAATATGACTAAAGCAGCCGGATTTTATAATACGTTAATGGCTGCCGACGAACCAGCATTGGTCGTTGAACCATTAAATGGTTATCGTTCCAAAGAGAAAATGCCTGACAATGTTGGCGAATTCAGGGAACCACTCGGAATTCCAGAAATTGTGAAAGAAGGTTTAGATTTGACAATTGTTTCATATGGATCTACTTTCAACTTATGTCAAATTGCAGCACAGACACTTGAAGAAATGGGGATTTCAGTAGAATTAATTGACGTTCAGACTTTAATTCCTTTTGATATAAACTACTTAATTGCTGATTCAGTTAAAAAGACAAATCGCTTATTAATTGTAGATGAAGATGTTAGCAGTGGAGCAACGGCATACATGTTGGATAAAATTTTGGTAGAACAAAAAGCATATTATCATTTGGATTCAGCACCAACTACCCTAAGCGCAAAAGATCATCGTCCGGCATATGGAACTGATGGCGATTACTTTTCAAAGCCAAGTATTGACGACATCGTTGAGAAGGCATACGGCATTATGAATGAAGTTGATCCGTTAGAGTATCCAAAAATTTATTGATTCGGTTACTTTATAGGAACTATTAGAGACGTAGAATAATTTTTCTCGTTAAAAATAGGAAAATAAATGAATGTATATAAATTTTAAAACTCATATCTAAAATTTAAAGCCCGTTCACTTTCTGACTATTCCTGATTTCCTCCAAAGATTTTCTCAATAAAGAAACTAAAAAATAAAGTCAATATCGCAATCATAATCGTAAAGGTTGGCATTACTACTACATCTATTGGACCTTTCAAAATTGAAATATATTTCGACATTCCAAGAAAGAACAATCCATTTTCATCCTGACCGAAATCTTCTGTTGAAACTTGAAAACGAAGAATCAAATCAATTACAAAAATAGAAATCACAAACGCTTGAATTAGATGCAACCATAACATATGTTCCGTTCGCTTAATAAGCCAATTGGTCGACATACTTTCATTTCTTTCCTTGACATAATTATAAACAGAAATTATGGTCAAGCCAATAACCAAAATAAAGGTTGAAAAAAATCGAAAGCCTTCAATTTTATTTATTAATAAAACAGTATCACTACTTGACATTTGAAGAACAACGATTAACAAAGGCATAATAAATGGAATATAAAGCAAATGAGATCTTTTTCCTTCAATCGATTCGATTAATTTGAAAAAATTCAACTTATTGCCTTCCTCATCTTTTTCTTTTACTACATAACGTTCGAATAAAAATTTAAAGAATAAGATTAAAGGAACAATAAAAGTAAGACTGATAATAATCCCCCAAAAAACCTGTAAAATCAGCGCAATTGTTCCGAATGAGAATGACCCAATATGTGATTTAAACCATTGCGGAAGTGGCGCGAGCTTGCCGTTATAAAGGTTTGTATCAAAAGCCCCTGCAGCTAGAATCAATAAAACTAATAACAGAAATAAACCTCTTAGATATTTTTTAATCGTAAAAAAGTGATAATACCAAGGGAACTTTGTACTGAACTTCGCTAAAGTATCTCGAACATTATCAACGTGATATTTAGAAATAAAATGCTCTATTAAAAAACTATAAGCATTATGAATTAGCTTGGTAGGTCGATGTTTTATAATATGTTTAAGCTGGAAATCAACCGTTAAAGATTGTAAACTAACTTCATGCTGTTTTTCTGGCAGATTCAAGATAATTTGATCAATTTCCTCGCCAGACTTACCCTCCGCAAAACGAACCTCTGAATTGTATTTGTAAAGCTCCTCTTTCCTTTCAGAAGAAATATTCAAATGAAGCCAATGAAAATATTTATCGTAAAACAAGTTTCTTATATTCTCATCATCAACTTGATTATCTACCACGTCCTTTAATTCCTGCCAATCAAAAGATACCGATTCATTAATTAAGTTATTACAAGTTTCAATGTAACGCTCAGTCATTTTTTCCTCGTCACCATTTTCGCTCTCATCAATTAAGGCTTGGATGTTATTTCTAAAAAACTGAAGACGCTCCATATAATATCGTTTAAAACCTTGGAACAAATCTTCAAAACGAATGCGATAAAAATACGGTAATTTATTAACAAGCTCTAAAATTCCTTCTGGACCAGTTATTAATTCATATTGACTCAAACACGTCGAAATTTGAAATTCGGTGTCTTCCACAGGCGAGTTAATCTCCTCATGAATAATGGGAACAAATGCAGCAATCTTCTCGCGCAAATTATATGAATTCAAAAAATCAGATTCTGCAGATTTTAAACGAAGAAGGCCTAGTAATTCAGTTGTTCTTTTCAACTGGTTTTCAATTTCGTCTTGATCATTAAAATTTGTGTAGAGTGTCAGAAGACGGAAAAGAGAATAAATTAATTCATTAAAAAGATTCGTAAAGTTATTCTTTCCCGTTAGACCTTGTAGGGCTCCTAAAACACAAAAACGACGCGAACGATCAAACATCATATTCAATCCCTCAAGTTCCTCAAATAATCGTAATTCATTAATAAACTTATTTGATACAACAAACTCTCCCTCTAAATCAAAATTTCGACCTTCTAATTCATCAATAATGTTTCGAGCGTATTTAAAATTTTCATTTGCTAATTGATTTAAATCAATGGCGATTAAAACTTTACTCAAAGCATCTTTTTTCTTCCTGTATTGAGAATCAATTTTCGCAATTGCATTTATGAACACATATTTTTCATTTTTTAAAGAAATACAACGCTCTCCAAATAATTCATTTAGCAAGTGTTTCTTCTCATCTTTGAAAATTGATCGAATATTTTCAAACTTTTCGAGCTCTATCTTAATGTAATCATTTTGAAATACTTCTTTGAAGTCGGTCGACAAAAAGTTTTTTACATCATCCGAAAGATTTCCGTTTTTTTGTTTGTTACTTAAATAAAATAGATCATCAATGTAATTTTTAATCTGGTTATAAGAATAGATAGGGATCTCCTCGAAATAAGTAGAATCCCAATCATCGTCTAACATTAATCCAAATAAATTTAATTGTTCTTCTCTATCACTTGAAGCACTAATTGTTTGCTCCATGAAATGAAAATGCTCTTTTTTAAAACCATCTTTATGCTTCTCTTGATACTCTAAAAGTTGATTAAATAAAAGTTCTCGAATAAAAATAGGCCTTGCAATTTCATACAAAATCGAAAATGCTTGTGGCGGAAGTCCTGAACAATTATTCAATAATTGATAGGAAAAATAGCATGTTGCTGATTCACTGATGTGAAGAATAAAATCATTTTTTTTTGTTTGGTAAATTTCACTCGAAAAGAAACTAAATCCATCCGAAATAAAACCCGAAAGTTGGTTTAACCAATGTTCAGACTTGGTAATGTTTTCTGCCTCCAAATAGGAAGAAAGAAAAAGATTCTGAACAGAGGAGCGGATTCGCTCATTCAAGATAAACACATCATTTATTTCCTCTCTACAAATTTCTTCAATTTCGGTTCCGAATTGCTCATCAAAAATTTGATGAATTGGCAGCGAAAGGAGCTTATTAACTTGCTCTAAACATAATTCAATTGTATAGTTATCTATTTCTTCATTAAAAGAGCTTGTTAATTCTGATTTTCCAACATATGGACGCTGACCAATGGAAATGTTCTTTAAACTATATAGTTCTTCAACGGAACATACATTTTTAGAATTAAATTCAAATTGTTTTCCATATTGTTGCCATAAATGGAAGGCAAAAATAGACTCATCAATTTCATCAGAAGTTAATAAAGTTCCTCCCCGAGGAGCATCAATGATTGTGTAATTATGCATACCACGACCATCATACCAAGGATTATTTCTGTAAAAACCTGGTCTAGGACCTGCATTTTTTTGTTCATCCATTCCCGAAACAATGTCAATCAAAGAATACCCTTTCTCTTGTAATTTTAGAATCTCAAGTGTATCCAAATATAAACCAAGACCTTTTAAATTATAAGGTTTTGTTGGATCAGTGCTAATTATTGCTCGCTTTTTATCAACCATGTGAAGACAAGTAAGCGTAAAACCATCTCCGTAAACAGTGTTTTTACGATCTCCCCGAACCCAGTATTTCCATAAAAAACTTTTCGCATCGCACGTGATGATTACCTCGAGCATGTCAAAACCATTTGCTTCGAGATTGTAAATCGGAATAATTCCAGTTTTTGAGCTTTTAACGTCTTGCTCGTATGCCTTAATATCGTTTAAAATACGTTCACTTGGCAATTTCAATTCTTCAAGTTCGGCAATCGCACTTATTTCCCAAGGATTTGGATCACTTGAATTCTGCAAAAAGAAAATAATCGTTTCCCACATTTTCAAACCAGTTTCCAGTAATTCTGAATTAAAAATTTGTTCAAACATTTGTGGGTAAGGCAATTCCGAGGTAAAACTGAGCCATAGTGAAGCGATTCCGATTGGTTGTTCTGGATCTAAAACCAACTTACCCATGTCAACTAGGTTTACGTATTCAGCAATCATCAAATCAACTGAATTCATTTTGTGACCTTGTAGAAATTTTCGAGTATAAAATACAGAGGTTAGCGCATCCAAATCAGGAGCAAAATGTGTAACAATGTTAATCTCCTCTTGTCCTAATAAATGCCCCAAATATTTTTCTGGTTCATTGATTATTATTGCGGCAACACATGAATTTTCATAACCGGAATTTGGCTGATGGTGATCAACGATTCCTGGTTGGAGAAAATTCCCTGTATCGAGTATAATTGAGTTCGACCTTGAAAATTGAAATTGCTCAGTTTTTTCTGGTGTTTTGAAAGAAAAATTAAAATTATTTTCTGTGATTTCAGCTTTTGCTCCTTGCTGAATAAAATAGTAATTAAACCTCATTCTTGGAATATAATTGTTGATTTAAAAGAGTAAAAATAATAATCTTTATCTGTTAAGAGTTCTCATTTTAAAGCAATAATTAATATTTTAATTGGAATTGAAAAAAAATAAAATTCAAACTAGAACAATTTTATAAAATTCTGATTTCATTATGATTTTTGTTAAGTTTGTGTGAATTCAATTTTTCAAATTTTATGTCTCAAATTACAAAACCAATTTTACCGAAAACTTTAGAAAAAAACATAAACGATCTTGCTAGAGCCAGAGAAAAAGCAGCCAAACAAAAATACCTACTCGACTTAGGTGAAAGTATGGTAATGCACCTTTGTTCATTTGTTCTTGGTGAATACAAGGAATCACAACTAACCTCAATCGACCTTGAAAAATCATTTCTCAAAAATAGCAAAAACGTAAGCTTTGGGATTTACCTTGGATGGTTGCGTGAATCTTCCAAATTTCTGAATGCAAATAAAAAACCATCAGAAATTCACCAATTGCTACATGGAACTAACGATTTGGATGAGTTATCTCAATTTATGAAGGCATTTGAAACGTTGAAGACGCTCGTTGAAAATGATTCGGAAGAATATATCTCTTCTATTCAGCAAGCATTGAAAAATAACTTAGGGAAGACCAATCTACTTTTATTTTTTGATCTATTCATTCAACTAAGGAATCGCGTTGCACATCCTCATAAGGAGGTTAAAGGTAGAATGGTTACATGGCCTTTTTCGGAAAATTATTTCGATGCAATCAATCCTTACTTGGAAAATTCCTTAAAACGAGCCATTGACGAATTGGGAAAAATATGGGAGTTCAGACAATTTATAATTGAAAGTAATGATGATGGTCTACTCACGTTGAAAAATGAGGACTCGGAAGAATTCGAAGAGTTTTCAGTTCAATCCAGTCTGCCCAAAGGAACAAAAGTTTTTGCAAATCCTGCTAATACCATTTTACTTTCTGATTGGAAATTATTATTAAAGGCTGGTGATGAAGCAATTGCAAAAATAAAAGAGGAGGAAGACGAGCTTAGAAATAAAGCAACCATTGATGATCTTAAAAAGTCAATTGAGGCTGCCTTGGATGATGAACAAATTAGTTTAGATGAACTGAATTTCTTTGAGTCCCTTGGAAAAACGAAACTCGGTTTAGCTAGAGAGGATGTCAAAAAGCTTATTCTTGAAGTTGCGAAGACAATGAATATTGAGGATCCATTTCCTGACGTCGATAAACGATTCATTGAGCTAATTGATAATGCGATTAACACAAGAACCTACAATGAATTCTTGCTAAGGTTAACAGGGCAACAATACGGAGTTGATAGCGAATCATTTGAAAAAGTATTTAAGGAACGAACTTTTGCCTTAAATGTTGATCCGGAAGAAATCAAAAAAAATAAAGTCCTTCAATTTTCAATGGAAGAATTGAATTCTTTCCAAGGACTGATGTCAACTCAAAAGTGGTTGATGAGTATGGCTTCATTGAGAAATTTCACTAAAGAGAGCATCTATAAAATAAAGGACGATTCTTATGTTTTTGGCAACAAAGAATTTTGGCACCGAACTGCTTTTAAAAATCTTGAATTATTCGTTCAAAGCAGATTGAAAAAAATTATGCTAGATGAAGGAACGGAATGGGAAACGAATCAAAATAATTGGCAAATTGGTGTAATGACAAGTTATGCATGGTGTAGCTTTTACCCGAAAAACCTTGCGACCAAGCGAATGTTGGCATTACATTTTAGTATCTATGGTGGCGCTTGGGGTTCTGCTGGATCGGCCGCTATCGGTTATTTACCTGATTGGAAAGATTATACATTGATTGAAAATTATGGATTACTTAGACATGTTTTTGCTGATCATCTCAAGTCTTTCGCTCAAGAATTTGCTGAAGATTTGAAAAAATATCCCAATTTGGTCCTCTGGGATAGCCTTAATAATAATACGTATTATTCATTTACGGAATCGATTCAAAAACATCGTTGGTTTTATGATCATCTCTATGGTTTTGATCAAATTCAATTCTTCCATAATGCCGAGTCAATCGTTGAGAACCCATCTTTGTTAATCGAGAGTTTTGACATCATTTTCAATTTGTTTAATGGTTTGTTTGAATCCGTAAATCGTGATTATCTTAATTTATTAGACGCCAATTTCCTTATTTATGACAAAGAAGATATTATTCGAAATAAACTTTTGAGCCTTGAGCCAATACTTGTAGACTATGGACTGAGTGAAATTCCAACTGATGGGGATGAAGAAAAATCTCAAAAAAATCAAGAAGAAAACGAATCAATCGAGGCAACTATTGAATCAAATGGTACCGAAAACACAGAAAAAGATGGATTAAATGGAAGTATTAAGTTTGGTTACTTTTTAAAGGAGGTTAGATCTAAAGTCAAAGGTTATCCAGTAGTAATTAGTTTTCAAATAAATCAAGATTATCTTCATAATCGTTTGAATTTCATGATTTACATTTCGTGTGCCGGTTATTTAGAAAGTAGCACCCATCTTCAAGTAGAACGCGTATTGGAATCACTTCAGAACCTAACATTTGAAAATACAGAATTTCATTTCAAGAGAAGTAAATTTCTTGCTGTAATGCCAATTGAAGATATTGATTCATTTGATCCAAGGCCGTTAACAAATTATTTCTTAAATGAGTTCGCAAGTAAATGTGCGAGTTCTAGTACTCGTTTTCTTGGTCTGAATTTGAATAGTGAATTGATTAAAGCACTGGCACCAAAAACAAATGAGCTCTTGGATGAACTTTCAATTAATTTAAAAAATACTTTCAGAGACGACATTAAAATTGAGCGACGCTGGATGAGTAACAGCAGATACATTGATTATGCCTATGGAGGAAAGGCTATTCCTCTTTGGGTAGGATGGGGATTGGAGTGGCGGAATTCTCAATTACTAGGCGGCGTTATTTTACACGTTCGAAATTCGATAAAAGGTGCGATTATTCAAGAACAAATGGAAAAAATCGCAAGAGAGGACCATAATTGGAAGTATTTGGTTGTTGGTGATTCAGAGGCAATTGATTCAGAATGGATATTAATGGATGATGTTAACCAATATAAATTTACAGCATCAACAGAACATAGCAAACCTCATACCGCTGCGCATGGATTATTAACGAATAAAAAAACCTATTGGGCTGCAAAAATCAAAGATTCGGACCAATGGTGGCAGGTAGAATTGAAAGAAGTTATGACCTTTTCAAGAATGAAATTCACTGGTTCACCTGCGGGCAATAGTTATATGCAAAAGTTTGACCTAAGTTATTCTTTGGACGGTAAAGAATGGGCGAAAATTGAATCCTTAGACGGAATTAATGACCCTTATGATCTAAAAGAAATAACATTTAATGAGTCATTTAACGCAAAATTCATTCGAATTCATCCTTTGGAATATACTGGTTTTCCTGGGTTTAGAATTGATTTCCTCGTAAAGAAAATTCTACCAAACAAAATTGAACTGCAGTGGCTTCAGCCTGTCTCGAATGAATTAGAGCTGCAGCAAATACTGAATGAAATTCCATCAAAAATCGAAGAACTTAAGAAAATGAATGGAATCGGAATTTAGTATTTAAAAAATCAAAAATGATTGATTTATAACAAATAAAAAAGGTCGATAAATTATCGACCTTTACTGTTTTTTATTTTTTAAAAATTAATGTGAAAAATTCTTTTTCTCACGAATTCTTGCAGATTTTCCTGTTCGCTCGCGGAAGTAGAATATTCTTGCTCTTCTAACCGCTCCACGCTTGATAACAGAAATACTATCGATAAATGGAGAAGTAACTGGGATAATACGTTCAACACCAATATTACCAGACATTTTACGAATTGTAAAAGTTTCAGTAGTACCTGAACCTCTTCTTTGAATAACAACTCCTTGGAATTGCTGAATACGTTCTTTATTACCTTCAACAATTTTGTATGAAACCGAAATGGTGTCACCTGCTCCAAATTGCGGCAATTCCTTTCGTGCCACTAACTCTTTTTGTATTTCGCTAATTAAGTTCATCGTGTCAATTTTTACCCAATTGTTTAGATTTGGGGGTGCAATATTACAAATAATTTCTCAAATATATTGCTCAATCTGAAAAATTATTCTTCCGAAATTTGAAATTCCATTATTCCGTATAAATCAATATCTTTTTTGAAATGATTTATCCGCAATTTGTACTTACCTTTTAAAAGTTTTATTTGTTGAAATAAATTAACTTTTTGATCACAAAAATCACCCGTACAATCCAAATTTTGTTCATCAAATCCAATCGTTTTGGAAATAGTAGTAGGTTTTCCATTTGGATCAATTAATGTGATTTCTAAATCAACAAGTTTGAATGGCATACCATAAACTGAACGAATTTCCAAATTTAAATTCGAAGTTTTATTTTGATCAACATCAAATTGAAATTTAACCAATTCATCATGTCTCCATAGATTTGAATCAAATTTATGACCGCCTAGTTTACCTCTGCAAGAAAGGATGACTATAATTAAAAAGATAAATAGAATTCCTTTTCTCAAAAGACAAAAAACATTAATATGATCATAATTAATATAGCCGCATAAATTAGGATTAACTGCTTTATTGAAACCTGATCTTTTGCTTGAATAATTGGCTTTGTTGTTTGATTGCCAACTCGTTTTTGTTCTTCTTTTACAAATGAATCAGCTTTCTGTTGAGACTCCTCTGAACGTATGAAACTTTCCCATCGAAAAACATAATGTCGACCGAGAACAACCTTATCACCTAATTTTAGTAAGGCATAACCACTTAATTCTTCACCATTAATAAACGTACCATTTTTAGTATTCAAGTCAGTTATAAAAACATTCCCGTCACTATCACAAAATAGCTCCAAATGATGCCCATCTACCCCTTCAGATTCAATAATCATGTCATTATCAGGGTAACTTCCTATACGCAAATGAATTTTATCCATCATGAATCAAACATACCTAATTTCGAATTTACTAAAACTATTTGAATTGTCACAATTATAACAGCAGATATAAACAAATCAAACTCGAAATTAGTTGAAAAGTTCCAATAACAATTCGTCGCAACAATTCAATCTTGTCGTAATTTTACTTATCGGAAAATTATGGGCAAAATCATCGCAATAGCAAATCAAAAAGGCGGAGTTGGTAAAACAACCACCACTATCAATTTAGGTGGATGTTTGGGAGTTCTTGAATACAAAACGTTGATTGTAGATGCAGATCCGCAAGCAAATTCAACTTCTGGAACCGGTTTTGATCCGAAAACAACACGCAATATTTATGATTGTTTGGTGAATGAAGCCGATCCAAAAGATGTTATCCTTAAAACAGAAAATCCGAACTTAGATATTTTACCATCTCACATTGATTTAGTTGGAGCCGAATTAGAGATGATTAATATGCCTAATCGTGAATACCTTCTTAAGCAAGCCTTATCAAAAGTCAAGGATCAATACGACTTCATATTAATTGATTGTTCACCATCTCTTGGATTAATCACTGTGAATGCTTTGGTTGCAGCAGATTCAGTAATGATTCCAGTGCAATGCGAATTTTTTGCACTTGAAGGACTAAGTAAACTTTTGAATACAATAAAAATAGTTCAAGGTAGATTAAATCCGGACCTTGAAATAGAAGGTATGCTTTTGACCATGTACGATACCCGTTTACGATTAGCGAATTCCGTTGTTGAAGAAGTAAAAACCCATTTTCAAGAACTTGTTTTTGATACAGTTATTCATAGAAATACCACTATTGGCGAAGCTTCAAGTCATGGTTCTACAATTATTATGCATGATGCAGCGTCCAAAGGATCAATAAATTATTTGAACTTTGCCCGTGAGGTTCTTCAGAAAAACAACCTCACCAAAATCGAAAACGGCGATAAATTCATCGAAATTGACCATGAGCTCTAATTCAAAAAAGCAACCAGCTCTTGGAAGAGGTCTAGGTGCACTTTTGCAAAATAGCGAAACTGATATAACCTCTGTAAATGGCGTAACCGTTGGTTCAATTGCCATGCTTCCAATTACTTCGATAGAGACAAATCCATTCAATCCTAGGGTGCATTTTGAAAAAGATGCGTTGGACGAACTTTGTACTTCAATTAAGATTCATGGGATTATTCAGCCTCTGACTGTCCGCAAACTTGGAAGAGACAATTATCAGTTAATTTCTGGTGAGCGCCGATTCAGAGCCGCACAGCTTGCTGGATTAATAGAAGTTCCTGCTTATGTTCGAATTGCAAATGATCAAACGATGCTTGAAATGGCATTGGTGGAAAATATTCAACGTGAAAACCTCAATGCCATTGAAATTGCGCTGTCATATGAGCGGTTGTTAGAAGAATGTGATCTTACGCAAGAACAACTAAGTGAAAAAATTGCCAAATCGCGATCAAATATTTCAAATCATATTCGACTGCTGAAGCTTCCTGCTGAAATTCAAGTTGGTGTGCGAGACAACATAATTTCTATGGGACATGCGCGAGCTTTGTTAGCAATTAGTGATCCTTCTGAACAACTTCTTCGCTACAATCAAATTATCGATGAACAGCTGTCTGTTCGTGATGTTGAAGCACTTGTAAAGGTGATTGGTTCTGTTCATAAACCAAAAAATTCTAGCAAGACAGCTGGATTAAACACTGCCCAAAAAGTTTTCAAAGAATATTTCGGAGATAGACTATCTACAAAAATATCCATTCAAAAAACACAAAATGGAAGTGGGAAATTATCTGTTCATTTTAGTTCCGAAAACGATTTAAATCGTATCATCGAACTCCTAAAACGTTCATGAGTAAGATTTTAGTCATAATTATTCTTTTGTTTACTTCTTATTTGTTTGGTCAAACGGAAAAACAAACAAATGATACAATTCCACACCCTTATAAAAAAGCAATGTTATTTTCTGCTTGTCTTCCTGGGGCAGGTCAAGTTTATAATTCTATCAAAACACAAATAGGTCCAAAAAAAGCAATTTGGAAGGTTCCATTAATTTATGCTGCACTTGGCACAGCAGGATATTTTTTAGTTTCAAACCAATCTACTCAAAAGTCGCTAAAAAATGAATATTCATATCGCATTTCAAATAACAATCAGGCGCTTGACCAAACGTGGATTGATTATGATAATCAAGCAATATTAACGCTTTACAGACAATATCTTGACTGGCGAGATTTATCTATTTTAGGACTAGCGGCTATCTATTTTGTGCAAATTGCTGATGCTGGAGTTGAAGCTCATTTTTTAAATTTTGATGTCAGTGACAAACTCACACTTAAAGTGAATCCAATATTAATTCAGCCGAAAACCGCAGGAATTCAAATGCAATTCTCTTTTCGTTCGAAGTAAAAGCTTATTTTTGTTTGATTGAACTTTATGAGGATAGCATTAATAGGATACGGCAAAATGGGTAAAGCAATTGAGGAAATTGCAATATCACGCGGTCATATTATTTCTCATAGAATTTCAAGTTCCAACCCATTAGGTCAAGCCGACCTCTCTGAAACAGATGTTGCAATCGAATTTACTAGGCCAGATTTAGCCGTTAAACACATTAACCATTGCATAAATCACAATGTTCCTATCGTAGTTGGAACAACTGCTTGGCAAGATAAATTAGAGGAGGTTTCAAATTATGTTTCAAATAAAAACGGTAGTTTGTTGCATGCCAGTAATTTTAGTGTTGGAGTAAATATTTATTTTGAACTAAATCGAATTCTTGCAAAATTAATGGTTAATCAAAAAGACTATTTGATAAAAGCAGAGGAAATCCATCACGTTCAAAAACTCGATGCACCAAGCGGAACGGCTGTTTCTTTGTTGAATGATATTATAAAGATAAATTCAAATTACACTGACTGGAAACTTGTTCCTGACTTCGGTCAGAAAATGGATCATATTGTTCCAATCATTGCAAAAAGAGAACCCGATGTTCCCGGCACTCATGAAATTGCTTACGAATCAGAAATCGATACAATTTCAATAAAGCATGTGGCGCACAATCGGAAAGGATTTGCTTTGGGCGCAGTAATAGCTGCAGAATTTCTAGTAAACAAAAAAGGAATCTTCACAATGAGTGATGTTTTAAAAATTTAATTTATGAGTTTCATCTATTTCTATTTATTAATTCTCGTACATCCATACATTGCGATGTGGTGGAAGGTTTTTCCGAAAGCAGGAAGAAAAAGTTGGGAGGCTTTAATTCCCGTTTACAATTATTTTGTGGTATTCAAAATCACCTGTAGTAAGCCATTTTGGTCGTTACTTCTTATTTTCCCAGGTGTTCACTTGGTTATGTGGGCAACTGCGAATGTTAGTTTTATTCGACGATTTGGTTTTTACTCGCTAACCGATACCTTGCAAGGAATTTTCTTTCCATATCTTATATTCACTAAAATAGCAAATTCAGAGGCTACTTTTGGACCTGAAACCAATTGGTCAAATTCACGTGAGGTGGAAAATCGTAAATGGGGTGATCATTTAGTATTTTTTCTTTGTATCCCGATAATTGGGCACCTCATTACAACCATTTTAGACGCCGTTACACGAGAACAACCTGGAGCAAAATCTCGTGCAAAAGAATGGGGAGATTCAGTCCTTTTTGCACTCGTTGCTGCAAGTGTTATTCGTACATATGTATTCGAACCTTTTCAAATTCCAACTGGATCAATGGAAAAAACCTTGTTAGTTGGAGATTTTCTATTTGTAAACAAAGTTGCTTATGGTCCAAAGGTTCCAGTAACCCCCCTATCCTATCCACTTTTTCATAACACGGTTATGTTACCGCTAGTTGGTCCAATAAAAATTCAAACGTATACCACACTTGAGAAAGGAACTTACACGCGTTTGCCAGGATACTTGAAGATTCAACGGAATGATGTTGTTGTTTTCAACTACCCTTCAGGTGATACCGCAATTTACGATCCACGGATGCCAGATGGGTTAATGGGCCATGATTATCATGGGATACTTAATGATGAAGCAGTATTTTTGTATAGCGGCTCTCCAGAAAGAGCTCAACAATATCAGCTCTTGAAATCAGAATATCTTAAATCAGGAAAAACAGATTCGCAAGCGGATAGCATAGCCTCAATGATGTCAATTATGAATTACATTGAAAATCCAAGTCAATGGAAAATTCTCGCGAAAGACAAACTTGCCAATGGTGAATTTCCCGGAGAACCCAGCGATGAACGTCATGGCGGTTTAATTTATCGTCCGGTTGACAAACGTGAAAATTATATCAAACGCTGTGTAGGTATTGCAGGTGACCGAATTAAAGTTGTGAATTCAGTTTTGTTTGTTAATGGCAAACCAGCCAAAGTTTCCAAAAACCAATGTTTACAGTATTTAGTTTCCAAAAAAACCGTTGCTTTTCCAAACGCTCAAGAAATGGAAAGAAGATATGGATTAGAAAATGATCCTAATGAAACTCGAAGAGACTTTGAAGATAGGTGCGATGTTAATTGCTTGGTTCCTGTGATGCATCGTCACCATCCCGGTTACTATCTTTTAACATTAACACGGGAAGAAAAGGCTAAAATTAAAAAGGATTTTCCAGCTGCAAAATTTGAGATTTATATTCCTACGATTGCAAAACCGATCAAAGATTCAAATCCATTTGACCTCATAGAAAACGTTAAAACTTTCCCTAAAGACTTTTATATCCCTAATACACCATACAACTTTGCGGAAATCCAAATTCCTTCAAAAGGTCAAACGATTAAAATCAATAAAGAAAATATCGCTTGGTATCGAAGAATAATAACTGCCTATGAAGGTCATAAACTTGAAGAACGCAAAGACGGTAGTATTTTTATTGATGGTAAAAAATCCACGACCTATAAATTTGCAATGAATTATTATTGGCTAATGGGAGATAACCGTTACAATTCAGCAGATTCAAGAATTTGGGGATTTGTGCCTGAAGATCATGTAGTTGGTCGAGCTTCGTTGGTATGGCTTTCAAGTAGCTCATACAAAGGAATTCGTTGGGAAAGAATATTCAAGTGGATTGATTAATGGATGTTTTTCCTACGGCTTATTTTCCTTCTATTTCTTATTTAAATGCTTTTTTCAGTGCAGACTCGCCTTTCATCGAAATTCATGAGAATTTTCCGAAGCAAACAATTCGAAACAGATGTGAAATACTAACTTCGAATGGTGTTTTAATTCTTTCAGTTCCAGTAGTTCATTTTTCTGGAAGAAAACAAAAAACGAGCGAAATCCGAATTGATTATTCTAAAAATTGGCAGTTGGATCATATTCGAGCAATTCAATCTGCTTATGCTTCATCGCCCTATTTTGAAGAGTATTTTCAGGATGTTCAAGAATTAATTAAAGAAAAAAATGATTTATTGATTGAGAAAAATAATCAAATTCTATGCTTTCTTAATCAACTATTGGACAAAAAAAACAAATTTAATTTCACTTCAGAATTCCAAAATAAAATTGCAAGTCAAAAATCATTATTTCTTGAAAGGGAAACGTTGAATAAAAAGGAGTATCAGCAAGTATTTAGTTATTCTAAACCTTTTGTTCCAAATCTATCAATGTTAGATTTAATTTTTAACGAAGGGCCTTTTTGTAGAAATTGGATATTATCTTCCGAAAATTAATCCGTGACTTGCTTTTGACTGGAATAATTTATTCCATTTAATTCGAATTATCGACGGATTTTTGAGATCTGAATTCGTCAATAATAAATCCCCGTTTGGATAAAAAGTCATCGCTTTCGGATCTTGAAATAATTCTTGCTTCAGCACTGTGAAATTAACTACCTGTCCAAATTGATTGTATACAGCTAAACTTCTGTTCGCACTAGAAAGCACATAAATTTCATTTGTTTTAGGATGCACGGCTATAACATCTGGATTAAAGGAGAAAAATTCCAAAGAATCCGAAACCTCATCAACTTGGTTTATAGGTAACCCAATATTGTTAGCAATCGCAAAGAATTCGATATCCTCGGATTTGATCTCAAACAAAGGTCGCTCATTCAATTTTCTTTGATTAAGATTGAACGTGTAAAGTAAATAATTTTGGCGATCATTATCCATATCTGATTGCCCAACAAAAAACAAGCGCTTGGTAGATTCATGCAAACACATTCCAGATGAAAAGAAACTATTGTCTTTTAAAGAAACTGTTGTAATTGACAAAGAATCATATGGAGGTAAAACAAAATGCAAATCCTTGTTCTCGTCGAATAAAATAATGGTTGAATCTATTTTCGAAACCTCCGTAATTCTTGAATCCAATCCTGTTGGCAAATAACCTTGTGATTTATTCTCATTCAAATCATAAAGCAACACTCCTCCAACTTGTTCATCTAAGCAAATTAAATGCGTAGAATCCATGATTACAAAGTCAGTAAATGGATTGACTCCCATTGGAAGACTCGCAATTGCTTCTGGGTGAACTAAATCGAAATAACCATCCTCTTTTTCAAAGTGAGAAGCTTTTTGATGATAGTAATTCTCTACACCGACTTCCTGAAGCGATTTAGCAGCTATGAAAGATAGTGTTGCAAGAACGAAAGAAAAAAGATATTGTTTTTTCAATTAACCTATATTCTTAACAAATTTATGAATTTTGAACAAATCCCAAAGTGTATAACGAAAGTTTTCTCAACAATCCAAATTTAAGAAGCTAATACTCCTCTCGAAATAACGATTTTTTGAACTTCTGAGGTTCCTTCATAGATCTGAGTAATTTTCGCATCACGCATTAATCGCTCAACATGATATTCTTTCACAAAGCCATAACCACCGTGAATCTGAACTGCTTCCACTGTTTGTTCCATCGCTACTTTTGACGCATATAATTTTGCCATCGCACTGGATTGATCGTAATTTCTTCCAGCATCTTTGTCCAATGCAGATTTGTAAACCAATAAACGAGCAGCCTCTATTTCAGTCGCCATATCAGCAAGTTTGAAAGCGATAGCTTGATGTTTGTAAATTTCCTTTCCAAAAGCTTTTCTTTGTTTTGAATATTCTGTTGATAATTCAAATGCACCAGCAGCAATTCCTAACGCTTGTGCGGCGATACCGATTCGACCACCACTTAACACTTTCATTGCAAACTTGAACCCAAAACCATCTTCTCCGATTCTGTTTTCTTTTGGAACTTTTACGTCGTTAAACAACAACGTATGGGTGTCGCTTCCGCGAATTCCCATTTTATCTTCCTTGGCTCCCACAACAAATCCTTCCATTCCGCGCTCGATGATTAAAGCGTTTATTCCTTTATGACCGAGTGAAGCGTCCGTTTGGGCAATAACCAAATAAATGGAAGCGGATGAACCATTTGTAATCCAATTTTTAGTTCCATTCAATAAATAATGGTCTCCCATGTCGATTGCAGTCGTTCTTTGTGAAGTCGCATCTGAACCAGCCTCTGGCTCTGATAGACAAAAGGCACCGATCTTTTCTCCTGTAGCCAATGGAACCAGATATTTTTGTTTTTGCTCCTCGTTACCAAATTTCTCAAGCCCCCAACAAACCAATGAATTATTCACTGACATACAAACCGAAGTTGATGCATCAACTTTCGAAATTTCTTCCATTGCCAAAACATAAGAAAGCGTATCCATTCCGGAACCTCCATATTTCGGGTCAACCATCATACCCATAAAACCAAGTTCTGCCAGTTGTTTAATTTGTTCTGCAGGAAACTCTTGTTTGTTATCCCTTTCAATAACTCCTGGTTTCAAGACATTTTGGGCGAAATCTCTTGCTGCTTCCTTTACAGCTAAATGTTCTTCAGTTAACTCAAAATTCATGGTTTCGTTTGTTTTAATATTTAATTTTGACAAAAATAATCGATTTATTTTATGAATAATCAAAATTCAATAGACAAACTTGAAATTATCGGTCTTATGTCAGGAACCTCTTTGGACGGACTTGATATTGCTCATGTTCAGTTTGAATTTATTGACAATAAAATTGATTTTCATTTAAAAAATTGTGATACAATTACTTACAGTGATCATATTGTAGATAAGTTAAAAAACTATCAACATCTATCAATTGGCGAAATGCTTATGCTCGATAAGGAAATCGGGCGTTTTTATGGATTGAAAGTAAACGAGTTTTTAGAGCGATTCAATCTCAATAAAAGTTCAATCAATGCAATTGCTTGTCATGGACAAACCATATTTCATCAACCTGGAAATGGATTTACTTATCAAATTGGATGTGGTTCTACGTTGGCCTATTTGACAGGTATAAATGTCATTAACGATTTCAGAACTAGAGATGTAATTGCTGGTGGACAAGGAGCGCCGTTGGTTCCAATTGGTGATTTTAATTTATTTTCAAATCAAGCTGAATCATTTTTAAATATTGGTGGATTTACAAATATCAGTTTCAAAAAAGATTCAAAAATCATTGCATTTGATATTAGTCCGGGAAACCTACCCTTAAATTTTCTTTCGAATAAATTAGGCTTAGAATATGATAAAGGAGGAGGGCTCGCTCGTTCGGGAGAAATAAATCAAGAGCTTTTAACTAAATTGAATTCGTTGGAATATTACGATCAAAATCCACCAAAGTCTTTGGGGACAGAATGGTTAGAAGCGTTTTTCATGCCAGCGTTAACTTATTCTGAAATACAAAATACGTTAAGGACAGTCACTGAGCATATTGCCCATCAAATTACGAAGGTCTTGAAAAAAGAAACTTTAAAATCAGTTTTTATTACAGGAGGTGGTGCGAAAAATGAATTTTTAATTGAACGAATTTCACATTATTTTGACGGCAAGGTTATTATTCCTGAAAGCACTGTAATTGATTATAAAGAAGCGATCATCTTTGCTTTTCTTGGAGCGCGTTTTCTAAGAAATGAAACAACAACAATAAATAGTGTAACCGGTGCCCAAAAAGATGTTTGCTCAGGCGTATTGCACATTCCCGGATATTAATCGGTTGAATTAAAGTTTTTTTTCGACCTTTGTGCCCGATTTTTAAAATCATCCATGAATATGAAAGCACTTTTAGAAAAGTTTGAAAATAAACGTCCAGAAATCGTTTTTGAATGGAAAGATCCTGAAACAGAAGCAGAAGGATGGGTAGTAATCAATTCACTTCGTGGCGGTGCGGCTGGTGGTGGAACGAGAATGAGAAAAGGACTTGACAAACGTGAAGTCGAATCACTTGCAAAAACAATGGAAGTGAAATTTACCGTAGCAGGACCTCCAATAGGTGGCGCAAAATCTGGTATTAATTTCGATCCGAAAGATCCAAGAAAAGAAGGTGTTTTAAGAAGATGGTACGCAGCCGTTTCTCCACTTTTAAAACATTATTACGGAACTGGTGGCGACTTAAATGTAGATGAAATACATGAGGTAATTCCAATTACAGAAGATTGTGGTGTATGGCATCCGCAAGAAGGCGTTTTTAATGGTCATTTTCAACCGAAAGAATCTCAAAAAATAAATCGAATTGGCCAACTACGTCAAGGTGTTTTAAAAGTCATTGAGGATGAGAACTACTCTCCTTCTGTTGACCGAAAATTTGTGGTTGCGGATATGATTACGGGTTACGGTGTCGCTGAATCGATTCGTCATTTTTATGCTATTTGGGGAGGTGAGCTTAAGGGTAAACGAGTGATTGTTCAAGGTTGGGGAAATGTGGGTTCAGCAGCAGCATATTATCTTGCTCAAAATGGTGCTAAAATCGTAGGAATCATTGATCGTGTGGGAGGAATTATTGCTGAAAACGGTTTATCATTTGAAGAGGTAAAATCACTGTATTTGAATAAAAATGGAAATGAATTAGTTTCTCCAAATATGCTGACCTATGAAGAGGTAAACTCAAAAATTTGGGATGTTAATGCCGATGTATTCACGCCTTGTGCAGGAAGTAGAATGATTTCTGAAGATCAATTAAATAGAATGCTAAGGGCAGGCGTTTCGGTAATCTCTTCTGGAGCAAATGTACCTTTTGCAGATCCTGAAATATTCTTTGGAGCAATTGCTGAAAAAGCCGACTCTTCCCTATCGCTAATTCCTGATTTTATTGCTAACTGCGGAATGGCGCGTGTTTTTGCGTATTTGATGAGTAATGACTTGAATAAGTTGGAAGACGAAGCAATTTTTCAGGATACAAGTTCAACCATAATGGAAGCTTTAAAACATACAAATCAAATCAATCCATCTAATATCGGAATTGCAAAATCTGCATTTGAAGTAGCCTTGAAACAATTGGTGAAGTAATGAATAAAAACGGAAATCTCTTCAAAGAGTTTTTCGAAGGTGAAAAGTCTGGTGGAATCGTATTAATTTTTGCTACGCTAATTTCACTCATCATCGCCAATTCCGAATGGAGTGAATCCTATAATCATTTTTGGCATCACAACATTCTCGGATTTAAAATCGAAACGTGGGTTAATGATGGATTAATGTCCATTTTTTTCCTTCTAATTGGACTTGAACTAAAACGAGAATTTACATCTGGTGAATTATCTGAACGTAAAAAAGCGACACTTCCTTTTGTTAGCGCACTTGGTGGAGTTTTGGTTCCTGCCTTAATTTACACCATATTCAACTTCAAAACAAATACACAATCAGGCTTTGGAATCCCAATGGCAACGGATATTGCATTTGCGCTCGGTGCTTTATCTTTGTTAGGAAATCGAATTCCATTATCTATCAAGGTATTTTTAACTGCACTGGCGGTAATTGATGATTTAGCTGCAATTGTGGTAATTGCATTATTTTATTCAACTTCCATAAATTGGATTTACCTATTGATAGCTTTAACAGCGTTTGGATTATTACTCACATTGAATAAATTCAAGGTTAAAAATCTTATTCCATACCTCGTGATTGGGGTTTTTATGTGGTACTTTATGCATCATTCGGGAATCCATGCTACCATTAGTGGAGTTTTGTTGGCTTTCGCTATTCCGGCGACGAAAAATGAGTCTAAATCACCTGCAGGTATTTTGCAGGATTGGCTTGATAAACCTGTTCCATTCTTAATATTACCTCTTTTCGCGATGGCAAATACGGCAATTGAAATCAATCCAAATTGGAATGAATTCTTTACATCAAATTACACGCTCGGAATTCTTTTAGGGCTTGTAATTGGGAAACCGATAGGCATTACTCTGTTCACCTACATTTCGATTAAATTAGGTATTTGTCAATTGCCTGAAAAAACTAGTTGGTCTCAATTATTTGCTGTTTCTATTCTCGGAGGAATCGGATTTACTATGTCAATTTTTGTAACCTTATTGGCATTTGATAATTCCTTAATAATAGATAATTCTAAGTTAATGATCTTAATCTCTTCTTTGATTGCTGGAATACTCGGGATTGTCCTTTTACGGTTCACGAGCAAAGCAAAATAAATCGATATAACAATCGTATGTGAATATCTCAAAACACTCGTGAATTTTTGATTTGATATTCAATCTATTTTTATCCAAAATAATTATCAAACAACATGAAAAAGAAGTTTAATCTTAAGTTTATTTTCACTGCAGCAATCGCGCTTGTTGCAATTATTTCATTTGCTCAATCTGATACTGCTGGAATTCAAATGGCAGATACCGCCTCTGAACAAGTTAAAATCACTGAGGAAATATCGGCTTTCGATTTCCTAATGAAAGGTGGAATCTTCCTAATTCCGATTGGAATTTTGTTATTCTACACAATCGTAGTAATCGTAGAGCGTGTATTATTTATTCGAAGAATGACGCAGTTGAATACGAACATGTTAAATCAAATAAAAGGCGATCTTTCAAACGGAAATATTCAAGGCGCTTTGAATTCAATTTCAAGTGATCAAACTTCATATGCAAATGTCGTAAGAGAAGGTGTTTTAACCGTAGGTCGACCTATTTCGCAAATCGAATCCAATATGGAGAAAGTGGCAAATATTGAAATTGGTAAAATGGAAAAAAATATTGGTCACCTTGGATTGATTGCTGGTATTGCTCCTACCCTCGGATTCATTGGAACAATCTCTGGGGTAATTAAGATTTTCTATATGATTTCCATTACCGAAAATGTTTCCATCGGAAATATCTCAGGTGGATTGTATGAAAAAATGATTAGTAGTGGCTCTGGGTTAATTGTTGGAATAATCGCATTCACTGGATATCACCTTTTGAATGGCATGATAGACAATTTCGCGTTAGCCATTCAAAAAATAAATTTAGAATTTGTAAACCTTATTCATAGACCAAGCAATGGCGATAAAGCGTAACAGACGATTTCATGCTGAAGTTGCTACCTCAGCATTGAGCGACATCATGTTTTTCTTGTTGTTGTTCTTCTTAATCATTTCCACTCTTGCTAACCCAAATGTGATCAAGGTTCCTTTGCCGAAATCTGATGCAAATGAAAAAACAAATAAGCCGCATGTAACAGTTACGCTGGATGAGAATGGGAAATATTATGTAGATAAACGAGAAGTAGCATTTGGTGAGCTTGAGCAGGTGCTTTTGGAATCAACAACCAAATTAAATGATAACACAGTCATTCTGAGAATACCTGGAGAATCAAAAGTTCAATTGATGGTAGACCTATTGAAAATTGGAATGGTTCATGATTTGAAAATGTTAATTTCTACTGCTCCTGTTAGCAATTAAATTGTAACGAAACAAATCATTAACGTTAAAACCAAAATAGTTTGTTATGCATGCTCTTAATTTAGACGAATTTCAAGATAAAAGTGATCGCAAAAAAGCCGTTATTGTTTCATCGGTATCTTTGGTTTTGTTTCTGCTTATTTCTTACTTCATTACATTTCATATTCAGCCTGCTATTCCTGTTGATCTTCCTCCTTTGAATTCAGATGAAGTTGTAGAGGAATTCATGATTGACAATGTAGAACTAACAAGAGAGGATGGCGGCGGTGGCGGCGGAACACCAAGCAAAGCTCCTATCGATGAGCCGAAAGAACAAACACGTGAATACCTAACTTCGAGTAATTCAGATGTTAAAGTGAATTCTGGTAAATCTCAAAATCAAAATTCGGACAATGGTAACAATACCAGTTCCACATCAACGCAATCCAATAATCCATTCGCAAGTGGCGGAACCGGTGGAAATGAAGGTGCAGGAAAAGGTAAATTTGGAGGTGTTGGAAATGGTGGTAACGGTGAAGACGGCCCAGGAACTGGTGGAGGTGGTGGAACCAGAGTTCGATTGAATGACCCAGTTTTACCAGAATATGAGATTAATTATGCGAGTCAAGTTTATCTGCAGTTAAATATCAACGGAAATGGCGAGGTTGTAAATGCAAAATGTATAAAATCTAAATCTACTTGTTCTGACCAAAAAATCATTGATGATGTAATTCGCCAGGTTATCAAACAAGTAAAATACAAAAAAGACCCAAGTACAGCGCTAGCAATTACTTATATCACATTAAACATTCGTGCAAACTAGCTATAGAGATTCCATAGATTGGCTTTTTAAACAATTTCCTTCTTATCAAAATATTGGCGCACCCGCTTATAAACCCGGGTTAGATCGAGTTTATTATTTATTAAATTACTTCGGGAATCCCGAAAATGAATTAAAATTCATACATGTTGCTGGCACAAATGGTAAAGGTTCCACATGTTCGTATATTGCCTCCTATCTAACTGAAACAGGAGAAAAAGTTGGTTTATTTACTTCACCACATATTTACGATTTTCGCGAGCGAATTAGAATTAACGGGAATCAAATCACTAAAGAATTTGTTGTTTCATTCTGCAATAAAATTATCGAATCAAAACTTGAAATTTCACCTAGTTTTTTTGAGATTACCTTCGCAATGGCACTTGCCTACTTTAAACAAGAAGAATGCACCATTTGTGTTATTGAAACCGGATTAGGCGGAAGACTCGATGCAACGAATGTTATCAAACCACTTGTAAGCGTTATAACAAATATCGGTTTTGACCATACCCAATTTTTAGGAAATACCTTTTCCGAAATTGCTACGGAAAAGGCTGGAATCATAAAAGAACGAGTTCCGGTTATCATTGGTAAGACCAATCCTGAAACGAAAAAAGTATTTCTAGAAGTTTCTAAAAATAAAAATGCTGAAATACATTTTGCTGAAAACGAAAAACTTCCAAGCGGAATCAACCTACCACTTTATCAACAAATGAACCTTCGATCGGCACTGAAAGCTCTCGAAATAATTGGGTTTCGAGTTGATTCCGAAATACTTAATCGCTCACTGACTAATTTGCATTTCAATACCGGTTATTTTGGTCGCCTAACGCAAATTCAGGAAAAACCTCACATTTTCATCGATGTGTCGCACAATAAAGAAGGATTAACGGCATCAATTGAATCAATCACCAATTCATTAGACGGTCAATTGCAAATCTTATTTGGAGCTTCATCCGATAAAAACGTCGAAGAAATGTTGGCTTGTTTTCCAGTCAATTCTGAAATCCATTTGTGCACGTTTAAAAATGAACGAAGCTTGCGTCTTTCTCAACTTGAAGAATTGAAAAATGGTGATTCGCGTGTTCGAACAATTTTCAATGACATTAATAATGGATTGATTGAAATTTCTGGCCAAATGCAAGAAAATGATACACTTTTGGTCACTGGAAGTTTTTTCTTGATTTCAGATATTAATCGAAATAAATTTTTAGACTTCAAAAAGTAAATTGATTGGAAGCTTTAATAATTCTTCGCGTAATTTGAGAAAAATATTAACTTTGCCTTGATGGAAAAACAAGTGATTCTAAATTCCAAACACCTGGAACTCACACTGAATCGCCTTTGTTATGAATTAATTGAATCCCACAACGATTTTTCGGAAACAGTTTTAGTTGGTCTTCAACCGCGCGGAGTTCAAGTTGTAGCTCGTTTAAAAAAACAATTGGAAAACATTTTGACGAAAGAAGTGCAATGTGGAAATCTAGATATAACTTTCTTTCGTGATGACTTCCGCAGAAGAGAAAAACCACTCATTCCAAGTATAACCAATTTGGATTTCAGTATTGAGAATAAGAAAGTAGTATTAGTTGACGACGTTCTATATACCGGTCGAACAATTCGCTCTGGATTAGATGCATTGTTAACCTTTGGGCGACCATCTAAAATTGAATTGCTGGTGCTCATTGATCGTCGATTTAGACGAGATTTACCAATTCAGGCAAATTACATTGGTAAAGCCGTTGATACCCTTGTTTCTGAACGCGTTTCTGTAGAATGGAAAGAAACCGAAGGAGAAGATAAAGTAGTTTTATTTACAAAAGATAAGAATGAATAATATCAGTGTTGATCATTTAACTGGAATCAAAGACCTCACTTCCGAGGACATTCAATTAATTTTCAAAACTGCTGACAGCTTCAAAGAAGTCATCAATCGACCAATTAAAAAAGTTCCTACTCTTCGTGACATTACCATTGCCAATATCTTTTTTGAAAACTCAACACGAACAAGGCTTTCATTCGAATTAGCAGAAAAAAGACTTTCAGCTGATGTGGTTAATTTTAGCGCATCAGGAAGTTCAGTAAAAAAGGGCGAAACACTGATTGACACCGTCAATAACATCCTTTCGATGAAAGTTGATATGGTTGTTATGCGTCACTCAAGCCCTGGAGCTGCAGAATTTCTTTCAAAGAAAGTTAATGCACGCGTAATAAACGCTGGTGATGGAACGCACGAACACCCGACACAAGCTTTACTTGACGCTTTTTCAATTCGAGAGAAACTTGGGACAGTTGAAGGAAAAAAGGTTGTAATCGTAGGTGATATACTACATTCTAGGGTAGCTTTATCAAATATTTACTGCCTCCAAAAATTAGGAGCAGAAGTAATGGTTTGTGGACCAACTACGCTCATACCAAAATACATCGCAGATTTAGGTGTTAAAGTATCTCATAACCTAATTGAAGCGCTCGAATGGTGCGATGTTGCAAATATTTTAAGAATTCAATTGGAAAGACAAGACATCAAATATTTCCCTTCACTTCGTGAATATTCGCAACAATTTGGCTTGAATAAAGAAATTTTAAATTCCCTTTCAAAAGAAATTGTGGTGATGCACCCTGGACCAATCAATCGAGGAGTTGAAATAACAAGTGATGTTGCGGATTCCAAGCAAAGTATTATACTCCAGCAAGTTGAAAACGGAGTTGCAATTAGAATGGCTGTAATTTATTTACTTGCCTCTAAAATTGAAAGGTAATTTTTATTACATTTGAAAAAAAGGAAGTCATGAATTTCACTACTGAACAAATTGGCAAGGCGATTCTGATAAGCTCTCATGTTGAGAAACTAGATGCGAGTAATGCTCCAGAGCTCAAGGCTCAGTTTTTACATTTGAATAAAAATGGCTTTAATGAACTCATTTTTGACCTGTCTAAAACGAAATATTGTGATTCTTCCGGATTAAGTGCAATACTTGTTGCAAATCGCTTATGCAGAGATACAAATGGATCATTTGACCTTTGTGGACTTCAGGTTAATGTTCAAAAAATGATTGAAATTGCACAATTAGACAAGGTTCTAAATATTTCTGAGAACAAAGAGATTGCTCTTTCTAAAAATTCGTGAGTTTTTCAATAACTATTTTAGGCAGTGGTGCCGCACTTCCAACTGGTCGAAGAAATCCTACATCACAGTATATTTTTTGCAACAATCGCCACATCTTAATTGATTGCGGTGAAGGGACGCAAATGCAGTTGCGCAAATACGGAATTCCATTTCAACGAATTTCCCATATTTTCATTTCACACCTACATGGAGATCATTTTTTTGGATTGCCAGGACTTTTGAGCACGATGAATTTACTAGGTCGGAATCGAGGAGTTACAATCTATGGTCCAGCGCAATTAAAAGACATTTTAAAGCAACTTTTTGAATGTGGTGGTCAAAAACTAATGTTTAAATTAAATTTCATTCCAACCTCAACCGATGGCGAACAAATTCTTTTCGAAGACCGACTGATTAAAATCACAAGTTTTCCATTGAAGCACCGCATTCCAACTACCGGATTCCGCATTCAAGAGAAACAGAAAGAATACCGATTGAACCCAGATGCAATTGAGAAAGATCATGTTCCAATTGAATTTTTTCATCGCTTAAAAAAAGGAGAATCACCAACAAATGAGCAAGGAAAGATTTTAAATTTTACCAAATACACCTTTCCTCCAAAACCAAGTTTATCCTATTCATACTGTTCTGACACTGCATATTTCGAAGACCTAATCCCGTTTATTGAAAAGTCAACCCTACTCTATCACGAGGCAACATTCCTTGAAAAAGAAAGTGACCGAGCAAAACTAACATTTCATTCAACTGCTAAAGAGGCCGCAATCATTGCAAAAAAAGCCGATGTTAACCACCTAGTTTTAGGTCATCTCTCATCCAGATACAACGAACAAGATAGTCATTTAAGTGAGGCTCAAATTGAATTTGAAAAAACAACGATCGCGGAGGATGGTTTAAAAATCGATCTACTCAAAATTAATTGAACATGACTTTTAATCAGCGAAAATCCACCACTTGTTCCAATTATTTCTAGTTATATTTACGCTCAAATGAATTCAACATGGAGAAATTTGACCTCGTTGTTTTAGGTGGCGGTCCTGCAGGTTACGCAGCAGCAATGCGTGGAATTGATTTTGGGAAGCGTATTTGCCTTATTGAAAAGGATAAAGTTGGAGGAGCTGGTGTGTACAATGGTGCACTTTCATCCAAAACTTTGTGGGAGCTTTCTAACCGCGTTGCAGATGTGAACGATATGATTGTTTCGAAAGGAAGAACAAAGTTCGAATTATCCTGGGAAGACGTTAAAAAAAACCTCGCCGAAGCAATCTTTGAAAGAAAGTTTCAATATTCCGCACACATCAAATTGCTTCAAACTGAAACCATGAATAACCTCCTACACTATGAACGAGGTCATGGAAAATTACTTTCTAAAAATGAAATTCAGATCTCGCACGAAGGTGAAACCAAAACAATTTGGGGAGAAAATATCGTTTTAGCAACGGGTAGTCGTCCGAGAACACTTCCAGAAATTGAAGTTGATGAAGAAACAATTCTTACTTCAGATGGTATCGACAACATCACCGATTATCCAAAAAGTTTGGTGATTGTTGGAGCCGGTGTAATTGGCTGTGAATACGCTACCATTTTCTCCAATTTTGGAAAAACAAAAGTTTATATCATCGATCGACAAGAGCGCATTTTGCCATTTGAAGATGAAGATGTTTCCAAACTCATTTCTAAAAATTTAACAGATCATGGTGTAGTAATTCATTCGAATGCAAAACTCGAACGATTGCAGAAGATTGATGGCGAAGTTGAATATGAACTTTCATATCCAGACGGCACACATCAAGTTATTCGAGTTGAAAAGGCTTTACTTTCAATTGGACGAATTCCAAACATTGAAGGTTTAGGAATGGAAAATGCTGGAGTATCAATGTCGAAAAGAGGTGTTCACATTGGTGACGACGATACGCTAACGAGTGTCCCAAATATTTACGCAGTTGGAGACGTTTCAGGAAGGATTGCCCTTGTTAATATGGGTGAGCTTGAAGCGCGTCATGCCGTGGAAAAGGCTTTTGGAAATATTCCCGAACGCCTGAATTACGACAATGTTTGTACCATCATGTTTTTAAATCCTGAGGTTGCATCCGTTGGATTGAATGAGCAACAATGCGTTGAAAAAAACATTCCTGTCAAAGTTGTGAAAATTGATTATTCCTTGATTACCAGAGCAATCGCAATGCGTAAAACGCAGGGTTTTTTCAAAATCATTGTCACAAACGATAAAGAAATGAGAATCCTTGGAATGCGGGTCGTTGGAGCACATGCATCCACAGCAATTCAAGCAGTCGGATTATTAATTAAACTAAATATGCCGATAGAGGTGCTTTCAGAGTTGATTCATCCGCATCCTTCAATCGTAGAGGGAATTCAAGAATGCGTTCGTATGTTGTTGAATCGATCTATTTTTAAATCTTCCGTTTTCAAAGATAAGCTAGCTTGTTATTCGCTTGTCGATGGGGTAAAAACTCCTCTTGAAAGACTATAAAAAAATGATTGAATTTCCTCAGTATCGAAAATTAACGAATAATCGATCTTATTACCGCATTGAAGACGAAACACATTTCATGGAAATTCAACTAATTGGAGCAAGGTTAATTTCATTCAACATTCATGCTTCTCAGTACCCTGAAATCATTAAAATAAAAGATATGTTGACTTGTCAAGAGCCATATCTTATGAGCGATTCTTTCGAATTTGATCACTACTCAGATAAATTAAACATGTAAACTATGAACAATAAAGTTGACTTATTTCTTTTGGATGGTTGTGGGCGTTGCAAATACTATCAAACACCTCAATGCAAAGTACATAAGTGGCCAGAGGAATTAATTACGCTTCGTGGCTTGATTTTGGAATATGGATTAAAGGAGGAAATTAAATGGGGATTTCCTTGCTACACGTTGAATGGGAAAAATATTCTGATTTTGGCTCCATTCAAGGACAATTGTGCCTTAAGTTTTTTTAAAGGTGCGCTTTTAAAAGAAAATCCAATTCTTGAAAAGAGTGGAGAGAATTCAAATACATTTCGATTGATTCGATTTCAAGGAATGGATAAAATCAATAAGGAAAAAGAAACAATCCGACACATCATTCAAGAGGCAATTGATATTGAAGAATCAGGAAAAAAACTTCCGAAAACAGATTATTCCTCCATTGAAATCCCTGAAGAATTAGAAGTTGCATTCGAGGATGACCATTTATTTAAAGCCGCTTTCAAGAGTTTAACACCAGGAAGACAACGCGGGTATATTTTACATTTCTCCCAACCAAAACAAACGCAAACGCGAACAAATCGAATTGAGAAAAGTAAAACCGCGATAATGAATGGTAAAGGTTTAAATGAATAACTTACGTTGAACAAAAAATATTCTTTCTTACTGGTTCCTTTATTTGTTGGATTACTACTTTCAATTCCTGCCATTGGCAATATTTTATCACCTGAAAATTTTAAATGGAGTAAATCCGATTTTATAATTGCTGGTGTTTTTCTTCTTATACTTGGTTTTTACATTTACTTTATACTTTTCTTTATTAAAGGCCGAATCAGAATTTTAATTTTGAGCCTCCTATTTATCCTCTTTTGGTTGTTATGGGTTGAACTTGCTGTTGGGATATTTGATTCTCCTATTTCAGGCCAATAATTCATCTTCCCATTTTGAATTTAATTAACTTCGCTATATGCTTCTAAGAAGGATTGTTTTGGCTCCATTTTCACTGATTTGGTTTATTGTAACTGAATTAAGAAATCGAATGTTTGATTTGGGAATCAGAAAATCGTTCCAAATTCCAAATAAATCAATTTGCATTGGGAATTTAAGTTTGGGAGGAACTGGAAAAACACCTATGACTGCGTTCCTTGCAAAAATGTTTGAAAATGATTTAAACGTTCAAATATTAAGTCGCGGTTACGGAAGAAAAACATCGGGATTTTTGAAAGTAAAAGAAACTGATTGCGCAGAAAATGTTGGCGACGAACCGCTCTTTTACAAGTTAAAATTTAAAAATAAGGTCAGTGTTGCCGTTTGTGAAAATCGAAAAGAAGGAATTGAGAACATTGGAAAAGACAATTTTGACTTATTGCTCCTTGATGACGCCTTTCAACATCGAAAAGTAAAGGCAGGATTCAATATTTTACTTACGCCATACAATCAACTTTTTAGCAAAGACTTCTTGGTTCCAATGGGCAAATTAAGGGAAAGTAGTAGAAATGCCAATCGGTCAAATTGCATCGTCATCACAAAATGTCCGAATAATATAGAGGAAACTGAAAAAAATAAAATTCTACAAGAATTAAAAAAATTCAACAAACCTATATTTTTCAGTCACATTGGATATCATAATGCAATTCCTTTTGGTAAACCAATTCAACAAATAACGCGCGTCATCTTGGTAACCGGAATTGCAAATCCAAAACCATTGGTTGAATTTCTTGAGAAAACATATCAAATTGAAATGGTTAATTTTCCCGATCACCATCAATTCAAACAAAGTGAAATTGAACAAATTCACCGAAAAATTGATACTTTTGCAGACGACCAAACGGCAATTTTTACAACGGAAAAAGATTTTGCAAGATTATACAGTAAAATCACTATTTGGAAACTTGAAAATTACCCTTGGTACTATGTTCCAATAGAAATGGAATTTGAAAATGAAATTGAATTTAAATCATTAATAAACAATTATGTTAGAGCAATTTAAAGAATCAGCAGCTTACATTCAATCGCGAACAACTGTAAAACCGAGCATTGGAATCATTCTTGGAACTGGATTGGGTGGTTTGGTTAAAGAAATCAATGTAATCGACGAAATTCCATACGAGCAAATTCCGAATTTTCCTGTTTCAACAGTCGAAAGCCATTCAGGTAAATTGATTTTTGGTGAGCTTGGAGGTAAAAAAGTTGTTGCTATGCAAGGTCGTTTTCACTACTACGAGGGTTATTCGTTACAACAAGTGACTTTCCCTGTTCGCGTAATGAAATTTCTGGGTATCGAGCGCTTATTCGTTAGCAATGCCTCTGGCGGCGTGAATCCAGATTTTGAAGTAGGTGAAATCATGATTCAAAATGATCACATTAACCTTTTCCCTGGGAATCCTTTGATTGGAAAAAACTTCGATGAATTAGGTCCTCGATTCCCAGATATGAGTGAACCGTATGATCACGCAATGATTGAGCTTGCTTTGACAATTGCAAAAGAAAATAATATCAAAGTTTCTGTTGGAACCTATGCTGGTTTAACTGGCCCAACCTTAGAAACGCCTGCAGAGTATCAATATGTTCGAAATACTGGTGCAGATGCCGTTGGGATGTCGACCGTGCCGGAAGTTATCGTTGCTCGACACATGGAAATTCCTTGTTTTGCCATTTCAATTATTACAGATTTAGGTGTAAAAGGAAAAATTCAAAAAGTGAGTTTACAAGATGTAATTGAAGTTGCCAGCCGCCAAGAGCCAAAGATGACTAAAATTATGAAGGAACTTATTTCACGCGTTTAAGGATGAACGAAGAAATTCGAAATAAATACGAAGCAGTCATTGGTTTGGAGGTTCACGCCCAAATGCTGACCAAAACCAAAGCATATTCCAACGACGTCAACGAATATGGCTCGCATCCGAATACGAATGTGAGTGTTATCACGTTGGGGCACCCCGGTACGCTGCCTGTAATGAATAAGAAAACAATTGAATTTGCGATCCGATTAGGTTTGGCTTGTGAATCTAACATTGCTCGAAATCAATATTTTGCACGAAAAAACTACTTTTATCCAGATCTTCCAAAAGGATATCAAATCACACAGGATAAAACACCGATTTGTACAGGAGGAAAAATTTTCATTCGCACGGAAGATGGTTCTGAAAAAGCAATCAACCTGACGCGCATTCACATGGAGGAAGATGCCGGTAAGAGCATTCATGATGTTGATGTTTATGATACACTTGTGGATTTAAACCGAGCTGGAACTCCCCTACTTGAAATTGTTACGGAACCAGATATTCGCTCGTCACAGGAAGCATACAATTACTTAACGGAAGTTCGAAAACTTGTTCGTTATCTTGATATATGTGATGGAAACATGGAAGAAGGTTCTCTTCGATGCGATGCCAACATTTCAGTTCGACTTAAAGGAACTGAAAAATTTGGGACAAAAGTTGAAGTGAAAAACATGAACTCGATTCGTAACGTTCAGCGTGCAATCGAATTTGAGATTAATCGGCAAATTGAAGCCATTGAAAATGGTGATCCTTTGACACAAGAAACGAGGGCTTTTGATGCACTTAAAGGCATTACCATTTCGATGCGTTCGAAAGAAGCAGCGAATGATTACCGTTATTTTCCAGAGCCAGATTTACAACCATTGTTCGTTGATCAAACTCAAATTGACAGTATTAAAAAGGAAATGCCAGCTTTACCGCGTGAATTATTTTTCAAATACACAAAGGAATTTGGTCTTTCAGATTATGATGCTTATAATCTAACTGACAACAAAGGAATTGCCCTTTATTATGAGGAAATAATTGATCTAACATCAAATTACAAAGCAGCAGCCAATTGGATGATGGGTGATGTGAAATCATACTTAAATGAATACGGTGTTGAAATTGATGAATTTCCAATTACCCCAAAAACGATTTCCGAATTAATTCAGTTAATTGACAATGGAAAAGTATCAACATCAATTGCTTCACAGCGTATTTTCCCAGAGCTGTTGAAGACCAAAGAATCTCCATTACAAATTGCTGAACGATTAAATTTAATTCAAAACTCAGATGAAGATTCTCTTAAGCAATTCATTCTTCAGGTTTTTGATGAAAATAAAAACGAAGTTGAACGCTATAGAGCGGGTGAAAAACAATTAACTGGATTTTTCATGGGTAAATTAATGAAAGTTTCACAAGGAAAGGCAGATCCAAAGATTGCCAATGGTTTATTGAGACAAATGTTAGAATCTTGATCATGAGTATATTCAAAAAAAATAAAACACTCATTATTCTAATTTGTCTTGCAATAATTGCACCCATTATTTATTTTTCTACTAAAAAAGGGGAAATTAAAACCGAGGTCAAAGAAAAACCAAAAGACAATTTTTGGATTTCAGGAAGAATTGACGGAGCAGGTGGTATTCGACTATACGTTGAAGCACCAAGTGATCAAGGAATGATTCCTGTTGCCGATACGATCATAAATCCCGATGGATCATTCAAATTAAACGGAAATGTACCTGGACTTGGGTTCTTTTTAATCCGATTAGGTGAAAATCCTCAAAATGCAATCCAGGCGACTATTGAACCGAATAATCTTATTCAAATCAGAACGAATGTTAATGAGTTCAAGTACAAGCCAAATATGAGCGGACCTTCATGGACCAACATTTTAAATAAGCATCAAGCTATTTTGCGTGACTTTGAATTCGAACAACAAAAATTGATTGCAAACGAACAAAAGTTATCTAAAGAACAAGTCAATGAAGCATTCAAAGTAATTAAGAAAAAAGTAGAAGATTTTGCCAAAACTTCAATGATTAATGATCCTGAAAATGCCTATAATATTGTTCTTTCAATGGCATTACTACCAACATCCAGTTTTTCAGATTGGGATGCAGATAATTTAAAAGCGCTAGAAATGGCCGCACAAGGATTTGAAAAAAAGTATAATGGTCAGCCTGCCGCAAAAACATTTAGAAGTCAAGTGGATCAAATAGCAGCGGCATACAGACAATATAGTTCAACTACTGACGGATCAATCACTGCACCAGAAATAGAATTGAAAAACCCAGAAGGAAAAGTTTTGCGGTTATCCGACCAAAGAGGTAAAGTAGTTCTTATCGATTTTTGGGCATCTTGGTGTGTGCCTTGCAGAAAAGAAAACCCGAACGTTGTAAAACTTTACAAAAAATATGAAAAGCAAGGATTTACTGTATTCTCTGTTTCACTCGACGAGGATATCACAGCGTGGAAATCAGCCATAAAAAAAGATGGATTAATTTGGCCAAATCACGTCAGCGACCTGAAGGGTTGGGAAACTTCTTTAATTACAACCTATGGATTTGATGCGATTCCGTATACAGTATTAGTCGATAAAAATGGCAAAGTTATTGGCACGAATTTGCGAGGAGCAGAGTTGGAACGAAAATTGGAAGAATTGTTTTAAAACGCGAACATGACAACAAGAATTATTTATTGTTTATTCATTCTCTTACATTTCGTAAGTTGGTCTCAAAATGAATTTGACGTTAAAATATCAGGCACTATTTTCAATTCAAAAGTCGATACTTTCAAATTATCTCAATTTTTTGGTTCATACTTTAAAGACTATGCGAATATTCCTGCAGATAAAAACGGAAACTTCAACTTTTCCGGAAAACTTCCGAATGAAGATTTTTACTTTCTGCGTGTTGGAAACAATAATGTAAATCTTATCGTTCGTGACAAATGTGACATGAAAATATATGGAGATGGTTCAAAAATTCGCGAATTCTGCAACATCATTGGGTCAGATGAATCAAAAGCATTTCATGATTTTGCATTAATCGCAGATAATTGGAGAATGAAATCGGATTCTGCCATGACCGCACTTAGACAAGATCCTAGTCGTGAAAAAGCAATCAATGAATACATGCAAGGACAATTTATGACGTATCAGCAAGAACTGCAAAATTTTGTGAGTATGAACTCCAATTCTCCAGCTTTGATTTTAGCTTTGAACAATATTGATATTGAGCAGAATTTTAAGGATTATGAAAACATAATGCTTCAGGTTTATAATTCATTCTCAAAAAGTCCAACAGTACAGAATTATTACCAAAACTACTTGGCAGCCAAGAAAAAAATAGAAGATGGAATGATTCTCGCTATCGGAAAATTAGCTCCTGATTTTGAAGAAATAGGAACTGATCGAAAAACAAAAATTAAGCTTTCAGACCTCAAAGGAAAAGTCGTTTTAATTGATTTTTGGGCTTCTTGGTGTGGTCCCTGCAGAAAGGAAAATCCCAACGTGGTTCGAACCTACGAGAAATATAAAGAGGATGGTTTTACCGTAATGAGTGTTTCTCTTGACACCGACAAAGACAAATGGATTGCTGCAATTAATAAAGATAATCTATCATGGCCAAATCACGTTAGCGATCTTGCAGGATGGAATAGCCAAGTGGGTAAAAAATATGGTGTTTCAAGCGTACCGTTTACTGTATTAATTGATCAAGAGGGGAAAATTATCAAAACAAACTTAAGAGGTGAAGCACTCGAAATTGAATTAAAACGGATTTACGGGCACTAGTCCAATGGAGGAACAAGAAAAAAAATACACCTATTTTGCTTCGGATTTTCATCTTGGCGTCCCGAATAGAGAAATCAGTTTAGAACGAGAAAAAAAAATCGTTTCGTGGCTAAATGAAATAGAAAAAAATGCTTCTGCTATTTATTTAGTCGGTGATATTTTTGATTTCTGGTTTGAATACAAGCATGCTATTCCGAAAGGTTTTATTCGACTGCAAGCCAAAATAATTGAATTAACTGATAAGGGCATTCCAGTCCATTTCTTCCTTGGTAATCATGATATGTGGATGTTTGATTATTTCAAAACTGAATTAGGTGTTCAAATTCATAGTGACGAAATTGAAATCGAACTAAACGGGAAATTATTTTACATTGCCCATGGTGACGGCTTAGGTCCAGGTGATAAAGGATATAAACTCATTAAAAAAATATTTCGAAACCGAATTTGTCAATGGGCTTTCGCTCGTTTGCATCCAAATTTTGGTATCGCTTTAGCGTCTTATTTTTCGAAAACTAGTAGAATAAGCACAGGGGCTGAAGATGCTGTTTTGCAGAATTTAGATAAAGAATGGCTTTATCAATTTACAAAATCTGCCGAAGTCACAAAACATCGCGACTTCTATATTTTTGGTCACAGGCATTTACCTTTGAAATTTGAAATCGGGCAAACGTATTATTTTAATCTTGGCGAATGGTTGAACTTTTGCACTTTCGGACGTTTTGATGGAGAAATATTTGAAATTTTGCAATGGAAAAATGATCAAATTCAACCATTTAAAACCATTTCGGAGTAGCCTATGAAAGTTGTCTGGTCGATTCAATCAATTGATGATTTGAATCAATATGCTCAAAAGTTTCTAGAATTATTTCCAAATCCACGATGTTTTGCCTTTTCTGGTGAAATGGGAGCTGGAAAGACCACTTTCATTCATGCCATTCTTAAAAAACTAGAAATTCAAACGTTCGAAGGTTCTCCAACATTTGCAATAATTCAAGAATACTCGAACGAAAAAGCTCAAAAAGTTTATCACATGGATTGCTATCGAATTAAAACAATAGCAGAAGCAATCGACATTGGACTAGATGAAATTCTTGACGAGAAAAATTACATATTTATTGAGTGGGCTGAAAAAATCGAACAATTGCTTCCAAAAGACACAATTTGGCTGTATATTCGTAGTAATGATGAGTTTACACGAGAAATTAGTTTTGAATTATGATTACTGATCCTGAATTATTGAAATCACTCATTCAGCAAGGCAGTTTATTGCCCAAAGAGGAAATGCTGGAAGTTCAACGCAAAAAGGGGAATTTATTTTTTGGTATTCCAAAAGAAACCTCCTTTCAGGAACGGCGCGTTGCTTTAGTCCCAGAGGCTGTTTCGCTTTTAATCGCAAATGGACATCGCGTGCGCATTGAAACAAAAGCCGGCGAGGGCGCAAATTTTTCTGATAATGATTATAGTGAGGCTGGAGCTGAAATCTGTTATGACAGAAAAGAAATTTATGCTTGTGATATCATTTTAAAAGTTGCTCCACCATCTGAAGATGAAGTTGACCTTATGGTAGGCGGACAAACCTTTATTTCGGCTCTGCAAATTGCAACGCAACCAAAAGAGATTCTTCAGAAATTAATGTCAAAAAAAATCACAGCAATTGCATGGGATTACATACGAGATGAAGAAGGAGTGTTTTCAATCGTTCGAACACTAGGAGAGATTGCTGGAACTACCAGTATTTTGGTTGCTGGCGACCTTTTATCTTCATTTGCATCCGGAAAAGGAATGATGCTTGGTGGCGTAGCTGGTGTTCAACCAACCGAAGTGGTAATTATAGGAGCAGGAACCGTTGGCGAATTTGCAACCCGCGCTGCGCTAGGACTTGGTGCTTCAGTGAAAGTTTTCGACAATTCATTATCCCGCTTGCGTAGACTTCAAAACGACATCGGTTCGCGCGTTTACACTTCTATTATTCAACCGAAAGTATTGGCCAAAGCTATTCGAAGAGCAGATGTTGTAATCGGTGCACTTCGATCACCAATCGGACGTACTCCGTGCGTAGTAAGTGAAGAAATGATTGAAAGTATGAAACAAGGTTCCGTTGTAGTTGATGTAAGCATCGATCAGGGAGGATGTTTCGAAACTTCGCGTGTAACAAATCATATTGAGCCAACCTTTTTGAAACATGGCGTTGTACATTATTGTGTCCCAAATATTTCTTCAAGAGTTTCAAGAACAGCATCCTTTGCACTTTCAAATATTCTTTCACCAATGATTTTAGAAATGGGCGATAAAGGAGGAGTTGTTGAATTAATCAGAAGTCAAATGGGTTTCAGAAATGGCGTTTACATTTATAAAGGAATTCTGACGAATGAAGTATTAGGAAAAGTATTTGGACTTAAGTACAAGGATATAAATTTGATTCTTCCTGGAATTTAATGGACGTAATCCAACCCCTCAATTTACCAAAAACAAACTTGAATTTAACACGTAACGGCAATTCGTTGTCCGTTCAATGTTTGATTCGAAAAAAGAAAATCATACTTACCCCTGAGGAGTGGGTTCGTCAACACTATATCGCATATTTACACATAACCTTAGGATACAAAATTGAACGGATCTCGGTTGAAAAATCACTGAATTATTTCGGTATGAATAAACGGTGGGATATCGTCGTTTACAGCAAAGATTACACGCCTGAAATTCTAATTGAATGCAAAGCGACTTCCATTAGTTTAAATGAAAAAGTACTCGAGCAAGCACTGATTTACCAAAATAAACTTGGTTGTAAATACATTGCAATTACAAATGGTATTGCTCACGCGTATTGGTTTGTTAATCAACAAATAAAGGACATTCAACGGATTGAATCGCTCCCTAATTACAAAAATGAAAGTGATTAATTTGGATTAAAATTCCAGTTTCCAGATCTCATTTTATTATATTCTCGAGATAAATAAGCTAATTGAATCCGCATGTAATCCATTGCTTCTTCTGTTTCTGGACTTATTTCTTGTTTCCTTACTTTTAATTGAAGTTTCATATACATCGCGTGCAAAAGAACTTCCACATCATGGCGTTGAACCATGTTTGCTTTTTGTTTGAATTCCTCGAGAAAAGACTTAGATTGCTCACACAAATTTTTATATTTCTCATCATTTGTAATGGAAATCAATGTATTGTGTAAATAAATTAATTCAATGATTAATTCTTTCAATTCTTCAAGATGTCCTTCTTTTTCACAACCTTGAGCCTTCATTTGAGATATTAAATCACCGTACCAATTGCGATATTGATTCAGAAAAGATTGATCGGGCAAGCCTGGTTTAACAAAAACATCAATAATTTGATCTACGTTGAATTGAAACGCACGAATTACATCCTCTATTTGATACATGTATATCAAATATTCTGCAATGTTTTCGTTTTTTTTCTGTTGAGCAATCAGCATGTTACTTTAAATCTTTTTCGATTTTATCCTGATTTTCATTCAAAAAATTAATGAACTCTCTTGTTACGTCCATGGAAGGGTGGATGTAGTTAAGTTGTCCTCCTTGACCATGAATGAGAAGTATATCGATGCCATTTTGCTCACAGTATTTTTTTCCTAGAGCCTCGATTTTCTTATTTATAGCTTCTAGTTTTTTTACCGTTTCTTCTTCAATTTTAGCTCCTTGTTCTTGCTGATATTGCATTATTGAAGCTTGCATTTGCTGTGCTTTTTGTTGAGCCATTGCCATTTCATTTTCAGAAAGCAAACCATTTCTTGCCTCTTGGTCTTTCCTTTGAACAAACGACTCATATTCCCTCGATCTCCTTTCCAATTCAGACTGAAAAGCCTTTTGCTTTTTAGTAACAGCGGCATCCTCCTTTTTGTAGTATTCAAAACCCTCTTTGATGCTGTCATTACTGTAATAAGCTATTTTGAGTCCTTTTGGATCCCTAACTTCAATTTTAGGTTTCGTGTCTTTTTTAACTGTTTGCTCATTTCCTCCACAAGAGACTAAAAAGGTGAATCCTAGAATTAAAAAAATTAAATTTTTCATTGATTTAATTTGCTAATGTTTAATAGTTTTTCCCATTCTGTGCGCATAGACAAAAATCGTTCGAGGCAACTTTTCAGGAAATCATTTGAAATTTGATTAGTTAGTTTTTCGATATCAACCTCTGATTCAGAAACTTTAAATAATTGCTCAAATCCAGCTAATTCAATTTTCAAAATAAACTTACCGTTATATTGATGAATTTGAATCAAATAGCGTTCATGAGGTATTTGTTTAACTAATCGCATGAACAAAATTAAACAATCTTAATTGAACCTGAACTAAATTAATTCCATTGTAATGGCAGAAAATACGAACGGAACTTTAACCATATGTTCATAATCTTTTCCTACCTCAAGCATATCCATATCTGCTTCATGATACGACCAATAAACAACAGCGTCAAATCCACGTTCTTTAAGTTCATTTAATCGATAAAGCATCTGAAGAATTTCCTTCGAAGAAGAAGTATTCAGATAATCAATTTGAAAACGAAAACTGGTAACTTTTGCAGGATTTTGAAGATAATTATCAAACCAATTAGAAATTGGCGACCAAAAATCGATTTCTGGATCAGGAATTAATTTTCCTGAAATCTCAAAATTCCCATTGGATTCAAAGAAAACTTTAGGTGTTGAAGCAGTTGCTATTATAACTAAATCGTTCATTTTTTAATAAAAAGAGAATGGAAAATTACAAAAAATCGTTTAATCAATAAAAAATATGATCTCTTTTTAATGATCGAATAATGATACAAAATATGCTTTTCGCTATTTTTCAAACCGTTAGCATAAATTTTTTGTTAAGTTTTCAAGCATTTTTGCGTTTTTTTTTGATTATTGTTTAGGTTTAAGAAATTTTATCATAATTTCGAATCCGAAAGTATATTATACAACCTTTTAAATTGTCGATTTAAGTTTTTATGACTAGTATTTTTGTTGCCAAATTAGATTTTGGTGTGACAAGTGAGCAATTAAAGAAATTGTTCGAGCAGCACGGTAAGGTTTTAAAAGCAAGTGTTGCGACTGACAGAGAAACAGGAAAATCCCGAGGTTTTGCATTTGTTGAGATGGCTGATCGTGAGGAAGCAATGTCTGCTATTCGCTCTTTGGACAATCATGTTATTAATGGAAGACCAATTGCAGTGAAAGAGGCTGAAGCGCGAGGAGATCGAGAAAATCGAGCGCCAAGACCGAATGACTCTAGTCCTAGACCTCCAAGAAGCGAAAGTCAACCGAATGAAAGAAGATCAACAGATTCATTCGTTCCTCCTGTTATCCCTGAAATACCAGGTAAAATAGAACCTAGAAAAAAACTTCCGAAAGACAAAAAAACTTCGGATCAGGATAGTGATAACCGCTCCAAAAAACCAAAAATGGATGCCTACAAAAAGAGTGGTAAAAACAATCGTTTTTTTGATGACGATGATGAAGACTTCGATGAGGATTTGTTTTCCTATAAAAAGAAGGATGATGAAGACTTATTTGATGACGAAGACGAGGACGAAGATTTCTAAATTCAATGCATAGTTCGCGCTGAAATCTTAACTTTGCAGCGCATGTCCTCGAATTACGCTTTTCATCTAAAACATCCCGTTTTTAAAGTTGTTTCCAAATACATTGAGGAAAATCAACTCGAAGCTTATGTCGTAGGGGGTTTTGTTCGTGATTTATTACTCGAAAAACCTTCCAAGGACATTGACATCGTAGTTGTGGGAGATGGCACCGAGCTTGCGCGAAAAGTAGCAGACATTCTTCGTGTAAAATCGGTTAGTGTTTTCAAAAATTACGGCACAGCTCATTTCAAATATAAAGACTTAGACGTTGAATTCGTGGGAGCTCGTAAAGAATCGTACGAATCAAATTCGAGAAAACCCTACACAGAAAAAGGCACTTTGAGAGACGACCAATTTCGAAGAGACTTTACCATTAATGCTTTAGCGCTCGATTTACGACCGCAAAATTATGGGGAATTAGTCGATCCATTTGATGGATTAACAGATTTAAAAAATGGAATCATCCGAACACCTGTCGATCCTGATATCACATTTAGTGATGACCCTCTGCGCATGCTCAGAGCTATTCGATTTGCAACGAGATTAGATTTCAAAATTGAATCCAATTGCTTAAAAGCACTAAAAAATCAAGCGAATCGATTAGAAATTATCTCCCGCGAACGAATATCGGATGAATTAAACAAAATAATTCTAACAAAAACCCCATCGCGCGGCTTCAAATTACTAAACGCGACCAATTTGTTACATCAGTTCTTCCCTGAAATGATCGCTTTACAAGGTGTAGAAACGATTAATGGGAAAAGTCACAAGGATAATTTTCTTCACACGCTTGAAGTTCTTGACAATCTTGCTGAGAAGAGTGAAAATCTTTGGTTAAGGTGGGCTGCAATTTTACATGACATAGCAAAACCACCTACAAAACGTTTTGATCCTCAAGTTGGTTGGACTTTTCATGGTCATGAAGAAATTGGCGCTCGAATGGTTCCGAAAATTTTTCAAAAATTGAAATTACCATTGGATCAGAAAATGAAGTATGTTCAAAAATTGGTTCGACTGCATTTACGACCAATTGCTTTGGTTAAAGGATTTGTTACTGACTCTGCCATTAGAAGACTTTTGAATGAAGCAGGTGATGATATCGATGACTTAATGTTACTTTGTAATGCCGATATAACCTCAAAAAATGAATTCAAAGTAAAGAAATACAAGCAAAACTTTGAGTTGGTATCTGAAAAACTGCGATTGGTAGAAGAAAAAGACAGAATTAGAAATTTTCAACCTCCAGTTTCAGGTGAGTTAATTATGAAAACCTTTGGAATTGGTCCTCAAGCCGAAATTGGAATTATAAAAAGTCAGATTAAAGAGGCCATTCTTGAAGGAATTATTTCGAATAATTATCAGGATGCTGTTGCAGAAATGCTACGAATTGGAAATGAATTAGGTTTAGAGGTAAAAATCAATCCCGAATTAAAGTTTTGATTAATTTTATAGTTGTTACAAAAGAAGTATATGCCAGGATTAAAATTTAGAGTATTACTTGATTCAGAAAAAAACGAAGAGATTTTCCGAGATATTCTGATCGCAGACTCGGACAATTTTGAATCACTTTATCATGCGATCATAAAATCCTTCAATTTCAAAGGAGATCAAATGGCTAGTTTCTATGTTTCAAATGATGATTGGGACAAAGGTCATGAAATAAGTTTGATGGATATGTCTTACGACGATGATTCAATTGATTCACCTTCGGCAGTTATGAAAAGTGCTATTATCAAAGACTTTTTGGAAGAGCCCGATCAGAAGTTTATTTTGGTTTACGATTTCATGCGCATGTGGATTTTTCTGATTGAATTAATTGGATTCGATCGAAATGACCCTAGCACACCCGAAACAATCCTTTCAGTTGGAAATGCGCCAAGGGAAGAATCAAGAGAGGAAATTGATGAACAACTTTTTGTCGGTGAAGAACTTGACGAAGAAGAAGAGGATGAATTTGGATTAAATGATTTTGACGATGATTATTCGGATGATGATTTGACTGATTACAACGAATACGAATATTAATTCATGAATACAACCTCGAACGACCCAATTGGCCAGGCCATTCTGGATTACGCTAAAAACAAAAAACCATTTGACATCATTGTAAGTTCTGATATCTGCGACGATGACATTATTCCAATAGAGGTACTTTTTCGTTCCTACAAAGAAATGCCCGAAATTGAAAAAAAGGCCATTCAACTTGCTAAAGGATCCGTTTTGGATGCAGGAGCAGGAACAGGAATTCATTGTAACGAATTGATAAAAAATGGTCACTCTGTTTTTGCCATCGATAGCTCCAAAGGCGCAATTGACTACCTAAAGAAAACTGGAATTTCTTGTGAACAGAAAAGATTTGAAGAGTTTTCATCTTCCGAAAAGTTCGATACGATTTTAATGATGATGAACGGAATTGGAATTGCTGGAACACTATCTAACTTGGAAAAAACATTACTTCATGCAAAAAGCCTATTGAAAAAAGGTGGGCAAATTTTATGTGACTCATCAGATGTTCGCTTTCTGTATGAAGATGAAGATGGTTCCTTGTGGGTGGACTTAAATTCCGAATACTATGGAAACTTTCGTTTTCAAATGCATTACAAAAATATCACAGGTCCCTGGTTTGATTGGTTGTACGTTGACTATGACAACCTACACAAAGCAGCCTTAAAACTTGGATTCAAATGTTCGAAAATTATGGAACAGGATCATCATTACTTGGCTCAATTGACATTATTGTAAAATGAACTTTTTCCAACTTTTTGCATTTCTCTTACTTTTTCAAAGTGGTTTTTCGCAAGTCGAAAAGAAAGCGCTTTTATGGGAAATTCAAGATCAACAAGGAAAAACACGTTCCTATTTATTTGGGACAATTCACGTAATGGATGAAAATTTATTTTTTCTCCCTAAAAAATTGGAGAAAACCTTATTAAAATCGAAAACCTTGTGTATGGAAGTTGCCGATTTGTCAGGCGCCAATCTTTCTATGGATAAATTAATGTTAAAGGATAAGACGATTAATGATATTTTTTCAAAGGAACAATTAGATACAATTCACGATTGGGCGTCACGAAATTTATTAATGAATCAAAATCAATTTGACGAAAACTTCGGACAAGCAAAACCATTCTTGCTGATGCAATTTGTTCTTCAGCAATCACTACCTCAAAAAACAAAAAGCTATGAAATTGAGTTTTCCTCGCTCGCCAAAATAAATAAACAAGAAATAAAAGGTTTAGAAACAATTGATTTTCAATTGTCGATTTTCGATAATATGCCATTGAAAGAACAAGCAAATATGGTAATGGAATCGCTTCGTGATGAAAAAAATGCCGCAAAGGTTTTTGATGATATGCAACAAATTTATCTAAGTCAAGATTTGGATTCACTTTTTAATTTTTCGAAACAAGAGTCAACATTGGAGAATAGAGATTTACTTGAAAACAGGAACATCGATTGGATTCCAAAAATGGAAGCAATGATGACGAATCAAATCGTTTTTTTCGCGGTTGGAGCAGCTCATTTAGCTGGCCCAGAGGGTGTAATTGAATTATTAATTAAAAAAGGATATCGTTTAATTCCGATTAAATTATGAGGTTTTTCTTACTTTTTTTGAGCCATTTATTGATTGTTACAGCTTGTCAGACTTATTCAGAGCAAGATAAAACCACGTTTGATAAAACCATTCAAGAATATATTAAGAAGAATAAATTATCTCTCAAAAAAACATCATCCGGATTGTATCAAAAAACCATGATAGATGGTGAAGGTGAGTTAATTCGATATACAGATAGCGTTAAAGTTATATATGTAGGAAAATTATTAAATGGAAAAATCGTAGATAAGCAAACGACTCCTCGGATTTTCGCAATTAAGGACTTAATAGCGGGATGGAAAGAAGCCTTAATATCCAATCGAAATAAATCAAAAATAATGATGATCATACCACCGCAACTTGGATACGGAGATCGAAAGTTAGATGACATACCGGTAAATTCAATTCTTTATTTTGAAATGACAGTTCTTGACGTAAAATAATTCAAGAAAATGTTGTCATTCAAAAGTCATTTCTTATTTTTGAACCACAAAAAATTATTCCAGCATTATGAGCGTTTTAGTTAATAAAAATTCGAAAGTAATTGTTCAAGGTTTTACAGGAAGTGAAGGTACTTTCCATGCAGGACAGATGATTGAATACGGAACAAATGTCGTTGGTGGTGTAACTCCCGGTAAAGGAGGTTCAACTCACTTGGACAGACCAGTTTTTAATACTGTTTCAGATGCAGTTAAAACCACAGGTGCTGATGTTTCAATCATTTTTGTTCCACCGGCATTCGCCGCGGATGCAATTATGGAAGCTGCAGAAGCTGGAATTAAGGTAATCGTTTGTATTACTGAAGGAATTCCAGTAAATGACATGGTTAAGGCAAAAGAATATACAAAAGGATTCAATTGTCGATTAATTGGACCGAACTGCCCAGGTGTTATTACTGCAGGAGAAGCAAAAGTTGGAATCATGCCAGGATTTGTTTTCAAAAAAGGTAAAATTGGTATTGTTTCGAAATCAGGAACGTTGACTTACGAAGCTGCAGATCAAGTTGCGAAAGCAGGCATGGGAATCACAACTGCAATTGGTATCGGAGGAGATCCAATTATCGGTACAACCACAAGAGAAGCTGTTGAACTTCTTATGAATGATCCTGAAACGGAAGGAATTGTAATGATTGGTGAAATCGGTGGTAATCTAGAGGCTATTGCTGCTCGTTGGATTAAAGAAAATGGAACGAAACCAGTTGTAGGATTTATTGCTGGTGAAACAGCTCCAAAAGGACGAACAATGGGACATGCAGGTGCAATTGTTGGTGGTGCTGATGATACTGCTGAAGCGAAAAAACGAATCATGCGTGAGTGTGGCATTCACGTAGTTGATTCGCCAGCACAAATTGGGGCAAAAATGGCTTCTGTATTGGGTGTAACAGCCTAATTAAAAATAAATTTAATAATTGAAAGCGGCTAAAAGTCGCTTTTTTTATTTCTACGATTATGGATACTTTTCAACTACCAAAACGAATCAGAGAATTTGAGAATCTCCACATTGTGTTCTGGTTACTTAAAGATATGAGTTGGAGTATGGGATGGAAAATTTTGGGGATAACGATGATCATTCCTACGCTCTTACTTTCAATTTATTTAACGAATAAATTTCGTGAAAATTCATCTGAATGGTATCACAATAACGCTGTAATCTGCTGGATTATAGCAAATAGTTATTGGATGATTTCAGAGTTTTATGGTTTTGAGGAGCAACTAATTTTCAGTTCTATTAAATGGGTTCATTTGGCACTAATTCCTTTTGTTAGCGGATTAATATTCATTGCTTATTATTACCTGATTAAACGAAAAAAGAAATTATCAAATTAACCAATCAATTAATCAAACTTACTTTAACGTAATTCGTTTGAGTTTCGGTTTACCAAGAAGTTTATTGTATTCGTTTGCCACCCAAAGATTTGAACCTTGAACGGTCAAAGCCTCCTTTTGATTATATTCCGAATGTTTTTTCTTCTTTGTCAGTTTGAAAGATGTTCCCTCCAATTTAAAAACGAGCCATCGATTATAAGTTGTAATGTAAAACTCCCCATTTGAAAAATCACCGGCAGTAGGCGTGTCAAAGTAAAACCCTCGATTTCCAAAATAAATAGTTGAAAATAACTCAATTTCCTTTTTCGTATTTTCGATAAACTTAAACCGATAAACTTTGCAATTTCCATCGAAAGGGTCTGAGTTATTTTTCGAAAAAACCCACAAATATCCATTTGCTGAAATAAGACATTCTGAATCAAAATTTCGATTATTTAATGCTGGAGGAAATTCTTTCTGATCTGAATATGCTATCTGCATTTCATCTGCTATTACCTCTTTCTGTTTCAAAACATCATTTATACTAACTCTATAAATCCGAAGGTCTTTTCGCTTGTTCAAGTTATTCCCTATGTCGCCAATATAAATGTAATCATCATCTGCTGCGATATCCTCCCAATCGGAGTTCATAGCGTTGGAAATTAGTACTTTTTTGAGGATTTTACCTTTTTTATTCAATACGTAAAGATGCGGAGAATTTCCGCCATCATTAAGCGCAATCATCGTTGAATCATTGATAAATTCAAGGCCAGAAATTTCTTTCAATTCTGTTGAAAGTGTAAAACTTTGTGAAAAGGATAAAGATGAAAAAAAGGAGAAAACGATTAAAAAACGCTTTTTCATTCTGACTTTTTGATTCGAATTTTTTCGATTTTTCGTTCGCTAACTTCCTCAACAATAAAAGAATAGCCTTTCAATTCAATTACGCGATCTTTTTCCGGAATGGTCTCTAAATGATGAATGATCATTCCTGCAAGCGTTTCATACTCCTCGGATTCTTCAAGATTTAATCCATAGGTTTCATTTAAATAGTCAATTTCTGCTCGCGCCGAAAATAAATACTCTCCATCCGAAATCTTTTCTTCCAACCAATCATCTTTGTCGTGCTCATCCTCGATTTCGCCAAATATTTCTTCAATGACATCTTCCAATGTTACCAGTCCTGCTGTACCTCCATATTCATCGGTTACAATAGCCAAATTACTGCGCTCCGTTGTAAACTTCTCCAACAATTCCTTTCCAGTGATTACTTCTGGAACAAATGGAATTGATTTTAAAATTTGCTTAATAGCTCCGGGATTTTTGAACAAGTCAAACGAATGCACATAACCAATAATATTATCGATGGAATCTCTGTAAATAATGATTTTTGATAGGCCCTTACTCACAAATAAGTTCCTCATTTCATCGATGGTATCATCAATTTCGACAGCGATTATTTCCGTTCGTGGAATCATACAATCTCTGGCCTTAATGTTCGAAAATTCAAGTGCGTTACGCAAAATATGCATGTCCTTACTGAGCTCTTGTTCAGACTTTATTCTTGATGCTAAATCTTCGACATAATGTTCAAGGTCTACGCGTGAGAATACCTTATCCGAATTTTCGTGTTTCGTCCCAAAAAGCTTTAATATAAACGAACTGATGAAAAGAATAAATTGTGTTGGAATATAAAGAAGAACGTACAAAATGAGCATTGGAACGCTTCCCAAATTGAGAAAACGATTCGGATTAATCTGGCCAATTGCTTTTGGTAGAAACTCAGCTGTAAAGAGCACCAATAACGTTGAAATAAGGGTTTGCAGAACCAATAATGACGCATCATGACTAACACCCAAAGTCTTTAACCAAGGATTAAGGATTTCAGCTGCCGCTATACCATAAACAACTAATGCAACATTGTTTCCTAGTAAAAGTAATGCAATCATCGTAGACTCATTTCTGTAGAATACCGAAATAATCTTACTTTGGATGGTTCCTTGTTTTTTCTGAACTTCGATTTTCAATCGATTTGATGCTAAATAGGCAATTTCCATTCCTGAAAAAAAAGCCGAGGCAACTAAAGAAAGAAGAACCATTACGTATTCTGGATTCATTGTATTCTTTTAAATAACATCGTATCCAATATCCTTGCGATAATATGCTCCTTCAAATTTAATCTTTGAAATTGACTCGTAGGACTTTTCCAAAGCAGTTTCCACATTTTTACCATAAGATGTAACGGTTAAAACGCGTCCACCGGAAGAAACAATTGATGGCCCATCTGCACTCGTTCCAGCATGGAAAACAATACTCTCTGCAATAGTATTCAATCCATAGATTGATTTACCTTTTTCGTAAGCCTCTGGGTATCCTCCAGAAACCATCATTACTGTGGCTGCACTCTTGTCGATAAATTGAATGTCGCGTTCTGACAATGTATTGCTGGCAACACCCTCAAATAAATCAAGTATATCGGATTTTAAACGCGGAATAACAACTTCCGTTTCCGGATCTCCCATTCTGCAATTGTATTCAATTACATACGGATCACCTTTGACATTAATCAATCCAAAGAAAATAAAACCTTTATAGGAGATACCTTCTGTTTTTAAGCCTTTAACGGTTGGAACAATGATGCGATTGTGAACTTTATCCATAAAACCACTATCTGCAAATGGAACTGGAGAAATAGCTCCCATTCCACCTGTATTCAATCCAGTATCGCCCTCACCTATTCGTTTGTAGTCCTTTGCTTCTGGCAATAATTTGAAAGATTCTCCATCTGTAATCACAAAAACAGAAAGTTCGATTCCATCTAAGAATTGCTCTATTACCACCTTGCTACTTGCAGCTCCAAATTTCTGATGTTGAAGCATGCTTTTTAGCTCACTTTTCGCTTCACTCAGGTCTTTTAAAATCAACACACCTTTTCCTGCTGCGAGACCATCGGCTTTTAGCACGTAAGGAGGCTTCATCCCTTCCAAAAACTTCATCCCTTCATTTAACGTCTCAGCGGTAAATGTGCCATACTTAGCCGTAGGAATTTTATGACGAGCCATAAACGCTTTTGCAAAGTCCTTGCTTCCTTCAAGTTGCGCACCAAATTTACTTGGTCCAATTACAGGAACTTTTCGTAGCTTTTCGTCTGTCTGAAAAAAATCAAATATTCCGTTTACCAATGGTTCCTCTGGACCTACGATTACCATTTCAATTGCATTTTCAATCACGAAATTTTTGATTCCTTCAAAATCCGTTGGTGAAATTGCTACGTTTTTCCCATGCTGCTTTGTTCCTGCATTTCCTGGAGCAATATACAGTTCATCAAGAATTGAACTTTGTGCAATCTTCCAAGCCAAAGCATGTTCTCTTCCCCCCGATCCTAACAATAAAACTTTCATGAACAATGATTTAGTATAGATTCAAAAATTGCTTTTCCATCGATATTATTTAATTGCTCATCCGCAGCACGCTCAGGATGTGGCATCATACCAAATACATTTTTCGTTTTATTCGTAATTCCCGCAATGTTATTTAATGAGCCATTTGGATTGAATTCATCAGAAACCTCCCCTTCTATGCTTGAATAACGGAACAAAACCTGATCATTATCTTCAATCGCCTGCAATGTCTCCTTAGGTGCAAAAAAACGTCCCTCACCATGTGCTATCGGAATTTTGTAGGTGTTAACCGACTTTAAATCCTTATTTGTGGCAGCACTTTTAGATACTGGCTTCAGAAAAACATTTTTACAGATAAATCGCTGATTGTTGTTGTGTAACAAGGCTCCTTCTAACAAACCTGATTCGGTTAAAATCTGAAAGCCGTTGCAAATTCCCATCACATAACCTCCTTTATTCGCGTGTTTAACTACTTCAGACATGATTGGAGAAAATTTGGCAATCGCTCCAGATCGCAAATAATCACCATACGAAAAACCACCCGGCAAAATTACCATATCGACTCCTTTTAAATCTGTTTCTTTGTGCCAAAGGGTTTCAACCTTTTGACCAAGCAAGTCTTTTAAGACATAAATCATGTCTTGATCACAATTCGAACCGGGGAAAGTTACAACACCAAATTTCATTTCAATTCTTTATTTCAAAGTTAGTTAATTTAAGACTGTGGGGTCGGAAGAAAAACAAAAAATTTCACAACCGAATAGATGATAGCAAGGTAAAAAACCAATGATGAGATGATTCCGTAAGACTTATGTAAGAACGAATAAGTAAGTAGCATTGATAGCGGAATCAATAACAAACTAAAACGCTCTATTTGATGAAAGTAAATCACATCAATTAATCCAAAACTAAATGCAACGAAAATTAGTAACCACACAATTTGAATCTGTTTTTTCAGTCGAACCGACGATTTTTGCATTCGATTTCGTAGACTAAAAGTCCCTAAAGCCAATAAAATACCAAATAAAACAAGTGTGATGATGAAATCTGTTTGCAATTGAAAATTAGATGAATTTTCTAAAATTTTGAAATTTAACTGATTATCAAAATACCACAAGTAAACAAAAGCATACAGTAGAGGAATGCAAAATCCTGCAATTGCAAGAAAGAACTCCCTGAAAACGAAAGGCCTGATGATTAATACCATCGCTATTAAGATCGGAAATGAAAAGATTACAAAGGGATGAAAAGTGGCAGCAACACCCGCAAAGAAAAATCCATTAAAAACATTTCGACGACCATCAACATTTTGTTTTAATTGAAAAAATTGGGATAGCATTAAAATAATAAATGTCTGAGCCAGCAACAACCCATCAATGCTGTAAAATGAGTGGTAGAAACTCATCGTTACTACGTAAAGTAGCGAAACAATGTATGAATTTCGATCGAGGAACTCGTGACTATTAAATATCCAATTGAGCGAAATGGCATTGATTAGAATAAACAAACCACCCAACAAAGAATTCAACCAAAATGAACCGGAAAATAAATCACTCCAGAATCCCAAATTGGTTTGAACCGACATTTGATAATAAGGAAACTGAATATTCAGTAAAACATAAAAACCCACGAAAAAAGGTAAGACAAGCAATGCACCAACACGATTTTCCAGGAATAACCGAATCATGTCGCGAAAGTATTGAATTCTTCGTTTTAATCCCCATAATTGTGGATAACTCGAGCCTTTTGTTCATACAGTTTTAGGATTGAAAATTAATTAATTGTAAATTTTTCAACAATCCGAATGAAAATATCCAAAAATTATATCTTTGCACCTCTTGAAAATCAAGATAACCTATAAATTTTTGAAAGATGGCAACAGAGAAAAATAGATACTCAGATGCTGAATTGGAAGAGTTCAAAGCACTGATTCAAGAAAAGTTAAAAGAAGCGCAGGAGAATTACAATCTTTTAATTGGATCGTTGTCTCATAATGACGATCATGGAACAGATGATACAGGACGCACGTTTAACATGATGGAGGACGGTTCTGAAACACTTTCGCGTGAAGAGGTAGCGCAACTAGCTGCTCGACAAGAAAAGTTTATTCAGAATTTACATGCAGCTTTGGTTCGAATAGAAAATAAAACTTACGGAATTTGTCGTGTTAACGGGACATTAATTCCAAAAGAGCGCCTTCGTTTGGTTCCACATGCTACGATGAGCATTGATGCAAAGAACGCACAACGATAACCAGTGAAAAAGAAACTGGGCATTGTTGCCGTTGTTATACTCGCATTACTTATTTTAGACCAAGTTGTAAAAATTTGGGTAAAAACATCTTTTTCATCTGATGAAGTAAGGTATGTTTTCGGAAATTGGTTTGCCCTGCACTACATCGAAAATCAGGGAATGGCTTTTGGGACGACATTTGGTTCGGCCATTTGGCATAAACTAGCATTAAGTATTTTTCGCGTTATAGCCATTGGATTTATAACCTATTATCTTGTTCGCGAAGCAAAAAAATCTGAGGTTAGACTAGAATATCTGATCTGTATCGGTTTGATTTTAGCGGGAGCAACCGGGAACTTAATCGATTCAATGTTTTATGATTTTTTCTTTTCATTTAATCCATGCGAAGGATTTAATCAATTGCCTGGTTCCGGAAAGTTTATGAACTGTTCTGATTATGGTTTCGAATACAAGGTTGAAATTCGACACAGAGGTTTTTTACTTGCCAATGTGGTAGATATGTTCCAATTTGAGGCTTATTGGCCAAAATGGATGCCTGTTGTTGGCGGAAATCAAGTTTTTCCTGCTATATGGAACGTTGCAGACTCCTGTATTTCGGTTGGAATAGCGTGGATTATCATTCGACAAAGAAAATTTTTCCCAAAAAAACTAGAGGAAACAACAAATAAGGAGCAAGGGCAATAAACTTATTTGATTAAAAATTCCATTTCATATTTCGATCATCAAGAATTGCGAATGAAATCTTGTAATGAGCCTTTGGAGTTGAGAAATTCCCATCGGAAAGAACTCCATAAATCCCAATTCTTAGCCTTCTTCTTGATAATTTGAAGTTTCGCTCCAAGCCTGCCATAATTTCAAAATGCTGATAATTGTTTTCCTTTACCCAAAGTGCACCAGCTCCAGCCATTAATCCAATACGTGTTTTTTTCATGAATGGAATTTTATTCAAAATTGCACCATTATCATGATGAACGAAATGAGCCTCTAATATCCAATCTAACGAAGGTAATGTTGAATCTAAACCTTGAAATGAATATAAGGGGTTAGAAAACCAAATCGGGTCACTCCTTCGCTGGTATTTGAAATCAGGATCTCTCACAATTTGAGAGGTTAGGAATTTACCTCCTGCCAAGCGATAATTCGATGTTCCAATGGTTCCAATTTTGAACGTTTGCATGAGTTCGAGCTGCATGTATTGGAAATTAACATCGCTTCCAAATAATTTCGGAATACCCGTTTGATAATAAACTGTAAATGTTGGCCATGCAGAACCTAAAATCACTTTACGATATGGCTCACGCATATATTTCTGCTGTGGAACATAACTCAATGAGAAGTTAGAAACATAAGCCTGATAAGGATTAAACTCCAGGGGTTCGTTATTGGGTAAAGAGTTATCGAAAAGTGTGACAAAATTATATCCCTTCAAACTTCTTCGCTCAGAAAACTCTGCATCTGCTCCGAAATAAAGACCGTTAATTATTTCGTATTCAAGACTGATGCGCATTTTTGTAGCCTCAATGAAATTTTCGCGTTTGTAGACCTGTGTAATCGCATCAAATGTTCGAATTGCATCAAAATCATGATTAAATGATGCCCTTAAAAAACCCATGTGAAAAGGATCAAACTTGTATTTCCACCAGGTGTCGCCTTTCCAATCATTGTTTAGGATTCCGTATGAAATTCTCGTATAAGAGTCAAGCGTTCGTTCATCCTTCCACTTTTTGAAAAAATCGAAATTAGGGGTGATGCGTGGTCCCGCAATAAACACGGGCTGAACAACAGTTGCGAGTGATCCAATGGTCCATTGGTATCGTTCAGCTCGATTGCGGTGATCCACTCCAAACCAGAGTACTTTTAAAAAAGTTACTTTATTGAATACCTTGTCCACTGAATCGAGGTACTCTTTTCGATTCTGGTAATCCTTGATGCTATCTTTGGCTATGATGAATTTTCGTTCTTCATCCGTTAATGTCGCAGGACGCACATTCGCCCAAAAACTACTGTCTTTTTCGTAGGCTTCTTTCTCGGTAACAGCAAGTTCGGTATTAAAAAATTTATTCGAGAAATTCGGTTTAAAATCGTAGTTACTGAAAAGGGCTTGTGTTTCACATTTTGACGTTTCATTTTTATATTTAACACCATAAGTTAAGGTCTGATTTTTCAGAACACAAATTGAATCGCCGGGATGTTCAAACTCCTGATTGATCGTGAAATAATCATAAACCAACAAGTTTCCTTTGTTCATAGTTAGCTCTAATTTTTGAACCAACCAAAGTGTATCAATTACCCAAATGTAACCCTCCAAAGTTGTTGTGGCAATGTTTCGAGGAATAATTTTAATTTTTGAAATCATTCGGCCATTTTCCTCGTATTTCTCTAATAAACGATATTTATATGAGAGAATTCCGGGACTGGAAATAGGAGAACTTACAGGCGTTTGATGAAGGTCATCTAAATGAAGTAGATTTTCAAAAAAATTGAAATTTGACTTAACAGTAGTCGTGTAATAAAGCGATTGATCCGTTCCACGCAAAGTGTAGGCACTTCGGATTTCTTTAACCTTATTACCGGGTGCATAATTTCTTTTCAATTGAACCTCAACCAAATTCATTTTGTCCGTCCAACTTATTTTTTTATCTTTTTTATCGGCATTTTCAAGCGGATCGGCATCTGTTCGGACTTCCTCGTTTTTTTTCTCTTTTTCCTTGATATCCAATTTTTCAAATGCTTTGATATACACATCGACAGAATGTGGATAATTCCAAGGATTAATTTGTTCTCGTTTTTTGACAACTTCGAGCATAATTTCGCGACCAGGATTACTTTTTTTAGCTGTAACTTCAACACCTTGCAGTTCTTGAACTTTCAGTGGAAACAACTGAATATCACGAACAATATCGAGGTTGTTTATACTAACATAAGCTTCTCTATCCTGAAAACCAACGGCACTAAAAACAAGAAAATACTCTCCTGGCATAACCGCTAGTTCGTATTTGCCATTCTCATCGGTCACAGTCCGTTGATCGGTGGTATTTTTAACAAAAACCTTCGCAAAAGGAATTGCAACATTGCGTTCATCGGAAATTACCCCTCGCACGAATTGTTGCGATAACAAAGTCGTTTGTATGCAAAGGATAAAAAGTATAACTAAAAAACGCATCTTTAACTAAGACAATTAACTAAATGAAATGTTACGTAATAAATCAAAATTAGTTTGAAAATTAAATCTGCGAATCTAAAATTACGTAACGGTATTATTTTAAGGGAATAAGCGTCATTTTTCGTGACAAAAGGCTTACGATTTAGATTCGGTAGAATTTGAGTCCTTCATTTCATTCAGATACTCCAAATGTTTTTTCATTCGACGAATCATAAACGATCGGACGAAATAGGCCATCAACGCAATTACTGCAAAAATGTAATTATACCACCAATTTTCAAAACCCTCTTTGATTCCGAAGTAAGTTATTCCGATAAACATTAGGATAGAAGCTACCAACCAAAAATAGCGCATGATATTCGCATATGTAATCATATCTTGATTTTTAAAAAAATTAATTATTCAATTTCCAATTCCTTTTCGAGCTCCACCCTACCCGATGGTTTAAGCAAAACATATTTACTAAAACTTTGATTCGTTCGGATTCCATCACCAAGAATAATTCCCTTGGGAGACTTGATTATTACTTGAGAAAGGGAATAAATGGAGCTGTCTTTTTGATTCCAAAAAAGCGCTTCTGTTTCGAGGGTTTGTTTTTTTGCAAAATTATAGAGCCGAACTGAATCCTTTACGAGTATGGTACCCTTCGTGTAATTAATCTCACCATAGCGAGCGCTCAACGTGGAAACAACCTCTCCTCTTTCAGAAAAGAAATTTACACGTAAGCTATCCTTCACTTTGGTAATTGATTCTTTTCCTCTAAATGTTTCTGCTAATGCTGCATAAATTTGAACCTTGGCATATCCAGAATCGGAATAAATAACGCTTAAATTCTTCGTTGTCTCATCCGGCGATTTTGCGTCAAACGTAATCTTCTTAATTGCCTCTAAATCATTTTCGCATGAAGCAAGTACAATCACCAATAAACAAATGAAAAAACTGAAGCGAATCATCAATCAAGTTTTCTTTTTCTAAACCAACGATCGAAACTAGATGGGGATATTACAAGTCCGAAATTGAACGTCAAAAATTCTTCCGATGTAGATAAAGGCTCATTCACACCTCTTTTTCCGGCGCTCATTGAAAAGTTCAACGAAGAAAGACCTTGTTGCGCCAGTATTGGCATTCCAAATCCAACTGTAAGCGCTTGTTCGGTATATTGATTCCCATTTGCAGAAACGTATGGAAGTAAAGCTGAATAAGCTCCAATTCGGTAGGTAACTTTTTCCAAGGCTTTCAAAGTTGATATGTTTTCATACAATTTTGCTTCTGGCGTAAATTGCAACCCCAAGGCTAATTTCGAAGAATTGATGCTAGGCCAAGGTTTTAAATTCTCAAAATCATGGGATCCCGAAATGGTAGAATTATAGGATACTAAGAAAGTTAATAAGGGATGTAGCGAACGAGTTTTTCTTTTCCAATCTGGCAAGGACATTTGGTATGCTAAACCATATTTACTTTCCAATCCAAGTTGAATTTTTCCAGTCGAGCTAATGTAATCCAAGGTATCATAAGTAGAGAGCGTATTGATATTTGCTGCCGCATATAATTCCTCCGTTGCGCGCGCATTCAAATTTTGATCTGGAGCAATAACAGCAGAAAGCGTTACTTCATGTTTTTTACCAATTACTTGCCGAAAAAATGAACCAAATTCGTAATGAAATGCCTTCAATTCCATGGTGTTGCGTCCAACTCCACCCGATGAAGTATTCGCATCGATTAAAATTGATTGACGTTCGTTTGCTATACTTCCAAAAAGAAAAGAAGCATTGGCACCAATGGATAATTTCGTTTGTTTCTTTTGAATGAAGGCAAATGAATAACCGAGATATAAATCTTGAATTCCTCCATTACCAGAATAGATATACTTAATCGAATCTGTTCCTGTAAATTGTTTTTGAGTAAACGAATAACCACGACTTGAAAAAGGCTTCAATCCAAAAGAAAGTCCCATTCGTTTTCGCATTTTAAATCCTAGTGCGAAATGATCCGCCATTGATGAAAAACGAAATTCTTCCAAATCATTGTTCGTATACTTCGAAAGTCGACCGTAAATTCCTATCGAGAACAAGGTATTACCAGAACTCATTAACGAATAAGAAGCCGGATTGTAAAAATTCAATTGTGCTGAATCGAGTAAATTGATGTTGTTCGTTCCGAGGGCATCGTAAATCGAGTGATTTCCAATGGAACGCTCACCTATGCCATAATAAGAAAGTGTATTCGATGTAATTGTTTGCGCTTGAACCCCTAAAAAGAATGTCAAGAAAAAGAGACTAATGATTCGATGCATTGAGCTGATAAATTTCAGATATTCCTTTAATGGTTAAGTTTTCGTCCACAAAGATGTTATTTTTTTGAGGGAAATCAAAATTTTGAAGGTCGCCACCGGTAAAATAAACACTTAAATCCGGAAATTGCTCCTCATACTTCGCAATCATTCCAAAAATCTCAGCCATCATTCCATTTTGAACGCCCGATTGAATCGACTCAGCAGTTGTTTGTCCAATTAATTTCGGATGCTGGTTTGGTTCGATTAAAGGTAAATTCGCCGTTTGTTGATGCAATGCCAAAAACCTCATCTTCAATCCAGGTGAGATAGAACCTCCCAAATAGTGATTATCTCCACACAAGAAATCAAACTTGATACAGGTTCCTATATCGACTGAAAGTTTGGCGCTTCTCCCCTCTTTTTTGGACAAAGCTGCGGCATTACACAAGCGATCAATGCCAAGCGTTGCTGGAGTTGCGTAGTCATTTACAAAAGGAAGCTTCAAGTTTGAATGAATAAAAACAAGCTTTTTGAAATTAAAGCTTAACCTTTCCTCAATCGATTTTTCACGAACAGACGACACAGCAACAGGAAAATCAGCAGGAACGGAACCAATTAATTCATCTAAATTTTGAAAACGTTTTGTTTCCAGTAATTGACCTTTTTCAAAGCATGCAACTTTCAGATCCGTGTTTCCGAAATCAAGGCAAACGTATGTTTCAGTGGCCATCATTGTTACAAAGATAAGATGGAATTAAGATTTTTTATGGTTTTGATTGCTGTGAAAAGAAAATTATTATAAATTTGCACTCCAATTAGGCTGGTACCTTAGCTCAGTTGGTAGAGCAAAGGACTGAAAATCCTTGTGTCCCTGGTTCGATTCCTGGAGGTACCACTGAAAAACCCTTGTAAACATCTGATTTACAAGGGTTTTTTCATTTTTTTGTTAAAACAAAGTGGGTTTAAGGTGTAATTTAACAAAGAGAAAATATCACCAAGAATCATTGATTTATTGGTTATTTCCCTGCTCAAGAAACTCCCCACATTTCTCCTTCATATATTCCCTTGTATCATTGGTGGTAAACTTTAACCCAAGTCTTCTAATCCATTTGTGAAGATGAAAACACTTAAATTCAATATTGATTTCTTAATTTCGAGTTTACAATTACATAATGACTCTTCCAAAATTTCGTTTTCCTTTCCAAAACTTCCTGCAATTACGTTTCGATTTGAATTTGTAAACATGCATTTTTTCTAATTCAGATGCTTCAAAAAAACCTTTGCGAGGTTTTTTATCTTTTTCGTTGGAATAAACAACCTTGAAATACCTTTTGTTATTTTGAAATATAGGTTGGATCCAGGATCCATTATAAGGATCTAATAGTAATTCATCAAATTTCCAATTGATGTTATTGAAGTTCAGTCTATAATCTCTATGTTCACAATCGAAATAGTCCACAGAGCCATCTTCCGAAGAACTACCATATTGACATCCTCTCATGGGGCATTTCGCAAACCAACTTTGTGTTTGAGCGAATGAATAGAAAAAACTGAAAACGATGAATAGTGTATTAAAAATTCGTTTTCTCATGATTTATAAATGACAATTTTATAGCTAAGCGCAAACGAATGAATTGGTTACTAGGATTGGTAATAGATTAACCTCTTTTTAACAAAGAAATCAATATTTCGACCGTAGTTCGGTTTCAAACAGAATTTTCTCTAATGACTTTTAATAAATCCTTGATTTTTTAATTACGACAAATTTTCAATCCTTCAATTTAGGTTTTACAAAAATGATAAAGAAAATCTGTTGAGCATTTATTGCAATCAAACTCAAATAAATACCAAACACCAATAAATTCAATAGTAGTATATGCAATGATAATTTCAAATCGTAAGCAAAGTAAAAATACCCAAACATCACCGCTATCAAGGTAAACATAGCGAAAAACATTGCTTTGAATTCTGTATTTTTTCGATTAAAGTCTTTTTCTTTTAAGATCCTTTTCTGATTTAAGTTGTGAAATAATTCAACAAGAAAGAAAAAATAAACTAATGGACTAATTTCACCAATTTCTATTGCTCCATTTGAAAATACTGCTAAAATCATCCAACCAATAAATAAGATGTTCAAAAGATGTCTGTAAATTATTGTAAATAAATTTGAATTCAACTGTTTTACGCTTTTTAAGAATAAAATGTAATTTGAAAGCATAAACATGATAAAAACGAAACCTAACGAAAATTCAACAACATATCTGTTTTCAAAGAAATAATAATTTTTGGAGCAAAATAAATAGATGCTCAGCATCAAAATCAATGACAAGTTAATACCTAGCGAGAAATTCAATTTTTTGACTAAACCAATTTCTTTTCCAACTTTTAATTCAAATGATTCCATAATAATTTATTATTTGAGGTGATTTCTACTAAATAAAGCTTAAAAAATTGGATTGGTTACATTACTTGATATTTTCAATTCTTTGGTTCTTGACTCAAAAAATGAGAATTCTTACTTTTTACAATGCGCTTAAAAAAGGGTAGACCTCCCTGAAAACTAACACGTATAACTAAAATGTAAAGTCATAAGAATTAAACCATTCTTCCAATCACTTTGAATAAGAAAATGAAATCCCTCTGGTATCAATATGAATCATGTGTTTTGTGAAATAGCCATTTTTCTCTAAGAAATAATCACCAAAAGCGCCTCTAAGCGATGGATTTTTTGATTCAACCATTTTATTGGCCTTTTTAAGAATTTTAATATCTCCTTTGTCAAAGGTTCCATCTCCATTGATATCAAACACATAAATATCGATGGCTTTTCCACTTAAATGACATGATTTTGAGGCACTCTTAGAAAGAATACTATTATAAATCGAATTTCTTTTTTCCGAAATTATTACCCAAGATGGTTCATATTCTTGTGCTATCAATTCCTCTTTGATGAGCTGTAGTTTTGTTTTAACAGATTCATCGGCGCCAATTAACCCGAAGAACCACATTATACCATATCCAATTAATGTAATTATTAGAAATCGAACAATCAGTACCAATTTGCTCGATTTTTTCTGCTTAATCAACGAAATAAAAATTGTATTTAGTATTCCAAAAAGAACTGAACCAAAAATTCCTGCATAAAAAAGAGCAGCCAAAATAGACAGTGAAAAGCAAATTGAAGCAACGATAAATTTCATGTAATTTTTGATTTGATGTTTAATAATAATATAATCTTGAAAAGACAAAAATGTTACACCACTAATTCAATGAGAAGTTATTGATAGATAAATTGAGTTAAATTCCAAATCACCCAGATTTTTTCTTTCAAGTGTATTTTACAAACAACGATTTAGTTAAGAGAATTTTTTCTTTTCAGAAAATGTAACATTTCAAAATATATTTATTCTATATGGTATATGAATAAACGACTACCTAAATTTTTATGTCATGAAAGTAAAACGGTTAGTTGTAATTTCGGCTTTATTCTCGAATAGTCTTTATTCTCAAATTTCTGAACAGTGGGTTCTCGAAACGCTGAGAAAGTATTCACCGTCGTCCTATTCCATCATAAATCAATACAAGATCAATGGAACTTCAATTTCTTTTGAGGGCTCAACGATAAGCTCAAATATGGAGCATTTAGAGTTTTGTAAAATGAAAGATATTAAAAGTTTTCTTTCCTCAATTTCTACAACTGTTCATGAAACAACTCACGCGTTTGATTCTCAAATTCCGTATATACTTGCTAAACAAGGACTTTTTAAATTTAACAATTTTAGCAATGAAGGATTCATATTTGATGAGAACACAAAAATTGGATATAACTACCCCGAAATAAAATTCTTTCAAAGTAGAGAACTAGCAAGCGTCATACCTGAAAACCTTAGAACATTTCGATTTAAAACTTACGTTGTTCCTGAATCCAACTTCCAATCAACTCAAAGCAGCGGAATTATTGGTTTACTTGACGAGTTCAACGCCTATTATCATGGATCCAAAGTAATATTTGACTTATTGCCAGTCTATAAAGAAGCCTATGGAAATAACTTTCTTTGGTCTTGGTCATCTGATTTCGCGTCAAACGCAGATGCGTTCTACGAATTTGACTTTTGGATTAAAGAATATCTTTTGTATGCAAAAAGCAATAATCCTGCGCTTTATGAAACGCTAAAATCAGATCAAACATTCAAATCGATTTACAAAAACATTCGATTAAGGTTTAGCAGCTTGATAACGCAATACGAGAAAAAATACGATGAATTCAATACAACTGCTCAGAAAAGTAATAACATCATTTACAGCTCACAAAAACATCCCAATCTGATTTACCCTATTTTGGTAGACCAAATAAAATCGAGTAAATATGCTGAAATTGAGCGTTATTTTTTGAATTAGGTCTTCAATTTAGAATGTTTTTGAGTTTTTAGTAATAACCACTTAAACCGCTTGTTATGAAATCAATAATCTCATTTCTATTAACCATTTTTATTTCAATAGGATATACACAAAATAAATTGCCTAACATTGTTGATGTGCACATTGACCAATTTGATCAGATTCAAAATTTTAGTGATTCTGTTTTTGATGTTTCAATGTTAAATCCGGATACGATTTCACAAGAAATTACAGATTGCAATTATACATTGGATTTTAAAAACAAAAGATGCATGTTGTTCTATGAAGGTCTAATGATAGCTGATGTTGCTATACTTGACGTTCAACCCTTTGAAAATAAAATTGAAGTTACATTGGATGACTCAGCCATTGAAACAAAAATTATTTTGGATTTGGATAAGAATGAGTTTCTGTATTACTACAAACTAATTTACGGATACAACATTACAAAACCAACCAAATTTTCAATGGTATATTTTTAGGAAAAACCTTAAACCCAATGATTCCAACCTTATAACCAAAAAATGTAACCCCTCACGAGCCCTTCGTTTTACTGATATTATTCACTCTTTATTTAAGGTTTATGCGTTATTCTGTGATTTTCATTTTTTTGATTTGCTTTTTGCCTGGTTTCACACAAAAATCCAAAACGGCTAATGACGAGAAAAAAATTGACTTTAAAAACAAGTATTTCCAAGGGTTAAAATACATTGATACCACTGGAAAAATGAATCAATACAGGCAACATGTTGAACTCTCAGAAAAAGATTCGACCTATTTTTTTGAGTTTGATTTTTCAAAAAAACAAGAGCCCTTTTACATGTCGGATCATGAAGTAACAAACGGCGAATACCGCGAATTTATTAATTGGGTAAGAGATTCCATAGCGAGGGAAAAAATTATAAAAAGATCATATAAAAATGATAAATTGGAGTGGTTAACCTATGTTGATTATAACACCGGCAAAAAAGATGAAACTGTTGACTCTAAAACAGGCGTCAAGACTGATAATGGTTTTTACATATTAAACTGGGATAAAAAAATTGATTATGATAAACCCGAAATCATATTCTTGCTTGAAGACATGTATACTGGTTCAGAACGTTTCTATAAACGCAGAGAAATAGACACCCGTCTGCTCCTTTTTGACTATTACGATGATGACACTATTTTTAATCGGATTAACGTTTATCCAGATACTGCAAGTTGGGTTCGGGAGTTTGACTTGCGTTTTGAAAGCAATCAATTTTGGCAAACTTCTTATTCTAACTTTCCAGTCATTGGAATTACCTATCCACAAGCGGAAGCTTATTGCGTTTGGAGAACAAAGATGTATCAGCGGGAAGCAGGTCGAAAATCAAATGGTATTTATGATAAATCACTAAAGTTTCATATTCCAACCAATGCTGAATGGGAAAGAGCGGCTTATGATTATCAAAATAACTATCGCAATAAAGAAGATAATCACTTATATCATGTTCAAGGTGGATATGAAACAAATCGAGCTGGCTACTATCAAGCAAATTATGGCTCAACAACATTAAGTTCTGGCTTAATTCAAAAAAATATTTGGGATGATGGTTTATTTGAAACGGGTAAGGTTTTGAGTTATGAACCAAATTTCAATGAATTATATTGCATGTATGGCAATGTCGCAGAATGGACTCAAAGCAACCCTGAATTAGGAATTTTTTTCTCCGATTATGTTAACCCAATGCAATTCGCCTCAAGCTGGTCTCTTGATAGCACAAAATTTCTCTACATTACGGATCCATTCACCGACTCAACATTTCTTTTAGAGCGTGGAAGTTTAAAGCACAAGGAAGTTATCAGTAAAAGAATTGCGTATTACCAAGTAATGCCCGAGGATAATTTTGAAGAAGCTGTAAAAAAACTTTTTGCAATCAATTCGATTAGTGATGAATATGAAGCCAAAATTCAAGAATTGAATTTCCCAAAAGATAGCCTTAAATCTGATTCTTTAAAGAATTCGAATAAAACTGGGGTTATCGATGGAGTCTTTTTTAATGAAAATCAAAAAGCTCGCAGGCATGGTCTTGATTTAAAACTTTATAACATTGAAACAGGTTCCTATTTTTATACAAATCCCAACTTTGAAGAAAATTATTATATCCACTACCGCTTTAAAAATGCTTTTGATGAATTTCAGCAAAATGCTCATGCTCTAAACCGAGCTAAAAATTCATTTTCGACTAATTACTTAATGGAAGAAGATCCTACCGGATACTTGAGATTGGTTAAGGGAGGCAGTTGGATCGATGAAGCTCATTATCTACTGCTGCATAATTCGCAAGTTTTCCACAAAGACCAATCATCCTGTAGAATTGGTTTTCGAATTGCTGCGAATTCAGTTGGGGGTGAATTAAATACGGAGGATAAGAAACGTATTCTTAAACAAAGAGAACTGTTTAAGAAAGATATATGGATAAAATTAAATATTGATAAAAAGTGATATGAAATAGCCATATAAACAGATCGCCAAGCATCGATGAAAATAACATGGCGTATTCCATATGATCTACAAAAGACAAATTATTTACATATGAAATAAGCCATGACCAAAATGCTCGCAAACACGAATGAATATATTATATGGCGATTCCATATGACCATTAAAAAACAATTATTTACATATGAAAATAGGATTTGTATTTGGAAAACTAAAAACAGCGTTTTACTTTTTTCAATGTAAACTTAAACTACGAAGATTAATTTTCAACCTTTTTCGGATGTTTCTCTTTGCGCTTGTATGCCTTTTTTGATTCTTCTGAACGCTGGACAAAGCGACCGTCAAAGAAACCTTGTTCCACTTGTTTTTCCCGCTGTTTGCCAAGAGTCATTTTATGAAGTTTGTTCTTTATTGATTTCATCGTATAAAAGTCTATCGGAAATGATTAACGAACACTTAACGTTTAAAGATTGAAAATGTAACGTTGTACGTTAAAATAATTTGAAATTTCAAAAGAGATGAATTTTAACATCATCCAATTTAATAAACAAAATAATCTTTGCTAATTCTAGAAAACTAATGGCATCAATAATACTCCACCAAAATCAAGGTGGTTATCCCATCTCTGTAAATATAATTTAAGTCAAATAAACTTTGAGGCAGTTTATTTTCACTAATATTTTTTTGATGAAACTCGATTATTTTGTCTTTGTCGTTTGCAATATAAACTCTGCGCGAATAGTAATCCCAACATTTTTCATGTAAAACAAAATATAAATTTGTTGGATATATCCATTGAATACTATCGGTATCAATATCCAGCGAACAAAACATTTCATTTAAAAGTGAATCGCAGCTATCATCAAGTTGCTCTACAAACCAATCATATACCCCTTCATTGGATTTTGCCCGAGCAGGAATGTCGAAATTGTACTTCTTTTGGGTAAAAGCATGCGAAGAGATAACCGAGAATAAGAGCACAAATAGAATTTTAGACATGGTTAATTGATTTAAATTTCACTTATTCCAGACATTGCGATGATTTACTTATTCGAAAGAAGTTGTATTTGACTAACTGTTAACTCAGGGTTACCAATAAATGCGATGTTATAGTCTTTAGGTTCCAGATGTTTCTTTTTATTCTTTTTCTTAACAGACTCATCATCCTCATCTTCGACTGAGTAGGCAATACCAAAGTTCAAGTCTCGATTTAAATCTGAATCATTTAATGCCTCGATTACTTCAATTTGTGTCCACATAAAACATGAAAGTTCAAAGGACTCTACAAGGCTTTTTCCAGAAAGAAATTCTTTCAAAAAATCGTCAACACCACCAAAATAATTATTTGCATAATAAGCGCTCGCACCTGCAAGAAAAAAGGGTTTCGCGCTTCCAATAACGCGTTCTTTCGCCTCTTCCAAATCAATTTCATAATAATCTGCAGCCGACGATCCTGCTCCACCACAAACAGATTGAAAAATTACAAGGGGATTATTTTTAAACTCGAGTTCATCAACAATTGTTTGTGCTGAAATAAAATCATTTAATACGAGTCCACCATAACCACCATCCAAACCCAATTCAGTTCCGTGACCATTGTATATGAAGATTGAAGCATTCAGTGCCGCTTTTTTTATTTTATTCCAATTGTCACGCGGGGAATAAAATCGATGAATTACATAATTGTTTTCCTTTAGAATTTCGGCAATATCTTCCATGCGTTTCTTCGACTCATCGCCGGAAGAAAGTTCTGATCCGATTATTAAAACTGCTTCCTTTGGTTCTGCTCTATTTTCGGATGTTTGAGCAAGGACACATTCTGAAAGCAATAACAAAAAAGTAACTAGAAAAATTGATCGCATGATTTGTAAAATGTTGGTTTGAAAAACAGAATCTAATTCTAAAACTCAAACAACGAAGATGGTTACAGATGATATGACCACAACTAAAAAATGTTGGTTGACTAATTCCATGCTGGCGGCAAATTTCACTTAAAGACATTCCAGCATATTGAATCCATAAAATCGCTACGATTTGTGACTCCGTAAATCTTGAATTTTTTCAAATTATTTGAGTTTTACCGACTCTAGGTATAACCATTTCTGTTTTAAGAAAGCTTACGCTATTTTTTTGGTGATTTTTTTATTAAATTCACTTTTTTAACATCAAATATTCCGAAAAATCGTTTCTTAACAATTATTGGTTTTTATTGAATTTAAGTTTAATTGTTTATTTTAATTTTAATTTTAATTTTATTTAGATATGGAATACGTTACATATACAAAATACCAAACCGAAAAAGAAGCTGAAGAAACAATAAATTTGTTAAATGTTCACGGAATCAATTATATTGCAGAGAAAATTTATTCACCCCTTGATAGTGTTATCATAGGAGGCCCAGTGATAAATTATAGCATTGAATTAAAAATAAAATTGACGGACTTTGTGAAAGTTGATGAAATTCTTAGCGAAATTTCAGATAACAACCTTGAGAGTGTCATTAATGATCATTATTTGAATAATTTCACAAATGAAGAACTAATTGAAATAATCGAAAAGTTTGACGAATGGAATAATACGGATTTTTTATTAGCTAAGAAAATATTATTGAGTAGAGGCATAAATGTTTCCAATGAAAAAGTGCAAGAGTTGAGAGAAAAAAGATTGCTTTTGTTGTCAAAGAAAAAATCGAAAGAAAAAATTCATTTTTCATATTTTTATAAGTTGGGAGTTTTTCTTGTAATTCTAGGTCTTGGTTCTTTAATATTAAATTATTTCGGTATCAAATTATTGATAATCGAGCGGTTAGGACTTTATAAAGGTTTTTACAATAATATCATTATGACTGTAATAGGACTCTTATTTATTATATCCACAGATAAAACGAGAAAGCACTGAAATCGGATATTTGAATTTTTTTTTTAAAACTAGTTATCTATGAAAAATTTAGTTGCCAACTCATACCCCTTCAATCCAAATCCAAAAATACAGCCTTTGCAAACCGGACTCAACAATGATTCATGACGGAAAGATTCACGACCAGCAATATTTGAAATATGAACTTCCACAACAGGAATGGAAATCGATGCAACACAATCGCGAATAGCAACACTCGTATGGGAATAGCCTCCGGCATTTAGAACGATGCCATCGCAACTTGCGCGCTGAAGCACATTGATGATTTCACCTTCAACATTCGACTGAAAATATTCCAATTCACAATCCACTCTTGATTTCAATTCAATTAAATATGATTCGAAACTAACATTACCATATATTTGTGGGTCACGTGTTCCTAATAAATTCAAATTTGGACCGTTAATTATCAAAATTTTCATTGATGTCGAATTGGAGCCGCTATATTAAGGATTTTGTTTCATATCTGAAAATTGAAAAGGGCTTAGCTGAAAATTCAATTTTAGCTTACCAAAACGATGTTGCAAAACTCAGTGAATTCGCTATTCATTTAAATAAAAGTGCTGAACAACTTTCATATGAAGATTTAAAAAATTTCATTGCCGAACTTTTTGATTTAGGACTGAGTGCACGTAGTCAAGCCCGAATCATATCTGGAATAAAACAATTTTATGCTTTCTTGTTGATTGAAAATTTAATTAAAGACGATCCAAGCGAATTACTTGAACAACCAAAAATTGGAAGAAAATTACCGGAGGTTTTGACAATTGAAGAAATAGATGCATTAATTGCGGCAATTGATTTAAGTAAAAATGAAGGTCATCGAAATCGAGCTATTTTGGAAACCTTGTATAGTTGCGGAATGCGAGTAAGTGAGTTAATAAACTTGAAATTCAGCGACTTGTATTTTGATGAAGGATTTATTCGTGTAATAGGAAAAGGAAACAAGGAACGTCTTGTTCCTGTTAGTCCACAGGTTCAAAAAGAAATTGAATTGTATCAAAATCACATTCGCAGACATTTGGAAATAACAAAAGGCCATGAAAATTTTGTTTTCTTAAACCGACGTGGTAGCCAACTTACGCGAGTCATGATTTTTACAATTATCAAAGATTTGGCAAAAGCTATTGGATTAAAAAAAACAATTTCACCTCACACCTTTAGACATTCATTTGCTACCCATTTGATTGAAGGTGGAGCGAACTTGCGTGCCATTCAAGATATGCTTGGACATGAATCGATAACAACAACTGAAATATATACGCACCTCGACCAACGTTTCCTTCGTGATGCCATTTTGAATTTTCATCCAAGAAATAGTCAATAAAGATCTCGTTTACAGTTCATTTGAAATAAATCCAAAATTATTTCAGAAATATCGATTAATCTGTTTGTAGAATCGAAAAAAGTAATTACATTTGCATCCGCTTTTTATATTTTTAAGTAAACAAAAAGACATGTCACGAGTTTGTCAATTAACAGGAAAGTCAGTAATGGTGGGGAATAATGTTTCTCACTCGAACAGAAAAACGAAGCGTCGCTTCTATCCAAATTTGGTAACGAAAAAGTTTTTTGTACCGGAAGATAATTCATTCATAACGTTAAAAATTTCTACATCTGCGTTAAGAACGATAAACAAGAAAGGTATTTCCGCTTGTTTGAAAGAAGCACGTGAAAAAGGTTATTTGAAATAATCCTGTTGGGAAACAGAATAAAGTAAAGATAAAATGGCAAAGAAAAGTAAAGGTAATCGCATTCAAGTAATTTTAGAGTGCACTGAGCATAAAGATTCAGGAATGGCTGGTACTTCTCGTTATATTACAACGAAAAACAGAAAGAATACTCCAGATCGTATGGAAATTAAAAAATACAATCCGATCTTGAAGAAATATACAGTTCACAAAGAAATTAAATAATTTAGGTCATGGCAAAGAAAGTTGTAGCTTCGCTTCAAAAAGGTGGTGGTAAAGAACATACCAAAGTCATTAAAATGATTAAGTCGGATAAATCAGGTTCTTACACATTCAAAGAAGAAATCGTTCACAACGATAAAGTGAAAGAGTGGTTCGCAAAAAACTAATTGATTAAACAATCTTAATTTAAAGCTTCCACAAGGGAGCTTTTTTTTTGAAACATGGGACTATTTGATTTTTTTTCGCGATCTAAAAAAGAAAACTTAGATCAAGGACTTGAAAAAACCAAGCAATCGTTTTTTTCAAAAATAGCGCGCGCCATTGTTGGTAAATCCAAGGTGGATGACGAAGTTCTTGATAATCTGGAAGAAATTCTAATAAGTTCTGATGTTGGTGTTGAAACTACCTTAAAAATTATCGATCGCATTCAAGCTCGCGTTTCGCGCGACAAAGTTCTAGGAACCGATGAACTAAATTTTGTGCTTCGTGATGAAATTGCGGCTTTACTTGAGGAAAACAATTCAAACCAAAACGGTTCACTTGAAATAAATCCGCCAGCAGATGGGAACCCCTATGTTATTATGGTTGTTGGTGTAAATGGCGTTGGGAAAACCACAACTATTGGAAAGCTTGCTCATCAATTTAAAAAAGCAGGTAAAAAAGTTGTTCTAGGTGCTGCTGACACCTTTCGAGCTGCCGCAGTTGATCAATTAATTATTTGGTCAAAACGAGTTGATGTCCCAATCATTCAGCAAGGGATGGGAGCAGATCCGGCTAGCGTTGCATTCGACACCTTACAATCAGCCAAATCACAAAATGCGGATGTTGTTATTATTGATACGGCAGGAAGACTCCACAACAAGGTTAATTTAATGAACGAATTAACCAAAATAAAGCGCGTAATGGAAAAGGTAGTTCCGGGAGCGCCGCATGAAATTCTTTTAGTGCTCGATGGTTCTACAGGACAGAATGCATTTGAGCAAGCAAAACAATTTTCGCAAGCCACTGACATAAACGCCCTTGCCGTTACAAAATTAGATGGTACTGCTAAAGGAGGTGTAGTAATTGGCATAAGCGATCAAATGAAAATTCCAGTTAAATACATTGGCGTTGGCGAAAAAATGGAAGATCTTCAATTATTTGATCGAAAAGAATTCGTAGACTCTTTATTTTCAGATTGATGGCCCATTAAAAGAAATTAACACTGTTTTTTTCTTATCAACTTTCTTCTTTTTTTGATTTTATTTCAATAATTTGGTGATCTAAAACATCAAACTATGAAAAGATTTTACATTGTTTTATTGGTAACATTCTCCATGTTAACCATTTCTAATTCATCTTTCTCGCAGCAATGGGTAGAAATGATGAAAAATCCGAATGCTAATTTCTACGATACGCAGGCTGCGTTTGAAGAATATTGGGCTGGAAAAACAATACAGAAAGGTAAAGGTTACAAGGCTTTTAAGCGTTGGGAACATTACATGAAGCCAAGAGTTTATCCCTCTGGAGATGTTACATTACCTTCAAAAAACTACACAAATTACAAACAATGGGAAGCAGATCTTGCAGCTCAAGGTATACCAAAATCTACAAATGGAAACTGGACGATCATCGGTCCGGTTGGAAAACCTACAGGAGGTGGAGCTGGTCGTTTGAACTTCATTCGATTTGATCCGAACGATAGTCAGAAAATTTGGGTTGGAGCTCCTGATGGTGGACTTTGGAAAACAACAAACGGAGGTACAAGTTGGTCAACAAATACGGATCAACTAACAACAATTGGAGTATCAGATATTGCTATTGATCCCACAAATACAAATACAATGTATCTTGCTACTGGTGATAGTGATGGGTCGGACACCTATAGTATTGGATTATTAAAATCAACTGATGGTGGAAACACATGGAATACGACTGGACTAACATGGCAAACAACTCAAGCTAGAACAATTGGAAGAGTTTTGATTAATCCATCTAATCCACAAATCGTAATGGTTTTTTCGAGTGCTGGAATCTTTCGTTCTACAAATGCAGGTGGAACATTTACAGCGGCAACTGGAACATTTGTCTGCAGTGATGCTGAATTCAAACCAGGTGATCCAAATACAGTTTATGCTTGTGGTACTTCTTTCAAAAGATCTACTGATGGTGGAGCATCATGGACTGCTGTGACTTTACCTTTAACTGGAATAGGTCGTCTGTCTATGGCTGTAAGTGCTAACAATGCTAATTATATTTACTTGCTTGCCGCAAACAATACAGACAATGGTTATAAAGGGGTAATGCGTTCCACAAACAGTGGAACTAGTTTCACTTCACAATCGACTACTCCCAATATTCTCGGATTCGATACCGGTAGTGATGCAGGAGGTCAAGGTTGGTATGACTTGGCGATTGCAGCTTCTCCAACAAATGCTGAAGAAATTATTATAGGTGGAATTAATCATTGGAGATCTACAAATGGTGGAACCTCATGGACGCAAATTTCTCATTGGTATGGTGGTTTTAATAAGCCCTATGTGCATGCAGATGTTCATGATATTCAATTCTTACCAGGTTCTGGAACAACAATTTTTTCTGCAAATGATGGTGGTTTCTTTAAAACGACTAATAGTGGTGGAAGCTGGTCAGATTTAAGTTCTAACTTGGCAATTGCTCAACAATATCGTTTTAGTTTATCAACTTCATCCGCAAGCATGATTTTAGCTGGCCACCAAGATAATGGTACGAATAGGACAACCAATTTAACTGCATGGACTGAAGTTGGTGGAGGTGACGGAATGGATTGTTTTATTGATAGAACAAATAATAACCGTCAAATCTCTTCAGTTTACTATGGTGACTATTCAAGAACATTAACAGGCGGAGCAACGTTTGCTGATATAACTGATCCTGCCGGACAAGGAGAATGGGTTAGCCCTATTCATCAAGATCCAGTTGATGCGAACATTGCCTACACAGGAGGGCGTGCAGCACTGTATAAATCATCAAATATTTGGGCAACGTCTGTAACTTGGACAACTATGGGCACACCACCAGGTAATGGTTCTATTACAGAATTTGCTATTGCCCCAAGTAACAATCAAGTCATTTATTCACTTAAAGATGGTTCAGGAGGTGTATCTAAATCAACGAACGGAGGAACAAGTTTCACTTCTTGTGCTAACCCCACCACTGCAGCATCACCCTCTTGGGTAGCAGTCTCAAATACTGATCCAAATGTGGTTTTTGTAGTTTATTCCGGATATTCTGCATCTAATAAAGTTTTTAAATCAACGAATGGCGGAACAAGTTGGACTAACATATCTTCAGGATTACCAAACGTACCAGTAAACTGTATCGTTTATCACAATGGTGCAGCAGGCGGTGATGGTATCTACATTGGAACAGACGTCGGCGTATATTACAGAGATAATGGCACAAACGCTTGGATTGACTTTAGTTCTGGACTTCCAAATTGCGCAGTTACCGATTTAGAAATTTACTACGCAACCAATCGATTAAGAGCTGCGACTTTCGGAAGAGGAACCTGGGATTCAGACTTATATTCGTCTGTACCAACTCCACCAGTTGCAAGCTTTACAGCAAATAATACAACTGTTTGTGTTGGTCAATCAGTACAATTTACTAGTACATCTACCGGACAACCAACATCTTATAGCTGGACTTTTACAGGCGGTTCACCAGCAACAAGCACCGCTCAAAATCCAACAGTATCATATAGTACTGCTGGTACTTACGCAGTTTCATTAACTGTCTCCAATGCAAATGGAAACAACACTTCTAATCAAACAAATTATATAACAGTAGTTGCAAATAATGGTGTTGCAATTCCGTTAACTGAAGGTTTCACTTCCACGACTTTCCCTCCTACAGGATGGACAAGTATTAACCTAGATGGAACAGACACAACTTGGATGAGAAGTGCAACTGTCGGGTATGCGCCAACTGCCGGAAATTCAATGGTTTTCTTAAACTGGGCGAAAGACGATACAGGTAATCAAGACGAAATGAGAACGCCAAAACTAAACCTATCTGGTTACTCTGCCGCTCAAATGACGTTTGATGTTGCATACGCAGCATATGATGCTACCTATGTAGATGGTTTAGAAGTTTTGATTTCTACGGATTGCGGGACAACTTGGACATCTCTTTATAATAAAACAGGTTCAACGGTTGCTGCAGGAAATCTACCGACAGCGCCAGCAATCACCACATCATTTACCCCTTCTGCTACTCAATGGAGAACAGAAACGATCAATTTAAATAGTTATATTGGGCAAACTGCAACAATTGCATTTAGAAATTTAGCAGGATATGGTAATAACCTATATATTGATAATATTAACATAACTGGAACAGGGGTGCCTGTGGCTCCAACTGCAAGTTTCTCATCAACACCAACGACTACAGCATGTTCGGGTCAAACAGTACAATATACGAGTACCTCAACAGGAAGTCCTACCTCTTATTCTTGGACATTTGCTGGTGGTACTCCTGCAACAAGCACCGTTCAAAACCCAACTGTGACATACGCATCTGCTGGAACCTATAATGTTTCATTGACTGTAACAAATTCAGTAGGTAGCAATACATCTAACCAAACAAATTACATTACTGTCAATTCAACTCCATCTCAACCAACTACCACTCCTGGTAGTCGTTGTGGAGCAGGTACCGTTTCACTTGGAGCAACTGCAGCAGCAGGAACTGTTAATTGGTATACATCCGCGACAGGAGGAACTTCAATTGGAACAGGAACTTCATGGACAACTCCAAATATCTCAACAACAACAACTTATTATGCTGAAGTAGTTTCAAATGGCTGCTCTTCAACTAGAGTTCCTACTATTGCGACCATAAATCCGATCCCTACCGCAAATAATCCAGGTAATAAGTCAGTTTGTTTGGGAAGTGCTTTAAGTGCAATAAATTTCACTGGTAGTAGTACTTCTTCAACATATAATTGGACAAACACCAATGCAGGTATTGGTTTGGCTGCAAGTGGAACAGGAAATATATCTTCATTTACACCAACATCTGCAGGAACGGCCACGATATCAGTAATACCTAATTTGAATGGATGTGATGGAAATCCAATTACATTTACGATTACAGTCAATACACCTCCAAGCCCAACGTTAGCAGCCTTTAATGCAGTTTGCGACTCGGATCCTGCTTTCACCTTATCAGGAGGAACTCCAACTGGAGGAACTTATTCAGGGCCAGGCGTATCCAATAATTCGTTTAATCCTTTAACTGCAGGAGCTGGAACACATACCATTACTTACACAGTAACTCAAAATGGCTGTACTGGATCTGCTTCATCAACAATTACAGTTGAAGCATGTGCAGATATTGAAGAGACTGAAAAAGAATTAGTTCTAATTTATCCAAATCCAACTAGTGGTTCTCTTTCCATCACAGGTGAATCCCTTGCGAATTACAAAGAATTAGAATTAATAGATGCTGCAGGACGCGTAATAGCTAAATGGACAATTAATGGTAATCCAATGAACTTAGACCTTAGTGGCTATGCAAACGGAAACTACAGCATTAAAATTTCAGGTTCAGAAAACCAAATTCTTAAAAAGATTCAAATTAAGAAATAACATTGCAAACAAGTTAGAAAGGGCTGCCAATGGCAGCCCTTTCTCATTTAGTTAATTCAAAAGTGATAGAATAAATTTATTTTAAATTAAATATCAAAAAAGCATTTGATATATTTAAAAATATGTTATCTTTGCAATCCAATTTTGAACACGATTTAAGATAAGATATTATGAAAAGAACGTTTCAACCATCGGTAAGAAAGAGAAGAAACAAGCACGGATTCCGCAGCAGAATGGCTACAAAAAATGGTCGTCGTGTTTTGGCGTCTCGCAGACGTAAAGGAAGAAAGAAGCTTACAGTTTCTGATGAGCCAATGCACAAGCGTTAATTTCTCTTTAAAAATAAAATTGAGCCCTTTAAAAATTTTAAAGGGCTTTTTTAATGAATGCTAAATTTCAAACGTGAACTAATTTTCAATCAAAAAAAAATTCCTCACTCGGAGGAATTTTTATCGAATTATTTACATTTAAAATTTATTTAGCCAGAACCTTCGGTGCCGCAGCTAAAATTTCAGCACTTGTTTCAGAAGCAAATTTTTCAAAATTAGCGATGAATTTACTTGCCAAATTGTTTGCAGTAGAGTCGTAGGCATTTTTATCTGCCCATGTATTTCTTGGATTTAATAATTCAGCAGGAACTCCTTCACAACTTACAGGGAATGCTAGATCAAATATTGGCAGTTTCTCAAAACTTACATTATCCAGTTTTCCGGTCAAAGCCGCTGTTATCATCGCTCGTGTGTATGAAAGTTTCATGCGACTGCCGACACCATAAGATCCACCAGACCAACCAGTGTTGATTAACCAAACTTTGATATCTGTACCTTCTAGTTTTTCACCTAACAATTTTGCATATTTGGCTGGGTGAAGCGGTAAAAAAGCAGCTCCAAATCCTGCGGAAAATGTGGTCGTTGGCTCAGTTATTCCTACTTCAGTCCCTGCAACCTTAGCGGTATACCCTGACATGAAATGATACATTGCCTGTTCCTTAGTTAATTTCGAAATAGGAGGTAAAACACCAAACGCATCAGCAGTTAAAAAGAAAATATTTTTAGGAGCTCCTCCAATCGAAGGAACAGCAATATTATCAATGTGATGAATTGGATAGGAAACACGTGTGTTTTCAGTTATACTTCCATCTGTGTAATCAGGCGTCGAAGACTCTTTTTCAAATCCAATATTCTCCAATAAAGCTCCAAACTTAATCGCATCATAAATTTGAGGTTCCTTATCACGAGTTAGATCTATGGTTTTGGCATAGCATCCACCTTCAAAATTGAAAACTGAATCCGAAGACCAACCATGCTCATCATCACCAATTAAACGACGATTTGGGTCTGACGATAATGTTGTTTTGCCCGTTCCTGAAAGCCCGAAGAAAACTGCAGTGTCACCATTTTCTCCAATATTTGCAGAACAATGCATGGATAAAACATTTTTCTCATGAGGCAGAATAAAGTTCAGCGCTGAAAAAATTCCTTTCTTAATTTCTCCTGTGTAACCTGTTCCTCCAATTAAAATCATTTTTTTGGTAAAATTCAACACCGCGAAATTATGTTGACGCGTGCCATCAATAACCGGATCTGCCTTAAAACTCGGTATACATACTACATGCCAATCAGGGCTAAAATTATCTAATTCAGCATCGGTTGGACGTAAAAACATGTTGTAAGCAAATAAATTTGACCAAGGCAATTCTGTTACAACACGAATATTCATCCTGTGATTTGAATCCGCACAAGCATATGCGTCACGAACGTAAACATCTTTTTCATTGAGATATGCTCGCATGCGGTTGAAAAGGGCATCAAACTTTTCTGGTGAAAAGCCAATATTTACATCTCCCCACCATACTGCATTTTCAGTTTTCTCGTCTCGAACAATGAATCGATCCTTTGGAGATCTGCCTGTAAATTCTCCAGTTTCGATTGCCAAAGCTCCTGTATCGGTTAGCATTCCTTCACCTGTAATGATGCAATCTTCAATAAGTTCAGCGGGGGTTAAGTTCCAGAACTGAGTTCCGAGATTCGCAAGTCCGATTGATTTTTCTAAATCAGCATTGGAACCAAATTTTCCTGTTAATTCCATATTAAATTTTATTAGCAAGAAGCTAGATTAGATTGCAAAATTACAGCTTAGCATTCGATTGAAAACTGATTTTGATTAGTTTTTTCCAACAAGGAGAAATAATCCTGTTGACAAATAAAATATCATAAAAGAAAAAAAAAACGTATATTAATCTTAGTGTAATTTTAACACTTAGCTTGTTCGGTGTGGTATTTGATAATCAATTGTAAATCAAATTAAAATTGTTGATATCGTAATTGTGCTCGACTTTTTCAAACCTTCGATTCTTGTAAATTTGTATTTAAATAAACTTTTATGTATTCAATAAAGAATTTTTCAGGCCGTTTAACCTTACTAATCTGTTTCGTTTTGTTATTTTCCTTTTGTGTTGATCAAAAGCGAAAAGAAAACCTTACATTTAATGTTCCTACAACTTGGTATTCAAATGAACTTTCGCATTTAAACAAACTCAAAGAATTTGAACAAGAACTAGAATATGAAAAAAGCCTCATTGCACTAAAAAATGAATCCAATGTTTTGCCATTTGGAAATTTAGATGCCAAAATTACGCTTCTTAGTATTGGAGGAAATTCATCCGAATTCAAATCTGGAATGGAATTGTTTACAGATCTAACTGAAATTCATTTAAACAATTCAACTGAGATTACAAGCGAGCAACTAAATTCAATCAATAATTCGGATTACTTAATTTTAAGTTTACATGCTATCAATAAAAACAATATTACGGACACATTAACTAACGAATTGATAAGTAAACTCCCTGGGACGACCAAAAAAATTCTAGTAGTTTTTGGTAATGAAGAATTAATAAAAAACCTCAATTCGGATCCATTTAATGCTATTATTTTAGCACATGAAAATCATAAAATCGCACAAAACAGAACGGCGCAATTACTTTTCGGTGCAATTGGTTGCAATGGGAAATTGAAAATGCAATTATCCTCTTTTGAAAAAGAAACAGGTTTGGAAATTAAACCAAATGGTCGTCTCAAATTCACGAATCCAGAAGAAGTTGGAATTGATCCTGCTAAATTGAATAAAATTGATGAAATTGCCTTGAATGGAATTAAATCTGGTGCTTATCCCGGTTGTCAAATCGTGGTTGCAATGAACGATAAAATTATTTTTAGAAAAAGCTATGGTTCCCAAACGTATGATGACAAAAAGAATCTAGTTGAAAATAATGATGTATATGATATTGCTTCGGTTACTAAAATAGCAGCCTCTACCCTACTTGCGATGCATTTATATTGGAAAAATAAATATGATTTATCTAAATCCTTAGGTGATTACATTCCAGAATTAACAGGTAAAACGGGATATGGCTCAATTATCATTCGTGAAATGATGGCACACCAATCTGGTTTAACTCCTTTCATTCAATTTTACAAGAAAACACTTAAAAATGGTCAACTTAATTCTGAAATTTATTCAAGCACAGAAAAAGAAGGTTATGACTTGAAAGTGGCCGATGGGATTTTCATGAAACGCAGTTATGTTGATAGTATGTATAAGCAAATTCTTGCCACTCCACTCGAAGAGAAAAAATATAAATACTCGGACTTATGCTATTATTTTACCCAAAAAATAATGGAAAAACAAATTGGAGAAAGTCAAGATCAATTTTTACTTAAATACATTTATAAACCAATGGGGCTTCGCTTCGCACGCTACAAACCTTTAAACTTTTTTGATAAAGCTCAAATTGTCCCTACCGAAAAAGACATGGCCTTTCGAAAGCAGTTACTTCATGGAACTGTACATGATCCCGGTGCAGCAATGCTCGGAGGGGTTGCTGGACATGCCGGCTTATTCTGTAATGCAACTGACTTAGCTAGTATCATGCAAGTTTTTTTGAATAAAGGTAATTACGGTGGAATGCTATTTTTCGATGCTAAAACAACTACTGAATTCACAAAACAACAATTTAATGGAAATAAACGAGGCGCAGGATTCGATCGGCCAAATGCAAGCGGAGGAGGAACTTGCGATGAATTAGCATCACAACAAAGCTTTGGTCATTCTGGATTTACAGGAACTCTCGCATGGGCAGATCCAAAAGACAAAGTCATTTTCGTGTTTTTGTCCAATCGTGTTCACCCAGATCAAGAAAATTGGAAGTTGCGCGATATGGGAATTCGAACACAAATCCAACATGTTGTTTACGAAGCTGTCAATAGTCGTAAAAAATAAGCTTTGACCGTAAGCACTAAAGAAGGATTGATTCATGCTGAAAAAATTGCAATTCAGCTATTTGATCTAATTCAATTAAGAAATCTAATCCAAGCTGGAAAGGATGAATTAACCTTGAACAAGGAGATCTATGAACTTGCGAAAGAATGTTTTGGAATCGAAAAACATTGGCACAAACGTATCGTCCGTTCAGGATTAAACACGCTTCTTCCTTACAAGGAGAATCCTCCCAATCGTGTCATTCAGCCAGATGATATTCTCTTTTTTGATTTTGGACCAATCGTTGAAAAATGGGAAGCCGATGTCGGTCGAACTTATGTCATTGGTAAAGACCCTATCAAATTAAAATTAAAAAATGACATCGAGAAAGCTTGGTTTGAAACAAAAGAGTGGTTTAACAAACAGAAATATTTAAAAGCTAACGAACTCTATGATTTTGCAATTGAAAAGGCTAAGCAATATCAATGGGAATTTGGAGGTGAAATAGCAGGACACCTGATCGGTGAATTCCCACATGAAAAACTTGAATCAGGTAATTTTGGTTTATACATTCATCCAGAAAACAATCTTGATTTATTTTCAAAGGACTCAGAAGGGAAAGCGAGATTCTGGATTTTGGAGCTTCACTTTGTGGACAGAAAACATAAAATTGGCGGTTTCTTTGAACAAATCATTAACGACTTAACATTATGATGAAATGCTGAGTTTCCTTCGGATTAAATTGATTATTGCATTATTCTTGGGCATCGGTTTCGATTTATTAGCGCAACAACCTATTCCGAAAGTTGAGTATGGAAAGATTGAACGGATTCAGGACTTTAAATCCAAATTTGTATCAAATAGGAACATAGATGTCTGGCTTCCAAATGGTTATTCGCGTAAGAAAAAATATGCTGTATTATACATGCATGATGGACAAATGCTATTTGACCCCGAGATAACCTGGAATAAACAGTCTTGGAACGTGGATAGTATTGCAAATGCGTTGATTCAGAATCAAAATAACAAGAACTTTATCGTTGTCGCTATATGGAATGACGGAATAACTCGTCATGCCGATTACTTCCCTCAAAACCCGTACGAAAAATTATCACCTACTGAAAAAGATACGGTAATTTCACAATTGAAAATAGCAGGGAGAATTTCAGCTACTTTCACTCCCAATTCTGATAATTACCTACGTTTCATCGTTAATGAATTAAGACCTTACATAAATAAAACGTATTCGGTTTCCACTAAAAAATCTGAAACTTTTGTTGCCGGAAGCAGTATGGGAGGTCTCATTTCAATTTATGCAATCTGTGAGTATCCAAAAATATTTGGAGGGGCCGCTTGCATTTCAACACATTGGCCAGGAACATTCACATTGACAAACAATCCGATACCTCAAGCATTCATTGATTATTTAAAACATAACTTGCCATCACCTAAAAATCATCGAATCTATTTCGACTGCGGCGATCAAACACTGGATGCATTATATCCAAAAATACAAAAAGAGGTCGATTCAATCATGATCAAAAGGGGCTACAATTCCGAAAACTGGATATCAAAATACGTTATTGGAGCAGATCATAGCGAAAAATCGTGGCAGAACCGATTTGACATTCCTTTAAAATTCTTGTTAAAATAAAAAACTCCTAACCAAATTAACGGCTAGGAGCTCAAATATAGATTATCGATAGAATTATTATTTAAAATCCTTTAAATCAATTTTTCCATTCACAATCATTTTAGAAACTTTTCCTGACAATGACATTTCACCAATTGTTAACGACATCGAATGTGGGAAAAGAATTCCTGAAACATCCTTATAATCACCCAAAATATTTGTGGTTTCCATGGTTTCACCACCTTGTTTTCTGATAGAAATCGTTTTCTCTTTTAGGTATGTTGTTTTATTGTAGTAATCGTATGTCTCACTGGAATCTTCCATTGTTTTAACAACATAGTAATCAACCCCATTCTGATTCTCAATACCAATTAAATCATAATTTGTACCATTTGTTGCATAATTCATTTCTGGAAATAAACCGCTTGAATTTTTCTTCGAATTCATTTCATCGGCTGTCATCTCTTTTTTACCAGCTTGCATATTGAATGTAAATCCGGTTTTACCATCGTAATAACTTTTTTGAAAAACCATTCCCTGACCTTCCATTTTTTGAGCTTCTGTTGCAGGCGCAATCCAATAGTCAGTCATTTTTAATGGAATTGGAATTTTTGCTGAAGTCATATCGGTTACTCGCTCGTAATTAACTATATTTTTTATTTTCAATGTTAATTCCTTTTTGTTTTTTGTTTGAGTAACTGCAAATAAGTAGTTTTCTATTACTAATTCTTTTGAAATATCTGCTTTTTTTAAATCTTTCACCTCATTTCCGAATGCATCCAAAAGTTCAATTTTTCCATCAGAATCAAATTTCTTGAGGTTTTCAATAATTTCTTCATTACCAACTACTACAATGTTGCAATTTTTAGATGTAAAATATTGCTGAGCCATTTCCAAAACATTTTCTTTTGAAACCTCAGACAAACGACTTAAATATGTTCTGTAGTAATCTTTTGGAAGTTTATTCTTGATTACATTTAATGCAAATCGAGCTATTGTCTGCGGATTTTCCAAAGAAATTGCAAACTTTCCGTTCATTGTGGACTTTGTCAAATTTAATTCATCATCCTTCACATTTTCATTGGTAATTTTTTCAAACTCACCCAAAATCTGGGCAATTGCTGAATCTGTAACTGCGTTTCGGAAATTTCCTCCTGCTGAAAGCCAGGCTCCATTATCTTCAATATTTAAAGACGAATAGCAACCATAAGTATAGGCCTTGTCCTCGCGGAGATTTTGCATTAAGCGGGTTCCAAAACCACCACCACCAAATATGTTGTTCAATACAGTTAATGGTAATTGATTTTTATCACCCTGTTTCATTTTTACCGGAAACGTAACATATACAACCGATTGCACTGCGCCTGGTTTTTTAACAAAAACAACCCGATTTCCTTTGCCGTATAAACCATTATTTGTTGGATTAACATACACTTCTCCCCCATTCCAAGAATTGAAATATTTATTAACTAGTTCCTCAGTTTGTTGACGATTAATATCTCCAACGACTACCAAATAACTTCCTTTTGGCGTGAAATTGCGTTTAAAATAATCCACAACATCCTCTCGTGAGATATTGTTTAATGTGGCTTCAGTCATTACATCGCTGTAGGGATGATTCGGAAAATTAACTTTAACAACTGCATTACGAGCCATCGTACTTGCATCAGACTTGGCAGACATCAATTCAGATTCATTCTGTTTTTTAATTCGATCGAATTCTGATTGTGGAAAATTGGCATTCATCAATACATCCGACATTAATGTTAATCCTTTATCAAGATGTTTTGTCAAACAAGATAGAAAAATAGAATTTTCATCAGCAGATAGATTTGCACCGATGTAATCAATTTCCTTGTCCAATTGATCCTTTGAACGATTAGTCGTTCCAGACATGATGAGCGATCCTGCCATTCCAGATAAACCAGCTTTATTACCCTCGATTCGTGGGTCAGAACCCATGCTTAAATCAAATGAAACTTTTGGAATTTTATGATTTTCAGAAAGAATTACGGTAATACCATTTGCTGTAGTGAACACCTCAGATTCTTTTAAATCATTCGCTTTTGGAGGCGCAGCAGTAGGCATAATAGAACGATCCAATTGGGCATTCGCGATCGCTGAAAATATGATAAAGGAGCTTAAAAATATCTTTTTCATCTTAATAGATTTATTTTTTTGGTAAATAATGTAAAATTACACGCGCATCTTGCGTCAAATATTTCTTGGCAACACGTTGAATATCCTCTCTGGTAACCTTCATGTAGTTATTCATCAAAGTATTAACACGATCAGCATTTCCATAATAAACGCGGTTATCAGCTAAATTTTCAGCAATTCCTGCAATCGTTGAATTGGCGCTAACGAGATCGTTTTCAAATTTATTTCGCGCTTTCTGAAATTCATCTTCTGAAATCAGTTCATTTTTAATTAATTCTATTTGCGCATCGAACTCCTTTTGAATTGAATCTAGACTCACACCATTAGAGGCAATGGCCGCAAAAATCTCAACACCCGCATCCTCAAGTGCAAAATTGAATGAAAATGCAAAAGTTGCCATCTCTTTTTTCTCGACAATGGTTTTGTTGATTCTAGAACTACTTCCACCAGAAAGAACCTCATTTAGCATTTCTAAAGCATAAGCATCATCGCTTCGTTGCTCAGGTAGTTTGTACCCCATGAAAATTGCAGGAAGTTGAATATTATCAAATATTTCAGCTTTTATAACCCCATTAATTGGTGAACGGTCCTTTTCAGTGCGTTTAATTTCAATTGGTTTCGAGGACATTTTTTTAATTAACCTCTTTGTCGAGCTGAAAGACAAAAATGATTTTTTGATTTTAAAGAAATCATTTTTATCGAATTTAGACTTTGCGATCCCATATCTTTTTTCAAAATCTGCATCAGATTGAGCTACAAAATCACGATAAAGTGTTATCGCTTGTCCCATAGGCATAGATGCAAAGTACTTATCAATCCATTTCTTTGTTTGTGCGACATCTAAATCACCTGCAATAGACAATGTAGCGTTAGAAGGGACGTAATAAGTTTTATAAAAATTTACGTAATCTTCTTCTTGTGCAGCATCAAGGTGTTCCATGCTTCCGATCGGAACCCAGTTGTATGGGTGATTGGGAAAGGCTCTTTTAAACATTTCTGTTAAAAAAGATGCATACGGTTGGTTATCCACACGCTGACGTTTTTCTTCCTTAACTACACTACGTTGTGTCTCAATTCCTTTGATATCAACTTTAGCATGTAGCATTCGTTCACTCTCCAACCAAAGTCCTAACTCAAGTTGATTAGAAGGAAGAATCTCATAGTAATAGGTTCGATCCTGTGATGTATTCGCATTCAATACACCACCATTTTTTTCAACCAATTCACTGTATTTTCCTCGCCCAATATTTTCTGAACCTTCAAATAACAAATGTTCAAAAAAGTGCGCAAATCCCGTTCTGTTCGGATTTTCATTTTTGGATCCAACATGATACAACACGGAAACTGCTACAATCGGAGTTGAATGTTCTTCATGAAGAATAACATGTATTCCATTGGGCAGATCGTATTCTACGAATTCAATCTTTTTTTGGGAGTATGAACTTCCTAATGCTAGCAAAGCTAATCCCGATAATACTAAATTTCTCATTCTCTAATTTTTGCATCGCTAAGGTAATTCAGAAAATTGAATTAAAAAGCACAAAATGACATAAGGCAAAAAAAGGAAATGAATGGAATGAATTGATTTTGGTCTGAAAATTGGTTATTTTTGATTGATGAAATTTATTAAATCCCTACTTTTTATTTTGACCACATACGTCAGTCTCGCGCAAGGAGTCGTTCCAATGAAGGATTTTAATAATTTTTTTGTTTCGTTTCAAGATGGTTTTTTTCAAACAATTGAATTACAACCTGTCATTGAGTACAAAGCTGGAGACGAGTTAGTCGCCTACGTTGATACACGTGGGAATTTGCGTTTATATGATGGAAAAAGTAGGAAAGATGTTACCAATCTTACGACCGAATTTCAAGTATCCGACCATTTAATGGCATATTATATTTCTGGCTCTCTTCGTGCATATGATTCTGGTAAATTTTTACGTTTAACAAATTTCGCTCGCGCTTTTGCGGTTCGTGACAGTATTATCGTATTTGAGGATACACAATACAAATCTCTGAATGTCAATTACAAAGGAGTTTCAACCCAATTAACAACATTTTCTGAACTGGATTTTTTAAAAATCCCAACAAGCATCGGAGAAAACATCGTGATTTATCGTGACAATGCCTTGAATACTTTTGCATTTTGGAGAGGAAACACATACGAAATTGGGAATTTTAATGAGGAAATAATCAACTACAATATTGGAACAGATGTATTCTGTTTTAACGATCCTTATAATCAATCATTCGTTGTATTTCAAAACGGTAAATTCACGGATGTTGAAAATTTAAAAGTGAACAAGTATAAGAGCGGTCGTGGATTTATCGTTTACGAGGACATTAATGGTAATTTAATCTATTTTTCGAATGGAGAAAAAATACAACTCTCCAATTTTTCAGCTTCATTTTGGGACGTTCGAGATGATTTGGTTGTTTGGTCAGAAAATAGTTACGTTTTTGCCTATTCAAATGGTAAAAAAATCCAAATTGCAAACTTCATACCTGAAACCTATTTGATTAAAAACAACATTTATGCTTTCAAGAATATTTATGGTGGAGTAAGCGCTCTCGTCAATGGAAAAGTTGAAGAGTTAACAAATAATGTCGATTCCGAATTTGAAATATTTGGTAATAAAGTACTCGTGAAACTGTTCAATAAAACAAATCTCGTTTTCAGTGAAGGGAAAAAATATTCAAATTAAGTCTTGGTGTTTTTTGTTATTGCTATTTCTGTCGAAAAATATTTTCGCTCAAGTCCCTGCATTTGATCGCTTGGAACAATTATTTTATCAAAAACACTATAAAATCGTTTATCGAAAAGCCAATCGATTGCTTGACAAACCAGAATACGATTATTCAAAAATGCCCTTATACTATCGATCCATTAGTGCTATTGAGATGGCTTCTAATCCAATTTGGTTCAAGAAAAATAAATCGATTTTCGAGCAAGCTATTACCGATTTAAAAGAAATTAAATCTACCGAAATTGGAAAAAGCATTTTTATTGCACATCAAATTGAACTTGGTACTCTAAAAATGGATATTGATAGTTGGCTTTCTGATCTTAAAAGACAAGGAAATCAATCGGATTTTTCAACTTATTCAGAGCAGTTTTCCCTCTTATTTGCTGGCCTAAGTTTAAATAACTTCCACGAAACCGCAGCTAATCCTGTAACGGATGTGAGCAATAAGGCACTTACAGATCGTTTTGAAATGGTTAAATATGCTCAAAAACAACTTGGTGTTCCTTATGTAACAGCCGGCGACAATCCGAGCGGATTTGATTGCAGTGGTTTCACATCCTATGTCATGTCCTCATCTGGAAAAAAAATACCTAGAAGGGCTAAAGATCAATATGAAGCTTCTACGAAATTAAAAGCGAGTGAGGCAATGATGGGCGACCTTGTATTTTTCTCCAATGGTGGTGATATTTCACATGTTGGAATGCTCATTAATGAGCCGGGTAACGCAAAGAAAATGATCCACGCCAGTTCATCCAAGGGAATTTCAATTGTTGAAATTGAATCATCAGAATATTGGAAGAAAAGACTTGTTGGTTATGGCACTTTTATTCGTTAATAGTTCTGTTTTTTGAAAAAAGAAGCATAAAAGTCGTTACGAATATAAGTCCTAGCAAGAAATATTCGACCAACGGAATGACTTTTAAAAAATTCAAGAATGATGTTAACCATAAACTGATTATCAAGATACTACCAACCTTTTTGACAAATTCATTCTTTCGGGATAAAATATCCCAATAAAGAATACAATAAGAGGTTATTAAAGGAAAGAATAACCAATGCCATTGGTTCCTTAAAATATCCGGTTGATCTAGAAAAAATGAGCTAAAAACGATTTGAAAAAATGAAATTGAAAGCAAGGATATATTCGTCACTTTTAATTGAACCTTAACAATTAAAGAGAAAAATGAAATAAGAAATGACGATCCAAAAACGATGGTCAAATTCAACCAAGGGAACAAATCCCAATTTATTAATTGAAAAAAGGAATAAACTAGAAGAATGAAAAAGCAAATCGCTTGAGCAAAAATCACATTTTTTACTGTAATCTTCTTTTTCAAAATTACTTGCACATTCATTCAACCATAAAATTAGGCATATTTCTAATTTAAATTTGATAAAAAAAGAGGAGTAAAATTTTACCCCTCTTTCAAATACTTCAACTATTTATTTTAATACTTTACTACTCGCTTTACTACTTTTTGGTCATTCGAAGTGACTTCAACGTAATAAACTCCCGCTTCAAATTCGGTCATTCTAAATTGGCTACCCGTAATTTCTAAAACTTTTTTCCCAAGTGCATCAAGCAAATAAGCCTTTGAGTTTTTTGGGATTTCAATATTAAAAATATCCTGACCTGGATTCGGATAAATATTTATTTGACTTGCAAGAAAAATATCATTTATACCAAGATTTTGAGTAGGAAGCTCACGGGATAAAACGATTGTATTGGGATTATTAAAAAATGAATTATCCACGGCGTAAATAACAAAAATAGGAAGCGGACTAATTGCATTATAATATTCGTAAACATCTCTATAGAGTATAACAGGGGCATTAATCACCGTGCCTGCAAAATTGATGTTAACGTAAGAATTTATGGTGTCCAGAAAGCGATAACGATATGTGTTCGGATAATCAACAGCACCTAATTTCAATGTTCCTATTCCATCAATCGCAGAATAACAATTACCGATTGCAAATGTATCTACAGCAGCTGTTGGATTATCACTGAAAATGCGCCCTGACATAGTCGATGAGGAAGTATTTCCGACGTTAAATGGATAAGGATTTAACAATTGAGGAATCGTATCCCAAAAAGTAAATACATCACCAAGTGATGGTTCAGTAAATTTAAACCCTTGAGAAATACGTTCCGAAGCAGTAGTGCTATAGTAAGTAATAATTTGATTGTTGATTGAAAATTTCTTTGTTGCCCCTGGAAATAAGGAATCTAACGTGGTATTATCCAAATCCGAGATACTTAAATTCCGGATCTCTGCTGATCCGTTACCATCTGTATCGACACCTAAAATTGTTGAATAATCCCATGTTACGCCATTTCCAACAATATTTTCATATCGAATGGCATTTGAATCACATAAATAAAGGTTACTTGATGTTCCCGAAGCAGGATCGGAAGCTTGTGTCATTTGTCCAAAACTAAATGCTGGAATAAAAGAAATAATTGATAAAATTTTCTTCATAATTTATTTATTTATCGTTTAATTAATTTACTAACTTTTGATTGACCTGTTTTAAGATCAATGGTTTGAATTAAATAAGTGCCCGAATTCAGATTCTCAGTATTCAATTGATAAGTATCACCATGGAATTCTGAATTTGAAATTAAATTACCAACTAGATCAAACAAACGCAAAGTATAATTTGAAGACTTAGTTAAACTAATGGTAGTTATGCCATTGGTTGGATTTGGATAGACTAATATCTCATTTGACTCATTAAAAGAATTTCCTGTATTGGATGTCGAAGCAATTGATTGATTGTAAACAGGAAGTTTAATTTTAGAAGGATACTGAGGGGAAAAAGCAACTCGCTGAATCGCTACACGTGGTGCCATTTCCTGACCTTCAAAAATATAAGTTTGACCATCTCCTGGTCTTCTTCTAAAAAATTCATTTGGCATGATTGGTAAATTTGGATTGGATTGATATCTAGGATTGTTTGAACTCGAAATCAAAACCTTCATTCTGTGTTGCTTACCAAAGGTATAACCCATTGGAAGCATATTGAAGTTGTACTCATAAATTTCTCCAATATTGATGTTGTCAAAAACAGCATTGTCATTTTCTTGTCCTTGAACGAGTGATTTAGCATATGCTCTTCCTCTAGCATTTACGCATCCTTCAACTACAAACATTTCTCTTCCATCTGGATATACATCAACAATTCGAACATGGAAATCAGTATCTGTTGGGCCTTGGGTTACGCCTGCAGGATTGGTTTTGGCATAAAGTGTAACCTCGGGAAATCCAATTACAGACAAAGTATCTTCGAGTAATTCCGTTTCAAATTGAAGAACTCCTGGACGATCCATTGTATATTCTGTCCATTCCACTAAATTAAATTGACCTTGACTATCTCGAAGTCCATCTGGAGTTCGAACAATCATATTTGCTCCTCCAATTGTTCTAATTGGATCATCTGGATCATGCAAATACATTAAAGTACCTTCGTCATTCGATGGAGAACTTTGGTCGATACTTCCATTTTTATGAAAGAAAAATTCCGTTGAAGTGATACCTTCTTCTAGTGGAAAAGAATTTGATCCCAACCAGTAATTACCTACATTTTCATTCAAATTGGTTCCGTCATTTACTGGCCCGACTACATAAAAACGTACATCAGGAACTTCAAAAAAATCTTTATTTTCAACTTGTAAGACTTGTCCACTATCAAGACCAGCTATCAACGTTCCTGAAGGCGGAATATCTTGAACCAGTATTGTACCAACGGTATCTGCTGGATTTGTTCTCACAGCAACTTTCAAACCTCTTAATGTATCGGAACCCGTCAGAAAACTTAACAATTCATTTAATGGAACTTTATAATCTTCAGCTGGAACACGAATTTGAAGAATGGAATTCGCGATAGCCGTCCAATTATTAGATTCGTTAATAAATGCTTTAGGCTCGCCGATATATTGGGTTGAATCATAATTTAGGTTGTAACGATACCATTGAATTAATTCAGAATTAATCGCCTTGGAAATAGGTAAATCTGATGAAGAAAATTCATCTAAATCAACACCCAAGATATCGTAAACATTGTTCTTATAGTTCATATCACCTGTGGTAGTGCTACCAATAGTTTGATGCGCCCAAGGCCCTATAATTAGTTTTTGTAGATACTTGTTCTTCTTGTTTGGATCTAAGTGTTGGCGCATCAAATTCCAAGTTTCAATTTGTCCATCAATAAAAATATCCCACCAACCAGTTAAATGATAAGCCGGGACTTCCATGTTGGTGTATCGACTAATTGTACCAAGTGAATCACCCAATCCTTGCGCATTTACAGGTGCTCTAGAAGCATCCATATCCTTGCGCCCAATACTATTTGGATAATATCCAGCAGGACCACCCAAATATCTTACGGATGAAAAGTGGTCGATTGCGTTCGCTGCTGCAACAAATTTATTCGGTAAACCATAATCTGTTGCTGAATGAAGATTATTGTCAATGTCATTATCAATATCATTTAAATCATCATCCGTTCCGGTAAAAATCTGACCTTTAAGCCAACCATTTACTAATCTTTCACGAAAAACCCCATTTTGAAAACCCGTACTTTTGAAAAATTCTTGCGTAGCTACTATTGGAACCATACATTTAAGACCAGGTTGACTTGGATCAATTTTGCGCGCTGCAGCGAGTTGATATTGATTATAACCAAGTGCTGAAGCTCCGAAAGTCCCGAATCTTCCGTTGGTAAGTTTTGCAGTAGTCTCAGGAACACCATTTTGATCATTATCAAACAACCAATCTTGATTAATAAGTTGCTGAAGGGTGTTGTAACCATCTTCGTGCTTGTTACCATTCCGTGGATCACTCAAAGGCGTAACATCTAAAACATGCCCGTATTGCGGATGATAAGCATTTTTATTCCAACTATCGCTGTAGATGGGCATATATACTCCTTCAGAACTATATCTCCCACGCATATCTTGAATTCCATAGGCATATCCTAACATATTCATAGGCGCAGCTAGCGCGTCCCAATCACCTTTGTTATAAGGTGTGCGCGAATATATCATCGGAAGCTGATACGGATTTGGGTTCGGTTGTCCATTAATTGAATCATACATTATGAATTGAACCCCTTTTTTCAAAACCTCGAGCGGAACGGATTGTCCGAATATATCCACATTAATAACGAGAGAATCCCTTAAGACAGGTAAGTAAACATCCATCATAAGGTTAATACCATCGGGCATTGTTATTGGTATTGTATACTTCGTTGATAGTTCAGACAAATCATCTAACTGACCATTGTTATTTGAAACCTGGCCATTTGCATTCATCATACAAGCGAGTAAACCAAAGAAAAAAATACGTTTCAGCATATTAACAAATTTAAATTAAATTTTAATAAATTTCAGGCGATGTCTAAAATGTTGCCCTTCAAGTTCTAGGTAATAAATCCCTTCTTGCAAATTCGAAATATTTTTTAATTCAATAAAATTGTTTGTTTCGCTCATTAATTGACCTGAATAATTAAAAATTCTATATGTTGAAGTTTGACTTTTAATCTCATCAGATATGGTCAAGTCTAGAAATTCAGATACTGGATTTTGCAACCTGATATGATTACTTATTGCATTATTGATAAAACCGGCTTCGACATCGCGCATGCATCTAACTGAAAATCCACTTTGTTTTTTCGCGTAATTTCGAATAACTTCATCCGAGTTATATTTCATCGAACGATACCATGAATAAGCTTCATCAAGTTCAGAGCTAGTCCAAAAGAAAGCATAGGAATTCAAGTTATTGAAATTCCCACCATCGTATCGACAACCACCTGGAATTGCAGAAAACTCAAATTCATTTGTTGCTCCTGTGTTTGGAAATAACCAAAGTTCAGAGTTTGCCTTTAGTTTGCCGCCAGCAACTGCCAAACCCCCAATATGACTGGTTAAATTGCTCCAATCCAACTCAGAAGGTATTCTCCATCCTTCGGGACATAAGTTCTTATCTCCACTAATAGCATAAAAATTATAGAGATAGCCGAGCTCGTTTATCAATAGCTCATTATTTGAATAATTTGAGTAAGCCGGTATTGAGGCAGATGACCAAGTATCGGAAATAACTAAATTATTTAGTTCTGTACCATCGTTAAAACGTGTTGTTCGGAGATTAGAGGTTGTCCATTCTTGCCCATTCGTTAAAATAATCGTTTGCATTTCATTGCCGTCAATGTCAGTTAATCCTGCACCAAATGAATAGAATTGACAATTGGCATCAAAATTTTTTGATATGAATACCGAAATAAAAACTAAAATTGATAGCTTCATTAAGCTCAAACTTAATAAATAACTACCTTGAGATAAGAAATTGGAATTATACTTTAATTATACAAAAATGATTTATGCCCTACTTTAAAAAAGAAAGACTAAATATAATCGTCGAGCAAAGAAGAATTTGAGCTGAAAGGTTCGTCAGTTCCTTTTCTATCTTGGTAGAACTTCGCAATCGAAACTTGCATGTAAGGAATCAACCAGAGGAAACCAATTCCCAAAGTTAATACGCATAGAATTGCCCATCCAATAAATGACAAAGACAACAGAAACAAATCCATTTTGTGTCCATCCATCATCACCTTACTTTTTTCCATTGCTTCATTAGCTGAAATATTTACATCATCGGCGAGAATGAAAAAAGTCATGGAATAAGACAAAGCTGCAATAATTCCGGGAACAATTAGAAGTAATGCCCAAAGAATAACAAATAATAATGTTCTTAAATAAGCTTGTAGTGCACGATTAAAATCGTTAAAGCCTTCAAATAATTGTTCGATTCTAGGCTCGTCTTGACGAGAAATTGCCAATGTAAACTTAATCAACCCCAATTGAAAAGGACCTGTTAAAATTAAGGATGCAACACTTCCAATAAATGGAACACTTTGATAAACACCCGTTATAACGAGATATATAAAAAACCCTCCAACTGCTATTCCCCAATTTCCATTTAGAGATTCAAGAGCTTGTTGCCTTAATACTGAATTTTCTGTTTTCATTTTTGTTTAAAATAAAGAACTAACGTTCTTCCATTAGAATTTGAATCTGGTTTATTCGTTCATCTGTTAGTGCTTTCAAGCAACTGTAATTAATTAATGGTTGCATTGAACCACCCGCATATTGCTCAGATTCAAACTTACATTGCGCATCACGAAATTTAATCCATTCTCGCTCAGATTGAATAAACAGTGTTTTCTCATTTCCCCCAAGCATCGCGAGCATATTTTTGTATACTTCATTCAATTGAAGATCCGACTTTTCATATTCTTGTCTAGCCTCTAAATTCATCTCTGCTTGGGATTGCGAGAATCCAACGAAACTAATCATTAAAATGAAAAACACTAGAAATGTTGACTTCTTGAGCATTTTAGAGACACGCGAATTGTTGTAATATTTATTCATCTGTTTTTTAATTTTCATCGAAAATAACATATTTTTCTCGAATTACAGTTTTAACCTCATCAACAAATCCGTTTGAAGATCCACTCCCAATTTAAAAATGTGTTTGTCGAAAACTTCAAACCCATTTTTAAGATAAAATTGAATTGCTTTTTCATTTTTCTCCCAAACACCTAACCAGATGAAATCCATTTGATGAGATTGGGCAATTTCAACCGCTTTTTGAAATAGCATTTGACCGACTCTTCTACCCTGAAATTTTTCAAGGACGTAAATGCGCTCTATTTCGAGTGAATTATCTTCTTTCTTTTCCGTTTGTGCCTCGCCCCTGTTTATTTTCAAATAGCCAATAACCTCACTATCGTTGTATGCAAAATAAAAGTCTGAAAACTCATTCTCCAATTCCAACTTCAATTGCTCAAATGACAATGATTCATATAGATACTTCTCCATATTCTCCTTGGAATTGAACTGAGCAAATGTTTCTATGAAGGTTTGCCTACTGATTTTTTGGAGTTGCTCTAGATTGTCTAAAGTAATTTTCTTGATTTGAATTTCTAGCATTAAATTGTTTTTTTTGCATCTAAATTTATTCCTTCTTTGGATATTTGAAATAAAAAAACGGACTCCATTTCCGAAATCCGTTTCAATAATAACTTTTTTGCAAATCCTACTTACAAATCGTTTCCTCAGTCATTTTGAGAATTTTGCGAACTTCGTCCAAGGTTGGTGCCTCAGCGTATGTTCTCAATACAGGCTCAGTTCCTGAAGGACGAATCATTACCCAACGATTGTCATCAAAGAAATACTTAAATCCATCGATGGTTTGAACTTCTTTCACGTGATAATCTCCAAAAGCTTTGTAATTATCTGCTTTGCAATTTGCAATGATTTTTTGTTTTAATTCCTCGGTGATGTGCAAATCGTTTCGTTCAAATTTGAATGGTCCAACGATTTCATATACTTCTTCGATTAATTCATCCAATGTTTTTCCGGATTTTGCCATGAACTCCCAAATGATTAGTCCCATCCAAATTCCATCGCGCTCTGGAATATGACCTTTAACAGCAATTCCACCGGATTCCTCACCACCTATCAAAACATCTTCTTTCACCATAATGGTGGCAATTTCTTTGAAACCGATTTTAGTGGTTGTCACCTCCAATCCATAATGCTCACACATTTTGTAAACACGCGGTGTAACGCTAAATGCAATCGCAACTTTTCCAGTCATTTTTTTGTACTTCACCAAATAATGAATCAACAACAAAATGATGTGGTGCGAGTCGATAAATTCTCCTTTTCCGTTATAAAGTCCAATTCTGTCAGCATCTCCATCCGTTGCTAGAGCACAATAAACTCCAGTTGTTCCTTTCAAATATGACTCAAGCTCCTGCAGGTTTTTAGCAATCGGTTCAGGCGCCTGTCCCATAAACGATGGATTCGGGTCGCAATGCAATAATTCCACTTTAGGCAGAATTCTCGGCATAACACGTTGTCCTGCTCCGTACATTGCATCATAAACCAAACGCATTCCTGATTTTTCAATCGCATCCAAATCAAAGCTTTTCTTAACGTGCTCAACATACATCGTTTCAATATCATGAACCTCTACTTTGCCCGCTCTAATGGCTTCATCAATTGAAATTGACTCGTAATTGATACTGCAAACTTCAGGAATGATGTCCTCAACTTCTTGCACATGCTCAGGAGCCAAAGGTCCACCAAAATCAGCTTTTAACTTGAATCCATTGTACGAAGGCGGATTGTGACTTGCGGTTAAATCAACACCAATTTGACACCCAAAACGATGCGCAGCCAATGAAATCATGGGAGTTGAAACAAAACCACGCGACATTTTAACAGGAATCCCTTGTGCAATAAAAACTTTCACTGCGGTTTCCATGAACAATTCTCCTGCAAAACGACAATCGTGACCAACAAAAACCGATGGGTTTTGATAATTCTTTTTCAACCAAATTCCTGTTGCTTCAGATACGCGTCCTACATTGTTTACGGTAAATTCTTTTGCGATGATTGCTCTCCAGCCGTCTGTTCCGAATTTTATTTTCATGATTTAATTGCGAATTGTTAATTGAGAATTGCGAATTAATAACTCGCAATTCTTCGTTCTTAATTATTTATTAAAGTTTTTTATCGTTTTTTCTATGATTCCAACGCACTCGAGTAATTGTTCTTCCGTAATTACTAATGGTGGTGCAAAACGAATGATATTCCCATGTGTTGGCTTGGCGAGAAGTCCATTTTCCTTGAGAGCAACGCATAAATTCCATGCGGTTGGACTATCTTCTGTATCGTTTACAACAATCGCATTTAGTAATCCTTTTCCGCGAACTTTTACAATTAGGTCCGTTCCATCGATTATGCGCTGCATTTCTTTTCTAAAGATAGCTCCTAATCTGCGTGCGTTTTGAATCAAATTTTCGTTTTCGATCACTTCAAGCGCTGCAATTGCAACCTTTGCTGCAATCGGATTTCCACCGAATGTTGAGCCATGTTGCCCTGGTTTGATAACCATCATAATTTCGTTATCAGCAAGCACAGCAGAAACTGGATAAACGCCACCGGATAATGCTTTACCAAGAATCAAAATATCTGGCTTACTATATGTGTCTGCTTGACGTTCACATTTATTTTCACAAGAACAATCACCGCATACAGCCAACAAACTTCCCGTTCTCGCGATTCCGGTTTGAACCTCATCGGCAATGAATAATACACCATTTTCAGAACACAATCTTTTTGCTTCACGAATAAAGTTTTCAGAAGGAGTGTAAACACCAGCTTCACCTTGAATTGGCTCTACTAAAAATCCGGCGATATTAGGTTGCTTTAATGCTTCCTCCAACGCCTTCAAATCGTCGTATGGAATTGCTTTGAAACCAGGAGCATAAGGCCCGAAATTTTTATTGGAGTCAGGATCGCTTGAGAAGGAAACAATCGTAGTAGTTCTTCCGTGAAAATTGCCTTCACATACAATAATCGTTGCTTGATTTTCGGATATTCCCTTTTTCTCGTAAGCCCATTTTCTGCAAAGCTTAATAGCCGTTTCAACTGCCTCAGCACCCGTATTCATGGGAAGAACTTTGTCAAATCCAAATAGATTTGTAATATACTGTTCGTATTTTCCTAATGAATCATTGTAAAATGCACGTGAGGTAAGAGCTAAAGTTTGAGCTTGTTCTATCAATGCATTTGTAATTTTCGGATGACAATGACCTTGATTTACAGCCGAATAAGCCGATAGAAAATCAAAATATTGTTTTCCTTCAACATCCCATACATGAACTCCTTCACCTCTTGACAAGACTACAGGGAGCGGATGATAATTGTGTGCACCGAATTCATCTTCTAGCGCTATTAAGGATTTTGAAGACATTTTTTCCATCGTTGAATTCATAGATCATATTAAGGCGAGCAAAGATAATCAAAAGGTCTGCGAATGAAAAATTTCCTTAAAATATTGTAAAGATCTTCAATATGTCCTTTCTTTGAAAAAATGAAAAGTTTTTACAAATTAATAAGAATTAAATATTTATTATTTCTGTCAATTCTAATAGTGAATTTTGTTGATGCACAAAAAATGATGAGCGACCAAAATCACGCTTGGGTAACTTACCTTGGTAATTGTAAATTATCTGAAAAGTTTGGAATTCACACAGAATATCAATGGCGAAGAGCCGATGGTTTTAAAAATTGGCAACAATCATTAATGCGGATTGGAGTCGATTATTATGTTAATCCTACGTTAAGTGCCACAGCTGGTTATGGCTGGATAGTAACCTTTCCCTATGGAGAACAACCAGTTGGACATGAATTTCAAGAACATCGTATTTGGGAACAAGTCAATATGAAATCAAAATTTGGACGTTTTGAGGTTCAACACCGGTATCGATTAGAACAACGTTTTCTCGAAAATTGGATAAAAGATGCTAATGGAAATTACATGCAATCAGATAATCTTTTCCGTCAACGTATTCGTTACCGTTTAATGATTTTAGTTCCATTAAGCAGAAAAGAAATGGCTGACAACACCTTGTTTTTGAATGTGAACGATGAACCATTTATCGGATTTGGAAAAGGAATTGGGAAAAATATCCTCGATCAAAATCGATTCAACATCAATCTTGGTTGGCGATTCAACAAAGACTTAAATATTCAAGTTGGTTATTTAAATCAATTCATAGCCAAGTCAGATGGAATCAAAATGGAGAGAAATCACACACTTCTACTTTCAACAATTTACAATTTGAATTTCACCTCAAAATAATGGGTTACAAATCTAACTGGTATACTTGAGAAAGTGATTGGTTGTCACGCAAGGTTATGTCTAAATCGTTAATTAATCCATCGTGAATATCATAAACCCAACCATGAACATGTAGGTTCTGTCCACGCTCCCATGCTGATTGAACAATCGAAGTTTTTGCAACATTTAAAACTTGTTCAACAACATTGAGTTCCACAAAGCGATTAAAGCGATCTTTTTCATTTTCAATGTTATTCAATTCCTCCTGGTGAAAACGGTAAACATCTTTGATGTGACGAATCCAGTTGTCAATCAATCCGACGTGTTTGTTTGTCATTGCTGTTTGCACGCCTCCGCATCCGTAATGTCCGCAAACAATCACATGTTTCACTTCCAGAACATTAACCGCATAATCCAAAACCGAGAGCATATTCATATCTGAATGCACAACCATATTTGCAATGTTACGGTGCACGAATACTTCGCCTGGGTCGGCACCAATTATGTCGTTTGCAGGAACTCGACTATCTGCACAACCAATCCATAGCACGGGTGGTTTTTGGCCAGAGGATAATTTTTTGAAAAATTCAGGGTCTAAATTTAATTTGCTTTCAACCCATCTTTTGTTGTTATCAAGTAGTTTTTTGTAAAAGGCTTCCATAATTTAAAATATTAAAATTAAAATTTATTAGTTGAAAATCAACGGCTTTATTTTTTGCCCCATGATTCTGAAATTCGAATAATAACTCCATCACATCATAATCAATCGACTTACACTTCGAGCCATCGATTACTAATTTAGTGTGAGGTAAGACATTCATTAACATTTCTTGAATTCCACTTTTGTTTAAGAACGTAACCTCTTCAGAAAGGGTGATAATCGTTTCATTCTCATTCTGTTTTTTAGTAAAATGATTTTTATAATTGCTTTTCAAGATATAGAAAATAGCTACCAACATACCAATCCCAATTCCTTTGAGTAAATCTGTAAACAAAACACCAACAATGGTTAAAATGAAAGGAATAAACTGTTCTTGACCAAGAGCAAACATTTGTTTAAACAAAGAAACCTTCGTGAGCTTATAACCAACCATAATAAGCACGGCTCCTAAGGCGGCAAGAGGAATTAAATTTAAAATGGATGGTATTAATAGAATTGAAATAAGTAATAAAGATCCGTGAAAAATGGTTGATAATTTAGATTTTCCTCCTGAATTGATATTTGCCGAACTCCGAACAATAACTTGCGTAACAGGTAAACCTCCTATTAATCCAGAAACAATGTTTCCGATGCCTTGTGCTTTCAATTCTTGATTCTTTGGTGTAATATTTTTTTCTGGATCCAATTTATCCGTAGCCTCAACGCTTAATAGCGTCTCCAAACTTCCAACCAGCGCCAAGGTTATCGCAATTGCATAAACATTGGGATTACTCAAAAAACTAAAATCTGGAAAAGTAAACAAGGAAGAAAAATCATTGAATGATTTAACAATTGGTATTTGAACAAGGTGTTCACTCGAAATTTTAAATGTAGGAATAAAAGAATTGAAAACAACATTGAACAAAATTGACAATACAACCACAACCAATGCCCCTGGAATTTTATCAATTGCCTTTACTTTTTTCATGAACGGCAAGTCCCAAATTATTAAAATTATTAAGGAAAGGAAACCAATCAAAAGTGAACCCAAACCAATTCCATTCAATGCATAAAGCAGTTCTGATAACGTATTATGTCCATCTTTTTGAATGAATGATTCATCACCAATAAAATCAGCATCATACCCCACTAGGTGCGGAATTTCCTTTAAAATCAATGTTATTCCAATTGCAGCCAACATTCCCTTGATGACAGATGAAGGCACATAACCCGCAATTACGCCAGCTTTCATGTAGCCAGCGATTAATTGAATAAATCCAGAAATTACAACAGCAAGTAAAAATCCTTGATAATTTCCAAGTGACGAAATCGATGCGATTATTATGGTAATCAACCCTGCGGCTGGACCGGAAACCCCTAGTTTAGAACCTGAGAAAAATCCAACAACAATTCCCCCGATGACACCAGCAATTAAGCCAGCAAAAATATTTGGCAATCCAACAATATTTTCAACAGAAGTTGAAGCCAAACCAATTCCCAAACAAAGTGGGAGTGCAACTAAAAAAACAACGATACCTGCGGAAAAGTCATTCCTCCAGGTCTTGAAGAACGAATTCATAAAAACAAAATTTAAAAATGATTAACAGTCAGAATTAAATTTTGAATTCAGGAGGAGAAAAAGGAATTGATGGAGGTTGATTAATCAATGAAAAATCATCCTGAAAATGATTGATTGACGTTTTGTTTAAAAATTTAAATAACCGTAAATTCGAATAATAAGAATTATTTGAAAAATTAAACTCCTCAAAACCAATTTCTTCTAAATCTTCTAATTCCGATTCGGAATCATCTAAATCAGAAAAATTTATTTCTATTTTATCCGATTGAAGTTCTTCAAAAACCTTAAAATTAGAAGTTATTAACGCAGTAAAATGCATGCCAATTAAGACCAAACAAATAATTCTAAAAAACAATTTAGCTAACTGCATTGAGGAAAAAATTATCTTCTTTGACAAATTTAGTCGAAAGTTAAAAATAATTTATTACCTAAATTACATATTCTTATCAATTATTTTATTGTTGTTATTTTGGAACATTTCGATAACGAAACAATTTAAATCTTCGCTAAATTTGCCTCTGAAAATTCTTACTGATATGAAAACGAAATTTGTTTATCCGGTTTTACTTATTTTATTTGCTTGTTCAGGGAATAACGATGTGAACACCTCAAAAGAAGTGAAATCTAAAATCGAAGCTGACTATGAAGCAGAAAATAAATTAAAAAAAGAACTCGAGGAAGTTGAAAAAGAAGAGGCATTGCGAATAAAAGAACTTGAAGCCACGCTAACCTCAATGACATTCGACCGATTAAAACACGATTTTGGAAAAGTGCAAGAAGATTCTGATAATAAAACTACGTTTATTGTCAAAAACACGGGTAAAAAACCACTCGTAATTGAGTCTGTATCGGCTAGTTGCGGGTGCACTACTCCATTTAAGCCTGAAAAACCTATTGCGCCAGGAAAATCGGATAAAATTGAAGTTGTTTTTCATCCAAAACCGGGTCAATTAAATGAACAAACCAAAACAGTTACAGTTGAAGCAAATACAGAACCAAGCATGAGTGTACTGACAATTTCTGCTTTTGTAACTCCAAAAAAATAAAGCGATGAAATTACACGTCCTCAATACAGGTTTTTTCAAACTCGATGGAGGTGCCATGTTTGGCGTTGTTCCGAAAACGATTTGGAGCAAAACGAATCCTGCCGATGAAAACAACATGTGTTCGTGGGCGCTGCGCTCCTTATTGATAGAAGACGGGAATCGAATAATGCTTGTTGACACAGGGATTGGTGACAAACAAAGTGAAAAATTCTTCTCACATTATCACCTGCATGGAAACGATTCACTTCTTGGAAACTTGGCGAAATTAGGTTTTCACGCAAACGACATAACAGATGTTTTTTTAACGCATTTACATTTTGACCATTGCGGCGGAGCAGTAGCATGGAATGAGGATAAATCGGGTTATAGACCTGTTTTTAAAAACGCTATTTATTGGAGCACTGAGAAACACTGGGAATGGGCAACTAATCCAAATCCACGTGAGAAGGCGTCTTTTTTAAGTGAAAACATACTGCCAATTCAAGAAAGCGGTCAACTCAAATTTATTGAACGTAAAGGTGATTTTACCGAAAACGCATTTCCAAATATTGACGTGCTTTTCGTTGATGGCCATACTGAATCTATGATGATCCCACATATTCAATATAAAGATAAGACGATTGTTTTTATGGCTGATCTTCTTCCGAGTGTTGGTCACATTCCCCTACCCTACGTTATGGGTTATGATACGCGCCCATTGATTACCATGAGTGAAAAAGCAAAATTTTTAAATATCTCAGCGACAAACAATCACATCCTATTCTTGGAGCATGATAGTATCAACGAATGTTGTACTCTGCAAGAAACTGAAAAAGGAATCCGCTTGAAAGAAACATTTTCATTTGCTTCAATTTGATGAAAAGTCCATCTGAAATTGTCAACATAATGATAAATGCAGATTCTTTTAGCAAATGGCTAGGAATCAATGTCGTTAAAATCGATCGAGGAGTTTGTATTTTAAATTGTGAAGTAAAAAATGAAATGTTGAATGGGTTCCACATTGCCCATGGTGGGATTACCTATTCGCTTGCGGATTCCTGTTTGGCTTTCGCATCCAATTCATACGGATATCAATGCGTGAGTATCGAAACATCAATATCACATATCAAAAAAGTTTTAGAAGGTGAGCAATTAACTGCAACGTCTCGAGAAATTTCACGGACAAGAAAAACTGGTATTTACGAGATTACTATTCATAATCAGAATCATGAATTAGTTGCAAACTTTAAAGGAACCGTTTTCATTACAGAAAATCTTTGGTAAAATAGATTCGAAATACAACTTTATTTTATGCGTGCATAACTTAAATTTGTATATTAGCGCTGATGAATGAGGACTCGAAGACGACACTAATTGATTTTACAATCCGACATGCTTGGCATCGAATTTCAAGAATGTATAATCAAAAGGCTACTATTCATGGTCTAACAATGTCATATGGTTTTATATTGATGATGGTTGAAAAGGAAGGTACGCCGAGCACAAAGCTAGGACCGATGATGGGAATGGAACCTACTTCCCTTTCCAGAACAATGAAATCAATGGAGCATGAAGGATACATTAGAAGGGAAGAATCAGCAAATGATAAACGCAAGGTTTTGATTTTTTTAACTGAGAAAGGATTGGAAAAACGACGATTAATTCGGAGCTTTCTTCTTTCGTTTAATGAAGAGCTTACAAGTAAAGTGTCAAAAACAGATTTAAAAGGATTTTACAACGTCATGGAAGCCCTTGACAATGTATTGGAAAATATTGAAAATGAATAAATTATTAATTATGAACAGACATATTCGAAAAGTTGCAGTTTTAGGTTCTGGGGTAATGGGTTCCCGAATCGCTTGTCATTTCGCTAATATCGGTTGCGAGGTATTACTTCTTGACATTGTTCCGAAAGATTTAACCCCTGAAGAAACACAAAAAGGTTTATCAATTGAATCAAAAAGTGTTAGAAATCGGATTGTCGACAGTTCGTTGCAGTTTGCGTTAAAATCAAATCCCTCACCAATATACCGAAAATCATTTGCCTCTCGCATTCAAACTGGAAATTTGGAAGACGATTTAAGTAAAATTTCTGATTACGATTGGGTTATTGAGGTTGTAATTGAACGACTTGATATCAAACAGCAGCTTTTCGAACGTGTAGAAAAATACCGCAAACCAGGGACACTAATTACTTCCAATACATCTGGAATTCCCATTCATATGATGTCAGAAGGTCGCTCGGATGATTTTAAAGCAAATTTTTGTGGTACGCACTTTTTCAATCCACCGCGCTACTTGCAGTTATTAGAGATTATTCCAACAAAAGAAACAAATCAGCATGTTATCGATTTTCTGATGGACTATGGACGGCGATATTTAGGGAAGAAAACGGTATTTTGTAAAGATACCCCAGGTTTTATTGGAAATCGTGTTGGGGTATACTCCATGGCAAAAATTATGGAACTTGCCCAAGATTTAGGTCTAACAATCGAAGAAGCAGACTCGTTAACTGGTGCAATTTTGGAGCGTCCAAAAACAGGGACATTTAAACTCAGTGATTTAGTTGGTCTTGATACTGCGTATAATGTTACTAGGGGTCTTCAAGCAAACTTGAAAAATGATTCAATGGTTCAAGATTTGAAAGATTCCAAAGTCATGAGCTACCTGATTGAAAATAAATTTCTTGGAGATAAAACAAAAAAAGGATTCTACTACAAAGAGAAAGATGCATCAGGTAAAACAAATCGTTTTGCACTAAATCTAGAAACCCTGGAATATCATCCCATGCAAAAACCAAAGCTTCCAATAGTTGAAATGGCGAAGCAGTCGCCAGATTTAAAAACAAGACTAGGGATGTTACTCATGGACAAAACCAAAGCTGGAGACTTGTTGAGAAAACATTTTGGATCCTTGTTTGCCTATGTTTCACTTCGCGTTCCAGAAATAACAGATTCTTTTTACAGCATTGATGACGCTATTCGGACTGGTTACGCTTGGACGTATGGACCTTTTGAAAACTGGGATATGATTGGCGTTCAAAAAGGTATTCAACTTGCAGAATCCGAAGGATATCAAATTGCTGACTGGGTAAAAGAAATGTTAGCAGCAGGAAACAATTCCTTTTATAAAATTGAAAATGGACAAAAACTTTATTACGATCAATCATCAAAATCATACAAGGTAATTCCTGGAACAGAAGATTTGGTCGTTTTGGATAACCTGCGTGAGTCGAAAAAAGTTTGGGGAAATTCAGATACAACTGTTGTAGACCTGGGTGATGGAATACTGAACTTGGAGTTCCATACGAAAATGAATACAATCGGCGGAGGCGTAATTGAAGGAATGAACAAAGCCATGGAATTAGCAGAAAAAGATTACCGAGGACTTGTTATTTCCAATACAGGCGCAAATTTCTCTGCTGGAGCCAATGTCGGAATGATCTTCATGATGGCTGTTGAACAAGATTTTGATGAATTAAATTTTGCTGTAAAAGCCTTTCAAGATGCGATGATGCGTGTACGATATTGCAATGTACCTGTTGTCGTCGCTCCTCACAATCTCACCCTTGGGGGAAGCTGCGAAATGTCCATGCATGCTGATAAAGTAGTTGCACATGCAGAAACATACATGGGATTAGTTGAATTTGGAGTTGGAGTTATTCCCGGTGGCGGTGGAACAAAAGAATTTGCAAAAAGACTTTCAGATGAACTTACGGATGGAGATATTAAAATCAACCGCATGCGTGAACGCTTCTTAACTATCGGACAAGCAAAGGTATCAACATCAGCATACGAAGCCTTTGATTTAGGCTATTTGCGCGAAGGAACAGATGAAGTTGTAGTTAGCCGAGAATATCAACTAACGCGCGCAAAAGCTGCGTGTTTAGAGATGGCAGAGGCCGGATATGTACCTCCAAAGCGAAGTAAAAACATTACCGTTTTGGGTCAAGAAGGACTTGGAATTGTTTATGTAGGAGCTCATTCGATGTTTTCGGGTAATTACATGTCGGAACACGACAAAGTTATTTCTGAAAAACTAGGATTCGTTTTATGCGGAGGTGATTTATCGGAAAACACTGTTGTTTCAGAGCAATACTTGTTAGATTTAGAACGCAAAACATTCGTGGAATTATGTGCTGAACGTAAAACTTTGGAACGCCTAGAAAGCATAATTAAGCATGGTAGAATTTTAAGAAATTAATTTTTTGAGTAAACGCTTGTAAATACGAAAAGATTATTTAATTTTGTATCCGCTTTTAACGAAAGCACACACGTTTTCTAATTTCGCTGTTGCGAAAGTCTGAAAAGATAGAAAAACGGTTTGGTAGTTCAGTTGGTTAGAATACCTGCCTGTCACGCAGGGGGTCGCGGGTTCGAGTCCCGTCCAGACCGCTGGTAGTGTTTCGCAAACAAACACAAAAGCACTTAAAACCCTTGAAAATGCTATGTTTTCAAGGGTTTTTTGTTTCTAGTAGGTTTCATTTAAAGTCAAAAATTTACATAATATAGGTAACCTATTCGGTTACCAAAAAAAAAGATTGTAATTTTGGGTAACCGAGACATAGCTCAAGAAGCTGGATTTTAAATAATTACAGCGTTTGTATTTGAAAAAGTTTTGATATCGAAAACAAAACAGGTAACCGAAAGAGGTTACCGTTTAAACGAAACTTTTAAAATACAATGTTATGAATCAAAATTATTCCCTCCTGTTCTGGCTGAACAGAAGCAAAGCAAAAAACGGTAAAGCTCCTATTTACTGCAGGATTACCATTGACGGTAAGCGAACTGAAATTTCCATGCGACAAAACATTGATCCATCAAAGTGGAATACTCATGCCGGACAAGTGAAACCACATACCACCGAATTAAGAATGCTCAATAGTTATTTGGAAATGGTAAAAAACAAGGTCTACAAACATTTCATGGAGTTAAACGCCAAAGACATGTTTATTACCGGTGAAATGCTAAAGAACCTCTTGTTCAGTGTGGACGAAAAACAACACACCCTCATTTCCATCTTTGAATACCACAATGATAAAATGAAAGAAAGAATTGAAATTGATGTAGTGCCTTCGACATACATTAAATTCAACACAGTTCTCGGAAAATTAAAACTTTATCTAAAGGCACATCACAATCGAAGCGACATGTACCTGACTGAGCTCAATCATCGTTTTGTTGTTGATTTTGAACATTACCTGAGGGTTAAACACCAAATTGCACATAACACAACCATGAAGTATATTACCATGTTGAAGAAAGTCATAAATATGGCAGTAAATAACGATTGGATGGAAAAAAATCCTTTTGCTGCATTCAAATGCACCAAACTCAATGTGCATCGCGAAATACTCGATGAAACTGAAATCATGTTATTACACGAGAAAGAATTTAACATCGAACGATTGGAAGAAGTGCGAGACATATTTTTATTCTGTTGTTATACTGGTTATGCTTTTGCTGATGTTGAGAAACTAAAACGTACGGATTTAGCAAAAGGAATTGATGGTGATACATGGATATTTGCTAAACGAAAGAAAACCAATACCGTTTCGAATGTCCCCTTATTACCACAAGCAGAGGAAATCATTAAGAAATATGAGCAACATCCATACTGTTGCAAAACTGGAGTGTTACTTCCTGTGAAGTCTAACCAAAAAATGAATGCATACTTAAAGGAAATTGCATCTGTCTGTGGAATAAAAAAAGAGCTGACCATGCATATTGCCCGACATACCTTTGCAACAACGGTAACCCTTTCAAATGGAGTACCCATAGAAACCGTTTCCAAAATGCTGGGACATACCAAATTGGTCACCACACAGATTTATGCCAAGGTTCTGGATACCAAAGTAAGCCAAGACATGAAGGCATTGAGGTCCATTTTTGCAAACAAGGAGAAAACCTCAGAAAATCAAGATTCGGTAATCCGAAAAATAAGTTAATTCAAGGCAGCTTCGGCTGCCTTTTTTATTGCTTTGGAAAATTATTCCTACTACAGCAAACGGACAAAATCTCGTTGAACACTTTGGATAATCGTTGCAGGTAAATTTAATTCATTCGCTTGGTCATTCCAATAAGCAATGGCATCTTGAATCTCTTGAATAACTTTTTTTGGATTTTTAATCGTGAATGTTTCGGCAATGGTAAGAACATCTTCCAAGGTAATATCAACCCGTTTAGCATTTATCGATAAAGCCCTGCTGGTTCTTGTATAGTTCATTAACGGATTCAAGGAATACGTGATGTCATAAGCCGGTGAAATATTCCATTTGTCTTGTTCTTCCTCATAGATGAATGAGTGATTTTTCAAATGGTCATCCGAATTAAAAAAGACAACATTAAAAACCATGCGTTTAAAGAGTTCTTCTATATCACGATACGGAACTTTAAGAAACAATGCTAGTTCAAAGAGGTTTTCATAATTGGAATCTTTTGGACTTTGATAATCCCATCCTGTTAATCCGGTCGCTGTCAACACATGTTTCTTCTTTCCCTCTTGACGATCAAAACGAAGCGTGGCAAAGTGTTTTTGCTCAATCAATTTAGAAGGCATCATGGAGATTCCAAGATGAGTAGCCGTTAAGTAGTAGCAGTATTCAATGACTTCCCGACTATAGCCCAATTCATCATCCAAATGCAGCTTGATTAAATAGTGATTGTATTCGGAAGAATGATTCAAATCCCCAGGAATAATTTCTCCAGTAGTTTTGTGTTCTGAAATGAGAATTTTAGGTCTGGCACCTCCTGCGGACGAACCAATCTTGAAAATATTCAACAATGCCTCATGATTGAGTGTTGACTCATGCTGTTCATCTTTTGCTTGTAAAACTTCTTTCAAAACAGCAATAATTTCAGTAAGGTCAATTGACGTTGATTGAGGAAGTTCCTTACTTGGTCGATATTCCAAAGCACCCATTCCACGGTCTGCCACATATGCCAATTGCTCAATGACAGAAATTTGATTGAACTCTTTGTTACCTGATTCCATCCACTTCTTGAAAATGATATTTCCAAATACATCGGGCAATGAATCAGCAATCATCGGAGGAAGCCCTCGGAATGTTTCAGAATTATAGTGACTTAATACCTGGACTTGTGGTGTTCGTTTTAAGATACCCGTAGCAGGAAACAAGTTGTGAAAACGATCGCTTTGAAGAAACTCGGGATTGTATTGAAAAGAAGATTTCTGTTGATTTTCATCAAATCCCAACCTCCCAATTTCTTGACCGAAGCAAAATACCGTTATGATGTCATTTTTCGCCATGCTGCTAATATAAAGAAGTCAATTGTTCGGTTTCATTTCGTTTATCCATCAAAAATTGATTAAACCCAACCAACGCATCAAAGTGATTAAACACCTTGAGTAAGGTATCAATGGTGAAGTTTTTACCTGATTCCAAATTCTGAATCGTAATTCTGGAGAGCTCAAGTTGGTCTGCTAACTCCTGTTGTGAAAGCTTTTGCTGTTTGCGATAAGACTTCACCAACTGTGCGATTTCCGATTTAACGTCTTTTATTTTTAAGTTACCAGTAAACATATTGCATAATATATTATTCAAATATATAGATTTTAAATCTTTTTGCATAATTAACTATACTTTTTAATATAAAAAACTAACGAAATATGAATTTCTGTTTAATACCATTTCAACCTACACTTCCGAACCAACAAAACATCAGAAAAATCATCCCAAAAACAGGTAATTTGACCCCACTAAAAATTGCGTATTTCCACGCAAAAAATTCACGTTAAAAATTCAATCAAGGGAATTAGTAAAATCATTCTCCTTTTTTTCTCACGTAAAACCTCGAAACATAAATTTTGAGGTTATGAGTAAATTCAATGAAATGTTCAAAGCGTACAATTCAGAAATTAGCGAATTGTACGCCCAACGAACAGAAAACAAAGCGCGAACTGGATTAATAGTAGAAATGAGCGATCATGTATTAGAAAAAATGCGTGAATTGTTTGACAATGATGGATTTCAATCTCCTAGTGATGAAATTGATTTCTTTAAATCAATCAAACCGAAAATCCTAGCCCAACGAATTGCCAACAGTATGCTACTAGATTTATTGCTAAAACAACGCATAAACAGTGAAGAGGAATTTGAAAAGTGCAAACAAGATAAACTCTTGCAACTCAAAAGCTATTTTTCGGAATACGCTGAATTTTACAAATACATTAATTCACAAAACACCTGTCGCGACGAATATTATTTCACATTACATGCTTCAAAAACAGATATAGTAACCAAGATACTTCCCAATATTGACAAGACATTTTCAACAGGTTACGATATGATTTTGGCTTACATATTAGCATGCGATATTTTAACCGAGAAAGCAGAAATACTTCATGAAAATGAATGGAAGCCAGTCCCTCAATTGCATTGGACTTCTGCAAAATATGACTTGGTTGAACTTGTTTTGGCCTTACATCACCAAAAAGTGTTTAATAACGGTAACAGTGATTTAAGAGAAATCGCATTGGCAATGGGCCAAATTTTCAATATGAACTTAAATGACATCAATAGAGCTTCTTTTTCAATAAAAAACCGCAAACGAGAAGGCAGTAAGTTTTTACATGAATTAGCCAGTAATTTAAACCGAATCATTTCTGAATCAAACAGATAGTAATTTAAAACACGGAAATTGTATGAATTTCATGAAGTCTAATGGCGTATAACATTTTATTTCAGCACATTAACTATTCATTACCATCAATAATCACCGAAAAACAATTCCATCAATCGGTAGTTTTACGCCTTTGATTCATCCGCATAGTAAATCAAATATGCACCGCTTTCAATCAACTTGAATCCTTAAAATGCGGCTTTTGAATCATTACACCACAATTCAATAATTTATTTCTGCCAACTGCGGTAAAGTTGGATAAATGTGCTGTCCGACAGTATGAAATTTGCCACTCGATATCAAAACTTTTAATATGCAAATTTCAGTAATTACAAAAGAAGACCTGGAGGAATTCAAAAATGACCTCTTAGAAGAAATGGAGAAAATCCTCAAGACTCACAAGAGCAAATCCGGGCAACAATCTTTCGGACAAATCCCGAAGGATAAAAGATGGATGAAGGCTACAGAAGCTAGAAAACTCCTGAGTATTTCACAAGGCACCTTTCACAAACTCAAAATCAATGGCATCATACCATACAGCCGTATCGGTAAGGTTTGCTTATTCGATTATGATGAGATTGTAAAAATTATCCAAGAAAATAAAATCCACAATGGCATCTTCCGATCATGAATTACATTGCACACTTGACAGCCGCTATGGAAAAAATCGAAAAAGAAGGACGGCTCCATTCAAGTCATGTCGCTTTGTATTTGGCACTCTTTCAATACTGGAACATGAATCGATTTAAAAATCCCATTTCCATTCATCGGGAAGATACCTTGAACTTGTCAAAGATTGGTTCAAGAAACACATATTATAAGTGCATGAAAGAATTAAGCAACTGGGGGTTTTTGTTGTATTACCCATCTCACGATTCCAAGAAAGGTAGCATCATTGAGATGTACAATTTCGATACAACCAGTGATACAACCACTGGTACAACCAATGTACTAGCAGTGGGACAAGCACTGGTACCTTCTATAAACAATATAAACAAAATAAAACATACTAAACTATTAAAACAAAAAGAAAGTAAAATTAATTTTACTCCGCCCACCTTAGAGGAAGTTTTAAATTTTTTCAAGGAGCAAAAATTTTCTACGGAAGAAGCCGAACCTTTTTTTCTCTACTATCAAGCCAATGGTTGGCTTGTCGGAAAAGCAAAAATGAAAGACTGGCAGGCTGCAGCTCGTAACTGGATCCTGCGAAGCAAAAAGTTCCAAGCCGAAAAAAGTGGCAAACTCACTCCACATCAATTACACGCAAAACCCACGAATTATGAAGAAACCCTATGACCCGGCAACGGAAAAGCCCTATTTCATTGACGAAGAAGGCGCACGCAACTACGATTACGTCAATACGCTTCGTTATTTGCAACACAAAGGTCGTCTGAAATTCGGCAAGCATTTTCGCATTCACAAAGAAGATTTAACCATCATTTCCAAACTGTTGGTGTACTTCACCAAGAGCGAGAATTTTTATGAAAAGTATAGTCTTGATCCCAACAAAGGGATCTTGTTAGCGGGCCCGATTGGTTGCGGTAAAACCTCACTCATGACACTCATGACGGACTTTACTTTTGAAGTCAACCATTTCTTCATCCGTTCCACAAGAGCCGTTGCAGCTGAGTTTCACGAAGAAGGCTATCAAACCTTGCAGAAGTATTCCAACAACCCAAAAATCTATTGCTTCGATGATTTGGGAGTGGAACAAAACATGAAATACTACGGAAACGAGTGCAACACCATTGCCGAAATCCTCTTGAATCGCTACGAACTGATGGTTCGCCAGGGTTATGTCACCCATGCCACCACCAACCTCAGTGCTTCCGATCTCGAAGCCATTTACGGAAATCGCTTGCGCTCCCGGATGCGTGAAATGTTCAACCTCATCTCGTTCCCAAACGAATCACCCGACAAACGAAAATGAACGTATTTCTACCCAAAATTAATAGTACTTATACTAAATTTTACTAGTACATGTACTAAAATTTCATCTCAAAAACCGACACTTTTTTTCTGAATTTTCTCCCCTTCGAGGGGAGACAAAGAGGGGTGAAAAAATCACAAAAAATCATTAATCAAAAACATAAAAAATGAAAATCAAAAACCTCATCCAATTCCCATTAACCAAAGCCCAATATTACCCGGAAGTTTTTCCTAAAAAACAAATTGTCTTGCACCACACTGTGAGTGGTCCAAATGCTAAAAACGTCATCAGCGGTTGGGGCTATACCCCTGTTCGAGTAGCCACAGCCTTTGTAATCGATGGAGAAGGCATCATCTACCAATGTTTCAGTTCAGCCCATTGGGCGCACCACCTCGGAACACATAACCGCAACAATACCCAGTTGAACCAACAATCCATCGGTATTGAAATCTGTAATTGGGGTGCGTTAATCGAAAAAGGCGGAAAGTATTATTCCACTTTCAACCGAGAAGTTCCCAAAGAAGAAGTCATTGACTACGGCATGCAATGGCGCGGACATCGTTATTTCCACAAGTACAAAGACGAACAACTCGAATCCTTAAAAACCCTCCTCGAGTACCTCTGCGAGAAATACACCATTCCCAACACCTACCAACCCGACATGTGGAAACTCAATAACCAAGCCATCGATGGAACACCCGGCATCTGGACACATGTTTCCTTCCGTGCTGATAAATCAGATTGCCATCCTCAATTGAGCTTGATTAAGTTGTTGAAAGGTTTGAGTGAAGAAAGATGAGAGAATAATATTTCAACTTTGTTTTTCGGCACTAATTTGAATTTGCTGCCGTTTCATAGATTGTATTATCTTTATAATATCGAGACACAATTTATTTTGATTTTAAACACTATTCCTATTAAGGATTGAAATGAATGACAAGAGTCGAATTAAAGTAGCCTAAAAAAATTATTCGTTAATTAATCCTAATTAAATAAGATAGTCTGCAAATAAAAAAAGCTGCTCCATATGGAACAGCTTTTAAATGCGGTGGGCCCCGGGATCGAACCAGGCACTAACCAAATATCTTTGAAACTTACATCAGAAGTGTTGCGTCGGCCACCCACCTTCGATGCCAACGGGACCCACAACTACTGGAGCAAAAAGTCCAATTAGAGTAGTAATGAAGTAATTCACAATTAAATGCACGCTAACAAGTTTAAATATTTCCATAGTTTTTGATTTTATGTTTAACACCCAGTGACTGATAACGACTACAACAATCTCCAATAAATGCAGTTTTTTAAAGACCTCAGTTAGACTTTCCAGACATATAATAGCTTGAAATAATCTTCGTGTATTACGAATTTACAATTCATTTTTAAATCCCGCAAGATCTATTCGAAGTTGATTTTCTCCCACTGATCGCAAAAATTCTACATTAGCTAAATGACAATCTTTGAATTTCTTATCTCCACAAAAACATAGATCATTTCTACCAAGCTTCTCTTTTGAAAGTATGAATTGTATTAAGTCAATTGCTTCTTTCTCATTTTCAATCCCTAATTCTTCTGAATAAAATTGGCGTATGCCATCAAATCGATGTGGATAATCTCCAGCAGCATATTTACCTGTTCGATCAAAAAACACTTGATTAGCAAAGTAGGGATAAATTTTACTCTTCGTAAAATCAGTTAGGTTAACACCTTTCATTTTCATGGCAAGTAATTTATGGCTGATATCAAGACAACAAATCCCCAAATTATCTATATGCCTATCCTCTGATCTTTCAATTTTTTGACTAGTTTCTTGTACACCTATAACACAATGAGGATAAGTAAAAGGTACTTGAATTTTTATTTCGTATGTCTCCCAATAATCTCCGTTAACATCAAATATGTCAATATCACCAGAAATCAACCAAGCATTATTTGCCTGGTTGATTGTCTTTGTGTTCATCTTTGGAAAGACTTTCTTCAATTCCCGGAAGTCTTTATCAATCAATTTTTCTTTTCTTGAAGTCATCAGAAATTGAAATATGGCTTACTCTTTTCTGCGATAGGTATCAGATTTTGCACGCTTCGATTATTATATACCACTGGATTTGTGGCTTTAAAAGCTAACTTACCATCAATGGCAGTTGCTATAAAAGGAAGTGTTTTCAAGTAATTAAACCAATCAAAATCATGTTGTGTATATCGAAAGTTGTTTTCTGGTATTTCGAAAATGTATCTATCATTTGGATTGTTGGTCCTATTGCATACGGGTGAAGAAAATTGATTTAGTAGAGGTACTTGATCTTTAATATGATCTCCAACTACAATTCCATTTGTTTCTGCATAAGTTTGCATTTTTGAAGCAAGACTTGTGTGCAAACTGCATGTTGTGACTTCACTTATTTCTCCAATCCCGGCTAAAAGCCATAACACATCATCATCATGTCCTAAGTCTATGCCAATTCGTGTATTTATTCTTTCAATGCCTTGTTCTTCAAAAAGTTCTTTTAAATCATTCTTCACAAAATAAGTAAACAAAGATGTACTTTGCATGGCTCTTTGCACAGCGATTTTTTTGTCAATACCTTTTCCTCCAAAGTAGACAAAGAGACCGTCACCATGTAATCTATGAATATAGCCTCCGAAAACTAAACAAGTATGAATCGCAGCTTTTTGAATAGTATTTTGGATAGCAGCAACAATACTTGGATCATACTTTTTGAAAAGGTTGGTTGAACCCTTTATGTCAATGAATACGGAAACAATATAATGGTACTCCATGTCTCCACTTGTTTTCAATGACTCAAAATGTGGGTGCAATCCAGTTGATTGATTGAAATTTGGAACAATTCCCAGTTGTGAAGCCAAATCTGCTAACTCAGGTAGTAATTCATTTTCCGGAATTTCAGATTTTAATTCAGAATACATCATTCGCTTTGCTGTCAAACCATCAAATGATGAGTACGATTCATTCATTTTTCCTTGGGTCATTGCCTTTTGGATAGTGTTGTAATATGATTTATATAAACTCATTTCAGTTATTTTAGTTGGTTAAGTATTAGAATTGTTAACGGAATAAAAAGGGCAAATTGAATAGCAATTAAGGTAGCTACAAGATGAAGTTTTTCAAATTTCGCTTTCAATCCAGAAGCCAACTGAAATGTTTGAGTTCTCAAATCATTTATTTCCTGTTCCTCACTCGCAGTTGCAGATTGTGTTTCAAATTCAGATTGCCCCATATTACTGACTGACTGGAAGAATAACAGAGAATCAGTTTCTTTTGTAAGATATGGCCTTGAAGCGAGTATAGTGATTAACATCGCTGTTAAACCGATCCCCATAACTAGCAACATGCAAATATTAACCCAGATATTGAAATCGGTTTTCTCTAGTATTGTTGGATAAAGCCCCAACAACCCTCCAAATACAAACACGCTAAGTGTTAGATAAACATTGCTTTTGTTATTCACACTATCGAAATAGTGGTCGTAACGTCCAATGCAAAACTTCAATCTTTCTTTTTCTCTTTCCATCTTCTTACCCTTTAATTTTACTTGGATCATTCCCATAACTGTTTTTACTTCTAATCTTCCCATCCCGACCATGAATGACCACTTCGGATTTCTGATTCGTTGCGATTTTTATCGCTGCATTTTCTGCTTCTTTTTGAGTTGCAGTTACTTTTGTAGCTTTTTCGTTGCCGGCTACTTTAGCCGCCCATCCTTGCGGGTGCTTAACGACGTGTACATTCTTTCCCATTGTTTTATTTTTTTAGGAATAAGTGATTTTACTGATCATCTCTCGTGATGACCAACCGAACCTGAAGGAAGAATGATTATTAGGGAATTCGCCGAAGTTTCGAAAAAGTTTGTACATTCGCACCCTAAATATTTAGAATGATAGTTTCCCTGACCAAAGTTTAACTTTCATTCTGTAGTAAATCAACAGTCCTCCAACAGGGCTGTTTTTTTTTTGCTAAAGATAATAGAAAATCATTTAACAAAACAAATTTACATCATTTTGAAACATTCTACAATTGATTTTATTAACATTTTTGTTGATAAGTCATAAATTATTGTTATTTTTGAATGTATTAACAAAATTAATCAGGATGGAGAAAGTATTCGGAAGTATAGCTGATTTACAATTCGGACTCTATGAAAAGCCTGTAGAATCAGGCGATACAGTATACTTACAGGTTAAGGATTTTGATGAAAACAATCAATTTTCAAATGCCCCATCTACATTTTTAATTTCGGATGAAAAGTCAATTAAGCATCTTTTAAAAGATGGTGACGTTATTTTTGTAGCCAAAGGATTCAGAAATTTTGCCTGGACTTACAGAGAATCAATTGGGCCTGCTATTGCATCATCAATTTTCTTTGTTGTAAAAGTTGATACGTCAGAAATCATCCCTGAATATTTGACTGCTCTTTTCAATTCATCCGCTTATCTACAAATGTTTCAACTGTTGGGTGCAGGAAGTTCTATCCCATCGATAAGAAAATCAGAATTGGAAGCAATTAAAATTCAAGTTCCTTCATTGGAGCTTCAAAGGAAAACGGTAATGATCAATGAACTTTATTTAAAAGAATTGCAATTGACGACCCAAATCATAGATGAAAAACAAAAATATTATAACAGCATAATTAATAAATTAATTTCCCAAGAACATGTCTAAAATAACTCAAAAAGAAATCAATCAAACCGTTTGGAAAGCTTGTGACTCGTTCCGAGGCGTTCTCGATCCTACACAGTATAAAGATTATGTTTTGACAATGTTATTTGTCAAATATGTATCAGATGTTTGGAAAGACAAACAGACTGTCTACAAAGCAAAGTATGGTGATGACGCAGAAAGAATCGAGAGAGCATTGCGCAATGAACGTTTTCAAGTTCCTGCCAATGCAACCTTTGATTATTTGTTTGATAATATAAACGAGAATAATCTTGGTGAATTGATCAATATTGCACTCGAACACTTGGAAGATGCAAATCGCGCAAAGCTTGAACGCGTTTTCAGAAATATTGATTTTAATTCTGAATCAAATCTTGGTCAAACGAAAGACAGAAATAGAAGATTAAAAAATCTAGTAGTCGATTTTTCGACAATGGATTTGCAACCTTCGCATTTGGATGGGAACGATGTAATTGGCGACGCTTATGAATATTTAATTTCACAATTTGCTGAAGGTGCAGGAAAAAAGGCTGGAGAATTCTATACTCCAAGTGAAGTTTCAACGCTACTTGCTAAATTATTGAATCCACAACCGGGTAATAGATTGTGTGATCCAACAAGTGGTTCAGGATCTCTTTTAATAAAACTTGCAAAGGAAGTTGGAACGAATAACTTTTCTATTTATGGACAAGAAGTAAACGGTAGCACTTGGGCGCTAGCACGAATGAATATGTTTCTACACGAAATTGACAATGGAACCATCGAATGGGGAGACACATTAAACAATCCTCGACTATTAGAGGGAGATCAATTAATGAAATTCCATATTGTCGCTGCCAATCCACCTTTTTCATTGGATAAATGGGGTGCTGAAAATGCTTCAGTAGACCAATACAATCGTTTCCATAGAGGTATTCCACCAAAGAGTAAAGGTGATTATGCTTTTATCAGTCACATGATTGAAACATCTTATGAGGAAATTGGTCGTGTTGGTGTAATCATGCCTAATGGCGCTTTGTTTAGAGGTAGTAGTGAAGGAAAAATTCGTGAACAACTAATTCGTGAAAATTTATTGGAAGCTGTTGTTGGATTACCATCCAATTTGTTTTTCGGCACTGGAATCCCAGCTTGTATTCTTATATTCAATAAAGCAAAAGGAAATAACAAAGATGTCTTGTTCATTGATGCAAGCCAAGGCTACGAACCAGGAAAGAATCAAAATCGATTAAGAATTTCTGAAAATAACGACCCGAATGAGCCAGACGATATTCGAAAAATTGTAGAATGTTATAAGGCGTTTCAAAGTTCTAATCCTTTAAAATCTGAAAAAGGAATTATCATTGAAGATAAGTTTGCGTATCGAGCAACCTTTAAAGATTTGGAAGAAAATGAGTTCAACTTGAACATTCCTCGATATGTTGACACTTTCGAAGAGGAAGCTCCAATTGATATTGCAGCAACACAAAAGGAAATTGTAAAATTGAAATCTGAGTTGGCTGAAGTTGAATTCAAGATGGAGAATTATCTGAAAGAATTAGGATTCTAATGACGATTCAATACGCTTCTGACCTTCATTTAGAGTTTCCTGAAAACAGGAAGTTTATTTCGGAAAACCCTCTGAAACCAGAAGGAGATATCCTTATTCTTGCTGGAGATATACTATTGTTCAGATCAATCGATGATCACAAGGATTTCTTTGACTATTGCTCTGACAATTTTGCTTTTACATATTGGATTCCTGGAAATCATGAGTATTACCATTCTGATATTAACGAGCGCTCTGGTGAATTGAATGAAGCCATTCGACCGAATGTGTTTCTTGTGAATAACACATGGGTAAATCACGATTCTGTTAAGTTAATTTTCTCAACGCTTTGGACAAAAATTTATCCGGATAAAGCTTGGTCTATCCAAAATGGATTGAATGATTTTCATTTAATAAAATCAGGAGAAGGTCGGTTTTCAATAATGGAGTACAATAAGCTATTCGAGGAGAATTTAACTTTTATAAAATCAGCAATTGAAGGTAACACAAGAGAAAGCTGTATTGTTATCACACATCATGTACCTACTTTTATGCATTATCCTTTGGAATATCTCGGCAGCCCAATCAATCAAGCTTTTGCCGTTGACTTAGATGAATTCATCCAATCTTCTTCAATTGATTATTGGATCTATGGACATCACCATAGAAATATTGCTGATTTTAAAATTAGTAATACTCAAATGCTAACGAATCAATTGGGTTATGTCCGAGCAAATGAACACAAGGAATTTAATTTTAATAAAATAATCGACAAAATATTTTGATTATCAACTTAATAAACCTAATATTGCTACAATATACTAATGATATTTAGCGTAGCAAAAAAAAGTTTATTGAAAAGTTATTATGGATAAAGCGAAACAATATATCGAAGAAATACTAGGTGAATCAATCACAATACTATCGGTTAAGCCGAAAGAACTTGGGTCTGTATTGCCATTTTACATGACTGAAATGTACTCATTTTGCAAATTACAAATGATGAACAATTCATTACTTCTATTTGAACCGAAACACAAAGACGATTTTAGTATTCTTCAATTATCAAAGCATCAAGAACTAATCGAAGAAAAATTACACTGTAAATCAGCTGTGGTCTTGCAAGAAATAGAACGCTTTCAACGCCAACGTTTAATTGAAAAAAGGGTGCAATTCATTATTCCAGGAAAACAAATCTTTTTACCATTCTGGTTAATTGATTTAAAAGAAGGGAATAATCATAAAAGGCAAAAAAGAGAATCACTCTCTCCAGCTGCTCAAATGATGCTTATTTGGTATTTGCTTGATAAAAAAAACCAAATTGATTTCAGCTCTACCAGCCTCCAAGATCTTGCCAAGCATTTTGAGTATTCCCCAATGACAATTACAAAAGCTACCAACGAACTTGCATCACATGAATTATGTGAAATCAAAACAGATGGAAAACAAAAATTCATTCAATTCCAACAGAATAAACAGGAGTTATGGCACAAAGCTGAATCATATTTAATTAACCCGGTTCTAAAAACAATCTTTGTTGACCATCTTCCAAATAGAATAAGTCACATTCTTTCCAACTTTTCTGCATTATCGGAATACTCTGAAATGAATCCAAGTTCGCAAAGGTATTACGCCATTGATAAAACAGTATTCTATGGGCTCGAAAAAACAGGTGAATTCAAAAATTCTAATGATCAAGAAGGAAAATACTGCATTGAAGTTTGGAAATACAATCCTGAGAAATTTATGGAGATAGTTATTAATGACGAGTTTGCCGTGGATCCCTTGTCTCTTTATTTAAGTATGAAAGGAAACCCGGACGAAAGAACCGAATACGCATTTGAAAATTTAATTGATCATATATGGTAGTCGGTCTCTCAATATTCAAGGACTTTTTTAAAGACCACCCAGATACCTATTTGATTATCGGTGGAACAGCTTGTGATTTTCTTATTGAAGATGCTGGTTTTGAACCACGGGCCACTGATGATATTGACATGGTACTTATTGTAGAAGCCTTGACCCCAGAATTTGTAAAGAAATTTTGGGAATTCATCAAGGAAGGCGGATATGAAATTAAACAAGTACACGAAGAAAAACGAAATTGTTACCGATTCTGCGAGCCAACCAATAAGGAATTTCCAAAGCAGATAGAATTGTTTTCAAAGGTTCCGGAGGCGATTGAACATAATGGCGAGTTTCATTTAACTCAAATACCAACAATCGATGGTGTTTCGAATCTTTCAGCAATATTGTTGAACGAGGATTATTATGAATTTACGGTCACTCATAGCGAAATTCGAGACGGCGTGCATTATGCCAATATCGAAGCAATTATTTGTTTAAAAGCTTTTGCCTATTTGGACAATAAGAAACGTAAAGAAGCTGGTCAAGTGGTTAAACAAAGAGACATCGACAAACACAAATACGACATTTTCAGAATGGTGTTTTTATTACCAGGAGAAATCAATTTTGTAGTACCTGAAATTATTAAAATAAATCTACAAGAATTTGTAGATACCGTTAAGGATGATTTACCAACCCCAGATATTTTCAAGAACAATGGGTTTGGAAAACAAGATATGCAACGAATATTTGAGCAATTGAAAATACTATTTAACCTAAAATAAATGGAGAAAATACTTGAAATGAAAAAGGTTAAGGAGGGATATAAGCAAACTTCTATTGGGGTCATTCCAGAAGAATGGAATATATCAAAACTAGGGAGATTATCTAAAATAGGAACAGGTTCGAAAGACAATAAGGATAAATCTGATGTAGGTATTTATCCATTTTTTGTACGTTCAAAAAATATTGAAAGAATCAATACCTTTTCATATGACGGAGAGGCAATTTTAATACCAGGGGAAGGGAAAATAGGTGAAATATTTCATTATATAATAGGTAAGTTTGACTTTCATCAACGTGTATATAAGGTCAGTGATTTTGAAAATGGCATATCTGGAAAATATATCTATTATTATCTTCAAAATTTCTTTATTAAAGAAACAATTCGAAATTCAGTAAAGGCAACAGTTGATAGTCTCAGATTACCAACTTTTACAGAAATGTTGATTCATCTACCTTCTTTTCATGAACAACAAAAAATTGCAGCGATTCTATCGACTTGGGATGAGGCAATTTCCAAACAAAAATCACTTGTTGAGCTAACCAAAACAAGAAATCAAGGCTTGGCCAGACAATTACTTTCAGGGAAAAAGAGATTGAAAGGGTTTAATGGGGAGTGGAAATTTTCAATTCTTTCAAAAGTAGTCAACCGTGTAAAGAATTCATTCATTCCAGAACAAAATGAATTGTATCAACAAATTGGAATTCGTTCTCACACAAAAGGTCTATTCTATAAGGAACCTGTTTCTGGAAAAGAACTAGGAAATAAGTCTGTTTTTTGGATAGAGCCGAATTGCTTTGTGGTAAATATTGTTTTTGCTTGGGAACACGCTATTGCAAAAACTACTACAAACGAAATTGGAATGATAGCATCTCACCGTTTCCCAATGTTCAAACCTAAAAAAGATCTTCTTGATTTAGATTATATGCTTAATTATTTTAAATCACCTAAAGGAAAAGATCTTCTTGGATTAGCTTCTCCTGGAGGTGCGGGTCGAAATAAAACATTAGGACAAGCAGAGTTTTTAAAATTACCTATTTTATTGCCTTCTACAGATGAACAAAAAGCAATTTCTAAAGTAATTGAACAAGCCAATATAGAATTACAAAAACTTGAACAACAATTAATATTGCTTCAAAATGAGAAAAAAGGTTTGATGCAAAAGTTGTTGACGGGTGAAGTAAGAGTGAAAATAAATTAAACTAATTATGCAAGTTCCATCTTTCATAGAAGACCATATATCTCAGCTTCCAGCGCTCAAATTATTGATGAACATGGGTTGGAAATACTTGACACCAGAGCAAGCATTAGAAGCTCGTGGAAATCGAAATTCAAATGTTGTTTTAGAAGAGATTTTAAAAGATCAATTGCAGAAAATCAATAAGATTGAATACAAGCAAAAAGAATTTCCGTTTTCAGATTCAGCAATCAACAATGCCGTTTTAGCCTTGCGCGATCTTCCAGAACAAGATGGGTTCATTGCAGCAAATCAATTTTTTTATGAACTAATCACACTTGGAAAGAGTTTTGAGCAAACTGTTTTAGGGGATAAAAAAAGCTTTTCGTTTAACTATATTGATTGGAAGAATCCAGAAAATAATAGTTTTCATATTACGGAAGAGTATTCCGTATTGCGTTCAGAAAGAGCAGATACCTACAGACCAGATATTGTTTTATTTGTGAATGGTATTCCGATGGTTGTGATTGAATGTAAAAGTCCAAAAATCAAAGATCCAATTGATAAAGGAATTGAGCAACATTTGCGTAATCAACAAGAAGATGGCATTCGTTCCTTGTATTTATATTCCAATTTGACAATTGCCTTATCCACAAACGAAGCTAAATATGCAACAACTGCAACAAGCAAAGAATTTTGGAGCTTTTGGAAAGAAATCTTTAAAACAAAGGAAGAAGAACGTCTATGGGAATCTGACATTTTTGATATCAAACACAAACCATTAGCAGATAATGAACGAACAGCATTGTTCAAAGAGCGTTTTCAACATGTTTGGAAGTTAATGGAGCAGATTGAAAAAGAGGAACAAGTAATAACTGAACAAGATAAATTGTTATTTAGTACGTGCGAACCTAAAAGGTTACTGGACCTTATGTTCAATTTCACATTGTATGATGAGGGAATCAAAAAAGTTGCTCGATATCAGCAGTTTTTTGCAATTAAAAATACCTTATCACGGATAATCAAAACAGATAATCAAGGCAAGCATCCTGGGGGAGTAATTTGGCATACACAAGGAAGTGGAAAATCTTTGACCATGGTAATGTTAGCGCAATTGATAGCATCCAATCCGAACATAAAAAATCCTAAAATTCTATTAGTCACTGATAGAATTGATTTAGATGATCAAATAACGGAAACATTTAGAAAATGTCAAGTTCCAGTTGAAAATGCACAAACAGGAAAACATCTCGTTGAATTATTATTGAGTCCAGGTGATACAGTAATCACAACCTTGATTCATAAGTTTGAAGCGGCTGTTAATCAATCGAAACATGATTTTGATTCTTCAGAAATCTATGTTCTTATTGATGAAGGACACAGAAGTCAATACGGAACATTTAACGTGAAGATGCGCAAGGTATTCCCAAATGCTTGTTTTATAGCTTTCACGGGAACGCCATTAATGAAGAATGAAAAGAGTACTGCAAATAAGTTTGGTGGTTTAATTGATGTGTATTCCATTACAGATGCGGTATCAGATGGTGCTGTTGTTCCTTTGCTTTATGAAGGTCGTCACAATCTGATTGAAGTCAATGAAAAACCGCTGGACAACTATTTTGATAAAGTCAGTGAACCTTTGACAAAATACGGTAAGGCTGCTTTAAAAAGAAAATACAGTTCCAAAAACATAATTAACAAGGCGGATCAAGTAATTTATTCTAGAGCATGGGATATTACAGAACATTACGTTTCCAATTTCCAAAACACAGGATTTAAAGGTCAACTAGTTGCACCTAACAAAGCGACTGCAATTAAATACAAGGAGTATTTAGATGAAATTGGAAAGGTTTCATCTGAGGTCATAATGTCCGCTCCTGATACAAGAGAAGGTGAAGAGGATGCATTTGAAGTAGCAGACGATAAAGTGAAGCGTTTTTGGAAATCTCGAATGGATAAATATAATACGCAGGAGAAATACGAAAAAACAGTTATCAATTCTTTCAAAAAGCAGGATTCACCAGAACTAATAATTGTAGTAGATAAACTTTTAACTGGCTTTGATGCTCCTCGAAATATTGTACTATACCTTACAAGACCATTAAAAGAGCATACATTGTTGCAAGCAATTGCCCGAGTTAATAGATTGTATCCGGGAAAAGATTACGGGTATATAATTGACTACTTTGGTAATCTTGAAAATCTACACAATGCACTCGAAGCCTATTCAGGAGAAAACAATTTTGATCCAGAAGACATAGAAGGAACTTGGACAAATATTACGGAAGAATTAAAGAAATTGCCACAAGCACATTCAGAGGTATGGGATATATTCAAAACAATAAAGAACAAATACGACGAGCCAGCTTATGAAGAATTACTTTCCGATGAGGCAAAACGTCATGCTTTTTATGAAAAGGTTTCCATTTTTGCACGAATTTTAAAAATGGCTCTTTCTAGTTATGAATTCTCAACCAAAACAGATGAAAAGATAATCGACAAATATAAAAAGGATGCAAAGTTCTTTTTAGCGTTGAGAATTTCTGTTAAACGAAGATATTCCGATGAAATAGATTATAAGGAATATGAACCACAAGTTCAAAAATTAATCGATAAGCACATTACCACAGAAGGGGAAGTTCTTAAAATAACGGAATTGGTTAATATTTTCGACAAAGCAGAAAGAGAAGCTGAAGTTGAAAAACTAAGCAGTAAAGCAGCCAAAGCTGATCATATTGCCAGTAGAACAATTAAGGCAATAAATATTAAAATGAATGAGGATCCAATCTTCTATAAAAAATTGTCAAAACTTTTACGAGAAACAATTGATGATTACCATCAACAGCGTATAGAAGAAGCAGAATACTTAAAGAAAGCACTCGAGTTAGAGGAAGCATTTTTAAAAGGACAAATTGATAATATTCCTGAAAATTTAAAAGGAAATGCTACAGGAATTGCATTGTTCAATTTAATTACTGATGTGTTCAAGGACCAATTAAAAAGTAATCCAGAAGTTGCTCCGGAAATGGCAGAGGGAGTAGATAATTTGATTCGTTCCATCGTTTATGAAAATGGGAAATTAATAATTGATTGGCAAAATAAATCGAATGTAGAAGGCCATATAAAAATTGCAATTGATGATTATCTGTTTGACATAAAAACAAAATACAGTATTGATCTTCCATTCAGCTTAATTGATCAGATGGTTGAAGATGGTTTAAAAGTTGCGAAACTGAAATTTGTTTAAGTAATGACTAAAAACAAATTGAAATTCGGTTCTGCTACAATTAATTACACGCTCCATTTTAAAGAGCGAAAAACACTTGGAATAAAAGTTTATCCAGATTGTTCTGTTCATGTTTTTGCTCCAACCGATGCAAATAGTGATGTGATTCATTCAAAATTAAGAGAACGTGCGCCATGGATTTTGCGGCAATTGAATGAATTCCTATCTTATCACCCTTTAACTCCACCAAGGAAATATATACCCGGTGAAACTCACTTGTATCTTGGTAAACAATATAAATTAAAACTTCAAGTTTCAGACACAAATCAAGTAACGTTGAAGAGTGGAGAATTAATTATACAACATAAAATTGATGTAAGCCCAAAAGAAGTTCTCAATAATTGGTACAAAACGAAAGCCACGGATTATTTTACTAAAACACTGAATAAATCAATAGAACTTTTCTCAAAATACTCAATAGAAGTTACAACGCTTCAGATTCGTAAAATGTCAAAACGTTGGGGCAGTTGTACCACCGATGGCAAAATAATCCTCAACACCGAATTAATTAAAGCGCCAAAAGGAAGCATCGAGTATGTAATAATACATGAATTATGTCATTTGGTCCATCATAACCACACGAAAGCATTTTACGATCTTCAACAAAAGATAATACCTGATTGGAAACGATGGAAAGAACAATTAGAAAGAACAATGATTTAAATAGGTTATATAATTCATGAAATTCGGTTTCCGCATACCATCTCTGACCAAACGAATAGCAGCACGCACATCGTTGAAGCGAGTTCTTCGCCACAATTTAGGTTTCAAAGCACCTAAAGGTTTTGGTTGGTTCACCAATCCCAAAAAAGCAGCTTACAACAAAGTCTATAATAAAACTTCAAGAGGTTGTTTGGTTAATTTGCTATTCTTGGTTTCATTTGGTATTCTAACATTTTCAATCCCTTCCTGCGATTTCAAAAAATCCGATTCCGCTGGTGGTACTTATGTAAAACCAACCATAACAAGAACTGGAAAATTCAGAAAGGGACATGTTCGCAAAAATGTGAGCACTAATAAAAACGCTATCAAGAACCAGAACCGTTCACGCTATTATTATCAAACAAGAGGTAAATACCGAAGGAAGAAAAACTAAAAAAATCTTGGTTTAAATTTCTTACGTTAAACGTATAAATCATGAACAATGGCAAGAAGTAGAAAAGAAATTATTGAAGACATTAAAATAAAGAGACCCGATATGTCAGATAATGAAGCTGAACTTTATGTAGCTACTTTAGAAACGTTTTGTGAACTAGTGATAAATTATACTATGAAACATGGGGAGTTTAATGAGGAAAATTAACCATCTTCCAGCCCCACTGACCTTTCTTTTTGTTGAATGACAAAATGGCTCTTCCGCATACGCTTTGAGAATTTTGAAGATTTAATTTTGAAACGATGGATGGTTCTACAAAAACATCATCAACAAAACCAAATTTTCCTTCTTCATTTATTTTAATTTCACCTTCAAATGACTTTTTAGCATCAGCTGTTAAATTGGGATCGGCTTTTTCCGCGCTCAAAACCTTATAAAATCCATCTTGACCTGCTCCATTAAAGCGTACCTTCAAAAGATCGCCTATTTGAGGCTTTATTAATTTCCCTGCATAATTGAAGAATCCATGTTTTTGCTTGTCTTTCACAAAAGATAGCATATTCTTGTTTTCATTTACAAACTCAACAACTATTACTTCTTCTGGGATATCTTGAAACAAGATTTCCTCAGCTTGTTTTAAGTGACTCAAATACAAGTCCGCATTATCTCTTTTTGAAATTGCTGATTTGTACCATTCCATTTCTGTCCATTGCATGATTTGGTTTGGTATCTTCCATTGATGTTTTTCCCTTGTTGAAATAACTTTTTGAATTTCAGTTTTCGCTTCGTTGAACATACTTTTTTGAATGAGTATTTCAGCAAACGATTGTCTCAATTTAATTAGAAAGTCTTCGGGTGTTTTTAGGCTCAAGGCTTTACAATAGCACGCAAACTGAATATCTTTGTTCTCTAAAAATATTTCTGCCATAAGTTCCCATACCCAGAAGTCATTTCTTTTTTGCTTTGCAAAAGGTAAAAATGCAGAAAGCACATTTCCATCATTCCCCAAAGCTAAAAGAAGTTTTGCTTTGAAATAAGGAGGATATTGATAGTCAGGCTGTTTCTCAATCAAATAGTCCAATTTTGGCAAGAATGATTGGATCTTATCCTTGTCAATCACTTTTTGCTGTCCAAAGGGATCTAAAGGTGTTCCTTCCAAAAGTTTTTTTGCGTAGGCAATGTATGCTTGTTCAGCAATGGACATGATCTTTTTACCGTTGAAATCTTCTTTAATAAAATCTTGGGAAAGTAGATTATCAAAATTCCACCAGTCGGCAAAAGTCAGGTAACCAGACCAGTTTTGATAGCCTTTGTGAAACGCTTTGTAAATAAAGGAATAAGCCTCAGATGGTTTAGTGAAATGGAAAGTCCTGGTCAAATCAAATAATTCATTGATCTTAACAAAATCAACTTGCTCTGTTTTCTGTAAAGAAAAAACTAAACTACCTATTTGCCAAGCACAATTGTCAAAGACCATTTTCTCGTCCTCAGGCAATTGCAATTCACTAATCTTTATTAAATATCCTTTGAATGCTTCATATTGTTCTGGTTGAGCATATTTTTTGAGGTAATCATAGTATACCCAAGCAGCGGCACGCTTATTCCAAATATTCTCGGAATCTAATTCTAAAGCTTGATTAGCCATTTGTAATGCTTCATCAAGTTTACCTGCTTGTCTTAGTTCTTTGATTTCTTTAAATGACATAATCAGCTTCTTTAAGATTATTTACAATGGTTTTAACTTTAGCAAGGAGTTCAGGGCTATCGCATTTGTTTTCCAATGGCAATACTCTGCCAAAGAAACCCGCACCATCATATTCAAAATCAATTATACAAGATTTGCCATTTTTTTCAATTGTATATCTTTCTTTATAATAAAGATGCTGAATGTTGACAATTCTTTCATCTTCTGATAGACCTATATTTACAAAATCGAAAAGATTTTTCAAGAAAGGCTTCTCTTCTTCGATGGCTACATCAAATTCAATTTGGGTTAAAATCCCCTCGCTATTATTTCGATTAACTACCACAGGGGAAGCACTTTCAAGTATTTTAGTAATGGCCTCAAAAAACTCATTAGAATTAGTTTGTGCTGGCACATTTTGAAAATTGTTCTTGAATACATTTTGACCGTTAACCCAATATTTGAATGTGGCCGTTTGTCCTTCTCTCTTGAAGATATAACGTATTTCATACCCAAATTTCTGCCAAGATTCAATATCTATGTAATGCTTCCTAAGGTTATACCATCTGTGAATGAAATGGTCTTGGATGGTTAATGGGGCATCAACTAAACCATATTTTTCTAATTCTGGTAAAACATCACTTATATTAATTTCTATTGTAGGATTTGATTGCCCTATTAATACATTAAAGGCTTTTTGAACATTCACATCTATAAAATCCATGCCTGAAAAGGATGAAAAAAACGGTGGATTGATACAAAAAAGCTTCTTAGATGCCCTGGTAATTGCTGTATAAGCCCAACGATAAAAATCTGAATTTGTCTTACCTGAAAGATCATGTTCCGATTCATAAAAGTTGAAATTAGTCTTTGCACCTCTATCCCAAAAAACAAATGCATTTGCCCATTCACCACCTTGGGCTTTATGGCAGGTTACTGCATATCCATATTTCAAAAGAATACAGTTGAAATACTTATCGTTGATAATAGCGTCCTTAAATTCCTGAGTGCCCTTTTTAAGTTTGGGATACCTATTTTTAAAATCTACATAAAGAGCTCTTTGCTCTTCCGGTTTGAGGTAATTATCACCGTATAAGTAATTCTCTAAAACATATCCATTTATAGTTTTGGGCTGATTATTTTCATCAGGTAAAACAAGGCTTATTCCTCTCCAAGTTAATCTGACAGTTTTTGTTTTCCCTTTTTCAATGTAAAAACTTACTTCTCTGCTTTCAACTGAAGAACTTGCTTCTGAAACTACTGCAAATTCACCATTCATTATTCCTAAACGGTAATTGTTCCCTCCAATAATAACTGTGTCAGATACCTGAATAGGTAAATCAGCTCGAAATTTATCTTTACGAATAGCAAGATTTAAATCAAGTGCTGTTTTGTTTTGATAGCAAATGATGATTTTTTGCTCTTGCTGAGAATTGTAAGTATCAAGATAATCCTGATATTTAGGATTGAATATATCTCTATTGTTTTCTCTTAAATCAAAATCATTGAAATAACCAGAAGTTAGACATTGCCTTATTTTAGTGGCTGAAATCAAAATACCATTATTGGCATCCTGCCGTTTTACTTCCTTCATTTCCGTTTGCTTAACTGAAACCTTATAAGTTTCATTAAGATAATTTTGGTCAAGTGCAGGAGAAAATTTCATTCCGATTGGTGGCAACTGAGCAGGGTCACCTATGAAAATGATTTTGCTCGTTGTGGTTTCTTCTTGAATTCGTGCATAAGAAACAAGGTCTCTCAATAAATGCCCACTTCCAAAGCGAAAAAACTCTCCTTGGCTCAAAACATCGCTAAGCATAGATGATTCATCTACTATCAGAATTGAATTATGAACTTCAGGATTGTTTCTGATTTTATAATTATATAGAAACGAAAGATCATTTTCGTCTTCACTCTGTTTAATTTCCTGCAATTCTTCAAAACTGTAGATACCTTTATGAATGGTTGTAGATTCAAACCCTGTTTTTTGATTCATGACTTTTGCAGCTCTACCTGTGGGTGCCATCAATTGATATCTCTTCTCTAATGATTGAAGATATTCGACAAAACCTTTGAGTAGAGTTGTTTTGCCACTTCCCGCATAACCCTGAAGTATAAACACCCGCTCGTCACTTTCTAAAAAAGCATGAAGCATTTCCAGCGCATTGCGTTGATCGTTGGTGAGATTTATATGTTGGAAATGGTCTAAAATTTTCATTTTTATTATCCTTTCACACAAAGGTTGGGGTTATCTGTGCAGTGTATTTGCATTAATCATTACTCTTCATTTTATTCTTTAGTTCTTGTAAAATCGGATTTGAATCACCTAATGTATTCGCTGGCTTAAATATTTTTTTGGGGCTTTGTTGTTTTGTTGAATGCCAGTTAGTGTTAATTTGCGACATTTGAATTTGATTAATATAATCCTGAAGAAAACCATAAAACTTGAAATAATATTTACCTTCATTTCCATTAATTGCGTTAGCAATTTCCTTTTGCCAATCTTGCTTTCCAGACCCCCTGTGTGACTCATTTCGTGCAATGCTAATCTCGTTTCTTATATCTCTCATTCTTTTGAAATCATAAGGAAGTTTTTCATCATTTGTTCTAGTCATCAAATAATAAACTAGTTTAAACTTACTTTGGTCACTCCAGGAATTTTTTTTCTCCTTATCCTCTGCAATTATTATTGTTTGAAGAGTATTTGTTATTTGTTTACCATTTTTATCTAAATATGACTCCAGAACCTTGTTTTTCTTTTCTCTGCTCAACTCATTCCATTTTCTTAAATAAATATTATCAAATAGATAATTAGTTATTCCTTCTATTTGCTGATTTAGACAAAAGGAAAATTCATAAAATCTATCACGTCGTCTATTGTATTCCATCTCTTTAAAATCATAGATTAAATTTTTAAGGAGTTCTTCATTGTTAATTGGGAAGGTAGAGTAAAAATCTTTTGCCTGTTTATCAATGACTAGTCTTATACAATGTTCATAGATATCCTCAAAAAAAGGATGCTTTGCTATTTCTTCAACAGGCGATTTTTCACCTATTGTTTTCAATATTTCTTCAATCAACCATTCATTACCATCTAATTTTATTAGGTCTCCAATGATTTGAACAAGTTTTTTAAGCTTTTCCCTATCCTTCATATTTAGCTTTTTTTATACCTATCATAAAGGTTTATTCCCTCGGTAAGCCCTTTATTTAAGATTGTGTTTACGACATTTTCCAAGTCAATTTTCTCATTATCAATTTTGACTTTCTTTCCGTTTATTCGATCAAACTTCGCCTTCAACCCCTTATAAGTCCCGTCCTCAATTCCTTTAACCATCTTTAAGAACTCCAATTTCCCATCAAGCACATTCAGTAAAGAAGCATTCGGTTTTTTAACATGTCCTTTGTCGGTAAGGTAATCGCGTTTAAAAATCTGTTCCGCTTTTTCATAACCGTACTTTTCCCAATAATATAACCACATTCGGATTTGCTTTACATACCTCCTATGGACATTAACTTTGTCGTTTACAATCAAGCCTGTAGCTTCCTGACGGTAACCGGCTTTCTGCAAACGCGTTTTCTTTGGATTGATAATCAGTTTTTGGTCTTCTTCAATAATTCGTTTTAACTCATTATTAAATGCTTCATCGGTGTATATATTGTGCTGTGATGAAAAGGTTATGTCATCGGCATATCTGGAATAGGTTGCACCAAATCGGTTGGCAAGACCAGTGAGTCTACGGTCTAGCTTTTTACAAAGAATGTTAGTTAAGGTCGGAGAGGTAGGGCTACCTTGTGGAAGTACAGTTTTTTCCTCTCCATCAATTTCAAAAGGATGTGTGCAAAGACTTGCCAACAGAAAAGCCAAAGGCTCTTTGTCCCCGCTCAGGTTAAATGGCTCATAGATGAAGCCCATCTTAACTCTGTTTCTATCGAAGGTATGAAAGAAATCTTTTAAGTCCATGTTTAGGACATAATGATGCCCTACGTGCTTTTTGGCATTATCAACGATAGACTTCTCCAAAACAAAACCTGTTGCTGCTTCATGTGGTTCATTTACACATTGAAGTACAAAGTTTATAGAACGAAGTATAGATTTTAATCCTTTTACAGGAGAATTAATGGTTCTGTCTGCTCCCGACTTTTTTTTTATTGTAAAAGTCTGATATCGCTTTTTACAAAGTTTAGGATTAGCGTAATAAGTCAAGGACTTTAATTGAACAGGTTTACACTTCTCTCCATACAACAAGTTCTTAGCCTCGCTTAACAGTTTCACCAAGTCCTCTTTGCTTTGAAGTTCAGCAAATTGTTGTCGTATTTGGTTGATATGTGCTTGTTCAATTTTCATATTAAAGTTTTGAAGAGCTTTGAAAACACCTGCCTGATACTCTATTTGTATGTATAAATCAATACCTATTAATCACTAATAAATTCATAAATAACAATTTCATATTGACATTGAAATCAATAACCACTGTTATAAATACCTAAGTGACATTCATCCCAACACGAGGTCGGGAGAAGATGCCGATCATGTCTCAAACCGTAATTTGAGACCAGCACCCACGAATCAATACCTTCTGGCAAGTGTTTCAAAGAACTTCTGCAAAGCTAGATCACAATTATGCAATCTAACTGCACTACAAAAACAAAGTTAATCAATTCTTTCAAATTCAGTTGTTTTGGATATTATGCACTACCTTTGCATAAGTTATGTCAGTAAACAAATACGCATTTATACGTTATAAAGTTTTGGACCGTTGTTTTCGCAACCCAGGTCGCATGTACTTTATAGAAGATTTGATTGATGAATGTAATTTAGTCTTAACAGATTATGATCCCACGTGCAGTGGTATTTCACGCAGAACTATTTTTCTAGATATTGAATTTATGGAAAGTGAATTCGGTTGGTCAGTTCCTTTAGAAAGATATACTGTAGGAAAAAGGTGTTATTATCGATATTCCGATCTCAGTTTTTCTATTACAAATCAACCTTTAAATATGATAGAAGCAGAACAATTGAAGTCTGCTTTAATTATCATGTCTCGTTTTTCTGGAGTTGCACAATTCGAATGGGTAGATGAATTAATTCCTCAACTTGAAAGTCAATTCGATTTAAAGCATCGTGAACATTCTATCATGAGCTTTGAATCAAACCAGTATTTAAAGGGCAAAGAATTTTTATCAAAATTATTTACTGCAATAAACAACAAGCAGGTTATTTATATCACTTACAAAGATTTTAAATTCAACGAAGCATACTCTTTTAATTTGCATCCTTACTTTTTAAAGCAATATAATAATAGGTGGTTTGTTTTTGGAAGAAATCACGAATCAAATAAATCAGATTATAATGCTGCATTAGATAGAATAATTTCTATTGAAAGCACCGCTTTAAAATTTATAGATAGTGAAATAATTTGGGAAGATGTTTCAAATGAAGATTATTTTGGGGATATTATCGGTGTTTCCAAACCTGAGGGGGCCGATTTAGAAAAGATAGAACTGCTCTTTACACCTTCGCTTGCCCCATATATTGTCACCAAACCAATTCATTCATCCCAAATAGATAAACAGGTTGAAGATGGATTACTAGTTAAAATTGAAGTCATTCCAAATTATGAGCTAGAACAATTAATTCTGTCTTTTGGAGAAGGAGTAAAAGTACTTGCACCAGATAGTCTGCAGGAAAGAATCCTAAATCGTATTCAATCGAATTTAGATCATTACCAAAAATTAAAAAATCTTGAATAAAAAATTAATTGAACTCAAACTTTAGGACAAAAATTTAATAAAACAAAAGTATCAATACATAAAGATTTTAAATGATAATTCTCATTGATTTAGATGGTACGCTGGTTAATACAGCATCAGAAGCGTTCAAGCCGATGAAGGATGGCAAGATTGATACTGATCCCAATATCATCCTTCCATTTAATGGGGCAATTGAATTTGTAAAGAAATTAGTCGAATTAGGCCACACTCCTATTGTTGTCTCCGATAGTGTAGGTAAATACGTTAATCCTGTAGTAAACAAGTATTTTGGTGTTCCTGCAATTTCAATGGCTTATAAGCCTAATCCGAAAGTAACTGAGGAGTATCTTCTGTCAAAAGGTTTAGATTTATCCAAACGTGAGGAGATTATAATAATTGGGGATACTTGGCTTGACATAGAACTTGGAAGAACATTCGGATTCAGAACAATCCTGACCCAATTCTATAAGGCAAATCCAAGTTCTGAGAATCAACAAGACGGAATTGGTAAAACATGGAACCACTTAAAGAGTGGTCCCACTTACGTTGCTAGAACATTTGAAGAGGTAATTAAAATATTAACCAATCCATTAGAGTCTCTTTGGGCTGCTGAGGCAATAATGAAAGGTGTGAAAACCTCAAATGCAATCCGTTTGTTTGACGCTAGTTATGATGGAGAATATAAAATATTCAGAGCATTAGGAAGGCAAGAGGATGGTGAATGTGACAGATATGGTATCGCTTCTACTTACAAAGAGTTTCATAGGGAGGACAGAAGTACAGACAATCTGAAGAAACTTGCAGAGTGCTTTGAGAATTACGTGAAATCTATTCAAGCTATTTCCCCGGGATTAAAATGGGATTATTTTACTTACGTTTCAGATAAGGCCTCCACAACACCACCAAATAAACTAAAGGTGCTATTTGATCTAATTGAATTGGGCTTACCTAAGGATAAAATTTTAGCTTGGAAAGATGTTGTGGATGGTAGCATTAGAAACAGACCTCATTATAAGGAAAGAAGAGATTTCATAAGGCAAAATTTATTCGTCTCTACAGAGTTTGATTTGTCGGGCAGGTCCATAATTATTATTGATGATCAATTCACAACAGGAGGAACGGCACATGAAGTAGCAGATATGCTTAAACAACGTGGTGCGAAACACATTCTATTCATTACAATGTTCTTTATGACTTCTTTGGTAATGAGTAGAAAATCGTGCCCGAAATGTGGAAAGCCAATGAAGATTCAAATGAGAAAATCAGATGGAAATAAATTCTACTCATGTACTCCTCCGCAATATCGAGGAACAGGATGTGGACATATCGAAAATTATGGTTGATATAAATAATACAATAGCGATACTTGCACTACGTGGTGTAAAAGGAATTGGTTCTGCTGCAATCAAGAAACTATTGAAACATGGCTTGTTTTCAGGAGAAAGTTATTATGATATTTTTGAAAAGGGGATTATAAATCTTAAAAAGATTATTTCTGACCACGAGGTGGAGGAATTAATTCAAGATGCAAAATTTCAATTGGAAAATTGTAATTCTTATGGTATTTCAATTGTTGATATTGCAAGTGAAAAATTTCCAAATCAATTAATTGGATTGAATTCTCCGCCATCTGTACTCTACTACAAAGGTAATCTAGATAGGTCACGCAATACAATTGGCATAATTGGAACAAGGGAGCCAAATGAAAAATGCAAAGAAATTGCAAAGCGAATTGGCACTCATTTCACAGAAAAAGGATATTCTATCTGTAACGGATTGGCAGTTGGTATAGATGAAGCAAGTATTGAAACTAAAAATGGAATCCATTCAGGAGTAGTGGGAGTTGTTGCAGGAGGATTAAATTTTAATGAGACAAAGACTTTATTAAAATCAACAGCTATTATGGCCGAAAAGGTTCTTGAGAGTGGCGGGTTGATTGTAAGTGAATATCCAATGGGAATAAAGGAAGATACATTTAAATTGGTCGATTCTTGTGCAATTCAAGCAGGGCTTTCTAATGGTTTGATTCTAGTCCAAAGCAAAATTGATGGTGGTTCAAAATATACATTGAAAACCTATGCGGAGCTTGGAAGACCAATTGGAGTATTGTCTATTCCAGAAATAGCAAATGACTCTTCTTTTGAAGCAAATAAACTAATATTAAGTAACAGTATTGATGGGATTTCAAGAATAACTGGCTTGAAACCAGAAAAAGTTAAACTTGGATTATGTATTCCTATTTCTAAGAAAAGCGATTACGATATTTTTGAGGAATCGATTAGAAAAAATGAAGAAAGTAATACCCAGTTTGGGACTTTATTTTAAATGGTCAAAATGAAGCCTACGCAATTTGGGAGAGAATAAAAAGATTTTTTTAACCAATTTTGTTTTTCACAAGGCAGAATAATTCACTTATCATTTCGCCAAAGCAATCGGTTCAAAAGAATCTTGGTCTTCCACACCTATTTCAAGGTAACAATTCGATCGTTGTGTTAACTTTTGAAACATAGATTTTCCTTCAAATCCACATTTTTCTAGCAGTTCCACAGCAAATTCATGTAAAAATTCTTTGGTTTCAAACATTGCGGATAATTCACCTGTGATAAAGCTTATATTATGCTTATTTTGAAAAGTTATGTGAATCTCACTGATCTTCATAGGGGAAACTTTGTTTTCAAGTTGATTGAACAATTCTTTGAATGAGTCAAATGGATAGTTAATTTCTTTTATACTTTTAAACTCTTGGTCTCTAGTATCAACAGCGGTATATTCTATATCAACCGACGCAAACCGATCAAAGCAAGTTAGTTGATAAATTGGCTCATCGCTTTCCATTGAATATAAAACCCGATTTCGGGTGAAGGGAGCATTACGATGTAGTTTTCCTGCATATATAGTTTATCAATAAGAGTTATTAAAGTTAGGCAAAATGATAAAATTCAACCTATTTTTTTCCTGTGCAAATACATTGCATATATAACGCTAAACTTTGTAGCGTTGAAAAAATAAAACCTAATTCTATGGCTATGATTATTAATGACATTTATAAAAAGTACTTTCAAAAGTCTAAAATTTTCTTGTACCCATTGCTTGGTATTGAGCGAGGAAATGTTGTTCCGGAAGAAGTATATTTTTCAATCAGTGATAAATACAAGCCCGAAGATCGAAAACTTGTACTCCTTTACGACACTAAAATGGATTTAAAATATGAATCATTTAAGGAAGAGCGATTAATTAATCATAAATTACTTACCGAATGGATGGAAGATAATAATGGCAATGAGATTTTTGTCTTTGATATGTCAAGCTTCGCCTCTGATTGGGATTTGTTTTTAACTGGAAAGTACAGTCAAATGTCGTTAAAAGTTAGAAATGAGATTTTAAATTTCTTTGATAAAAATAGCGGAAACTACGTATATGTGAATAGTTTTCTATTTCCTGAAAAGTGGTTTAAACGGTATGCTGAAATTTTGGATGTGTCAGAAGAATTACTAAAGGAAGTTGGCGAATTATGCGACATTCCCAATCTGGAAAAGGAGCAATTAAACCTTGTTTTAAGGGAAGAATGTAACACTCCATTAGTTAATGACATTTCTGAAGTCAAAGTGCATTTTAACCAATGTGACAGATGTAACGGACAAGGTTATATTCCGAGGTACAATCATATTTCAAACGGTATATGCTTTAAGTGCTATGGTAAAAAAAGCGCAAAACCACTTGTAGCATAATATTTTCTATTAATACACTAAAAAACAAAAACAAATGCAACTAACAGCAAAACTAATTGAAGTTCTAGCTATTCAAACTGGACAAGGTAAAAATGGTGAGTGGCGAAAACAAGACATTATCGTTGAAACAGATGGTCAATATCCAAAAAAGATATGTATTTCACTTTGGGGAGATAAGATTTCTGATGCTAACCTTCAATTAGGTCAGTACTATAATTATGATATTGATATTGAAAGCAGAGAATATTCAGGTCGTTGGTATACGGATATCAAAGCATGGCGAATTGACTCTGCAAATTCAATGAACAGTAATACAGGAAATACTAAACCACCTGCACCACCTGCACCATTGGATATGAACGATGAGGATGATACCGGTCTACCATTTTAATAAATCCAAAAGTTAAACAAAAATGAAAGAGATAATGATATTGCGCGTTTCCGAGCTAGAACAGTTGTTGAACACAAGATTACTAACAAAGTTTCAGTATGTTTTTTCAGCAAATGATTGTTCAAGCCTTAGAGAAATCTTGCATCCTAACGGTATTTTTTTTGGTATGATGAATTGCGATAAGGCTTGTGGATATTTCCACAATATCTTCCACGGTAAGAATGGTATCAGTGAGAAGTTTCACATGGAGATAAACACTGGCATTAGTTTAGATAATTATCCTGGAGAATTCGTTATGGAATTGCGTTGCTCTTGTTATGATCCATTTACCGATAGCATCACTTCAGTGAAAAAAACTTTTGGAGAAAAACCTGATCCTCTCATTGATGAATCTGTTTATCGCTTTGCATTTTCATTTAAGGATGAAAAGATTTTTACTATTAGAATTCCAGGGAAATGTATTTCTGACCCCAAACCATTTATAGAAAACAACTAATATGAAATAGCCATGCAAATAAATCGCGCAAGCACCGATGAAAATAACATGGCGTATTCCATATGACCTTTAAAAGACAAATTATTTACATATGAAAAACAAACTTTTACTCTTAATATATGCTGTAATAGGCACAATAACGACATGGATCGTTATTGATGTGTTTTTAGTTCCTATGCCATTATGGAAATACCTCATAATTGAAACACTGTTTGTTTTAACCAAAATGCTTTATGAAAAAGAAAAAAAACGACTTAACGGATAATCGAATAATGCACAAAATTCGTTTGGGTGCTGTTCGTGCAGAACAAGTGCGTCAAGGAATTTTTGATGGCAGATTCAAAACTCGTGCAGTAAAATCTTCAAAAATTTATAATCGAAAGAAGCGGAAATTTCAAAATCAAAATAGTGAATAGCTTTTCCATAAAGATTAATCAGTGCATTTTTTAAGTTGCTTCTCAACAATAACGCTCTCCAATTTAGCTCGATCATTAACTAATTCATCAACCTTATTTTCTAAATCATTCCATTCTTCATCACTAATATTCATTAGCCCCAAACATTGATTAAAAGGATGACATCTGTCACAAAAACCTCGAGGAATCCAAAGACCAGGTAGTCCAGGTGGTTCATTCCAATATTCCTCTCTTCCAGTTACTGGATTTATTCTTGTTTTCATAAGATCTATTTTCTACTAATTTACAACTAAACATTTAATTAATTACAGGTTAAAAGAAAAGGTAAAGCGGTCTTCGTCCTTCTCATCACAGCTTCAGAAAACATAAAAACAAGGGTATAACAAGCGGTTCGTCAAGAGTATGCATAAATGCAGTAATTGTCTCTCACGCCCTTGTTTTTAGCGTTCCTTAGCCAGTCGTTCAGAATTCACTTTGTGGCTGTTCACTTGTTTTCTTCGCCTGTTCTTCGGGCGTCCTCAGTCGCAGCTACTTCATCTC
>CANMHB010000006.1 GCA_947497485.1 Flavobacteriales bacterium
TCTTAAAACTGAATCACAACCTTTGTTTGTGGAAAGTGTATCGTAATAGATTCCAGCTGTTGTTTGATTTGCTCCGCCCAATAAAATACTTTCTCCTTGACAAATTTCAGCAGTTAGGTTCGTCAAATAAATTGGATTGACAGTCAACGTAGTTCGAAGAACTGAATCACAGCCTTTATTCGTTGAAAGTGTGTCATAGTAAATTCCAGCGGAAGTTTGACTTGCGCCTCCCAACAAAATGCTTTCGCCTTGGCAAATTTCAGCCGTTAGATTCGTCAAATAAACCGGATTCACGGTTAACGTGGTTCTTAGCACCGAATCACAACCTTTGTTGGTTGAAAGTGTATCGTAATAGATTCCGGCTGTGGTTTGGTTTGCTCCGCCCAACAAAATGCTTTCTCCTTGGCAGATTTCAGCGGTAAGATTTGTCAAATAAACCGGATTTACGGTTAACGTTGTTCTTAAAACTGAATCACAACCTTTGTTCGTTGAAAGTGTATCGTAATAAATTCCAGCTGCGGTTTGATTTGATCCACCCAACAAAATGCTTTCTCCTTGACAGATTTCAGCGCTTAGGTTGGTCAAATAAATCGGATTCACGGTTAACGTTGTTCTCAAAACCGAATCACAACCTTTGTTGGTTGAAAGTGTGTCATAGTAAATTCCAGCGGTTGTTTGGTTTGCTCCGCCCAATAAAATACTTTCACCTTGACAGATTTCAGCGGTAAGATTTGTCAAATAAACCGGATTTACGGTTAACGTAGTTCTCAAAACCGAATCACAGCCTTTGTTTGTGGAAAGTGTGTCGAAGTAAATTCCAGCGGTAGTTTGACTTGCGCCTCCCAACAAAATGCTTTCTCCTTGACAGATTTCAGCTGTTAGATTGGTCAAATAAACGGGATTTACGGTTAACGTAGTTTTTAGCACTGAATCACAACCTTTGCTAGTTGAAACCGTGTCGTAGTAAATTCCGGCAATCGTTTGATTTGCGCCGCCCAACAAAATACTTTCTCCTTGACAGATTTCAGCTGTTAGATTTGTCAAATAAACCGGATTTACGGTCAACGTGGTTCGAAGTACTGAATCACAACCTTTGTTTGTTGAAAGTGTGTCGAAATAGATTCCAGCAGTTGTTTGATTTGATCCACCCAACAAGATACTTTCTCCTTGACAGATTTCAGCAGTTAGATTCGTCAAATAAACTGGATTTACTGATAACGTAGTTTTTAGCACTGAATCACAACCTTTGCTAGTTGAAACCGTGTCGTAGTAAATTCCGGCAATCGTTTGATTTGCGCCGCCCAACAAAATACTTTCTCCTTGACAGATTTCAGCGGTTAGATTTGTCAAATAAACTGGATTTACAGTTAAGGTTGTTCGTAAAACTGAATCACAGCCTTTGTTGGTGGAAAGTGTGTCGTAGTAAATTCCAGCTGTTGTTTGATTTGCTCCTCCCAACAAAATGCTTTCGCCTTGACAGATTTCAGCAGTTAAATTGGTCAAATAAATAGGATTTACAGTTAACGTAGTTCGAAGCACCGAATCACAGCCTTTGGTTGTTGAAAGTGTGTCGTAATAAATGCCGGCAGTCGTTTGATTTGATCCACCCAATAAAATGCTTTCTCCTAGACAGATTTCAGCCGTTAGATTGGTCAAATAAATTGGATTGACTGTTAACGTTGTTCGCAGAACTGAATCACAGCCTTTGTTTGTGGAAAGTGTGTCGTAGTAAATTCCGGCTGTGGTTTGATTTGATCCCCCCAACAAGATACTTTCACCTTGGCAAATTTCTGCTGTTAGGTTGGTCAAATAAACTAGGTTTACGGTCAACGTTGTTCTCAGAACTGAATCACAGCCTTTGTTGGTGGAAAGTGTGTCGTAGTAAATTCCGGCAGTCGTTTGATTTGCTCCGCCCAACAAGATGCTTTCACCTTGACAGATTTCAGCACTTAGGTTCGTTAAGTAAATTGGATTTACTGTCAACGTAGTTCTAAAAACGGAGTCGCAGCCAAATGGCATTGGATAAGTTAGATCGTAGTTTCCTGCTGTTTTTCTATAAACTCCATTGATTAGCGCACTATCTCCTTGACAAATGGAAAGATTTACTTGATAAAATGGAGCAGGTATTACGGTTACATCTAAATGAATATTTGAAGCTAAGTTGTTACATGGAGCAATTACATCAACTGAATATCTTCCTGATGTAAAAACAGTAATTGATTGGGTTGTTGCCCCTGTTGACCACAAGTAAGTTGGACTTTCGGGAGCTGTTAATACGACTGAATCCCCTTGACAAAAAGTCAACGGACCATCTGGCGTTATAATATTTGGTGTTTCGTTTAGAACAATATTTACATTTTTTGTTTTAATCGCTCCTCCATGGGAAAGCAGACGTCCTTCAATAAACACATTCTCTAATATAGTCTCAGCTCCATTTGCGGCAATTATTGTTCCTCTAAATATCGAAAATGGAGCAATCCCAACATTTCCGCTGATTACCCAAAAAATATTACGAGCCTGCGCACTATCCAAAAGAACAACATTGGAATACGAATTCGCATCAAAATTCCCTCCTACTTGCATGATAAAAACAGCATCCGGGTTACCTTGTGCGTCAAAATAGAGGGTATCGGAAATTTTTGTATTCGATCCAAGACAATACGTATGAGGCGTTAAACGAAGACCATAACCCAACAAAATAGGTTCTAATAATTCTATATCACAGGAAACCGCATTGAGTTCATTGTAGAGCGCCAAATTGTCGATCTCCCCTTGTATAGTCCATGCATCTGGTACATAGTGAATCATTCCGTTTACACCTGCTGGATCAAAACCATCAACAATTCCGCTGTTTGTGCCTACATCACCAGTAATGTTTGTTGTACCTGTGTTTTTTATGGAACCGTTATCATTAAAGATTGAAAAACAACCCAATGAACCAACATTCGGATAATTAGGCCCGATTAATTCAGGCAAACCACAACCCAATGGAATGAATGCTCGGACTAAATTCAAAATAATCGTTCCATTCTTAGTCAAGCAACGTCCTTCCAAGTTAGCGTTTGTCGCAAAAGTTATGTTTCCATTGGTTAAACAATTTCCTTTCATCACTGCGCCATTGGAAAGCGAAGTTGTGCCATTAATTAGCCAAAATACGCGACATGCTTGCGTTCCGTTCGTTAAGATAACTTTTGACAAGGCATTCGCCTGGAGATTTCCTGAAATTTTGATGATGAAACAAGAATTCGTATCACCTTGACCATCCAAATACAGATTTCCGTTGATGGTCGCAGAACCAGAAATACCATGTACTGCAGGAGTCAAGGTTTGTCCATTTCCTAATGTATTTCCGGGAAATGAAGTTGGAGTTTGAGCGGATAATGCATTATAAGCACTAATTAAATCAGAGGCCGCTGTCGACGTTGAACCGTCCGTATCGTGAAATGTCCCATTGATATTATAGGTGAATCCAGAAATAGACCCAGAATTTGTTCCGATATCTCCAATTATTTTTGAATTGCCGTTATTCGAAACATTTCCATTCGATGTAAAGAAAACGTAGGAACTGAGTGAGCCCATCGATGGAGCCGTCTGTCCTAAAAGAATTGCGGACAAATTCATTGTCAACAAAGCTAAAAATGAGTTTCGTATGTATTTTTTCATAACCTGAGATTTAAGTTCAAATTGAATTATAAAGCAAAATTAGAGTCGACTAAAAGCCAATATGTTGTAGATGTTAATCTTTGGTTTGTAGGAATCGCGTTCCTTACAGATTCATCCTTTCTGTTTGGATAATTGTGTTGAACTTATTTTTTGTTTCACAGAAAAAAATCTATTTATTTCTAAATTTTTTGGATTATGCTTTGTTAAAAAACAGTAAATTAGAATAGTCGTTTTGGACATCAAGAAAAACGTGTAAAATCAAAAAATTATTTTGAAAACTCATTCCCATTTCAGTTTGAAATATGGCATTTTATCGCCAGAAGAAATTGTTGATTTAGCAATTGAATTGGGTTATAAATCTGTTTTACTTACTGATATCAATACAACAGGCTCTGCACTTGCGTTTATTCGAGCAGCAAAAAGCAAAGGCATTAAGCCGATCGTAGGTGCAGAAATAAGAAATGGATTACAGATAATCGGAACAATCATTGCCAAAAACAAAGATGGTTTTCATGAACTAAATTCGTTTTTATCAAAATATTTGGCTTCTAATCAAATTTTTCCAGATCGATTTCCGGTATTTAAAAATTGCATTGTTAGCTATCCTATTTCTAAAATAAATCACATATTAATAGAAAATGAATTTACTGATATTCAATTAAATGAAATATATAATTTAAACTATAAGTATAGATATATTGACCAATCCAAATTGATCGTTTTAGAGCCAATGACTTTTCGTTCGAAACGCGATTTCAACACCCATCGATTGCTTCGAGCCATTGCGAACAACACCTTACTTTCGAAATTACCGAAGAATGAACAAGCAAATGAAAATGAAAAGTTCATTTCAAAAAATCAATTTCAAAAATCGTTTGAATTTTATCCAGAAATCCTGACGAAAACGTGGGAGCTATTTGATACTTGCGAACTCGATTTTGAATTCGGTGATGATGCTATTCCTCAGAATCCTATTTCGTATACGGAATCGATCGAATCTGACAAGGCCTTGCTTAAAAAATTATGCTTTGAAGGGCTTGAATTTCGATATTCTGAGGTAACAGAGAAAATTCTAGCTCGAATCGAAGTGGAAATCGATATTATTGCCGAAAAACATTATCTATCTTACTTTTTAATCGCCTGGGATTTTACTTCTTACGCTCGCTCAAAGGGATATTTCTACGTTGGAAGAGGAAGTGGCGCCAATAGCATTGTGGCTTACCTACTCCGAATAACAGACGTTGATCCACTCGAGTTGGATTTGTATTTTGAGCGATTTATTAACCTTTATCGGAAAAACCCACCGGATTTCGATATCGATTTTTCTTGGAAAGACCGCGATGATGTCGTAAATTATATTTTCAACAAATTTCCTAATTCAGCTTGGCTTTGCACTTATAATACATTTCAATATCGAGCAGCTGTTCGAGAACTAGGAAAAGTATTTGGTTTACCCAAAACCGAAATAGATCTTTTGTGCTCAGGAAAATATTCACTTGAAAAAATTGACGAAATTTCGAAACTCGTATTGAAATATTCCAAGCTAATTGAAGGCCTTCCCTCCTATTTAAGTGTTCACTCCGGCGGAATTGTAATCAGCGAAAAACCAATAACGTATTTTTCATCGACCTTTCTTCCTCCAAAAGGCTTTCCGACGACACAATTCTCGATGATGGAAGCAGAAGATGTTGGACTTTATAAGTTTGACGTTTTAAGTCAGCGTGGACTTGGGAAAATTGAGGAATGCCTTGAAATCATTGCCTACAATCAACCAAATGCAGACATTCATGACATACATGACATCGCATTTTTTAAGCAAGATAAAAAAATTGAGCAATTACTAGTTGAAGGAAAAGCTTTGGGCTGTTTCTATGTTGAATCTCCAGCTATGCGGATGTTGATGTTAAAGTTGAATGTCCGAACGTATTTGGAATTAGTCGCCGCAAGCTCGATTATTCGTCCTGGGGTTTCGCAATCAGGTATGATGCGGGAATACATTCTTCGCCATAAAAACCCGGAACTACGAAAAAAAGCCCATCCCGAATTATTAAAAATAATGCCTGAAACATACGGTGTTATGGTTTACCAAGAAGATGTCATCAAAGTCGCACATCATTTTGCAGGTCTATCGCTAGCTGAAGCAGATGTCTTGCGCAGAGGCATGTCAGGGAAATTTCGCTCGCGGGAAGAATTTCAATCGGTTAAAGATGCTTTTTTTGTTAACTGCCAAAAGAAAGGATTTGATTCAGAATTAACAACAAGTGTTTGGCATCAAATTGAAAGCTTCGCGGGATATGCTTTTTCGAAGGGACATTCAGCTTCCTATGCTGTTGAAAGCTACCAAAGCTTGTATTTGAAAGCCTATTTTCCGTTGGAATACATGACCGCTGTCATCAATAATTTTGGCGGCTATTACCGAACAGAAGTGTACGTTCATGAAGCGCGAAAGTGGGGCGCAAGCATTGAAGCGCCATCGATAAATGAAGGATCCTTTTCTTGTATCTTAAACGGAACACGACTTATTTTAGGATTTAATTTAGTTGATGGAATTGAGACAAATCTTATTTTAGCGTTGATAAAAGAAAAGTTTCAAAATGGAATTTTCGAAGATTTCGAAGATCTGATGAAACGATGTGTAATCCCGCTGGAACAACTATCGATTCTCATTCGGATTAACGCGCTTCGCGACTTTAAAGAAAGTCGAAAAGAACTACTTTGGAAAGCCCATTTTTGGCATCAAAACAGTAAGCCAAATCAGAAGACTATTAAGCTTTTCGAAGTTGAAACCACTAATTTCTCAATTCCTGAACTCAGTGAAAATAAGTATGAACTAATTTTTGAACAAATGGAATTACTGGGATTTCCACTTTGCAATCCATTTGAATTATTGAAAAATGAAATTCCTAAAACTCATGTAAAAGCAACTGAAATAAAAGATCATCTCGGGAGAATCATTGAAACCTATGCCTATTTAGTAGCAATCAAACAATCAAAAACGCAACGAGGCGAAATTATGAATTTTGGGACTTTCCTTGATGTTGATGGAAATACATTGGACACTGTTCATTTTCCTGAAAGTACACGAAAATACCCGTTCAGAGGAAAAGGAATTTATTATTTGAAAGGATTTGTTAGCGAGGAATTTGGCTATTATACCCTTGAAGTCGGAACAATGGAAAAGCTTCCTTTTATGGAAGATGTCAGATTTGATGAACCACTATAAAATAAATTTACACTCCTTTGTAATTGAGCGGCGAAGTTTTTCAAGAAAGGAATCCTTCGAAATTTCAATAGCTCCATATCTTAAAACATTTTCATTCATGAATTGCGTATCCAAAAGTTCAAATTCATTTTTTCGCAAAATTTCTATCAAATAATGAAAAGCCACCTTGGATGAATTCGAAACCAATGAAAACATCGATTCGCCATAAAAAACACCTCCAATTTGAACACCATAAAGTCCACCGACGAGTTCATCGTTTTGATAGGCTTCAATGGAATGAGCATATCCTAATTGATTTAAATTGGAATAAGCTTGAATCATTTCTTCTGATATCCAAACACCATCGCCTCGATATCGAGGCAAAGCACAGTGACGCATTACCTGCTCGAATTGTTGATTGATTCGAATTTCAAAAACATTTCTATTCAAAATTGGCCGCAATGATTTAGATGGTCGATAGGTATCAATCGGAATAATCGCTCTTGGATCTGGGCAATACCAACTAATTTCCCCTCGCCTATCTGCCATCGGAAAAATTCCCTGACAATAGGCTGAAAACAATAATTTTGAAGTTAAATGTTGCGTTGATTTACCCAAAACATTTTTAGCTAAAATAGTAAAATTAATATTTCAAGTCACAAGTAACTCATTACACAAATAAGCACAGTGTTTGCAGGTTTTCATACATTCAGCACAGCAATGGTGGTGAGAGGCATGTTTTGAACATTCGTCGGAGCAAGCTTGGCAAACCTTTGCACAAATTGCATAAAGTTCTGTTCTAAATTTCGAGCCTCGCGCCTTGAAATTCAGCGTTAAAGAACAAATATCAGCGCAATCGCGGCAAATGGCAATGCATTCGTTGTTCTTCTGAATGATTGAGTCCGTAAAACATATTTCACAATTGATGATACAAGCCTCGAGTGCATCCGTTAATTCTTTGAAGTTATTCATAGCATATCATTTTCTACAAAGATGACATACTTGGATTCAAATTTCTTTGTAAAACTGAAGTAATATTTTGTGATTTAATGCCTTTGACTATAGTTCATTAATAAAGATGAAATAAATGCAAATTGTATTTGAATTCTGATAAATAAATGTTGGATTCTACAGCTAATTTTGACAAAAAAAATGGAAATTTCGGCAGGATTAAAACAAGCTTATATAGAAGCAAGATCACGTCTAAAATTATTAACCGATCAAATTACTGAACCAGATTTAAGTAAACGCCTAGCTTCAGTTCCAAATTCCATCGGATTTTTGCTCAGGCATATTGGCGATGTAGAACTGCTGTTCGCTAAAAACGTATTCAAGGCAACGGAGATAGACGTTAAGGCTCGAACAGTAATCGACAAAAAAGATACTGGAGAATGGATAAATCTTGATGAACTAGTCGAATATTTGGAAAAATCAAATTCCACAATAACTAAAATAATTGAAAATCAACTGAACGAATCTTGGGATGAATTAATTACAACCAACGAATTCGGAACAAAGACGAAAATCGAAGCTTTTGGTAGAATTATTTCTCACACAGCTTATCACACGGGACAAGTTGCACTTCTTCTCAAATATGGTAATCTTAATTGATAATTAAGCCTTTTTCACATGAACTGCATTCCAACCTTTATGGCCCTTTACGCGTTCAAAGGTAACATTGTCATTTTCGCTCACAGAATCAATTAGACCATTAATATGAACAAAAATTGTTTCTTGCGTTAATTGATCCTTAATGAATCCGTATCCTTTTGAAGTATTGAAAAATGCAACTTTTCCTTTTCTAACTTTGTCCTCAGGTTCTTCAGCTTCTCTTCTTTGAACCCCAATTTCAATTGATTCAGCACTAACGGATTTGCGCATTTTCGGATCAATCGGTTCGTCGGTGATATTACCATATTCATCAACATAAGCCATCATGCTTTCTAGCGAACCACCTTTTGAAGAAGCTTTTCGTTCTTCTTTTTTCAATAATTTATCTTGTCTTTTTTTTTGCTTATTTTTCTCTTTGTCCTTCTTCAGGTAGGTTTCTTGCGATTTAGCCATTTAAATTTACTTTTCCGTTTTAAATTAATTGTTATAGAGTCTCTAAAAACGAAAAAAAATCACAATGATACGAGGGATAAAAATTCGGTTTAAATCTATTTGATAAAGTTAGTGATTTTCTTTGAATCTCACGACCGCAAAGTCAGAAAGAGACAAATTTTTAACCTTTTTAAATCTTTAGATTACGAATAATTTCAACGAGAAATTAAATTTTACACAAATTACGGAATGTAACTATTTTCAAAAGCAACGGCATTAATTTCGTTTTAGAAAGTTGAATCGGAATTAGCAATTAGATGGATTACGATTCGTAATTCTTGCGAGTTGTTTGATTATGAAATTTGCTACTCAAATTTCCAAAAATGAAAACGCAACCCGCTTCGCAAGTCTGTTTTCAGAACAGAAAAGTTTTTCCGATTCGGCTTTCTTTTTAAAAACTTCGTCTCAATGAAAATTTCAGAATTAAAATTAAATCCTCCGAAAGAAGAACTTACCAATTTCCTTTTGAATTTGGAATATGATATTCCGTTAAACGATGGTTTTTACAACGAATTGGTTTTATTCAAAAAAAATAAAAGAAAACGCATTATCCATGAACCAATCGAATCTTTAAAGAAAGTTCAACGTGAATTGCTTGCAATTTTATATCAAGCCATTGAAAAGAATAAAATTCTTAATCGAGAAAATTCATCGATTGACATGAATAAAATTAACCCAGGATTTATTCGAGGAGTAACCGCATATCGTCCTTCTTGTTCCGTCATCAGAAACGCACATTTTCATAAAAATAAAGAGTTAATCATTAAACTAGATATCAACAATTTCTTTGGTTCTGTTTCTGAAAAACAAGTTAATGACGTTTGGAGAAATATTTGGAGTCATACACCAAAACAGCTCGAAAATGGAAATCAAATGAATTATTCTGCTGACGAAATTCATAGACTTACAGTGAACTCAAATAAACTGGCAACGTTGAATGATTCTCTACCTCAGGGTGCTCCAACCAGCGGATACATTGCGAATTGTGTTTTGGATGAGTTTGATAAACGTGTATTATTTTTCTGCTGTAAAAGAAATTTAAGTTATTCAAGGTATTCAGACGACATAACCATTTCAGGGTCAAAACGAACTTCAAAGGAAATTGCCGAAATCATCTCATTTGTTGCGAATCAATTAAAGAAATATGATTTTGAACTTCACCAACGAAAAATTAGAGTCCTTAAAAAACATAATCGTCAAATTGTAACAGGAATTGTCGTCAACGAAAAATTATCAGTTCCTCGAAAACTAAAAAAAGCGCTGCGTCAGGAAGTTTACTTTCTTTTCAAATTCGCTGAAAACCATGTCAAAAGGCATCACAGCAATGTTCAAAAATACCTCAATCGTTTAAGTGGAAAAATTAATTGGGTTATACAGGTCGAAAAGGAGAATCGCGAATTTCTTTCGTATCGTTCAAGCTTAAAAAATCTAAATTCCAATCTTCAGAATAAAAATTTCTCACTATATGATGCTTGTCGTATAACCTTAGAAAATCCTGAACTTTTTGTAATTGACTGATTTCGAAATTGAAAGATTTTCAAAAAAAATCAAATCATTAAAGGCAACCAAATTTTTAATTTGAAGTCTTTGGTTTAAATCACCTTAAACTTTAAAGCCATGAAAACATTATTTTCGCTTTTTGCACTTTCAGTAAGTGTAGCTTTTGGACAACAAATCACAGTTACCAAAGCTGAATATCAAAATTTAAAGCAATCTGGACTTATTAACCCAAATGCCCAATATTCGTTTTCAGACCAGGCTTTTCCTTCCAATATTAAATACGTTGGATCCGCTGAAAAAAATGGATTATGTGATTGCATGGTTCCATTGGATTCAACGTTTACATTAGCAATGCTTCCGAATGACGACGAATCATCTGAGTTAATAAATTTACCTTTTACGTTCGATTTTTATGGAAATCAGTATAACGCACTTTATATCAATAATAATGGAAATATTTCTTTTGTAAGTCCTTATATAACTTGGACTTCCAATTCATTTCCGGATTCAACATATAATATGATTGCTCCATTTTGGGGAGATGTTGATACAAGAGGAGGAATGGATAGCTTGGGTAACTTCATCGGAAATGGAGGAGGCGTTTGGTATAAAATTACTCCAAGTGCATTGATTGTTAATTGGAATCAAGTGGGTTATTTTAATATGCACTCAGATTTAGTTTCAACATTTCAATTAATCATCTCTAATGGTGCTGATTCATTAATATCTGCAGGTGGAAATGTTTCATTTTGTTACCAAGACATGCAATGGACAACCGGCGACGCATCTGGCGGATTTGGTGGATTCGGAGGTTCGCCCTCAACCGTTGGAGTAAATATTGGAAATGGCGTGGATTTCTTCCAAGTTGGCCAATTTGATCAAACTGGAACAAATTTCGATGGACCTGTAAACAACAATGATGGTATCGATTTTCTAGATGGACAGGAAATCTATTTTAATGTTGCAGGGATCAACCCTTCCAATACTCCTCCCCTTCTCGTTAGCAGCGCAATTTGTGACACAATTGATGTTTACACCGGAGATACATTACAAAAAAGTATCAACGCTGTTGAATTTTCCATCGGTGTAATGACTCCAGAAGTTGATCAAACAATAACAATGGAATTTAATTCAAATGCACCTGAAAATGCTTTCTCATTCCAAATAAACAATCTTGGAAATCAATTTTACAACATCAATGCGTCTTTTGATGCAACTGGTGTTGCTCCAGGAATTTATATAGTTAACCTTACAGCGAGAGACAATGGAACTCCAGTTGGAATTACAACTAAACAATTTATTTTCAATGTAAAATACGATGCGTCTTTAGGCTCTAATGAATTAGCTTCAAATGATGTGGAAATATACCCGAATCCGACTAATGACAAAGTTAATTTTGTTTTGAAAAATCAAAATATTGCAGACCAAATCGTTATTCAAGATCTTTCTGGTAAAATAATGATTACACAACATATTGGAAATGATCCACAAATAGATTTAAGTGAATTATCAAATGGAATTTATTTGATAACCTTCTATTCAAATAATCAAGTTGTTGCGGTTGATCGTGTGATCAAAGAATAAACTCTTAATTATTAATCTAAATTAAAGTGCATCATTTTCGGTGAACTTTTTTTATTCTAAAAAATGAACTTTTACGTTGCGGATTGTTTCTTGATTATCTTCCAAAAAAGAGCTGGAAAGTAACGTTTAATTCGAACAGCCCAAATCTCTTTATTTCCGATTAGAACTTCCCGTTTCTTTGACTGGAGGGCATGCAACATTTGTTTTACACAGACGGCAACAGGCATTCCCGTTTCCTGATTGTGATCCATAATTCCATGTTTATTTCCTTCTGCATTTATTGCATTGGTAGAAATGGGCGTATTGATTTTTCCTGGACAGACAATCGTTACAGAAATCCCATTGTGTTCTTCTTCCAATGCCAAGCTTTCATAGTAACCATGAAGTGCATGTTTGGCTGCACTGTAAGCTGATCTCAAGTAGAATCCGAATTTCCCTGCGACACTACTTATCACTAATATTTGCCCAGATTTCTGCATTTGCATAAAGGGCAATACAGCTTTCGTCAATGCAATATTTCCAAAGAAATCAACTTCCATGATTTTGCGGTTAACCTCCATCGAAGAATCGCTAGCATTTGCTCGTTGACTGATTCCTCCGTTATTTATTAGAATATCAATTCTACCAAATTCATCAAAAACCTTCTTTGCCAATTCATCAAAATTAGATGAATCCTCTAAATCTAAAGGAACAATTAAATGTTTTTTATGATTGCTAAGATTTTCTCTGAGCATTTGAAGCTTTTCTTTGTTTCTTGATGACAAAATTAAATGTGCTCCTTGCGGTGCCAGTTGTTGTGCTAATTCCTCGCCTATTCCGGAGGATGCTCCCGTAATCCAAACAACTTTGTTAGAAAAATAGGTGTTCGACATAATGAATTTCAAATATACGAAAGTTAGAGAGAATTACTCAGTTGAAGAGTTTTTAAGTAAATTTGATTTACGAAGAGAATATATGAATTTAAAAGAGCAAATTGAAAATCAATTTTCAGAGGCATCAACCGTTTTGAAAGCATTTCAAACAGAAGAAAACTATCTTAAAATTGAGCAAGCTGTTCACTACATGGCCTTAGCATTAAGACATGGGAATAAAATCATTAGTTGCGGAAACGGAGGGTCGATGTGCGATGCGATGCACTTTGCAGAAGAATTAAGTGGTCGTTTTCGTGATAATCGACAAAGCTTGGCAGCTGTTTCAATTTCTGATCCTTCACATATTTCATGTGTGGCAAATGATTTTGGCTATCAGTTTGTTTTCTCGCGCTATCTCGAGGCTCTAGGTAAAGAAGGTGACGTGCTTTTGGGTATTTCTACTTCCGGAAATTCGGAAAATGTTATCCTAGCTGTCGAAAAAGCAAAAGAACTTGGGATAAAGACGATTGTATTAACAGGTAAGGATGGTGGAAAATTAGCCGATTTAGCTGATTTAGAAATTAGAGCGCCTCATTCAAAGTACGCGGATCGCGCCCAAGAAATTCATATTAAAATCATTCACAATTTAATACTAGGAATTGAACAAACACTTAAACTTTAGTAAAATTAAATGCCATGAATATTTTTAGAGTTATACTAGCCATTGTTTTTCCGCCATTAGCAGTAGTAGACAAAGGTTGTGGTTCATTTTTAATTGTCTTTATCCTGACCTGTCTCGGATGGATACCCGGCGTGCTGGGTGCTTTGATAATTATGAATAAAGATTAAGCGGAATTAAATAATAATTACGGATTCATTTTTATAAAATAATAATTAAAAGAAATCAATTTAAATAATACTGAATCATTCAATGAAATTTGAAAATATCCAACAAAACTTAAATAAAATAAGTGCTTTCGTAATCATTCTCAGTGCTTTTCTTATTGGTATCGAGACATCTTTTCGTGATGAAGAAAATTTAAAGGTTATATTCAGAATTACAGACATCTTAATTTTTATTTACTTTTCATTAGAAATCATTTTCAGGATATTTAGTTCAAAATCCTCAGTTTCTGATTTTTTTAAAACAATCATCTCTAAGGTGAAAGTTGAAAGTAATGTAGTTGAGAAAGAGAAAGAAAATGATATAATAGAAGAATGGCTTTGGATTGCTTTTGATTTTTCATTGGTTGTTCTAAGTTTGTTGTCTTTTCTTAGGCATTTTCTAGAACATCCACAACTAGTCTTAATTCTTAGATTATTTGGCGTTTTTAGAATTTTTCGTGTTTTTGAACTAAATGATACCTTGAAAAGAATTGAAAGAAAAATAATTTCTGTAATACCAACAATCTTAACATTTTTCTTTTTGATAGCTTTAATGATTTACACCTATTCAATTGTTGGGATGCACTTATATAATTATGAAAAATTTCAATACATTGACTTCAGTAATTTATATTCTTCGATGACCTCATTGTTCATCCTAATGACAAATGGTTGGTCTAATGTTCTATTCGAGCTTCGTCAAGTTGATCATGTCGCTATTTTAGTAACGGATGTGTATGTTATTTCTTTTTTCATATTTTCCGTACTTATAACATTGAATGTTTTCCTTGCTGTTATGACCTCTCAAATTGAAGAGAAACTGACAGATGATTTAAAAAAAATGAAAGAATCTGATGAGGAGATTAAATCAGAAATAATCAAGCTGGATCAAATCGATAAAATTGAAAATGAGGTTATTTTAGAGAAAATGAATCAAATTCTGAAGGAAATAGAACAGCTTAAATCAAAAAAAGAGTAGTTTCTAAAATAATTATTTATTTGCATTGGTGAATACAATCACTTATTAAAGTATTTAATACTGAACTTTTAAAATCAAATCAAAAATTAATTTTATCAATTATTTTAACTCTTGATTTGTGCACATATCCTTTCAAAGAAACACCTTCATAAACGAAATTAACTTTTAGCCAACTTGGATCATTTGTAGTAAAAAAGTAAAATGCCTCGATATCAATTTCAGAAGGTTCAATTTTACCCGTAATTTTTGATTTTGTATTCATTTCACTTCTAACATTTACATAGCCATCTGGATCTACGATTTCACCAACAACTGGAATTACTAAGTTTCGTGGCTTGACAATCGCACCTGATAGGTTGAGGTTTGTAACAACCCAACCCTGACATGCGAAATCAAACACACCTTCATTACAAAGATGAACGATATATATAAATTCAATATCAAGTTCAGATCCAATATAGTTCTCCATCGAATCAATAGGAATACCTTTATAGATGTTACTTGTTAAAACAAAATCATTCATACTCAAATTGAAATCCTCTCCAGAATCAGAATTTGTAAATAAAAATCCTCCTATTTGAGAATCATTATCAATTCCATTTAATCTTAGTGTCATTTTTTTCGTGTCTCCAATTTTTTGACAATTAGCAAAAAAATTGTTTATTAAAAAAATCACAAAAAATATATTCAAATAATTAACTCTAATTTTCATCATTTCTATTTTGAATTGGAATAAAGATAAAATGAAATTAACTATTTTATTTAGAAATAGATTGAAATAATTGAGTGGTTTCAAAAATTAGAAATATGAATAAATTATTTTTTTACTAAAACCAGATTTTAATTATCTTTTTGTATTTGTCTAACTCAAACCATTTTCTTTCGCCCAAATTTTAATGATTCGATCTTCAAAAGGTTTGCAAAATCTGTTTCGTTTTCCTTTTTTCTGAACTATTCTATTATTATTTATTTCGATTGTAATTAAATTAATTTCTTTCGGAACTTCTGAATCAATCAATTTACGAAGAGAAAAAATAAATGATCCAAATTTCATACATTTATTTGTGTAGGATCCAACGCAATGAGAAAGAGCATTACCTTCGAACATCAACTCTCTATTTGATTTCAATTGTTTAATTATAAATTTTTTATCATTTTCTTCGTACTTAAAAGGTGATATTGAAGAGTAAGGTAGCTTTATGAGTGGGAAAGTTTTACCATATCGTGTGTTTTCCATTGCCAGATGCCAACGATTTGATTCCTCAATCAAATTTGAGATTTTCTTACTTTTAAAATTGATAGCGCGTTGCAATGTGAACACCTGATTATCAATATAATCCATAATTTCGGATATGTGCTCATTTGATCTAAGTCCATTTTTATACAATTGTATCATAACTTTCACCCAAAACTCCGTATTTCCTGTTGTTTGAATATAATGTAATACCGTATTAGTGTAATTAAGATCTTTCAGTTCAAACATAAACGCACTCCAAATTAATCCATTTGTTACCGATAAATTATTGATGGATTGATTCCACTCATCAGCATACAGATTGTTTTGAAATTCACCTCTCCAATCATTCGAAACAGTATTAAATTTGTGAATTATTTTTTTATTCAAATCAAAAGGTAGGTTATTCGAATAAAAAAGATTTTTTCCTTGAACAACATTTTTGAACCACTCTAATTCGAGGTAACTCAATCTACTTTCATTAAAATTTCGAATAAAGAAATAGGATATTCCATAATTACTTAGCAATTTTTCAATTATCTCTTTTCGGAAAGTTTTAAATCGAAGCGCATTTGAATCAGCTAAAAAAGTAAAATCAATCGGATCAATTTTATCGTATATATGCCTATTGCAATTATAAATAAAAAACAATTTTTCCCAATCTATAGTGGAAAAATCAGCTAGACTCTTATTAGGTAATTTTATTAAGTAAAGCTCAAGAAATTCAAAAAATTTTGAGTCATAGACGAAAGGAGCCCTTTCTTTTTTGATAAACTGGATGAAAAACCTTTCATATACTTCTGCATCCAAATTAAATTTCTTAATAATTGAAAATAAGTTTTCAAGCGTTTTCGTGTTTTTTAAGTCCTGATTGGTGAGAACAAAACCCAAAATGTTTGCCCCTATTCTATAATGGACTAGCGCCTTTGAAATTGAATCTTGACAATGATTTAAAATAAAACCAAAGAAAATATTGAATTTGTCGTAATTTTCAGATGTGAATATTTGTTTGGCAATTTTACAAAATGTATTCAGTAGATTCTGTTTCGATTTAAAAGTTTCTCGAGGTCCTAGAATTAAAAAATAAACAAATTGCCCCCAAAATCCTGCCTCCTGTGCAAAAGGTTTCTTTCCTAATTTCAAAATGCAATAACGCAAACACGAGAAAACCTCTTTATTTTTTATGAATTTACGAAACAAGCAAAGGGTATCAGCAATATTTAAAAGAGGAAGATTTGTTTGTTCGTAAATTGCTTGAAGCTCTATGAAAAATGATGTTTCGTATTGCCTATTTTCCTGCTTTATCAACGCAGAAATTCCCGATCTATAGTTGTGTATGCGCGATTCATCAGCACTTAATAGTCTATTTCCCGGATTCCCACTATTCAGAATTTCCCCATTTAAATTGAGGAATATCTCCTTTAAAGTCATAAAATGTAAAACGAAATTTAATTTAAAACCAAAATGTTATTGTAAGAAATTTTGAAATCAATTTTTATCTAGATTGAACCTGTTTCATTTTATGCATTCGTTCCATAGCCTCATACTTAGCTTTAAAAGATGGCAAAGCCATTAAGAATAATATCGAGGTTAATAACACTGAAAATATCAAAACAGAATCAGCGTTTGGAAAAGTAATCGTGGAATGATTCTTACTGAAAGTCATGATAATTAAGAAAACTAACAAGATGATATTTATCAGAATTAAAATTTTGTATCCAGGATAATTATTTACTCCGAAAATGAATGTGATAAGAAGAAATGAAATCCAGCCATAAAAAAGCTTTTCTGATTTCTGAATATTCACTTGTAACGATGAATAAAAGAAATAAACTGTAAACAACATTACTCCCATTTGGAAAAATAAAAAATCGCCTGGGATTCTTGGTGAACCTAAAACGAAAGAACAAAGAATAGAAAGCCCACTCAAAAAGAATATTATTATCGAGGCCAATCGAATATTACCAAGGATATTCGCAAATTTTTTAGAAGCAAGAAATGAAGAAGACATAATATTAAAATTTAAAAATGAAACACTAATTTACTTTTGAGAATTCAATAAACTTGAAATGATAAATTGGTTACAAATAATCCTTAAAATAAAAATTATCATAACAAGAATTTCAAATAATCAATTCAAACTAAATAAATACTACTTTTCGAAAAGTTTCGAATTAGAAAGTATCCCTACACCAAAATATATCAAATAAAAACCTGGACCACCAGCAGAAATGAAAAATATTTTAAAATAAATAGAATTAAAAAAAAACGAATAAATTATTGGTAAAATACCGAACCAAAACAAGAAAGACGATAAATATGGGAAGTCTTCATGTAAAGTAGAAATATTAAAAATTTTTGTAAAACAAAAAAACATAGATAGCAAAACAAATAAAGGCGATAAAAAAAGTATTTTACCAATGAAAGAAAAGTTTCTGAAATACTTAAATTTATCAAAGATGTCTTTTACTTTACCCCAAAAATTATTTGAAGGAAGATTGTCCACTTGAAAACTATTCACCAAATCATTAAATTGAACATTTTGATCATCCCAAAAAGGTAAAAATGTAGAAAATAAAACAATTAGCATAAGAGGTTTTTGGTATTTCAAAATTAAATTGACTGAGGGATTTTCAACTTTTTTCTCAGAATTATGAAATTCTTTCTTATTCTGTTGATTTTGAATTTCATTCATTAAATGTTCATCTTTATCTATTTCCTCATCGTCATTAACTGTATTGTTTTTTAATTTCCAAGCATAAAAATCATTTAAGGTCTTACCTGGATTATTTCTAAGCCACTTTTGAACATTCATACTAATTCTAATTTTTACAACAAAATACGCAGTCTTATTTCTTATTTAAATATTATAAGTATATAAAATTTAACGTAAAATTTTTAAAAAAATAACGAAATGAAAAATTGTATATTAAAAAACAGAAGTAATTCGTTTGATTCGAATATTCAATTCCGGAATAAAATCTCCCTCTCGCTTATTTAAAATGAATTGAGCTTCCGTGCTGTCGATAGAAATAAATTGATGACCTTCTTTTTTTATTCCAATTGAATATAACGCCAATTCACCGTCAATTTCTAATTCAACAAGACAACCAGTATGAACCCTCATTGCATCGGAAGGACTAATGTAATTGAAATAGAAATTCTCGGGTAAATTTTTATTATTTATCAAATATCCGAGCTGAATGTGGTTTTTCATATGAAAATAATTAAGTAAGTCACGATGTGGATCAGGCTTAACTCCTTCCTTTCTTTTTGGATGCAACGGCTCAATCAAATTTTGCATTTTTACATAGGTTAAATTGGTTTTCAAGGACGAATATAGAATTGCAAGTTGATAAGCTGGTATTGCACGCATGCGATTTGATGATTTATTGTAATATTTACCTTGTGGTCCGAATGAATTTACTAAAGTCATAAAAATATGGTGATTCCGAAGTGCTGCATATGAAAGGTATACTCGTTGGAAAGAATTGACTTTTTTCCAAATTCGAGATGGATTTTTTTTAAGGATTTCACTCCATCCTTTGACATATGCTCTTAATAATGATTCATGGTACTTTACTGAATTTGGAACTTTTCCTTCAGACTCTAAGTACCATGGTCGTGATTCAATCGATTGTATCCACTTATTTAACATAGTTACTTTTTTCTCATCGATTTCAGTTTGAGGTTTCCAAACTTTATCTTGAATCAAATCAACTGGGAAAGCGAAATAATAAGTAGGATTCTTAATAACAGCCTTTAGCCATGCCTGTTTACGAATTTCCTTGAAATTAGGATGTTTTAAAATCTCATCAGAAAAGATAACATCCGTAAAATCAGAACTTTTATTTTGAATAATATCCTCTGTTGCGCGTAATACAGTTATTTCTAATGATTCATTTTTATCAAAAGCTAAATAATCCTCCAGTCGAACCGGATTAAATCGTTCAGTATAATTCTTTCCTCTTCGCACAATTTTTTCAAAACTCTTTGGGAAATGAGTTTGAAGACGATTTTTTATTTGAGAACTTTCTTTTACAAACTCAGGTAATGAACTAAATTCTGTAATGGTAATATCATTCAAGACTAATCTATTCAAAGTGCCCTCAATACACGCATTCTTAATAGCATCTGTTTCTTTAAATACCATCTCACTATACAAATTAGGGTATTGCTTAATCAAATTCACAAAGTCTTTTTCAGAATATTTAATTCCATATTTATCAGCAAAACCTAATTTCAAATAGAAACTATTCGTTAAAAGTTCATTCTGTTTAAATTCTATTTTCGTTTTCAATTCATTTGGAACATATTCAAATGATGCAGGCCATTTGTCAACAATTTCTTGCCACCATTCTAAATTATTCGCATTTAATTTTAACGAATTTTCAATAATTGTGCAGAAATTTGGAAGCATGTAGCTCAATTCCCAATTATTTTGTAAGCTTTCGGGAGTTGAATACTTCGGAAAAATTGTATTTATAAAAAACCAAATTTCCGGATAATATTGAAGAGCAACATCGTTATTTTTCCCCCTAATTTCTAGTATATGGCTATATTTTTTACCCACTCGACATGCTACAATTGGTTTTCCGTTTTCTCTCAAAATGTAAAAATCACAACTTTTTATATATTGATGAGCAAAATGATAATCAGCAACACACCAACCGCTACCAGCAGATGCAGAAGTTAATTTAGAAACATTTGAATTAGAAGCAGGAATATACTGCCAGCCATTTAATACCCTACCCGATAATCCATAAATCAATCGCAATCTATATTCAGAAGCAAAGTTCGTATTCGGATTATACATCCCGTTATCCATTCTGTTAAAAAGCCATTTCAAAACACCCGTATCTGGAGCGGCAATTGTTCTCCTCGAATTATAACCAGATTGTTCGATTATTGGTTTTAAGATAAGGTATTGAAAAGCAAGATTTTTCGGATATTTCTTTTTTAAATAATCAAACCAAACTTTAAAAGCATCTTCCTTACGCTTATTTAAAGTTAGCCACATACTTTTTGCGATATTTCGCCTTATGTCTGTGTTGTTTAAGTCTTTATAATTTTTTAGAATTTGTTTTCGTTCTTCCTGAGAAAAAAGATCTATTTGAAGAAATAAATCAACATCAACATCACGGATATTTATAAAAAAACTCTTACCTAAATTTGAAAAAGTATCCTCCTCTGAAAATTTCGTTTTATTTTCTAATTCAGGGATTAAAACATCTTTTAAATAACTATTAAAAGTACTTTCATCTTTAACGATCGATTGCCAAGGAATTATCTTCTCGTATTTTATGGTAATCAATTGGAGAAAAGAATCCTTTATTCCAAATTTTTTAAATTTAGTTGATTGAATCATATATACTATTGCCCATTAATGATAAGTAAATTAAATCATTTAATATGTAATTACTATTTATTTGATGCTGAATCCTTTTCGAATTTCCATTAAAATTTCTCCCAACATATTCTTTCCCTCCGCCTTATTTTCACTAATCTTTCTGGCACCCCAAAATTTATCATTTTCCTTTTTTCTTTCATTTATATCTTCAAAAATCAAACTTTCTCCTGTATCAATCAATAACTTCCTTAAATCAGCATGCTGCTCAAATTTCAACCGGATGCACATTTTCATATTTTCCACATCTCTGCCTGACATAGGAACTACAATTCTTTTGCTTACATAAATTCTCTTTTTAGCCTTCATTTTTGCTGCCATTGGACTTTTTTCTTTCCGAATAATCTCTTTTATTTCTTCATCATCATACCTCAAAGACTGAAATAACGCCTCACTTGTTCCCCAAATTTTCCCTTCAAATAAGATTGGATAAGGAGCCATATTACTCATCCATCCATTTTCCTCTTTTACAGCACTAAACCAAATAATATTCATATAAATTAATTTTAAAACCTAGCCATGAACGAAAAAAGAACCAAAAAATAACAAATTCTAAGTATTTAAATCGAAAATTTAATAAAGATAAAATTTCAAAACAAAAATGATATTTGAATTCAAAGTGTATTGAATTGATTATTAATTCAAGATTAATAAGAATTAACCGCTAAAAAAATGATTTTAGAGCATTTAAAGCATAAAGAACAGATTATTTTCTAATTGTCCTAAACTATAGCTCCTTCCTTCAAAGAAAGAGGCGAAACAAAAATACGTTTCACGCCTAACTGTTGAATAACCCACTTTGTTTTGACCGCTGCAATCGGGGCCATTTTTTTTCGAATTGGAATGATAAAATCATTTTGATCACGCTCGGCTTGGGTTGAATCTATAATACCATTAAGTTCATTCAAAAATGCTGAAAACTCAATTTCTTGTGGATTCCGTTTTGAAGGGAATTGTTGTCTGTGTGTCAACTCATAAAATGTTTCAAAACTACCTGATGCACCAATAAGTATATCACAATCTTTATTATCAAAGAATCCTCGACTGTTTGTAAGGAGAAAATGTTCTATTCTTTCTATATCATCTATGGACAACGGATCCTGAAATTCAAACATTTGAAAAATTCGAGAAACACCAATGTCCAAAGAAATCAAATCAATGATTCCATCTTGATCTGCCAATATAAACTCCGTGCTTCCACCACCAATATCCATTACGATTGATTTCTCTGAAAACGAATAGGTTTGTTTTATACCTTGGTATATCAATCGAGCCTCTGCTTCACCTGAAACAACTTGAATTGCAATGCCCGTTTGGATTTGAACTTGTTCTAAAAAAGCCTCCTTATTAACTGCGTCACGAATAGCCGATGTTCCAATTGCTGAAATTTGTGCAACCTTAAATTCATCACAAATGACTTTGAAACGCTTTAAGCAATCAATTGCTCGATTAAGCGCATCATCTGAAATACGTTTTTGATTAATCCCGCCCATGCCTAAAGCCACACCCTCTTTTGTAGAATACAAATTTTCAATATTTCCATTAATAACATTGGCGATAATGAGATTGAACGTATTTGTTCCTAAATCGATAAGCGCTTTTATCATCCTACGACTTTTTAAGCCAAGCCAGTATGTTCTTAATTCTCAAATGGTGACCGAATTGCAAAATACCGTTTTTATAAAGTCGACCAGCAATCATTAAAAACATATAGGACGAGATTGCTAAAATTAAAACTGAAATAATCGCGAAATAGTGCGTTCCATTTGGATAACCTTGTGCCACTTTTACCATCACTACAACGGGAGAAGTAAAAGGAATAAACTGCATCCATTGCGTAAAAGATGAATCCGGTAAAATGATTGCGTAATATCCGGCATAAAGCGAGAATCCAAGAATAAAAATCACCGGGAAAAGAAATTGTTGTCCGTCGCTTTCCGTTCCTGCCGTTGCACCAATAGCACTAAAAAAAGCACCGTAAAAATAGTAAGCTAAAACAAACAATATCGCAAAATGAGCAAGCATGTATCCAAAGTTTATTCGTTCGTAAATCAATTCAATAAACTGGTTATAGCGCCCTACTGGCGTTGAGTCAATTATTTGTTGCTGCACATCAGCCGAAACTTGAATTCCTTCCCAATTGGACAAATCGAGCATATCTGGGAAAATCGTTTCTCTAAAAATAACTAGCCCCAAGGAAATTAAAATAGTCCAACCAAAAATTTGGATAAGCGCGGCGATTCCAATCCCGGTTATTTTCCCAAGCATCAACTGAGATGGCTTGACAGATGCCAATAAAACCTCTACAATGCGATTGCTTTTTTCTCGGGTTGTACTTCGAAGAATCGTCATTCCAAATAGAAGGACAAACAAAACGATGATTGCTCCAAAAACAAATCCAACCCAACCTTCCATATCAGAGGATTCATTTTTTGGATCGTAAACATTTCTGAAATCGACATTCAGTGGCTGTTTGATTTGACGAAATTCATCCACAGAAAGTCTTGTGAATTCTTCAATCATTACCTCTTCTACCCTTCGTTCCAATTGAAATTTAAGTTGCATTTTAAGATCTGGTGATGGATTTTCACGATAAAAAACAAAGGCTTTTTTATTGATGAGGATTTTTTCATTGACTTCCATCAATGCATCGAAATCTTGGTATTTTTTGGCATTTCGAAATTCTTCAACCTCAATGTATTTATCGGTAAAATAATAGTCAATTGTTTTTCCTTCCTGTGCAACGATTTTGTTATCCATCAAATTGATTGGATCTACGATTAAAATTTTTAGTGAAGCTTTTCCTTCGTCTCCGGCTTTGAATAACAAATAAATCAAAAACAAACTGATCAACGGACCGATGAAAAGCATCCATAGAAATGCGCCATTCGAAAGTCGTTCTATCAATTCTCGTTTAGCGATAAGCCAACTATTTTTCATCTTCCACCTCCTTTCGCTGCGTTAATTCAATGAAAACTTCCTGCATTGACGGATAGCGTTCCTCGACTGCTTCAATTTCGACGTTGCCCATCAAGGACTTAAGCAAATCATCAATCTTATTTCCACCACGCATTTTAACCGTTGTTTCATAGCGCATCTCTCCAATTTCCTTTTTTTCGATCAATTCAAATCCAATCCAAAGTGCATTTGCAAAAGCAATCATGTTTCCTTTAAAACGAATTGTAAACTCACCTTTCTTTTGAGCTTCACGCAAATTCCAAATGGTATCCTCAGCAATTTTTTTGGATTGATGAATCAAAGCCGCGCGATCACAAATTTCTTCCACGCTTCGCATGTTGTGAGTTGAAAGAATAATTGTTCGACCTTGCTCTTTTAAAGATTTCAACTCATTTAATATCAGTTCGACATTCACAGGATCAAATCCACTTAATGGTTCGTCTAGGATTAAAACATCAGGTTCATGAAGCAATGCAGCTATGAATTGAATTTTCTGCGCCATTCCTTTGGAAAGTTCTTCAATTCGTTTTTTTGACCAGTCCTGAATATCAAATTTCTCCAGCCAATGAAGAGCGTTTCTTTTGGAATCTGAATAATTTAACCCACGAATTTGAGCGAGAAATATCAATTGATCTAAGACGCGCATCGTTTTATACAAACCTCTTTCTTCGGGCAAGTATCCGATGAATCGCAAATGCTCTTCCGTCATTAATTTACCATCGAAATGAATTGTTCCGCTATCCTTTTGAATGATTTGATTGATGATTCGTATTAAGGTTGTTTTACCAGCTCCGTTTGGACCAAGCAAACCAAAAATTTCGCCTTTGTTCATCTGCATGGAAACAGCGTCAAGTGCAAATTTTCGATTGAATGATTTCGTGATTTCAGTTACCTTAAGCATACTTAGGTAAAACTAAAAAAAGTCTTTGAATTTAAAATCAGGCATTCCATTTTTCTTTCAACGAATGCCAGTTGTATTTTTTGTGATAAATAAAAAATATGGTTGGCAAAACAACCAAAATACCAATCAAAATATCAATCCCATTGCCTGGTGGAGTGGTATCTAGAAACATCGCATCTGTTTGAAATGCTTGCCAATCGTTTGTCACAACAATGGCTCCAAAAATATTGTTGGCCGCGTGATAACCAATTGATAATTCCAAACCATTATCAAAAAGTGCCACAATCCCTAGAAAAATTCCTACCGCAAAGTAGTATATTAAAATGTGATATCCAATCACTTGAATTTCAGGATTTCCAACGTGTATTGCGCCAAACATTATTCCGGAAATGATAACAGCAAACTTGTTACTTTTTAAACGCAATTTCAAGCCTTGCATCAAGTAAGATCGAAATAGAATTTCCTCGCAAGTCGTTTGCAAAGGAATCATAAGTAATGCTATCAGTAGCAATGGAAAAAATTTATTGAAATCAAACTGAAAATTCATATCCAGCATAATCCAGCTTTGAATCCATAGTGAAACAGATAGAATTCCGAAAAGCAACAGAAAAGAAAACAAAACACGTTTCCAATCCAATTGCGTTCTACTCGTAAAAATTGATAGAATAGGTCTTTGGTGAACTTTTCGAACGTGGATTAATATTCCACCTAATACCAATGCAAACGGAACTGTTAACCAAAACAAGAATCTGGTTTTTCCGATAAGTCCAACAATTCGGTTTTCAGATAAATTTTCGATTTGTTCATTTGGAAAACCAGAGATTACATCAAAGAATAACAATGAATTTCCAAGAAAAAATAAGCCAATGATTAAAGCAGCGCCAGTTAGGTAAGTTAAAAAACTATTTTTTCCGATTGAAGCGTTGTCAATGAATTCCATTAGGAGAACATATCACGCATTCTTCCAAAGAAGCCTTTTGATTTCGCATCTGCTCCAGGGATGAAATTCTCGCTTGTTTTCAGCTTCTCAACCAACTCACGTTCTTCCTTTGAAAGTTTTGTTGGTGTATAAATATTGATATGAACAAACTGATCACCAGTTGAATAGCCTTGTAAACTAGGTAAGCCTTTTCCTCTCAAACGAAGCACTTTACCACTTTGTGTTCCTGGATCAATTTTAATTTTCGCTTTTCCTGAAATGGTTGGAACTTCGATTGAATCACCCAAAACAGCATCTGCAAAATTAATTACAGCGTCGTAGTGAACATTATCTCCATCACGACGCAATTCTGGATGTTCGGCTTCTTCAATTTGCACAATTAAATCACCTGCAACGCCATTGAAAGGACCAGCATTTCCTTTTCCTTGAAAACTCAATTGAATCCCCTCGTCCACCCCTGCAGGAATGTCGATTTCAATAACGTCTTCTTGTCTTTTCAATCCTTGCGCATCTGCGTCTGCCGGTTTTTTGTCGATCATTTTTCCTGCACCCTGACATACATGGCAAGTCGATTGGGTTTGCATTGCTCCCAAAAATGTTTGAGCAACACGTGTTATTCTTCCACTTCCATTACACGTTTGGCAATTTTTGAAGGTAATTCCTTCGGCATTAACCAATTTGTTGACCTTGATTTTCTTTTTAACCCCTGTTGCGATTTCTTCTAAAGTGAGTTTCATTTTAACTCGAAGGTTCGTTCCTTTAACGACTCTGGATCCACCGCGACTACCACCAAAACTTCCTCCACCTCCAAAAGCGCTTCCAAAAATATCTCCGAACTGAGAGAAAATGTCGTCCATGTTCATGCCTCCTCCGAAGCCACCCTGTCCCATCCCTGCATGTCCGAAACGATCGTACTGTGCTCGCTTTTCAGAATTACTTAAAACTTCGTATGCTTCAGCAGCTTCCTTAAACTTCTCTTCAGCTTCAGAGTCACCTGGATTTTTATCTGGGTGATACTTCAAAGCCATTTTACGATAAGCCTTTTTAATTTCGGCTTCATCAGCATTTTTTGGAACTCCTAAAATTTCGTAATAATCTCTTTTCTGACTCATAAAAATTTATCAACGTTTATTGTCCAACGACAACTTTAGCAAATCGTATAACTTTGTCATTCAAGTAATAACCCTTTTCTACATCATCTATAACTTTACCTTTCTGTTCTTCCTCAGAAACTGGAATATTGGCAATTGCTTCATGTAATTCACTATCGAATACTTCACCTTTGGCGTTCATAACTTTCAAACCCTTTGCATCTAAAATCGATTTGAATTTATTCTGAATTAAAACAAATCCTTCTTTTAGAACCTCAGCATCAGTTACTTGGTCATTATTTGAAATCGCACGATCAAAATCATCCAAAACAGGTAGAAGATCTTTTAGCAAGCCTGCATTAGCCGAACTAATTACGTCTAATCGTTCTTTATTTGATCTTCTTCTAAAGTTTTCAAATTCTGCGTATAATCGAATGAATCGATCATTCAATTCCGCATATTTTTCTTCTGCAGTTGGCTCTGAACTTACCTGCTCCTGATTTTCAACCTGTTCTCCACCCTGCTCATTGGAATTTTCTTGAGCATTTGATTCTTCGTTTAGTTCTTCGTTTTCTGTAGACATCTTGAATTAATTTGACTCATTTGATTTCAAAGATACTGCCAATGATTCGAATCAGACATGCTGTCACTTAATTTTTGTCAAAGTTTGTAAAAGTGTCAGTCTTTACAACTTTCAAGAATTAATTTTGTTGAATATTATAAATAAAAAAATACGCAACAAAATGTATTCGAACGAGTTTCAAGAAATAGTGAATTTCAGACGTTCAAATCGTGCTTTCGATGCTAGAATCGAATTGCCAGATGATGTTATTCAAAAAAGTTTAGAGCGAGCCGTACTATCACCCAACAGCAGCAACATGCAACTTTGGGAATTCCATTGGATAAAAACGAAAGTAGAACTTGAGAAATTCATTCCACTTTGTTTGAATCAGCAAGCGGCAAAAACGGCAAAAGGGATGGTGGTTTTTGTAACCCGAAAAGATAAATGGCGGGAGCGAGCAAAATGGAATTATGAACGAGTTTTGGAAACCATTGATGGTGAGCCGAGTAAGCTTCAAAAGGGTGGTTTAGATTACTATAAAAAAGTAATGCCATTGCTTTATTCAAACGATCCTTTCGGATTTATGTCGTTGATACGCCGTTCAATCAGCTTTTTCATGGGTTTGAGAAAACCATTTTTTAGAACAGGAGGAAGTGCTAACCAACGGATCATGGTTCACAAATCCTGTGCTTTGGCTGCTCAAACGTTTATGTTATCTATAGCCGCAGAAGGATTTCATTCTTGTCCGATGGAAGGATTTGATGAAAAAAGGGTTAAAAAAGCACTAAACTTGCCTCGCGGAGCAGAAATCAACATGATTATTTCATTTGGAAAAGGAACCGAAGAAGGCATCTGGGGTCCGCGGTTTAGAGTTCCGAATAAGGAAGTGATAATTTACCATTAGATCATTTTTTCGTTCGAATTTGTTTTTAAATCGAAAAACGAAAAAATTTACAGAAGTTTCGAAATAAATACTATTTCAAAAAACTTTGTAACGTTCTGAATTTTCTGAATTTATTTCATATGATTAAACAACTACCTAAATTTTTATGTCATGAAAGTAAAATGGTTGGTTGTATTATCGATTTATTCATCGAATAATTTTTTCTCTCAAGTTTCGGAAGCTTATGTAATGGAAACCCTTAGGAAATATTCTCCATCATCTTATTTTATTGTTTATCAGTTCAAAGTAAATGGAAATTCCATTTCATACGACAATTCATCAACTAGTTCTTCCATGGAACATCTAAAGTACTGTATTTTATCTGACACAAAGAGTTTTCTGTCTTCAATTTCAACAACAGTTCATGAAACTACCCACGCCTTAGATTCCCAAATTCCTTATATGTTTGCAAAACAAGGTATATTTAGCTTTGACAACCGTGGTCACGAAGGTTTTATTTTTGATCAGAACTATAAATTAGCCTATTCTTACTCTGAAAAATCTTTTTTTCAAAGTAGAGAACTTGCAAAGGTCATACCCCTAAATCTTAGAACATTTCGTTATGATACTTACATTGAATCAAAATCGAATATTCAATCTACCCAGAGTAATGGAGTTATTGGATTGATGGAAGAATTTAATGCCTATTACCATGGATCCAAAGTAGAATATGATCTTCTACCTGTATACAAAGAAGTGTATGGGAACAATTTTCTTTGGTCATGGTCGTCTAATTTTACTTCAAATGCTGACGCTTTCTATGAATTTGATTTTTGGATAAAAGAATACCTACTTTTTTGTAAGACTCATAACCCAAAATTATATGATGCACTTTCCAAGGACGAAAACTTTAAGACCATTTACAAAAATATCAGATCTAGATTCAGCGACTTGATTTTACAATACGAAAAAAAATATGACGAATTCAATACTTTGGCTCAAAAGTCAAAAGAATACATTTACAGTTCGAAAAAACACTCAGAATCTATTTACCGAATTTTATCAGAGCAAATAAAATCTAGCAGATATGCAGAAATTGAACGGATTTTTTTGAATTATTAATATTCTTCACAGCTACCGCTGCATTTTAGGAGTTTACCCATATTAAATGAGCCTTTTCCTTTAAATTCTGAGCTATCTTCACTGAAAAATATGAATTCACCCTGCTTTTGATTATTTAAATAATTTCCAATTGAAAGAATTCCTCCCGTGTAACTATTTGTAATCCATTTTCCATTTTTCTTGCCTTTTGCCATTTCACCGAAAGAACTAATATACCCCCCTTCATTTGAATTTATCATAAGTCCTGTTTCAAAACCATTTTTGAAATACCCTAAGAAATAAAAACATGCACCCATTTCATTTAAGTAACATACTCCACTAAAGGGGGTTCGGTTCTTATTAAAAATTCCATTTTTTATATTAAAATCCTCATTATTTCCATTACGACCATTTTTATCAATCAATTCAGTACCTAATTCTGAAGAAGAATTAAAAACAAACACTCCTCGATTATAGCACACCTCAGATTCCTGAATTGCAATTTTATTTTTGGAGTACAACATTTTACCATTTAAATAGATATAATAATCACTAATTTGACCATAATTATCCTCATTTGAAATATCTGAGTTACAGCTAATCAAAATTCCTGACATTAAACCATTTTTTAATTCACCAATAACAACAATTCTTTTGTCTATCACTTGATAAAAAACACCTGAATATGGTATGCCATTTTGATAAATAACATTTTCAAAGTTGGCCGCTTTAAAATTCATTTTACCATAATGATTACCTTTATCATCAAATAGATATCTCTTCGATGATTCCATAGGTCCATTCAATGAATAAAATCCATTTTCGTGAAGATCATAATCTGATTGAGAATAGCAATAATTACAACACAAATAAATTATGGAAAAGAGCTTCCATTTCCTAAAAAAATTAAATGATATTAGCTTTACTTTCATATTTCTATTTTAAGAACGAAAGTAAAAAAATTATTTTAGGACTTCGAGTATTTTATGAATATTACTTTTTGGCTCTTTTGGCAGCAAACTCCAAAATAATTCCAATTGTTGGCTGAACAATTCCACTTGTGTTTTCGATCAACTTTGTTTTGTAACGTGTCGGATCGTTAGGATCCGTAATTGGAACACCATTTGAATCTTTTTCAACCAAAAGAATAGGAGCAACCTTGGTCTTATAGCCATAAAGATTTTGTATATCAAGATAAAAGTTCATGGAAAATTTTTCAAGAAATATCTTTTTATCTACTCGAACATTCAATTGATGAAATGCAGCTTCTCGCTCCGTGTTTAACTGATTGTAATCGAGTAAACCTAGACCATTGATATCCCAATTCTGTTTTAAACTTGAAGTTGGTATATCGTATGGCGTGTAGGGAGAGCCACCCGAATAAAGCCATCTGAAACCAAATTGCCAACCTTTCTTGAATATTTTACCACCAGTAAATGAAACGATATGTTTACTATCCCATGATGTTGGAACATAACTACCATTTTTATCTTTAAATTCAGAGTTTACAAATGTGTACGCTAAAATTGCGTAGTATCCTTTGAACATTTTCTGTTGATAAAGAAATTCAAAACCATAAGTTCTGCCCTCAGAAATCGATTTGACAGCCTCATTTCCAACAACGCCGAAGTCTGAACCAACGTTTGCCAAAGAAAGTGAATCCTTGATTGAAAAAGGATAGTTTTGATAATTCTTGAAGAATCCTTCCAAAGTGAATCGTGCATTGAATTTGGATAAATACTCTGTACCGAAAACAAAATGATCCGCTGAAATATATTTTAAGTCATTTCCCTTATTTACAAGCGTACCATTTGCATCGCGGTATCCTAAAATGGTGTAAGAAGGTAATTGGTGATATCGAGAAATATTACCATTTATCGCCCATTGTTCGTTCAATCGATAATTCAAAGAAAAACTAGGCGATAGCTGATTCATCGGGTTCATCAAGCTTTTGGAATAATTTGAAAAATCTGTTCTTAAACCGAAAGAAAGATTTAAACGCTCATTATAAAATCCTTTACTCAATTGACCAAACAAAGCCATTTTACTCAAAAACAAATTGGATTCAAAATCGATTTCAACGGGGAAACCTTGGACTGTGATGTTATTGTATGTGGAATTAAAATATCGTGCATATTCATACCCGAAACCAGTATTTAAACGCCAACCATTTTTAGTGTAAGTATGCTCAAATCGAAATTTATTTTCTGCTTCAAAAGACTTATAATTGAGAAGTAAATTTTCAGGTGTTTCAATTAAATTTTTGTAACGAGTGGAAGTATTATTGAGCATATTGCGACTTACAACAATATTCTGATATGAATTTTTCGAGTAATGTACCCAATTGACGCCAACGGTATAGTTCCATTGATTTTGAATAGGTAAATTATTTAGAATAAAACTATTGTATTCTCGTTGAGAAGAGTCAGTTACTTTGTCATTAACCTTTTGATAAAGTTGAAACAAATCGATTGCTCCAAGACCAATAAACGTTACTTTATTTTTATCATTCACGTTGAGATTAACTTTGTATTGAAAGTCATTGTACTCTGGTAAAATTGGAAGTTTTAGTGCAGTAAATAAAAATTGCAAGTAGGATTTTCGCGCAGAAAAAATAAAATCAGCTTTTTTTCCTAAAGGGCCATCAAATGTCAATGCGATATCGCTAGATCCTAAGGCAAAATTCGTAATCAAGGCATCTTTATTTCCATCTTTTTGTTTAAACGATAAAACTGAACTCAATCCATTAGCACGATTTGCTGGAAAAGCACCAGAATAAAAATCAACCTCACGAATAAAATTCACATTCAGTAAACCAACTGGACCACCGCTACTTCCTTGCGTAGCAAAGTGATTGATATTTGGAACTTCAATTCCATCCAAATAGAATTTATTCTCACCTGGTGAGCCTCCTCGAATAATAATATCATTTCTAAATGTTGCTCGCGAAGCAACTCCAGGAAGGGCAGCAATTACCTTACTTACATCTCTTCCTGCTCCTGGAAGACGCTCAATTTCCGTTGAATTAAGCGTTTTTAAAGAAACAGGAGACTCTGTTTTCCGGATAAACGGACTTGCTTTTACAACTACCTCCTTATTTTCTAAAACGAACACCTCCATCGCAAAATCCAAATCAACTGAACGAGCATTGGTGACAGTAATTTCATTAAAAATCAACTCGCGATATCCAGGTGCCGTTGCTTTGAATGAATAAACTCCTGGTGGAATGCTTGTAAATTCATACAAACCATTATCATCAGAAATTGTCCCTTTGGTTAACTCAATAATTTGAATTTTAGCTTGGCCAATCGGCTCATTGTTTGATACGTTGTAAATTCTACCTTTAACCAAACCCGATTGTGAGAATGCGAGTAAATTGATTGTGAAAAAAGTAATTGTAAAAAGTGATTTCATTTAATTTGTTTAGGAATCTAAACATCAAAATTAAACAAATGTTCAATTTTCAATAGAGGAAAGAAAATTCGCCAAGATTTGTTTACCAAATGGCGTCATAATAGACTCAGGATGAAATTGTACACCATACATTTTATCTTGTGGGAATTCCATAGCCATTAAAACTCCAGAACTGCTCACCGCACTTATTTTCTTATCTAAACGATCATCGACCATCCAAGAATGATATAGACCAACTTCAAGTTGATCAGGCAACCCTTTAAAAAGGAGATTTTTTGACAATACATTTATGGTTTCAGAAACTCCATGCTTTACTTGTTTTTGATTTTTCAATTCATAACCTAAATATTGTGCAATTCCTTGAAATCCCAAACAAATTCCCAAGACAGGTATTTTACCTCTAGACAATTCTAGTATCTTGAACAAGTTTTGCTTTTCTTTTGGAAGCCCTGGACCTGGAGATAGTATGATAGCATTAAAATCTGTGAAGTCTGAAAATACAATTTTATCCTCTAAAATTACAGACACTTCACAATCAAGACCTTCTAAAAAGTGCACTAAATTGTAGGTAAAGGAATCATAAAAATCTACCACAAGTACTTTCACTTGACACGAATTTTGTTTCTTTGCAAAAATAGAAAACATTCTTGATCGAATCCTATGTCTAAGAAAGCAATACAAATTCCCAATGCACCTGCTCCAGTTGGCCCATATAGTCAAGCAATTTTATCAGGCAACACTTTATATGTGAGTGGTCAAATACCATTGAATCCTGAAACTGGTAAACTTGAAATTGACACGATTGAAACGGCAACAAATCGCGTTCTTAGTAACATTGGAAAATTGTTAGAAGCTGCCGGATTTAACTTTGATGAAGTGGTAAAATGTTCCATCTTTTTGAAGGATCTGAATGACTTTGCAGTTGTAAACGGAATTTATGCTTCTTATTTCCAAGGGGTTCCACCCGCCAGAGAAACAGTACAAGTAGCAAGATTACCTTTGGATGTAAACATCGAAATTTCTTGCATTGCAGTTAAAAACTAATGTCAGAAACAAAAAAAACATACGATTTATCAGTCGTCATTGTCAACTACAATGTTGTTTTCTTTCTTGAACAATGCTTAAATTCTGTTAAAGCTGCCTCAAAAAATTTAAAAGTTGAAATTTTTGTCGTTGACAACAATAGTGTTGATGGTTCGGTTGAACTTATCAAAGAAAAATTCCCTGAAATAATATTAATTGAAAACAAGGTCAATACAGGCTTTTCAAAAGCTAACAATCAAGCGATATTAAATTCGAAAGGACGTTATGTGCTCTTACTAAACCCAGATACCGTTGTTGAAGAGGATACATTCGATAAAACGGTCAAATTTATGGACCAACAATCTGACGCTGGTGGTTTAGGCGTAAGAATGATTGATGGAAAAGGTAAATTCCTTCCCGAATCAAAACGTGGATTCCCATCCCCGGCTGTTGCTTTTTTCAAGATTTTTGGGTTATCACGTTTGTTTCCAAAATCAAAATTTTTTGGAAAATATCACCTCGGTTATCTTTCTGAATTTGAAACAAATGAAGTAGACGTTTTGAGTGGTGCTTTTATGCTAATGCGAAAAGAAACCCTCGACAAAGTTGGCTTGCTTGATGAAACCTTCTTTATGTACGGCGAAGACATTGATTTATCTTATCGAATAACTTTAGGCGGATATAAAAACTATTACTTTCCAGAAACGAAAATCATTCACTACAAAGGCGAAAGCACAAAAAAGAGTTCTGTAAATTACGTTTTTGTATTTTACAATGCGATGATAATATTTGCGAAAAAACATTTTTCACAAAAAAATGCTAAACTATTTTCTTTAGCTATTAATCTGGCAATCTATTTCCGAGCTTCAGCGGCTATATTAAATCGGTTTTTAAAAAAAATAAGTCTTCCTTTTTTTGATTATGTTATCTCGTTATTGGGCTTGTTTGCTTTAGCAAACAGATGGGCTCAACATGACATACACTTTCCTGATCGGGCATACTACGTTTCTTTCCCATTCTATCTTTTAATTTGGCTCACTTGTAATATTTTGAGTGGTCTTTACGATAATAAAAATAATCGTTTACTGATTTGGCAAGGTACCTTTATGGGGACAGCAATAATTTTAATATGTTATGCTTTACTCCCGAAAGAATGGCAATTTTCCAGACTATTTACAATAATAGGTTCACTCTGGTATATTGGTCAATATTATCTATCACGATTAATTATCAATTTATATAATAATCATCGCTTTTCATTTCCAAGAACTCCAAAAAAACGATTTGCTATTGTTGGAAACGAGGAAGAATTCAAACGTGTAGAACAGCTGCTTACCGAGACATATCCAAACATAGAATCGATTATTGCTGTATCAGCCAGCAAGCGTTTTCAAGGATCCACTGGAGATTTTAACCAAATTTCTGAAATAATTACAATTCATCGAATTAATGAACTAATATTCTGTTCAAAAAACCTATCAGCCAAAGAAATTATTTCTGGCATGGCCAATATCACAAACCATGAAATAGAATTTAAAATCGCTCAACCAGAAACGACATATTTAATTGGTAGTAACTCAATCGATTCATCAGGCGATTTATATATTTTGAATTCCAACAATTTGAGCAGACCTGAAAACATTCGCGCCAAAAGAATTTTAGATTTATTTGGGTCGCTTTTTTTTATTTTAACAACACCTGTTTTAATTTGGGCTTTTCAGCGCAAAAAAAAGCTTCTAAATAATTTATTTAATATTTTTAGAGGAAAGAAAAGTTTCGTTGGATATATCGATTTAAATCAAGTGCAAAGCAATACACTTCCATCACTCAAGCCAGGTATTTTGAATCCATATAATCCGAGTAAAAACATGTCTGATGAGACATACGAAAGATTGAATCTATTGTATGCTAAAAACTTTAGTCTTTTTTTAGACCTTCAAGTGATATTTGCTAATTGGAAAAAACTCGATCAATAGGTTTTAAATTTTATTTTTTAGCCTAATTTTTCTATCTTTACCGCGCGAAAATGCGGAGAAATTAATATTAAAATGGCAGAAATAGAAATTCGTTTACCCAAAATGGGAGAAAGTGTTACGGAGGCGACAATCACAAATTGGCTAAAAAAGACCGGAGATTACGTAACAATCGATGAACCTTTGGTTGAAGTAGCAACAGATAAAGTTGATAATGAATTACCATCCGAAGCAGCAGGAACTTTGGTTAAAATATTATTTGAAAAAGACCAAGTTGCTCAGGTAGGAGATGTTATTGCTATTCTATCCTCTGATGGTTCAGTGTCTGAAAAAGAAGAAGTTAAAAACGACGCGACTGAAACAAAAACTGAGGTTACTGAGACTGCTAAAGTGAATGAAAATAAATCGTCTATTGAAATTTCAGCAAATTCATCTAACGGTTCCGTTATTGCAAAAAATGGATCAAACGGAAAGTTCTTTTCACCATTAGTTCGAAGTATTGCACAGAAAGAAAATATTTCTCAATCCGAATTAGAATCAATAACAGGAACCGGGCAAGAAGGAAGAGTTACCAAAAATGATTTGATGAGCTACATTTCTAATCGCTCTGCGAATACGAAACCATCTTCCATTAATGCCAAAGAAACCGAAAAATCAATTAGTTCGGCTACTCCAACAGTTACTTCAAACGTGCAAACTGGAGGATTACTCAGTAACATTAAAGAACCGATTGTGCTTCCTAATCCCGGGGACGAAATTATTGAAATGGATCGCATGCGCAAGCTTATTGCTGATCACATGGTAATGTCTGTGCACGTTTCACCGCATGTTACATCTTATGTGGAAGCCGATGTAACCAATATTGTAAATTGGCGTAACAAGGTTAAAAAGAAATTCTTAGAACGTGAAGGTGAAAACATTACTTTTACCCCAATACTCATTGAAGCAATTGTTAAAGCAATTAAAGATTTTCCAATGGTAAATGTTTCTGTTTCGGGTACATCAATTATCAAAAGAAAAGATATAAATGTTGGTATGGCCACAGCTCTTCCTTCAGGAAATTTGATTGTTCCAGTTATCAAAAATGCTGATCGTTTGAACTTGACAGGTTTAACTAAAACAGTCAATGAACTGGCAAACAATGCAAGAAACAATAAACTAAAGCCTGAAGACATTCAAGGAGGAACTTACACTGTCACCAACGTTGGATCATTTGGAAATGTAATGGGCACTCCAATAATCAATCAGCCCCAAGTAGCAATTCTTGCTTTGGGTGCAATTCGAAAAGTACCTGCAGTAATTGAAACACCAGAAGGTGACTTTATTGGAATTAGACATAAAATGTTTCTTTCACATTCGTACGATCATCGCGTTGTAGATGGAGCCCTAGGTGGTCAGTTTGTTAGACGTGTCGCTGATTACTTAGAAGAATTCGATATAAACCGGGAGTTTTAATTATTCTATATAACCAATTATGAAAAAACTTATCCTATTACTTACTTCAAGCTTTTTTATCAATGGATTAATGGCTCAGTTTACAGAAACTGAAGTAAAAACAATGATTTCGCAGGCATCTGAAAAAGAACTTGTTTTCAATTGCTCCCGATTTTTGCAAGAAAATCATTATCACTTCGCTGAATTGATAACTAACAGACTTCTAGAAATTAATCCTGAAAGCCCTAATTATAACTACCGAAAAGGCTTTATTGTCCTTGGAATGAGAAGGGATGAAACAACAGCAATAAAGTACTTATTAAAGGCTACCAAAGATGCAAAAATTCAAAAGTTTTATGATATGTATTCCGTTGGTGAAGATGCTGTTCCTGCAGATGCTTTTTTTCACCTTGGCCGATCTTATCATTTAGATGAACAATTTGACAAAGCTGTAGAAAATTACAAGAAATTTTTACAATATACTGCCAAAGAATCTGAGTTAATACCTGAAGCGAAAAAGCGAATTGTACAATGCAATGTAGCACGAAAATTAATGGCTTCTCCACTAAACGTTGGTATAAAAAACATGGGGGAAACAATAAATGGAGAATATGCTGACTTTTCATCCAATATTTCCCTTGAAGGTGGTGCGCTTTACTACACGTCGAGAAGACCATGGGCAGATAAGTCTTCAGACAACTTTAGAGACCCGATGCTAAACCATTTCCCTGAAGACATTTATCAAGCTTCACGAAATGGCGAATCATGGCAAACGCCTAACAGAATGGGTATGTGTAAACCTCAATTCAATGAGGCTACAGTAAGTGTTAGTATTGATGAAAGACGGGTATATACCTACAACGATAAAGTTGGTATAGGAGACTTATACTATAGTGACTATAGTGAAGGTAAATTTAGCGATATCCTGCCTGTTGATTTTAAAGATGTAAATGATAATAAGTGGTGGGATACCCATTACACCGTTTCACCTGATGGCAATATGATCTTTTTTGTTTCTGATAAACCAGGAGGTTATGGGAAACGAGATATTTACTTCATGGAAAAAGTAAATGGTGATTGGTCAAAGCCTGAAAACATTGGAGGAAATATAAATACTTGGAGCGACGAAGAAGCTCCGTTTATGGGATTGGATAATAATACGCTCTACTTTTCGAGCAATGATTCATCAAGTATGGGGGAATTTGATATTTTCATGACCGTAAGAGATGAAAATGGAATTTGGTCAGACCCTGTAAATTTAGGATATCCCATAAATAGCGTTGGTGATGATATTTTTTACACGCACACTGCCGATGGTAAGAAAGCATACTTTACATCCTTCAGAAAAGGTGGATTGGGTGAAAGAGATATTTACGAAACAGATTTAATGGTTAGTAATGTTAAGAATGTTGGATTCTTAAATGGTCTAATTATTCACGCCCAAGGAAAATCAATACCTGAAACATCTTACATCACTTTGAAATGTCTTGATTGTGAGGATAAATCTGAAAACATCATTAATCCGAGAATTAGAGATGGTGTTTTTCTTTCCAAATTGGATAAGTGTAAGAAATATGAATTGAAGTATTATTACAGTTCTGAAGATAAAAAGCCTTTAAAACAATCTTTTGAGACTAACTGTGATTTAGCTTATCAAGAAATTAGAAGAAAAGTAATCCTTGATGAAACCGATCAAACAATTAAACCTGTTTACGAGTACCGTTTTGAAGGTTTTGTTGCAGATAAGTCTAATGGTAAACCAATTGAAAATGCTAAGATTCAAATTACTGCAAAAAGTAACGGTATAGAAACTAACATTTCGGCAAGCAATGGTATTTTTAAATCCAATATTGCGAAAGGCAAATCATATGGAGACTCTTTAATTTATGAGGTTAATATAACTGCTGATGGATATTTAGCTCAATCATTTGAAATCAAAGAAGGATTGTCCATTGATTCTGTAATTAAAAAGTCATTTTTATTAGATAAAAAGGCTCCTGGGACAGATCTCGGTCCATTCTTGATCCTTTATAATTTTGATAAATATGACTTGAGACCAGATGCCATCGTTATTTTGAATAAAATTGTTGATGTGATGAATCAAAATCCAGATATCAAAATCGAACTAGGATCACATACCGACAGCCGAGGTGTAGCTATATACAACGAATACCTATCTCAAAAAAGAGCTGAATCGGCTGCTAAATACATAGCATCAAGAATATCAAATCCTTCTCGAATAACATACAAAGGTTATGGTGAAACCAAACTAAAAAACAAGTGCGCAGATAGAGTTAAATGTAGCGAAGCAGATCACCAAGTGAATAGACGAACCGAATTTATTATTACAGAGTAACAATAAAGCCCAATGAAAGTTGGGCTTTTTTTTAATGCAAATATGAAACTTACACTTACAAAGCCTTTATGTGTTTTCGATTTAGAAACAACTGGAACACAAATTACAAAAGATCGAATCGTACAAATAGCAATTATAAAGGTTTTACCAAACGGAGAACAGATAGAATACAATCAATTAATCAATCCTGAAGTTTCAATTCCTAACGAAATCGTTTCAATCCACGGAATTTCAAATGAACGCGTTAAAGATTGTCCTACATTTAAAGATAAAGCAGCTGAAATTGCAGATTTTATAGGTGATTCAGACTTAGCAGGTTACAATTCCAATAAATTTGATATTCCTGTATTAGCTGAAGAATTTCTACGTGCAGAATTTACTTTTGATTTATCAAATCGCAAATTTGTCGATGTTCAAAATATATTTCATAAAATGGAGCAACGAACCTTGGCCGCTGCGTATAAATTCTATTGTGACAAACAGATTGAAAATGCACATGACGCATTATTCGATACGAAAGCCACTTTGGATGTATTTTTAGCTCAAATAGAAAGATATTCTGATCTAAAAAACAATGTTGAATTTTTAGCGGAATTTTCGAGAGTTGGAGAAAATGAATTAATTGATTTTGCGGGTAGAATTGCCCGAAATAAAAAAGGTGAACCAATTTATAATTTCGGCAAACATAACGGTAAAACATTAAAAGAAGTAATGAAAATTGAACCAGGGTATTATGGATGGATGCTTGATGCTGATTTTCCTTTATATACAAAACAATGTTTAAGGAATGAAATGCAAAAAATAAAAGAGCAAAACCTTCTAAATGATAATCAATCTATGGATGATAAAATTAATTTACTCAAAGAAAAATTTAATAAGCGATGAAAATTATTTGCATTGGCAGAAATTATGCCGAACACGCAAAAGAATTAAAAAATGACCTACCGGATGAACCTCTTTATTTTCTGAAGCCAGATACCGCGCTTTTAAAAGAAAAAGATTTTTATTACCCTAACTTCACGAAAGACTTGCATTATGAATGCGAAATAGTAGTAAAGATTGATAAGATTGGAAAAAATATAGAAGAAAAGTTTGCACATAAATATTATTCAGAAATCACTTTAGGAATTGACTTTACAGCTCGTGATATTCAAGAAAAATGTAAACTAAAAGGATTACCATGGGAAAAAGCAAAGGGCTTTGATAATAGCGCTCCAATATCATCCAAATGGATTAAGTTAAATGAAATAGATTTTAATAAAACAGCGTTTGAATTTTTCCAAAATGGAATTCCGAAGCAAAAAGGATTTACGCATGATATGATTTTTTCAATCAATCAAATTATTGCTCATGTTTCAAAGTACATAACCTTAAAAACAGGAGATCTTATTTACACAGGCACCCCAGCTGGAGTAGGTCCAGTGGAAATTGGAGATGTATTAACTGCAGAATTGAACGGCACTCCAATGTTTCATTTTGAAGTGAAATAACTACTCCTTTATGATTTTATATGTCTGGGTGTTTATTCCTCGAATGAAATAAATACCTGATGCCAAATCTTGTAGGTTGATTTTAGTTTTATCAGAATTTACTTCAAATTTCATTAAAATTTGACCTTGAAAATTAGAAAGCGTTAGTTCATTCGGCCATTTAAATAACTCAACTGTCAATTCATCATTTGCAGGATTCGGGTAAAGAGTTATTTCTTCAGAAATTAGATGGTTTTCAACAACAACCAAACTACTTTCTGAATCATGTTCTAAATGAAAAACTCCACCTAAATCTTGTCCGACTAACAAATTCAATGCATTATCATTGTCTAAATCTGCCATAGCACAGGCAGAATATGCTCCAATAATATTTTTAAGACCAAGAAAATCACCATTATTCAAATGGAATTGACCAGCTAAATTATTATCAATACTATCAAAAAATTGAATGCACCCCTCCCCTGTTCCGATGAACAAAAAGGTAGTATCATTATGTCTAATGAAATGTGGAATTGGATATCCATCAGGAGAGGTTGTAATTACATCAACAGATCCGAAAAAATTACTCTTAAATTCGAAAGATGGGGAAGTTGTGGTGCCAATATTTTCGTAATAGACTATTTTACCCGTTTTTTCCCCTATTACTAAATCAAGTTTTCCATCCTTATTTAAATCAAACAGTTGAGGCGCTGCATATTGACCAACATTTATCGTAACACCGGTATTATCTGTATAATTTACGATTGGGTTATTAAAATTTGGATTTGAGTTAGAACCATTGTTTTTAAAATAAACTAAACTTCCATTTTCTAACCCTAAAAACATATCATTTTTTCCATCGGCATCTAAATCACCAAAGGTAGAAACGATTCGCAACCCGTAATTTAACTGACTGATATTCATAAAATCATCATCAATAAATGTAAAAATCGGGTTTGTCGAGGTGCCTGTATTTTTGTAATACGCTAATTTGCTTTCCTTTAGAAAAGTTGGTTTATACGAATAAAAATTACTGACAACTAAGTCTAATAAGCCATCTCCAGTTAGGTCAACCAGCACTGGAATAGAGCCGGAACCATGCTCTATCATGTCTTCCTGTAAAAATGATTTTGTTTCAAAAACAAAATTTGAAACGGTGTTAGAGCCTGTATTTTTATACTTAGCCACACTTTGTTCATTTTCGGAAACATTTTTTGCATTTGGAGCAACGATTAAATCTTTCACTCCATCGAAGTCGACATCTACCCAATATCCAGCAGGAAAAAGCGTCATATTTATCGGTGTGGAATTAGAAGGAAATGTAATATCTTGTGAAATCATCTTCGAATTCATGTTAGGCTCTGTGCCGCCATTGATTAATAAATTCAAATTTGAATAAGCTACATCTCCAAGAATCAAATCCATTACACCAGATCCATCTACATCAAATGCTAATACGGTTGATCCAGCATGTGCCTTAACAGTTTCATTCGGCTTTAATTGTGGATTTGGCACGTTACCATTTTGACAAGGAGAAGTTTGATCATTCAGAAATAGAAAATTTGAATTAACATCTTCGCGAAAGCCACCCCAACATTCATTCTTCAATTCAAAGATTAACGAATCGGAATGATTATAGAGCTCCTGACTTTGATTCTGATGATATTGCATGTATTCACCACTGATATGATACGTTAAAACATCCAGATCTCCATCATAATCGACATCAGTAATTGCAGGAATATCACCAGAACTAACATACAGATTCATTAACGTACCCCAATTGTTTGAATAAAGCAAGTTCTTTGCGACCTCCCATTGCAATCCAATTGTTGCATTTCCAGTGTTTTTATAAACTTTTATTCCACCAATTCCATAGGTAAATAGATCATTTTTACCATCTCCATTATAGTCAATTGTCGTAGCTCGATAACGCATGTCAGAAGGAAATTTGAAACCAGCGATTGGATCCAACCGATAGTATTTTTGTATGCCATTTAATTCTTGACTAAAAACTCTAACTTGATTATTACTTCGATCAAAAACGAACAAATCCAAATCCCCATCAAAATCATAATCTATATCTGAAAACTGCGCATTGTTAAAACCTCCGCTCCATGGTTTACTTAATGGAACGCCATTTTTAAATACCTGAACTGAATCATTAAAATTGAACTGAAATTGAGAAAAAACGTGTAATTTCAATCCGAAAAAGAAAAATACTAAGCAAAGTTTAACAACCGTTTTTTTCATCGAATAAATTTAAGAAAAAACAGCTATTTATGAAATATATAATAATTCTACTTTTTTTAATTTTTGGGAAGATATTTTGGGCGCAAGACAGTCTTTCGGTTCTTTTTATTGGTAACAGCTATACATATACATTTGATTTACCGAATGTTTTTAAAAATCTTGCTAATTCGCTTGGAGATGGGGTTTTCGTTGATTCTAAAACCAATGGTGGATTCACTTTTCAAAATCATGTGAATGATCCAATTACTTTTCAGAAGATGCATTCTCAAGACTGGGATTATGTCGTAATACAAGGCCAGAGTCAAGAACCTTCTTTTCCCTACAGTCAAGTTAATTCTTCAACACTACCCTATGCAGTTCAACTAGCAGATTCTGTCAAAGCAAATTATTTGTGCTCGCAAGTAAACTACTTCATGACTTGGGGACGTCAAAATGGTGATCCTCAATGGGATTCAATCAATACTTTTGATAAAATGAACCTGAGACTTCGAAATGCTTACATGCGAATTGCAGACTCAGCTCAATCTAGTGTCACACCGGCTGGTATTGCTTGGAAATACGTCAGAGATAATTTCCCAACAATTAATCTTTTTTCAAGCGATGGCTCACATCCAAGTTTAGCTGGCACATATCTAAATGCTTGTACCTTCTATGCATCTTTGTTTCATAAATCGCCAGTTGGGTCTCCCTACCTCGCAGGACTTGATCAATTTACAGCAGAAACGCTTCAAAATATTTCAGCCATTGTTGTTTTAGATAGCATGGGAACTTGGAAATTAAAACACCATGATTCACTTGTGCAAGCAAATTTTACGATGAATCAAACAAACCCACCTTTTGAATATCATTTTGAGAGTAATACTTCCTATGTTACTAATTTTTTCTGGGAATTTGGTGATGGGCTTTATAGCACTGAGCCTAATCCTAATCACACCTACTCTGAATCTGGAGCTTATCAAATAATATTGATAGGAGAAAGTGTTTGTGGTGTTGATACCGCTTTTCAAACAATCCAAATTACCACTACTGAATTAAATGAATTAGGAAATAATATTGTGAACGTTTTTTCAGATGGAAACGGAAACCTACACCTCGTTTCGAAAATTGCAAACTCTATTGAAAGCTTCAAATTATACAACCTAATTGGAGAAGAAATTTCATATGACATCCTTGAAAAAAGCAACAATCAAATCATAATAAAAAACTCAGAACGTAAAATACTCTTTATTAGAATTGAAACGAAATACGGATTGATTAATAAAACAATCTATCTAAATGAATAACACACAAATACATGTTGATTTAGGAACAATATTTTAAATCAAATTATTGAACTAATAACTATCCATGGATTGTCAAAAAAACAAAATGTTTACTTTTACCAATAAGGAAATTTTAAAATTAATTTTTGAATTAAAATGAAAATCATATCGTTCAACGTAAATGGAATTCGTGCGATTGTTGCAAAATCTTTTATTACTGATATGAAAGAGCTCAATCCTGATGTTATTTGTCTTCAGGAAACAAAAGCTACGGAAGAACAAGTTAAAGAAACAGTTGCCCCATTGAACGGATATCATGTTTATGCCCATCATGCGGATCGAAAAGGATATTCTGGAACGGCTATTTTAAGCAAAGAAAAACCGTTACATGTTTCATACAAAACGGGCATGGATGATCATGACATGGAAGGAAGAACGGTCTGTTTGGAATTTGAAAAGTTCTATTTAGTAAACGTATATGTTCCGAATTCCGGAAGTGAATTGCTGCGTTTGGAATACAGGCAAAAATGGGACAAAGATTTCCTGAGTTATTTAAAAAAACTTGAAAACAAAAAACCAGTCGTTGTTTGCGGAGATTTTAATGTTGCGCACAGGGCAATTGATCTGGCTAGACCAAAAGAGAATTATAATAAAGCTGCAGGTTTTATGCAAGAGGAAATAGATGGAATGGATGCATTTACACAAAATGGATTAGTAGATACTTTTCGTCATTTTAACGGAGATGAAATAAAATATACTTGGTGGAGCTATCGCGCAGGAGCTCGAGGGAAGAATATTGGATGGAGAATCGATTATTTTTTAGTGTCTCAAAAGTTTATTCCTGAAGTAAAAAATGCTTTCATTCTAAACGAAATAATGGGTTCTGACCATTGTCCAGTAGGAATAACATTAAAATAACGTTCATTTAATTTTAAATCTCGAAATTCGCTAATGCTAAAATTGATGCACATGAGAAACCTTCTTTTCATATCAATGATTGTAACAATGAATCTTGCTTACAGTCAAAAATCTATAAAAATCGCCTTCTATAATACCGAAAACTTTTTCGACACGATTGATGGTTCAAATGATGATGCTGAGTTTCTTCCTTCGTCTAAATTGAAATGGAATAACGAAAAATATCAGGAAAAGAAAAAACACATAACCGAAATAATTACAGCGCTTAATTTTCCTTTAATTATGGGGTTTTGTGAAATAGAAAACAAAGAAGTTCTTTCAGATTTGATAGCAAGTCATAAAAAATTAAAGCGCTTCGATATTGTGCATTATGACAGCCCTGACCTTCGGGGGATTGATGTAGGTTTCATCTACAATAAACATCTTTTAAAATTATTAGATTCAGGAAATATCCGATTCACCCTTCCTGGCGATAGTGAGCCTCGATCAAGAGATATTGTTTGGGCTAAATTTGCCATGAAAAAAGACACCATTTTTGCAATGGTTAACCATTGGCCAAGCCGAAGAACCAATGATAGTGAACCAAAACGGATTAAGGCTGCAGAAAGTGCCAGATTATTTATCGATTCCTTATTAACTAAGAATCCGAATACAAAAATTGTTTTTATGGGGGATTTAAACGATCATCCAGAAGACAAAGCGCCTTCGCTCATTTCAGAAAAACTTACACCTATGATTGTGAAATCATCTGGTGAATTTGGCGGAACACATGCATACAAACAAGAATGGGGAATTTTGGATCATATTATGGTTTCAGCAGGATTTTCAACAGGGAAAATATCTGTGATTCCGAATTCCGGAAAAATTAATAGTTTTCCATTTTTAATGGAGGAATACAAGGGATTTAAACAGCCAAAGAGAACCTATGTAGGTGAAAAATACCTTGGAGGATATTCAGATCATCTTCCAGTATCGATTGATTTAATTCTAAAGTGATTGAATTCTCCTAAATAGTTTTATTGAACGGTCATCACTGCAAGTTGCAAAACTAGAATCACTAATTTTCATGATTGAATTTACAGAGTGTTTATGCCCTCTGGATTTAGCATCAATTTTTTGAATAACAGATAACTCATTTGCATCCCAAATTTTGATTGATTTATCTCTACTTATTGATACAAATACGTTTTCATTCAAAAATTCAATGTCGTAAATAACAAAATTGTGGGCCGGTATGCTTTTTAGACATTTTTTTGAATCTAGGTCCCAAAGCTTTAAATGTGCGTCTTTACCACCCGTTAGAATCTGATTTTCTTTAACTGAAACGCAAGTTGCCCCATCATGGTGTGCATAAAATTCATCTATTTGATTGTAAAATTCCGTTTCTATAATTCGAATTGTTCCGTCTTGGCAAGCTAAAAACAATTTAGAACCATCATGATTTAATCTTAATCGCCTAATTTTCCCACATGCAAAGGGAAGAAATACTTTAAGATTCAAAGTTAAACTGTCCCAAACGGCAATATTTCCGTCGGCATCACTTGTGTAGAATTCGTTTTTTAATTTATTTTCTAGAGCATAAAAAATTGCAGAACGATGTTGTTGGTAAAATTTGATCTCCTTTTTTAATCTCAAATCAAAAATATGTAAATCACCATTTTCCAAGCCGACAACTAACTTGGATTGATCTTCAATTAAACAAATCGAATAAGGTGATTTTTCAAATCGAATTGCAAATTTGTCTTGTGTTTCAGAAGTTAAATCCCACCTCGCAACAAATTTGTCTGAAGCTGCAGAATAAATATAATTTCCGTCAAATGCTAGTGAAAAAATTTGTCCAGCGTGACCAATAAATTCTTTCGATTTCTCAAAAAATGGAATCATTCTGCTTCCTCGTCAACTTCCTCTTCGTCGTTTACTTGCTTTAATCTATCAGCAAAATCTTTCGGCAAAAACTCAAAGAAAGTATCTCCGCGAAGTCCGAGCCTCAAGCATTCTAATGGAATAATATCATTTGGAGCGATATTTCCCAAATTAACTTCTGCACCAAAAAGTTTAATGAACCACACTTGTTGATTTTTCTGAGGAGCCTCCCATAGAATATTTTCTGGCGCTACTTTAGCAATAATCCTGTTTATAAGCAATGTATGAGCTGTTCCATTGGGACGAAAAACACCTACATTGCCGGCCTCACGTCCTTCTGCAATCACTTTCCAACTGCCTGCTTCAAGTTCTGCACTCATTAAACGCACCCATTTGGCAGGTGAAATTAATATTCCCGAATCCTTTGAACCAACTTCTGACAATACTGTTCGATTCTTCGCAATTTTTGAAATCAATTCACACTTTTCATCGTGCGGAATAATGATTGATCCATCAGAAACCTCAGCCAAATCCAAATCATACTTGTCAAGTAACTTCAAATAATCATTAAACTTGCCTCTTGCGTAGAAAGCCTCGAACAAAGTACCTCCAAAATATGGTCGAATTCCTGCTTGCTTGTATAATTTAATTTTCTCCTCGAGTTTATTTGTCACGAAGGACGTTCCAAAACCAAATTTCACCAAATCTGTTAAATGTTCCGATGCTTCAATAAAGTGCTCGGTTTCAGTTAAACCCAAGCCTTTATCCATCATCATTGTAACACCTTTATTACGAGGTTTTTCGCTTCTTTTTGGTATGTATGATAATTTAAAATTCATTTTTAATCCTGTGATAAGTTCAAAAAATCCTGATCATCCAATAAATCTGGATTAATCTCAAAAATCGTTTTAGCTTTTTTCTCGTTTTCATTTAGACAATCAACAAACAAACTTTTTGCATTATCCCTCTGTCCTAAAATCCAATATAAGTTTACTTCTAGAATTTTTGCAATCGGATTCGAATCGTTCTCTGAATTGAATTCTTGTAACTTTCTAAAAGCCTCAATAGGTGATTTTTCGGTCAATAGATTAATGTAATCAGACAAACAATCTTCATCTGTTGAGTCTAGTTCCAATGATTTTACATAATTTTCAATGGCCAAATCCCATTCTTCGATTTTTTCGTAAGCTCCAGCGAGGACGTGATAAATCCCTGCATTTAACGGATCTAATTCAAGCGCTTTTTGAATTAACACAATCCCTTCTCTCGTTTTACCCTCCAAATCATCAATGATTCCTAATCCTAACCAAGCCTCTGGGAGCATAGGTGCCAACTCCAAACTCTTTCTATAAAAATGACGAGCTAATTCAAACTCATTTAATTGTTCGTGTGCCTCACCGATGTAACATAGGGCCATCGCATCATCTCCGTCAAGTCGCATACACTCATGAAAATGCTCAATTGATTTGTGATATTTTTCTTGCGACAAATAAGCGTTTCCGAGATTAAAATGCGCTGGTCCAAAATCAGCATTAATCAAAATGGAATAATCGTAAGCCCAAATCGCTTTTTCGTAATTTTCTAGTTTGCTGTATGTATTACCGAGATTATACCAAGCTGTAAAAGAATAAGGATTTTCATCAATAAATTCGGTGTAACAATTTATAGCTTGCTCATAATCCCCCATGTGATCGTAACAATAAGCTATTTCATATAGAGCGCCTTCATTCGAACTATTGAATTTTAGGGCCTCCTTCAAAACTTCTACTGCCTCTTTAAATTGATTCAAATTTTGATACTCCATTGCCATGTCCATGTAAATTTCATCCCGATCTTCTGGATCACAAATTTCCATAGCCATTCGAAAATATCGAATTGAATTACGAGCATCTTTTAACTGACTAAATAAGGCCGCTTTCGTTAATAAAATTTCAGCTGATGCCATTTCAGTTTTCTCCAATTGATTTATGATTTCAAGAGCGTCATTCAACAACCCCATTCCACTTAATGACTGAGCTTGTCTTAATTTAAAAAGTGAATTATAACCAAAATGATAAATACCCAATTCAGATGCAGATTTTGCTTTTGCATATTGACCATTAATGATATAATGATCTATAATTGCCTCCAAACGATCACTATCTATAAATCCTATTGAATTCCCTTTGAGATGAGCTTCAAATTGCTCAATATCGTCGTTTAAACTGCTCTCAGAAAAATCATCATCTTCGTCGTCAAACATGCTTTGGCTTTTAAAGAATAAAGATACAACCTTTAAAAGTTACAACGAAATTTAGTTTTGCTTATTTTCCAACATTGTTAAAAACTTGAAAAACACCCCAAATAATTGATGCTAAATGGGGTGCTTAATTTTCGATTAATGACCGTGACAATGAACCTCATAGGTGCCAGTGGAATCGGTGTAAGTTCCTTGTGCCTCTAAATTCTCGAGTGCTTCACCACAATATTCACCCATTTCAACTTCAGCTCCAGCCTTATCATAATGGCAATCATGACATTCGTCACGCTTACACGAATAAAGTGCCAATGAGATGGCCACAACAACTGAGCTTTTAAGAACTACTTTTTTCATAACTTATTTGATTTTAGATTTTGATTGATTAAAAAATTGAGACTTAAATAAAAATTTCTTCCCATTCCTGGCATTTCAATATTCTTTAGTCGGGAAAGGTGATCGATAAATTGTTCGTTGAAAATATTCTTACATCCAATAGCAAGACTGATGGTTTGTTTTAAATTGATAGATGCATTCAAGGAAACGTTCACTAAATTGTATGCTTTTGTTGGCAATTCATTAAATGCAACTTTATTTTGAGCCGCCATAAAGGTGTGTTGTACAATGAAATCTTTTAATTGAAATTTCTTGCCAACATTGAATGAATAACGCAAGCTTGTATTCAAACGGGAAGGAGGAAGGAGTGAAATGCTGCTGTCGGATTGTGTAAACGTATTTATCAAAGAAAAATTCGATTCTACATGGAGGTTGTGCGCAAAATGAGGATGGTAATGAACACCAAAATCACTTCCATAAAACAAAACAGCATTGGTTTGCTCAAAGTTGAAAACTGGAATCCCATCTACCAAGGAATCAATAGGTTGCAGATAGATGTAATTGGTAATGTAATTGACGTATGGATTTACTACCAAAGCCAAATGTTCATTTTTATACTCAAACGTTAAATCGAGCTGCGTGGCTTTCTCAGGTTTTAAGTTTACGTCGCCAATTTCAAAGCGAAGAGCTCCGTGATGAAATCCGTTGGCGAGCAGTTCCGTCAAATGAGGGGCTCTAAATCCACTCGAGATGTTTGTTCGAAAGGTAAAATTGTTAGTATTATAGACCAAACCGAGAGCGGCATTTGGGGCACTGTAATTTTTTGTTATCGGATTATTTATTTCCTTTGTCTCGAATGCTTTCAAAATACGTAAATCATATCGAACTCCAGCTTGGAATATCCAACGACCCCAATCGTAAACCCAATTTGCAAACAGGCCGTTATCAAAGGTGTTTGCGTTCGGAATTAATATATCTGAAGCGTTTTGTGCATTTGCATTATTCTGCGCCATTCCCTGAATACCGATTGTCAATTTAGAGGAATTCGACCATTTTTTATTCCATTTCATGGAGTAAAGTCCATTGTTTAATCGCATACTTAAACTTGGAATGGTCACTTTTTCATCGTATTCAATCAAACGATTACTTGTTGCTCCAACGAAAAATTGCAAGTCACTGGATTTGAAAAACCATTTGTTGTCAAATGAAAGAAAGTGATTTTGAAAAAACTGTGCAGGTAACTCGTATTTTCGTTTTTGCAGAGTCACTTGGAAATCAGAGAAAACAGCTAAACTATCGTGCGTATGTCCAGGAATTCCAGTAACAGAAGCATTGAAGGCATAGCGAAGATGATGAACACTATTTTTTCCATTAAATGAAAGTGCATATTTCAGAACGGATTCATCGAAACGCGAGTTTTTGGCAAACTTTCCATTTGGTAGCTGAAAATCAGCGTGATTCGAATAACTTCCACCGATGAGCCAACGCAGTTTTTTTCGAGATTCTTTGTATAAAAACCGAACCGAACCGCCTTGTGTATTTGATTGATAAAGACTTTGAACGCTTAACGAACGCGTGTTGGTTGCAGCATACGGTTCGTCGGAAAAATAAAGAACTCCGCCCAATGCATCCGCTCCGTAAAGCAAAGAGGCAGGACCTTTGATCACTTCAACAGATCCGATTCCAATTTCTGATAAACCCATTCCGTGATCGCCTCCCCATTGTTGACCTTCGATTCTCAATCCGTTTAGAAGGGTAACAACACGCATTCCTTGCAAACCGCGAATTACGGGTTTAGAGATTCCATTTCCTAAACTAGACTGATAAACACCCGGTATTTTGGCAATCGCTTCTCCTAAATTCATCGTAGCGACTCCATTCAAATCCGACAATTTCCTTGTTTCAACGTGAAAAGGAGATTTGTTTTGCATCACGTTAGCTCCAGTTGAAACAGTTATTTCTTCCAAATCAACGTGCTTTTCGGTTAACTTTATTTCGATCGCATTTGAATTCGAAAAAGAAAAATTTAAAATTTCTGTTTTAAATCCAACAGCTCCGACTTTCAATTGAATGTTCTCCGGGAAATTTCCTTCGAAGATAAATTCGCCTTTAAGATTCGAATACGTGCGATCACCCGTTTCGATTATTTGTATTTGAGCGGCATCAATTCCGAGGTTTGTTTCCTTGGTTTTTATGACGCCTGTCAATTTCTTTTGACCATATACTGCGAAAGAAAAGAGTATAAAGCCTAATAAAATTCTTTTCATTGATTACCTTCTTTGAAAATTTTATTTCTTAATAACAATAACTGAAATTCCCAAGAAATTAGGAATTAATTCATTTATACCCTCAAAAAAACATATAGTATAAATGAAAAACTAAATTGTTAGAGAAGGTGGGCCACGTAGGGCAAGTAAATCAAATGAAGGGATAGATACTTCTTCAAAAAGGATGTCTTTAACGACTGAAACAACTGATTTTTGAATTTGGAAAAAATCATAAGAATGAACCGTAAACACACTTAAATCGTGGTCACAGAAATCACAATCAACTGATTTTTCTGTAAAAACTTTTTCTTTTGAATTTGAAGTTTCAATTTTATGATCACAATCATGCCACCAAGATTTTGGTGTATTCAAAATGAATACGCTTAATAACAAGATTATGGAAACAATTCTATACTTCACACTACAAAATTACAACAATTCTTCAATAATTCGATCCATGGAGTAACCTTCTGCTTCTGCGCGGTAATTTCGAACCAAGCGGTGACGGAGAATTGCTTTAGCGACAGCTTTAACATCCTCAATGTCTGGTGAATATTTTCCTCGAATGGCTGCATGACATTTAGCACCTACAACTAAATATTGTGATGCTCTTGGACCTGCTCCCCAAGTAATAAAATCCTTACTTATTTTCGGTGCATCTGCGGAATTAATTCGTGTCTTACCAACCAATTTTACAGCATACTCCAAAACATTGTCCGCAACTGGAATTCTTCGTATTAAATTTTGGTATTCAATAATCTGCTCAGCGTTTAATATTTCGTTTAGCTCTATTTTTGAATCAGTCGTGGTTGATTTCACAATGGCTAGTTCTTCCACATACGAAGGGTAATCAACCCAGATATTGAACATAAAACGGTCTAATTGAGCCTCAGGCAAAGGATAAGTTCCTTCTTGTTCAATAGGGTTCTGTGTAGCTAAAACAAAAAATGGAGATGGTAATGTATATGTTGTTCCAGCGGCAGTAACTCTTCGTTCCTGCATCGCCTCAAGTAACGCTGATTGCGTCTTCGGAGGTGTACGATTTATTTCATCAGCTAAAATAACATTTGAAAATAAGGGTCCCTTTATAAATTTAAAATTTTTCGATTCATCTAAAATTTCTGAACCAACGATATCTGAGGGCATCAAATCGGGTGTAAACTGGATACGATTAAAACTTAATCCAAGTGTTTGTGCAATTGTATTAACCAACAACGTTTTTGCAAGACCAGGCACTCCTACCAACAAACAATGAGCGCGCGAAAAAATTGATATCAAAACTTGATCAACAACTTCATCTTGACCGATAATCACTTTATGAATCTCGTTTTTTAACTCCTGATAGTGAACCACTAATCGGTCGATTGATTCTTTGTCTGACATATTTTCAATTATTTGTATTTATCCAGTTCGACTTAAATTCACAATTCTGAAAATCTTCGTCAATTCGAATATATGCATTTCCAATTTTATTGTTTACCCAATTGGTTATCGTCTTTTGTTTTTTATCGTTTTCGGTAGCACGTTTAATCAATGCATAGTCATCTTTTAAATTTGCCTTATGAGGTTCATAACGTTCCATTAATCGAACGATACGAACTCCTTGTTTTCTTTCATAAATATCAACGTATAAACTAGGGCGAGAAACGTCCCCCTTCTCCATAGCATCAGTTAATACATAAATTTGTTGATCAACTTCATTCAAATCTTCCATATCCCAAGTTGGTTCACCTGTTATAGGATTGGTAATTACTCCCCTATTTTGTTTGGTCAACTCATCATTCGAAAAACGAAGAACAGCATTATCCCAAGTTATTTTATTTTCCTTAAGCATAGCATAACACGAATCCATTTTCATTGCAGAAAGGTTAATGGCCTCAGGACTAAATTCAGGCATGATTAAGATATGAAGGCAAACATAATCATCTCCTTTTCGAGAAATTAGCTTGATGATATGATATCCGTACATTGTTTCAAGGATTTCTGATACCTCGCCAATCTTTAGATTAAAAACAGTTGATTCGAATTGAGGAACCATCATACCACGTGAAGCTTCAATTCTTCCGCCTTGAGGTCCACTTCCTGGATCCATAGAGTGTATTCGAGCCATTGTCTCGAAACTTTTTCCATTCGCAACTATATCCGTTCGAATTTCAGAAAGCGCATCATAGGCTCTTTTTTTATCGGCTTTTGTAATTTCTGGATAGTTAACAATTTGCTGAAATCCTAATTTCATATTAATGTATGGTATGCTATCCTTTGGAATAGAAGCGTAGAATGTCGAAACTTCCTTGGGTGTAACACTTAAATCTCGAGTTAATTTAGCCTCCATTTCTTGGGCGAGCATTTTATTTTTAATTTGGACCCGAAATTCATTTTTAATTTCAGCTGTGGATTTCCCATAAAATTCTTCAAGTTTTTGGCGGCTCCCCATTTTGGATTCGATTATTCTTAAACGGTTTTCCATCTCTGCGTCAACGCTTTGATCAGTAACAACCAAACTGTCAAGTAGTGCCTGATTTAAAAGTAATTCCTCAATTAACAATTGTTCTAGTATTGAACATTCTGTGGGGAAATTCACCTGATTTCCTTCGGACGACATCTGAAGTTTTTGAACCTCTAAATCAGATAATAACACAACGTTATCTCCGACCTGAGCAACAACTTTATTTATAACCTTTCCTTGTCCAAATATTTGAATTACAGAAATTAATGAAGCAAGAAAAAGAAAAGATTTAAGCATAATTAGTTTTTGTTCAAATTATAAAGAACATCGTAATTTATTTTTATCGGATATTTTAGTTTTAATTCTTCCAACCAAGTTTTTTCCAAATAATTTTGATAATCTGAAGTGGCTGCGCCCCTTGCTTCTGAAAATTCTTTTTTCATCACGGGTAATTCCTGATTGAGTTTTACCACATAATGTTTGCCCTCAAATTGGTAAGGAATATTTCTTCCAACTACAAAAGTTCTTCCCTTTAAAATCGGTGTGATTTCAGGATCAAATTTATTGGTCTTAACTTTTAAATTCAACTCTGAGGTGGCATTCACTTTTTCAATAATTTCCTTTGAAGTATTCTTTTTCTTTTTAAGCATTTTGTACACTAAATTGGCATTCTCAGGAGAGTTACATTCATAAATTTCTGCATCAAATCGTTTTGGCCATTGGTAATTAACTCTATTTTCTTCAAAGAATTTTCTTAAACCAGCGGTATCCTTTGATGCTTTGTTCCATACTTTGTCAGACATAACTTCATACAGAATTATTCCATCGTGATATTCATTAACCAAGGCTTTGTAATCAGGATATTTTGACATCAACTTCGATTCCTCATATTCTAGAATAGCAGTTTTTTCCCAGTTATTGTATTGGTTGGCAACTAATTTTGTAAACTCGTCTTTCTTCGCCGTTCTGAAGGCTTTTTCGAGAAAGGCACCAAATTGTTTCTGTGTAAAAGATTTTCCGTCCAAATTAAATAATTCGTTGTCTGTTGTTAATTTGTCGCATTTCCATTTACCCTGATAGAAGGAAGAATCAATATTTGCAACGAACCAATTTAAATCAGCTGGCTGTTTTGCCGATTTCTTGTAATTGTATTGTTGCTTCAATTTTAGCACAAAAGAATCTTGTGTTTTTTTAGACCTATCATCTTTATTTACCTTATTTTGAAGTTCTTTCTTCATCGTTTCAAATGGTTGAACATCCTTCCACTCGATTCGCTTGATTATGTGAAATCCATATTCCGTTTTGATTGGCTTACTGATTTCGCCATCTTTTTTAAGTGAAAATGCCGCATCCTCAAATGAAGGAACCATGCGTTGCGAAGTACCCGAACCGAAAGCCGGAAGCTCTCCTCCTTTTTTAGAAGACCCTGGATCATCAGAATGAGCAACCACTAATTCTTCCCATTTTGAACCTTGCATCAATTTATCATAAAGTTCATTTATTTTTTTCTCCGCATTTGCGATGGTCTCTGGTTTTGCCTCTTTTCCAACAGCTACCATGATGTGAGCAACTTTAATTGTTCCTCTGGCTGGTCTTTTATCTGTTACTTTAACAATGTGAAAACCATATCGAGTCCGAAATGGATCAGAAATAGCACCAACAGGCGTTGTAAAGGCTTTCTCTTCAAAAGGATAAACCATTTGAAAAGCAGTAAAATAACCAAGATCACCTCCATTTGTTGCTGCAGATGGGTCATCCGAACCACCTTTCATTTTTGCAACGGAGGCAAAATCTTCCCCCTTTTCAATACGTTTTTTAAGACCTAATATTTTGTTATAGGCCTCAAGCGTATCCTTTGGATTTGCATTCGGATCTACTTTGATTAAAATATGTGATGCTCTTACTTCGGTCTTTATACGGTCATAAGCTTGTTCAACCAACGACTTATTTTCTGCAGAATCTATTAAATACGGATTAGCTAGTTGTTTCCTATACCCCTCAAGTTCTTTCTTTAACTTCGGAATCGTATCATAACCCAATGCTTCTGCTTCGGCAACTTTCAATTTGAATTTCTTAAACATCTCAATGTATTCATCCATTGAAGCCTGATCGTATTTTGGATTATTATTATTCTTCAAATAAATCTGAAGAAATTCGCTTTTCGTAACAGGCTTACCGTTAACTTCCATTACAACTGGATCAGTTTGAGCATTCGATAATTGAACTGCAAAAAACAAATTAGTAATCAAAAATATTTTCTTCATAGTTATAAATTCTATTATTCGAAATTAAATGCAAACAAGTTTAAGTACGTTGTTTTTAACAATTATTTTAAACTATAATTTGGTGCTTCACGTGTTATGGTAACGTCATGCGGATGAGATTCTTTGACACCTGCGGAGGTAATGCGAACGAATTTAGAGCCTTTTAATTTGGAGATGGTTGGTGCTCCACAATAGCCCATTCCTGCTCTCAAGCCACCAATAATTTGAAACATAACTTCCATTAAATTACCTTTGAAAGGAACTCTACCAGAAATACCCTCTGGAACAAGCTTTTTGATATCATCTTCTGCATCTTGGAAATAACGATCCTTTGAACCCAATTGCATAGCTTCAATTGAACCCATTCCGCGATAAGATTTAAATTTTCTCCCCTCGTAAATAATTGTCTCCCCTGGAGATTCTTCAACGCCAGCAAACATAGATCCAAGCATAACCGAATCTGCACCTGCAGCTATTGCTTTCACAATGTCACCTGTATACCTGATTCCACCATCGGCGATTACCGGAACACCTGTTCCTTCGAGAGCAGCTGCTACATCATTTACCGCCGTTAATTGAGGAACTCCAACACCAGCAATTACACGAGTTGTACAAATTGAACCTGGTCCAATTCCAACTTTTACAGCATCGGCACCAGCCTCAACTAAATATTTGGCAGCATCGGCAGTTGCAATATTTCCAACAACTACATCAATTTTAGGGTATTTTGCTTTAACCTCCTTTAATTTATCTACAACACCTTTCGAGTGACCATGCGCTGTATCAATGACGATGGCATCAACACCAGCCTTTACTAACGCAGCAACTCGATCCATCGTATCATGTGTTACACCAACAGCAGCAGCCACTCTTAGTCTACCTAAATGATCTTTACAAGAAATTGGATGCTCTTTTACTTTTATAATATCACGATAAGTAATTAAGCCTATCAGCTTGTAATTTTTATCAACGACTGGTAATTTTTCTATGCGATTCTCTTGAAGAATACCTTCAGCAGTGGTTAAATCAGTCCCATCGCCTGTGGTAATCAAATTCTCAGAGGTCATTATTTCTCGAATTGGACGATCTATGTTCTTTTCAAAACGTAAATCTCGGTTTGTCACAATTCCTTTTAATATATTGTTCTCGTCAACAACAGGAATTCCTCCTATGCTATTTTCTTTCATTAATTGAAGTGCATCACGAACCAATGAAGCTTCTAATAATGTGATCGGATCTATTATCATACCGCTCTCTGAACGTTTAACTTTTCTTACGTTCGTAGCCTGAAGTTCGATGCTCATATTTTTATGAATAACTCCAATACCACCTTGCTGTGCAATTGCGATAGCTAATTCGGCTTCAGTGACGGTATCCATTGCCGCTGAAATTATAGGCGTATTGAGCGGAATATTTCGAGAGAAAAAACTATTTAATTTAACTTCTCTTGGTAGAACCTCAGAAAACGAAGGGACTAATAAAACGTCGTCGTAGGTTAACCCTTCAGTGATTTGCTTTAAATTATTGAGAGACATGAATCTATTTTTCTAATAAATTCCTGCAAAAATAAGAAAAAAATCAACGTCTCTTGTCTTAGACTTGAAATAGAATTAAGCAGTAATTAACAACCGGGCTCATACGGTGTAAGATCGTTCAGATCAATCCAACCAGAAGTTGTTTTATCGTATTCATAATTATGAAATTCAACATAACCAAAACCATTTATTGTTCGAAGAACTTCAACCTGATCGCCTGAAACTAAAAATTTTCGATTTGATTTAAATTTACTTTCTGGCTGAGAGTGAAAATAGGATTTATTTACGATGACGTTTGCATAAGTATGACTTGGAAACATTTGCTCTAATTTCATTATTTGTTCTTTTTTTATTTGTTGCTCTCGTTCTTGTTCTATTCGATCCTGCTCCAATTCCTGCTTTTCCTTTTCTAATCTCAATTTTTCACGTTCAAGCTCAACTTTTTGTTTTTCTAATTCAATTTCAGAAATTTTATCATTTTCTCCTCCTTCTGATGAACAAGCAAATAAATAAGAAAAAACAAAGGATACGACAAGTAAATGGAATAGTATTCTCATAATCTAAAATTTTGAAAATTAAAAATAGTATTTTTCGTTAAGATTGAATATATTTTTGTTAAAATAGGTCAAATTTTAGGTTTGGTGTTCAATTATAGTTAACCTTGTTTGAAGATTGAAACAATGAAAACAATTTTTATTTTAACGTTTCTATTAGTTTATACTTTCAATTTTGCCCAAAGAGGCGACATTGACACGAGTAAAATTATTCAACTTTCCGGTGTTGTAGTTTCAGAGGAAGATTTAGCCCCAATGCCATACATAACAGTTTATGATAAATCAATTCGAAAAGGTGTTTTTGCAGATTACTATGGGTTTTTCACCTTGGTTTCCTTTCCTGGTGACACAATTTGTTTTTCTTATTTCGGATATAAAACATCAACTTATATAGTTCCTGATACTTTGAAAGATAATCGTTACAGCATTATTCATATGTTACAGCGAGACACAGTTAATCTTCCTGAAGTAACAGTATATCCATGGCCTTCAAAAGAAGAGTTTGCAAACTATTTTGTAAACATGAAACCCTATGATGATGCAATGCGCAGAGCACAAAAAGAACTTTCTGGTGAATCACTTGCATTTTTCTCAGCTAGATTAGACAGTGACCCTTCGCTGGCTTATGGATATGCACAAAATCAGCGCTATACCAAACTATACACAAATGGTCAATTACCCGTAAACAATTTATTAAACCCATACTCATGGGCAAAATTGATCAAAGATTGGAAGGAAGGCAAATTAAGCCGTCAATAGATTAATTTCATCAGAAAATGTTTGCTTTTGATATTCAATTAATTGAATACTAACTACCTTTGCCCGAATGTCATTTCTAGATAAATACATGATCCGATATAAAACAAAAGAAGAAATTGCAATCATGCGCGAAGCAGCGCTAATTGTAAGTAGAACACTTGGATTAATTGCTAAGCATATTCGACCGGGAAAAACACCTAAAGAATTAGACCAAATGGCTGAGGCATACATTCGTTCTCAAAATGCGATTCCCGGATTTCTTGGATTGTATGGTTGCCCAAGCACCCTACTAATTTCTGTAAATGAACAAGTTGTTCATGGTTTACCAACAGAACGACCGTTTGAAGAAGGCGACATAGTATCTGTAGACTGCGGTTCACTTTACAAAGGATATTACGGAGATCATGCATTTACCTTTGAAGTAGGTGAAGTTAAGCCCGAAGTCAGAAAATTGCTAGAGGTAACGAAAGAATGTTTATATTTAGGAATTGAACAATGCACCACTTCAAACCGAATCGAAGACATCGGATGGGCAATTCAACAGCACGCAGAAAACCATGGTTATGGTGTTGTTCGAGAATTAGTTGGTCACGGACTAGGTAAAGCATTGCACGAAGAACCTCAAGTTCCAAATTATGGGCGAAGAGGAAGAGGTAAAAAAATTCAAAACGGTCTAACCATCGCTATTGAACCGATGATCAACATGGGAACAGAAAAAGTAATGACACTAGATGATCAATGGACTGTTGTTACGGCAGACGGAAAACCTAGTGCTCATTTTGAACATAATGTAGCGATTGTTAATGGCCAACCTGAAATTCTTTCCACATTCGATTATATATACGACGCATTGAAAATGTAATGTATAGAGAAAAAAGAGCGGTTTCATTAGTTATACTTACGATTTTCGTTTATGCCATAAACATTTATTTCGAATCCAATTCGTTCATTTTCCCTTTTCCTATTTTCGATTTTATATTGTTAATCTTAGCATTTCAATTCGCTTATTGGAATTTAAAGGATCTAATAACCTTCAGAAAATGGTATTTCCATATATATATCATCGCACTTTTGTTCAAGTTATTGATGAACCCAATATTATGGGGTTTATTCTTGAATGAAATTGATTTAGAAAAGTTTCTCGAAAAAAATTATCTGGAGTATTTCAAATTAACTTTTGCGCTATTGAGCATTGGTGTTTTTGCTAGTTGGAGTTTTGTTGAAAAGCTCAAATCAAAGATTGTTTGGATTGCGATTATATCAACTATTCAAATACTCGGATTATTTGAGTTTAGTTATGCAGGTTTATACTTGAGCTACGCGATTTTCGCTGGATACGTCTTATATCAAAAGCCTTCAAATTCATTGAGTTATATCCTTTCATTACATGCAATATTGGATATAATTACTTTGCTAATTTTATTTACTAAAATTAATTAATCGATGGTTTTAATACTCTAAAGAACTCCCGATTAAAAACTGAAAAATATTTTTTTGCATTACTTTTTTCAAAATAAGGAACATAGAATCCTATTGTTTTTCTTTCTCGTTCATTAAATGTACGAAGATATCTCATTTTTTCTTCGGCACATGATTCTATATTTATTTGAACATCTGGCTCCGGCATGCCATCCAACTTATACATCTTTAAAGCCGACATATAACTGTTGGGGAAGCCCCACTTTTTCATTTGATTGGTTAATCGGTCCTTCAAAATTTTATCTTCCATACTATTCGTATAAACACTTTGATATAATCTTTCTGGATTTATCTGATTGTTTTTAAATGCATTAAAAACAAATTCACTTAAAAGAACATGTTCTGGATGTCCATAGCCACCCATTTCATTATCAAGTGTAAAAATCACAGTAGGAGCGAATTCATTTATTTTAGTAAGCACAATTGAATGAATTTTTTCTAAATCAAATTTTGAAGAAAATTCACTTTTGGGAATAGGCATGTAAGGAATGATTGAAGAATCAAAATCTAATCTTCGCATTTGAGGGGGAATATTAATAAATTCAATTTCATTTAAAAATATTTTTGACGCTATAAGCATTGCTGAATCTCTCGATTGATTACCACTTGTAAAACACAATTGCTTAATTTTCCACCCCTGTTTTTTTAGCATAGTCAAGGTGCCCGACATTGCAGCTGGATCATCATCATGAGCAACAACGATCATTGCCTTTTTCGAAGTGGATATTTTTAGAAACTCATCTTCAGGATAGACTTCAATCGCAGCGTATTTGTTAAGTTTCTTAATTGAAACTCCACAACTGAATAAATAAAAAGAAAAAAATAACAATATAATATTCAATCGTTTCATAGTAATTGTTTTATATTTAAATGTTGAGAAAAATAAATAAAAAACAATTTAATTCACTGAATTTCAATTTATTACTTCAAATTATCGATTAATTACTCAATTAAAATTTCAAAGAGTAAAAAATTTAAAATTAAAGGTGAATCACCTCACCATAAGCAGCAGCAGCAGCCTCCATAATGGCTTCTGACATTGTTGGGTGTGGATGAACCGTTTTAATTAATTCTTCGCCTGTTGTTTCTAACTTACGAACAGCTACTAATTCTGCAACCATTTCAGTTACATTAGCTCCGATAAGATGACCTCCAAGTAATTCACCATATTTAGCATCAAAGATTAATTTTACAAATCCATCTTTTGCACCTGCAGCACTTGCTTTACCTGATGCTGAAAACGGGAATTTACCTACTTTGATTTCATATCCAGCTTCTTTCGCGGCTTTTTCAGTCATACCAACTGATGCCACTTCGGGTGAACAATACGTACAACCCGGGATATTACCATAATTTAAAGGCTCAGGGTGATGACCCGCTAGTTTCTCAACACAAATTATTCCTTCAGCAGAAGCAACGTGAGCCAATGCTGGCCCTGGCACTACATCTCCAATCGCATAATATCCAGGAATGTTTGTCTGATAATAATCATTTACCAAAATTCGTCCTTTATCTACAATTACACCTACTTCCTCTAAACCGATATTTTCAATGTTTGACTGAATACCAACAGCGGAAAGAACTACATCACATTCAATTTTTTCTTCTCCTTTTGCCGATTTTACAGTTACAACACAACCGCTACCTTTGGTATCAACTGATTCAACAGATGCGTTAGTCATAACATTTATTCCTGCTTTTTTGAATGATTTTTCCAATTGCTTTGAAACATCTTCATCTTCTACAGGAACGATATTAGGCAAATACTCAACGATTGTTACTTCCGTTCCAATCGCGTTATAGAAATAAGCGAATTCAACACCAATAGCTCCTGAACCAACAACCACTAGTTTCTTCGGTTGCTTTGCCAAAGTCATTGCCTGGCGATAACCAATAATCTTCTGACCATCTTGAGGTAAATTTGGTAACTCACGAGAGCGAGCACCTGTTGCTATGATAACTCCTTTTGCAGCAGAATATTCAGTAATTGTTCCATTTTCATCAGTTACAGCAACTTTTTTTCCAGCCTTGATTACCCCATTCCCTTTGATGACATCAATTTTATTCTTTTTCATTAAAAATTGGATACCAGCACTCATTCCATTTGCAACATCACGACTTCGTTTAATCATAGCATCGAAGTCAGCATTTACATTTCCTACAGTGATACCATAATCTGATGCATGAGAAAGATATTCAAAGACATTTGCTGACTTTAACAAAGCTTTTGTTGGGATACAACCCCAGTTTAAACAAATTCCACCTAACGATTCGCGTTCAACAATGGCTGTTTTTAAACCTAATTGGGATGCTCTGATGGCTGTAACATATCCACCAGGTCCACTCCCTAAAACAATAATATCGTAACTCATTTTATCTGATTTTAGGGGCAAAATTAGTGAAAAATATCAAATAGCTTGTAATACACTTTCATAACTAGAAAAGAGAAACTTTAGTAACTTGCATTTCAATTAAAGAGGCTCCTACTTTTCCATTCACATAGTTGTCGTCATGCATTTGTATGCCCGATTTCGTTTGAATAAGCGCATAAATCTCCGTTTTTAACTTTCCCTCTCCTATCCCATGAATGACTCTAAATTTTTTGACCTTTTTACGAATCATTTCATTTGTAAATCGTTTAAAACAATCTATTTGAACAAGGAACTTTTCGTGAGGAGTCAAACCCTTAGATTCTGATAGCAAACTTTCTATATGTAAATCAATTTCCGGAATTTGAAAATTGACTTTATTCGATTTTGATTCACTCAAAAAATCGCGTTCTTTCAAAACAATTTCTTTGCTTACAATCTGCCTTCTCGGAACAACTGACGAAATTTCGACGTACCTTTCAAATCCATGTTCGTCCAATAAAACAACTTTATTTGTTTGGATTTCTTTCAAAATAAAAGCTCCTTCTTCCTCTAAAATGCTTACCGAATCACCTACTTTGAAATTCCGCATACTAATTAAATCGGATTGCTTTGGTTGGACTTATTCTAGTCACCACGTAGCTGGGTAGAATTAATGAAACGATACAAACCGTAAACGTGATAAAATTAATTAGCAGCCAATTGAAAAAAGTCAATTCAACTGGAACTTTATCCAGATAATAAATAGTAGGGTCAAGTTTGATAACACCAAAATTCATTTGAATGTAACAAAGAATTATACCTATGATATTTCCAAACAACATTCCTCTCAGAATTAGATAAGCAGCTTGGTAAAGAAAAATCTTTCTTATACTCCAATTTGCTGAACCAAGGGCTTTTAATATTCCTATAAAATTGGTTCTAACAACGATTAAAACCAGCATAGCTGAACCAACATTAATAATTCCAATTATCAACATTAAAAATATGATAATCAAAACATTGTAGTCTAAAAAACTCAACCATGCAAACAAATCGCTTTGAGAATCAAGTATGCTTTGAACTTGCAACAAATCTCCATTTTTTGTGGGACGCATTTCAATTGAAGATTTTAAGCTTTCTTGAATGGGACTTAGGTTATCCCAGTCATTAATTTGAACCTCAAAACCGGTTACATAATTCATAGAACTTCCTATTCCTGTGGAAGAAGTAATTTGGATTTTATCTTTTCTCGAAAAAATATTAAACGAATTAGTTGACAATTCTTCTCGCAAAATACAATTATTCGCATCTCTTTCTAATTCAATTGCTTTAATTCGTGATTGACATTTCATAATTAAGAAAGCTGTATCTAGCGGTTCAGACTTATTCGTTGAATAGGACATTTGATGAACAACCAATCGAATGGTGGTATCTCGTAAAGTATTCAAATAAACTCCAGAATAAATATCCGGACCTGAACCCCAATCAAAAAGCAAATCCCTTGCATTGCCAGAGATTCCTGCTTTCAATAGCAAGGAACCTGACACAGAAAGCGAATCTTCAATTAAGATTTCCGTCGATATTCCAAAATCACTAATTTTTTGAACCTCCCGAATATCGCAGAAGACCAATTTTTTATCAAATTCTTCAAGCCCAGTATTGTAAATCCCAACAACCTTATATCGTTTTGTAATGGGCTGATCTTTAACATAAAAGGTTGTAACCTCATCATTTATTTTGTAATTGAGATTCTTAGCCAAGACAGATGAAACAATTATTTCTTGGCATTCTTGTTTTGACTTAACGTTTGGTAATCGACCATTGATTAAATGTTTTTTTAAAAAAGTCCAATCGTAATCTTCTCCAACACCCTTCATTACGATTCCAGCGATCTCCTGTTTTTCAATTAAGGTGTCCTTTCCTGATGCTAATTTTATCGTTTCTTCAAATTTCAATGACTGAAGCAGCGCAGGCTTGTAACATACTGGATTAATGTTTGTGACTCCTTCCAATATTTTCAAATTATTAATTTCGGTTTGATTTTTGTGAATTGGTTCACTTTCATAAATACTATTTGTTCCTGCTTTTGAAATCAATAAAGGTGCATTAAAACCTGTTATTTTTCTGCGTACCTCATTTTGAAAACCAGTTACAATAGCAATGGTTAATAAGTTAACAACAATGGCTAGTGAAATACTTATAATGGATATGCGGGTAATCGGTTTAGAAACTTTTATACCTTTCGCATTATTTAGAATGAGGCGTTTTGATATGAATAATTCGAAAGACAATTTTACACTTATTTGGCTTCAAAAATACGGAAAGCTTCTTTGCCTCGAAACAATTTTTGTTTTTTTACTTGTTTCTTGTTCCCAAAATGTCAAGGGAGAGAATACCATAAGCGGTACAATCGTAATTAATGAAGACACGCTGAAAACGGATAACAATCAGAAAAAACAAACGACTATCAAATCACCGATTCTTGGAATTGATCGTTTGCATCTTTTTGTAGATTCCTTGAAAGGAAAACGAATAGCTGTTGTAGGAAACCAAACTTCAGTAGTAAAGGGTGTTCATCTCGTCGATACCTTATTAGCATTAAAATTAAATGTTGTAAAAGTTTTTTCACCCGAACATGGATTCAGAGGAGATGTCGATGCTGGAGAAAAAGTGAATAATTCCGTAGATAAAAAAACTGGAATCCCGTTGGTTTCATTATATGGAAATAACAAAAAGCCAACTCAAGAACAATTGGAAAATGTAGACATCGTGATTTATGATATCCAAGATGTTGGTGTGCGTTTTTATACTTTCATTTCGACACTTCATTACGTAATGGAAGCTTGTGCTGAACAAAAAAAACAAGTTGTAGTGCTCGATAGACCCAACCCAAATGGTCATTATGTTGATGGTCCAATTTTAGAATCTGCACATAAGTCATTTGTTGGCATGCATCCCGTTCCGATTGTATATGGAATGACAATTGGCGAATATGCTATGATGATAAATGGCGAAAATTGGCTAGCAAATAATGCAAAATGTAATCTTTGGATAATCCCGTGTTTAAATTATACGCATAAAACAAAATATACGCTTTCGGTAGCCCCATCCCCAAATTTAAAATCAGATGCTGCTATTGCTCTTTATCCAAGTTTATGTTTTTTCGAGGCAACGACTGTAAGTGTTGGTCGAGGAACTGAAAAACCTTTTGAAATATTTGGACATCCACGTTTTCCAAAATCAGAAATCGAATTCACACCGACTCCTCAAACCGGAGCCAAAAATCCACCGCATGAAAATAAGGTCTGCAATGGTTTTGACTTAACTAAATCCACAGCCAAAAGGACTTATGAAATTAATCTAAACTATTTGATTCAAGCTAGAGATTTATTAGGAGATTCAGCCGTACTAATTGATCAAAATGGTTTTTTCAATCGTCTTGCTGGAACTTCAACCCTGAAGGAACAATTATACAAAGGTTGGTCTGCTAAAGAAATTCGGGAAACATGGAAACCTGGAATAAATAATTTCTTGGCAATAAGAAAAAAATATTTACTCTATGAATAGGGATTAAGAACTTATAATGTTTCTTCTTTCTCCGCCTCTATTTTCTCCTTCGCTTTCTTCTTTTCCTCTTCTTCCTTCTTTTCAGCTTCTTCCTCTACTTTTTTCTTAATCGACGCAATCCATTCCTTATTTTTGCGCTCAAGCTCTTTTACAGGGATGAATGCTCGACCAGTAATTGGAAATAATTCTTGAAGTTGGCCACTGTAGTAAAACTCAAAACAAAGTCCTCCGAATGTATAGTCTTTACCACCAACATTAAAGGTTGATCCACCTGCTTCCGGATTCTTTTTTGGCTTACTTTTTTGATAACCCAAATTAAACAGAGAGCCTAAAATCTCAGGACGATTTTCAAGTGTATAACCATTTCGCTCCCAATGTGCTTGATATTGTCTAAGTAAAAATGCCGTATACAAGTATGAATAATAATGATCCCCACGTTGAATTAATCGCTGTATGGTTTTTTGTTTGTGAGCTTTAATCGTGTCATTAACCAATTCGGGAAATGAATCATTCACATTGATACAATTTTGAAAATAATCTCCAGCATAAAACTCACTTTTCTTGTTGAATATCGTATTCTCTATTCGATATGCAGTATGTTCTAGTATTCCAGTTACACCGTAACCGCGATTTGTTGGAAGCATTATTCGATTGAAAGGAAGTACATACTTTTTAAACTTCTCACGACCTGAATTGAACATTCTTACCTGTTCACCAACCAAACACATAACAATCAATCGCGATTCGACACCAGTTAAACGAGAAACAGAATCAATTGCAAATCGATCATTCCTTACTACTTTACAGAAATCCTTCCAAACTTGATAATTAGACCATTCATAAATTGAAAGCGGATCTTCTCCCTTTTTAACACTTGAAAGTTCCTCTTGAAATTCTTTGTTTTTTTTCATCATAATAGAAAATGCATCTATCATTCTTAGTCCAACAATTGGATTCTTAACAATATTATATGCTTCAGAAATCTTCTTAGCGTCTGCAGGTTTATACTTCGCAACAACGGCTAATTTTTGAAAGAATTCAAATTCTTTCGCTGCAATATTTGTGGTATCCTTCGTTAACTCATCATCATACTTATCTGCTATTTCAGAGAAATAACGATTATTCTCATCCACACTACCACTATTATTCGTCCATTTAAATTTTACTGCCAAAGCTGTAAACATTAAAAAAACAGCAACAGCCGCCAAAATGTGAACTACAGAAAAGTATCCGATTTTTAGTATTTTCTTCATAATCAAAAAAAAATTGGAATGCAAAAATAGGGAATTGTAATTAATTTTTGAGCAAAATTGGTAAAAGCGTGTTAAGTTATTTCATTTCTACATAGAAATAAGGAATTTAAAATGTGGTATTTTTAGTCAAATTAGTTCATAAAACCTAACTTTGAACCATTCTTTTTGATAATTGTTCGAACTAAATAATTTGGGTTAAATGAAGAAAAAAACATGCGTTTTACTTATTCAGTTGGGAACTCCTGTTAGTCCCAAAACAAGTGATGTTAGAAAATATTTGTCTGAATTCCTAAACGACCCTCGAGTTATTGACATTCCATGGCTTGCTAGAAAAATACTTGTAAATGGAATCATCGTCCCATTTCGTGCACCAAAATCAGCGAAAATATACAAGGAACTTTGGGAAATTGGCAAAGGTGTTTCTCCCCTACTAACTCATTCATTGAATGTTCAGAATAAATTGAAAGAAGTTTTTAATTCGGATGATATAACAATAGAACTAGCGATGCGCTATCAAAATCCTTCGTTAGATTCTGTATTAAAGCGCATGAAAACTGCTAATTACGATCAAATAATCATCCTTCCTTTATTTCCGCAATATGCAAGTGCTTCTAGTGGATCTGCTATTGATAAAGCAATGAATATCATTCGTCAATGGTGGGTTATCCCTGAAGTAAAAATTATAAGTCAATTTTGGGATAACGAGGGATACATCAATTCAATCGTCGATCGGGCCAAGCAATTTAAGTTAGAGGAATACGATCATGTCTTATTTTCTTATCATGGTTTACCTGAAAGGCAGGTTGACAAAGTTTATGAAGGGTCTGATTTGTGTGGAGATCAACCATGTGAAACAGAAATAAATGAAAAAAACAAATTTTGCTACAAGGCGACAAGTTACGCAACTACGCGTTTAATTGCTGAAAAGCTAAATTTATCTGAAAAACAATACACGGTTTGCTTCCAGTCTCGACTTGATAAAAAGTGGTTGACACCTTTTTCAGACAAGATTGTTGAAGACCTAGCCAAAAAAGGAGCTAAGAAATTATTGGTTTTTAGTCCGGCATTTGTTGCTGATTGTCTTGAAACGATAATTGAAATCGGTTCTGAATACCAAGAAATTTTTGAAGAACATGGTGGCGAAAAGGTTCAATTAGTGCCAAGTTCTAATGATCATCCAGAGTTTATTGATGGTCTCGTTAAGTTGATTCGTGAACGCTTGTGAATTTTTGACTTTAAATTGCTAAGATTCATTTTGCTATTGACTAATACTTTCGTAATTTTGCAATCCTAAAAATAAATTTTAATTTAAAAATGAGTAATACAACCGAAAAAGTAACCTATAAAGTAAAAGACATTAGTCTTGCTGACTGGGGTAGAAAAGAAATTAAATTAGCTGAAGCTGAAATGCCCGGATTAATGGCTTTACGTGACGAGTATGGTCAATCAAAACCATTGGCAGGAGCGAGAATCGCAGGATGTCTTCACATGACTATTCAGACCGCAGTTTTAATTGAGACATTAGTTGATTTAGGTGCCGAAGTAACTTGGTCTTCCTGTAATATCTTTTCAACGCAAGATCATGCGGCGGCGGCAATTGCAGCAGCAGGAATTCCAGTTTTCGCATGGAAAGGAATGAATGAAGAAGAATTTGACTGGTGTATCGAACAAACATTATTTGCGTTCAAAGACGGCCAACCTTTAAATATGATTCTTGACGACGGAGGCGATTTAACGAACATGGTTTTTGACCGTTTTCCAGAGTTAACTAAAGACATCAAAGGATTATCAGAAGAAACGACCACTGGTGTTCACCGTTTGTATGAACGCAAGAAAAATGGCACCTTGGTAATGCCCGCAATTAACGTCAACGATTCTGTAACTAAATCGAAATTTGACAACAAATATGGTTGTAAAGAATCATTAGTTGACTCCATTCGTCGTGCTACAGATGTTATGATGGCTGGTAAAGTAGCAGTTGTATGTGGGTACGGTGATGTTGGAAAAGGATCTGCTGCTTCGTTAAGAGGTGCTGGCGCGAGAGTAATCGTAACAGAAATTGACCCTATCTGCGCTCTTCAAGCTGCAATGGACGGATTTGAAGTTAAGAAATTAGATTCAGTTGTTCACTTAGGTGATATCATTGTTACAACTACAGGAAACAAAAACATTGTTGTTGGTCGTCATTTCGAAAAAATGAAAGATAAAGCAATCGTTTGTAACATCGGACATTTCGATAATGAAATCGACATGGCTTGGTTGAACAATAATCATGGTTCTACAAAATATACCGTTAAACCGCAAGTTGACATCTACAACGTTAATGGAAACGAAATTATCATTTTGGCAGAAGGTCGTTTGGTTAATTTAGGTTGTGCAACTGGTCACCCATCATTCGTAATGTCAAATTCATTTACAAACCAGACGTTGGCTCAACTTGAATTATGGCAAAATTCAGCTAGTTATGAAAATGATGTTTACATGCTACCTAAGCATTTGGACGAAAAAGTTGCTCGTTTACACCTTGCAAAAATTGGTGTAGAACTTGAGACTTTGACGAATGAACAAGCTGATTACATCGGTGTTAAAGTTCAAGGACCATTCAAGGCTGAACATTATCGTTATTAATCGATTGAAAATAATTCATATGAAATGGCCAGAATCTCTGGTCATTTTTTTTTACTATAAATCAATGTCAATTTTTGTAATTTTGTAATACAAATGGAAGATAATCGAAAACGCGTAGAAGTATGTTTCACTCCTGGTGAATACCCATATTACAAAGATGAATTCGAAATTGTTGTTGTAATTGATGTTCTTCGAGCTACTTCAGCAATATGTGCAGCATTTGAAAATGGCATAAAGTCAATAATTCCTGTTCCAACCGTTGAAGAAGCATGGGATTATAAATTAAAAGGCTATTTCGCGGGTGCCGAACGAAAAGGTAAAATTGTGGAAGGGTTTGATTTCGGAAATTCCCCTTTTGCATATATGCGCGATGATTTCAAAGGACAAGAAGTTGTTTTAACAACAACCAATGGTACTAAGTCACTTGATGTTGCAAAAAATGCTGAAACTGTTGTTGTTGGGTCTTTTTTGAATCTTGAAGCTTTGAGTAAATGGCTCGAAATACAAAATAAAAATGTGCTTTGCCTTTGTTCTGGTTGGCAAGATAAATTTAATTTGGAGGACACGATTTGTGGCGGTGCGATATCTGATTATCTTATTTCTACAGGAAAATACACATCTATTGAAGATTCTTCCATTGCTGCAAAATACCTTTTCCTTTCAGCAAAAGATAATTACCTAGGATATCTAAAATCTAGTTCGCATAGAAGAAGATTGAAAAACTTAAATCTAAACGAAGACATCAAATATTGTCTAACACCTAATCAAACCGATGTTATTCCGATTCTCAAAGATGGTAAATTGGTTAAACTTTAAAAGGATTATTCTATTCTTGGTTTGTGGGATTTTCTCATTAAGTGGAATTTTTTATACTTACAAAACAACTTGGGGTTTCTTTGGTCATAAGCGAATTAATCGAATTGCGGTTTTCACGCTGCCAACTGAAATGTTCGGATTTTACAAAGAACATCTCGAATATTTAACAGACCATGCAGTAGATCCCGATATGCGTCGCTATGCGGTTGAAGGAGAAGCACAATGCCATTACATCGATTTGGATCATTACTATAAACCTGGTGAAAATCCTTTTGAGATCATCCCTAGAAGATGGAATGATGCCATTGCTAAATTCACAGAAGATACACTTCAAGCCTATGGAATCGTGCCTTGGCATATTCAAGTCATGAAATTCAAACTGCAAAAAGCGTTTGAAACTAAAAATGTCGATTTAATTCTTAAATACTCTGCTGATATTGGGCATTACATCGGAGATTCCCATGTTCCATTACATACTACGGAAAACTACAACGGGCAACTTACAGGGCAAAAAGGAATTCATGGACTCTGGGAAAGTCGTTTGGTAGAAATAAATGCCGAAGATTACGACTATTTTGTCGGCAAGGGTAAATACATTAAAAATGTTCTCGACTTCAGCTGGGACAATGTCAGGGATTCACACAATGCTTTAGATTCAGTTCTTAGAATTGAGAAAGAAATAACTTCCAATTTCCCTGCAGATCGAAAATATAGCTATGAGCAAAAAGGAAATGCAAATGTATCCGTTTATTCTCGTGAGTTTTGTGATTTGTATCACAAGAAATTAAACAACATGGTTGAACGTCGTCTGCGTGCTGCAATTTTAGCTGTTGGTTCTATTTGGTACACGGCATGGGTGGATGCTGGTCAGCCAGATTTATCCAAATTACAAGAAACTCCTCCTTCAGCAGAACTTCTAAAAGAATTTAAGGAATTAGACGCTCATTTCCACAATAGTCAGCATAAGGGAAGAATTTGCGATTGACGATAATTTCGTATTTTCATTAAATGAAATACATTTCCCGAACAGTTTGGATTTTATCTCTAATTAGTTTATTTACCGATGCAGCCAGTGAAATGCTATATCCGGTCTTACCAATTTATCTAGAATCTATTGGATTTTCAGTTTTATTCATAGGAGTTTTGGAAGGCATTGCTGAGGCCACTTCAGGCTTGAGTAAAGGATATTTCGGGAATCTATCAGATTCTATTGGTAAAAGAATTCCATTTGTACAATTTGGCTACCTTCTAAGTTCTTTTTCAAGACCATTAATCGTACTATTTTCTGTTCCAATTTGGGTTCTTTTCACAAGAACTTTAGATCGTTTAGGAAAAGGAATTAGGACGGGAGCAAGAGATGCAATTTTATCTGAAGAATCTACTAATGGCAATAAAGCTTCAGTTTTTGGATTTCATCGATCAATGGATACACTTGGAGCAGTAATGGGACCATCTATAGCTTTGATCTATCTTTATTTTTATCCTGGAAATTATAAAACCATATTTATTATCGCTTTTATACCTGGAATACTTTCAATTATTACTTCACTTTTTTTGAAAGAGAGCTCAAGTTTAAAAGGAAAAAATTCGAAAAAGAAAATTGGTTTTTTTTCATTTCTAAATTATTGGAAATCAAGTGACATTCATTACAAAAAACTAGTTGTGGGACTGCTTTTATTTGCTTTAATAAATAGTTCCGACGTATTTCTTCTATTGAAAGCAAAAGAATCAGGAATGAGTGAAGTTTTCGTAATCGGGTTATATATATTCTACAATTTAATGTATGCAATTTTCGCCTTTCCTTTGGGACGGATTGCTGATAAAATGGGAATTAAAACTATATATATAATTGGGCTAATCTGTTTTTCGATGGCCTATTTCGGAATAGCCTTATCAAATTCGAAAGTAGAATTTATTTCCTGCTTCATAATCTATGGAATTTTTTCTGCCGCCACAGAAGGAATATCAAAAGCATGGCTTACCTCAATTGTGGCAAAAGAAAACACTGGAACAGCAATTGGTTTTTACACAGGTTTTCAAAGTATTTGTACACTTCTAGCGAGTAGTTTAACCGGAATAATATGGTATAATTTCGGATCTTTAATTACACTTTGTTCAATCGCATTTTGCGCAGTATTAATTGCCATTTATTTCTTAAGGCTTAAGGTTCGAAAAAATCTCTTTTAACATTTTGATTGTTGCCAAATCAATTCAAGGCTTCATTTTATTTTCTACCAACGACGTTGAATATTGCTGATATATCGCCTTAATAAAACGTATCTTCTTCTTTTCTTTAAGTGTCCATTTTATTTTACGCTTATCGTTCCAGGTTAATGGCTCATAGCCCTTTTCAAAAGCGATTAAATTTTCCGTTGAATAAGCAATTTTTGGCAACTTTTTATAAGAAAAACAGGAAATCCCACATGCAAAAAACGCAGTTTCAATATTCAATAAATCCAAAGTTGTAGGAAGAATATCAATCTGTTGAAAAGGTTTTCCTGATTTCATTTTTGGCAACTTACCACTTGGGTGATAAAATGCAATCGGAATTCGATGTGACCATTCCAACGACGTTCGATCTGAACGACTTGTAGGCCCCACATGATCAGCGCAAAAAATAAATAAAGTATTTTCAAACCAATCTTGCTTTTGTGCTTTTTCCCAAAAGGATTTAAATGCAAAATCAACATAACTGATTGTCGCACAAAGAGGGTCTGGTCCACGCGTGACTTTCTTTTTAAATTCTTTTGGAATTGTAAATGGATGGTGTGAAGATAGTGTAAAAATCATTGAGAAAAATGGTTTTTTTAATTCATCCATTCGATCAATCGACCAATTCATAAAATGATGATCCATGATTCCCCAATTTCCATCATAATGCTTGTCGTTATTATATTCTTTTCTTCCAAAATAATGATCAAAACCAACAGCCGAAGCATAAGCGTCAAAACGCATCGATCCGTTGCTCGCCCCATGAAAAAATGCAGATTCATAACCCTCCTGTTTCAAAATACTTGGGAAACCCTGAAATTGATTCGAACTATAGGAAGAAAGAATAAAACTTTCGTTCATCCAGGTTGGAATAGAAGAAACTACAGTTGGAAGCGCGTCCATGGAAGTTCTTGCATTGGCGATTCCGTAATCAAAATACATGGATTGATTCAAAATAGAATCTAAATAAGGAGAGTAACTTTCTGGACTCGCAGGTCCGGAATACATCGTTCCAAAGCTTTCAAGAAGAATGAAAACAACATTTGGTTTTCCCTTTAAAATGTTTTGTGGTTGGGATTTCTGAATTGGATTAAAGAGTCTATTAACCTCCTTCTCTGAAAAATATTTTTTGGCCTCTACCCCAACAAAATCATACGTTTTAATGATCGTAAATGCAGAATTAAGAACGGCAGGAGAATTTTTCAAAGAACAATAATTCGTTGACTCAATAATTCCAATTGGTTTTAATTGAAATCCTCCGCGACCTATAACAATCGATAAAAATATACCGAACAAAAATCCAATCCATGAACCGAAACTTTTCGGATCAGAAACAGGCTTTTTTACCTTAAAATACACGAACAAAATTCCACACAATGAGATAATATAAAAAAGAATCAACCACCAAAATTCCAATAAGAACTCACCGGCTAAACTTCCTGTTTCAGGATTGTTCAACATGTAAATTAAATAATCATAACTCGTTCGTTTTTCAGTATATGAAAAATAAGCCACGTCCCATGCATTGAAGAAAAATATCAAGGCAGAAGTCAAGATAAATAAGAACGTCAGAATATAACTTTTGATCTTTTCAACTTTTTCCCCTAATGGAATTAAAAAAAGGATAATGAAGGGTAAAAAATATAAGGCAATTGTAATGGCATCAAACCAAATCCCTATAACATGCTCATAAAAGCCAAAATCACTAAAAGATTTAGAATTCGTGATCAATAATAATATTCTGTAAAGTTCTAAAACGATTAGAACCAAACTTAACTTAATCAATAAGTTAATACCATTATTTCGACGAATCAATTCGGTTTTCAAATTAATAGTTCAAAAGCTTTTCAACGGCTTCAGACAATCTATCTTGTGGTAAAAATTGCTTTTCCAATGAAACAGCGAAGGGAACTGGTGTATCAAGTGAAGCCACGCGAAGAACTGGAGCATCTAAACTTTCAAAGCAATTTTCATTAATCAAAGCTACGATTTCACCACCTATTCCTCCAGTTAGGCAATCTTCATGCAGAACGATAACTTTTCCTGTTTTACGAACAGCAGAATAGATTGCATCCTGATCCAATGGTAATAGCGTTCTTAAATCGAGAATTTCGATCGATAAATCTTTTCTAGCTTCAACTAGTTCCAACGCCCAATGAACACCCAAGCCATAAGTGATTATGGTAATATCATTTCCTGCACTTACATTTCTTGCTTTCCCAATTTCAACTGTGTAGTAATCATCAGAAACATCTTCTTTCAAGCTGCGATAAAGATACTTGTGCTCGAAATAAATAACTGGATTCGGATCCTCAATGGCCGCATTCAAAAGTCCCTTTGCATCCGATGGTGTTGAAGGATATACTACTTTCAAACCCGGTGTATGAAAAAACCAAGCCTCATTACTTTGTGAATGGAAAGGTCCAGCAGCTGTACCCGCACCAGTTGGCATTCTTACAACAACATCTGCATTTTGACCCCAACGCCAATGAATTTTAGCCAAATTATTAATGATTTGATTAAAACCACAAGTTACAAAATCAGCAAACTGCATCTCAACCATTGCTTTCATTCCTGAAATCGAAAGACCAAGTCCGGTTCCAACAATCGCAGATTCACATAATGGTGTGTTTCGAACGCGATCTTTACCAAACTTATCAACCAATCCTTCCGTGACTTTAAACGCACCACCATATTCTGCAATATCTTGCCCCATTAAAACCAATTCGGGATGTTTTTCCATGGATTGAATTAAGGCATCTTGAATTGCGTCAATGAATCGCTTTTCAGAACTATTTCCAGACGGAACAATTACATTTTGATTGAACGGCGCGTAAACATCATTCAATTCAATTTGCAAATTAGCTTCAATTGCCGATTCAGCTTGAGCTTCCTCAAAACCTTTCTGAATTTCTTCTTTGAATGAATTTTTTATTTCCGACTCTAAATCATCAGTCAGGATGCCCAATTCTTTTAGGTAAAGTTCATAATTAGAAACAGGATCTTTTAAAGCCCATTGGTCCTGCAGACCTTCTGGATAATATTTTGTTCCTGATGATTCCTCGTGTCCGCGCATTCTAAAAGTCATCAATTCCAACAAATAAGGTTTTGGGTCTTTTCGAATTTCATCGTTTATTTTCCGTACAGTGCGAATCACTTCTAAAACATTATTTCCATCAACCTGAATGGCATTCATTCCATAACCAATTCCTTTGTCGATGAATTGCTTACAACGAAATTGCTCAACAGATGGCGTAGAAAGCCCCCAACAATTGTTTTCAACACAAAAAATAACAGGTAAATCCCAAACAGCAGCAACATTTAATGACTCGTGAAAATCACCCTCAGATGCACCTCCATCGCCTGTAAAAACAATTGTTGATTTATTGTTTTTTTGAATTTTGTTTGCAAGGGCAATTCCATCGGCAATTCCTAATTGTGGGCCAAGATGCGAAATCATTCCAACTAACTTGTGTTCTTGTGTTCCAAAGTGAAAAGACCGATCTCTTCCTTTTGTAAATCCTGAATTTTTACCTTGAAATTGAGCAAACAATCTTTTTAACGGAATATCACGCGTTGTAAAAATACCCAGATTTCGGTGCATAGGAAGGATATACTCATCTGAATCCATTGCATATGCACATCCAACAGAAATACCTTCTTGTCCCCAGCCAGAAAACCATTTTGTTATTTTACCCTGACGAAGAAGTATAAGCATTTTTTCTTCTATCAACCTAGGTTTTAGTAACTTCTTATATATTGACAATAGCTCTTGATCATCGAATCCTTCGCGGTTGAATTCAATGTTTCTTTTCTCCAATATTTCCATGAAATTCTATGATTATTTTTTAGATGAAATTAGATTTTCATCCCCTTAACTACACGCTCCTTACGTTTCGTTTTTTGCAGTTTTTTACGAACAACCAACAAATGAGCTCCACGTGCACTTCCTCTTGTTAAGTCTACTTTGTAAACTTCTCCACCATAATTAATTTTTGGACCTCCTTGGGCATTCCAATCAGCATCTAAAAAATAACGTTTACTACCTGCATTTTCAGATTTCACGACAAATGGGATAACTTTATTCTCTCCATTTTCGAAGCGCACTTTTATTTCACCCTTTGAACCATAACTATCAAAAATACAACGCGTTCCAGCAGGAACAATCACAGACTCACTTTCACTACTTGAATTAACAACCAACGTTCCATTGTCAGTAGTATTTGAATTATCAGATTTAACCTCCTGGTTTAAAATAATCGTGTGAGATATAAAAAACTGAACTTTACCCATTTTTTCTTCGTTATCTAAAGCAAATTCATCTCGAACTTGGTTCGTGTATGGAACTTTTACTCCGCAAGAAGCAATTAAAAAAGTAACGATTGAAAGAAAAATCAAATGTTTCATACAATATTTTTTTTTGCAAAATTAAATAAAATGATTGTGCTTGAGTGATATCAGAATGATTATTTGTAATTATTTTTGATTAATGCAAATTACCTTTAAAATTCTTGGATTCATTCTATTACTGGTCTTCTTTTATTCATGTAATGGAAATAAAGTAGAGGACACAATCAAACTCGATGATATTCGACCGAAAGCAGAAAATAAAGAAGATAAGGCGAGTGAAACTACAATCGATTCAACCATTATGATACTCAAAACCTATAAAAGTGACTCTTTTGATCTAAAACTTAGTAGGTTGGAATTTAAGAAAGCAACAACTTTCCTAAGTCGTTTCCCAAATAAAGAAAATGGTTTAAGAAATTTAATTGGTGAAGACACGACTAAAGTCTTCAATCATGAGTATTATATTTACAAAGACTCAACTCAGATGAAAAATGCATTTTTTAATTGGCTCGATTGTAATGGAACAGAATGCATAAGTATCAAATTGTATGATGAATGTAAAATAGATGCAATAAATAATCTAATGGTCGTTTGTACAAATAATTCCATTGATATTATTCGAAGTTTAAAAACAATTAAACCAGAAGAATGGATTTCTTTTGTTCGTTTTTCTAGACAAAGTAAAGACATCAAGTATATTATTTATCAGAAAAAAAATCAAAAAGCCAAATGGCTCGATTTCAAAGATTTTAAACTGGTTCCAAAAAAGACAAAATGAAATTGTTAAACAGAGGATTTATTAGCGTCAAGCCAACCGAAGAATTTTCAAAGTGGAAAATTAAAAATTCGGATGATGAAATAATTGAATCTATAAATGCTGAAGCCACAATCTACTTGATTGAAGAAGATTTTTGGGATGACGCCGATATGATAAACAAATACTTTAAAAAAATTGCAAACCAAGAATTTACGAATGTAACACCGAACCTCGAAAATTGGCCAAAAATGGAGAATCCTGAAGATTTTCACCTATTTTTCGATGCCGAATTAGGTTCATTCGTTTTCGATTTACTAAAAACACAAATAGAATCTGAAACAATTAAATCATAATTTCTTAATTAATTCAGCATTAAAATAATTTTTATCAAAAGTCACTTCTTTCCCTATCCAATCAGGTAGTTTAAAATTAAAATTCTCATCTGGTAATTCAATTTCAGCAATGAAAAGTCCCGATAATGAACCTTCAAAAACATCTATTTCCCATTTCAACCCATCTATCTCCTTATAATAACGCTTTTTCGAAAGGATTTTCAACCCAAATTTCTCAATGATTTCTATTGCCTCTTGTTTCGGAATTTGATATTCAAATTCATCTCGCGTAATTCCAACAAGATTTCCTTTAATGGTTAGAAAAGCTCTGTCATTTTTAATTCGTACCCGCAATGATTTGGTCGTTTCATTGAATAAATAAGATTGTTGGATTATGTCAAATGGACAGTCTTGAATAACCGAAAAATCCTTTACCAAAAACTTACGTTCTATTTCCTTCATTGCTTCAATTTTGAACAAAGATATCGTTGTTAAAAGAATGTTGACTTCAAAATAATTCCAAACGGATTAAAAACTTAAATTTGAATTCCACGAAAAGTATATGATAAAACTTAGAGCAAGAACTCCTCGTTGGGTAATAATCCTTATAGATTTATTACTTGCTGCCTCTTCTCTAGCTTTTGCATACCTAATTCGATTTGACTTAAAGGCAGATTCAAGTTTAATCCAGAAGGAATGGATGATCTTATCTAAATCCATTGGTTTTTATTTTTTGGTTAAATTTTCAGTGTTTTATTTTTATAAAATTCACAAAGGCTTGGTAAGGTATACATCGACCGAAGACCTTAAACGAATATTCCTTGCAGTATTAAACTGTAGTTTTATCTTTTTAATAGCTGGATTTATTCGATACAAGTTCTTGGATGATTATTTCTTGTTTCCAATGTCAGTTCTTATATTGGAATTTCTAGCTGGATTTGCCTTTGCTGTTGGTTCGAGGTTTATCATAAAACTTCTATATTTAGAAAGAACCAAATCAAAACATGAACTTGATAACGTATTGATATATGGCGCTGGTGTTTCTGGAATTATCACCAAGCGAACAATTGAAAATGACCCGAGGAATAATCAAAATGTGATTGGTTTTGTGGATGATAATGCTAAATTGTCAGCAACGAGAATTGAAGGAACTAAAATTTTTCATACCGAAAAAATTCGCATCCTAAAAGATGAATTTGATATAAAACAGTTGATTGTTGCCATTCAAAATCCGAATGCTGATAATTTAAAAAAAGTTTTAGATACCTGTCTCGATTTAAAAATAGCGGTACAAAAAGTACCTAATCCTAAAAGTTGGGTGAATGGAGAATTTACAACAAAACAACTTTCTAAAATCAATATTGAAGATTTACTTGGTAGAAAGCCTATCTCTCTGAGTAACGAGAAAATCAGTGAGGACCTCAATGGAAAAGTGATCTTGGTAACGGGTGCAGCAGGATCAATCGGTAGTGGTTTAACGAAAGAGATTGCAAAATACAAACCTTCCCTCCTACTTCTCTTGGATCAAGCAGAATCCCCAGTATATGATTTGCAGTTTGAACTGGCAACGCTTTATCCAGATCTGAAATTTGAAGTTATAATAGGAGATATTTGTAACGAAAATCGTATGAGGCGAATATTTAATCATTTCAATCCTCAATTCGTGTATCATGCTGCTGCTTATAAACATGTTCCGATGATGGAATTAAACCCTGCAGAGGCAGTTCTGAACAACATTAATGGAACTAAAGTTATCGCTGATTTATCAATCGAATTCGGAGTTAGAAAATTTGTAATGATTTCCACCGACAAAGCTGTCAATCCGACAAACGTTATGGGTGCCTCAAAACGAATAGCCGAAATTTATGTACAAAGTAAAAATGATCAAACTAAAACACAGTTCATTACAACGCGTTTCGGCAATGTTTTAGGATCAAATGGTTCAGTGATTCCTTTATTTCAAAAACAAATTGAAAATGGCGGACCAATAACAGTCACAGATGAACGAATTACGCGATTTTTCATGACCATTCCTGAAGCCTGCCAATTGGTTCTTGAAGCAGGGACAATGGGAATTGGTGGCGAAATTTACGTTTTTGATATGGGCGAGTCTGTTAAAATTATTGATCTCGCAAAAAAAATAATTTCACTTAGCGGCTTAGAACTCGGAAAAGATATTGATATTAAAATCACTGGACTTAGGCCAGGAGAAAAACTTTATGAAGAATTATTAGCGAACGAGGAAAACACTTTACCTACGCATCATGATAAAATTTTGATTGCCAAAATTAGAGCAGCTGATTCACACGATATTTCAAAAATTGACCAACTAATTAACTCCTTACAAATTGACGCTAATTCGGAATTGGTTCAAAAGATGAAAGACATTGTCCCCGAATTTATTAGCAATAATTCAGAATTTGAAAAATTAGATAAATGATAATCTCTCCAGCTGAAATTCAGGTGCGCTTTGCAGATTTAGATGTCCTTGGTCATGTTAATAATGCCGTTTATTTGAGTTATTTTGAAATGACTAGAGTACACTACTTTAAAGAATTGTTAGGTGAATCTTGGGACTGGAAAAAAGCCGGTGTCTTGTTGGTTCGAAATGAAATAGAATATCTCGTACCCATATTACTTCATCATAAACCACAAATCAGAATGTTTCTCATCGAAACAGGAACCAAAAGTTTCAAACTTGGATATGAAATTTTTATTGGTGAGGTTTTACATACGCGCGGATTATCGGTTATGGTTTGTTATGATGCTGTAACGGACAAAACAATTCACGTTCCAAGTGAAATGAAATCGGCCCTTGAAAAATTAATTTAATCTAAAAAATATGCGTTTTAAATTATCTATTTTTCTGACAATTCTTTCTCCCCTATTAATTGCTCAAAAAGTTCCTTGTTATAAACAAAAGTTAATTTGTGATTATAAAAAAATAAAAAACTGCAATGAACTTGTTGCTTACGATGAATATTCTAACACCTATTTGTCTCGAAAAATGACATCTGAAGTTTTCAATGGGGAATGCTATTCTTGTTATCGAAATGGTGTTGTTCAAAGTCATATTAAAATTGTGAATGGCAAACAAGATAGCTTAGGGGAAAACTATTACGAATCAGGATGCCCTCAATCCAAAATGAATTTTGTCATGGGGATAATGGATGGCGCAACTACTTTCTATTATGATAGTACCGGAAGAAAACAATCAGAAGAAAATTTTAATATGGGAAAAAAGGAAGGCCCATTCATTTCCTTTCAAAATAATGACAAAAATGACACAATTAAACTCGAAAACTATAAAAACGACAAATTAGATGGCGTTAAAAAAGATTTTTTTGAAAATGGTAAAGTTCAACGAGTTGTATTTTATAAAAATGGCTTAGCCGAAGGGTCTCATAAACAATTTAATGAGGAAGGCAAAGTAATTGTTGACATTGCTTTCAAAGAAGGTAAGAACAACGGGGTTTGGACTTATTATTTTGATGATGGAAAAATTGCAAATATTCAGAATTGGAATAAAGGCGTGAAAAATGGTGAATTCAAAACGATGGATGAGAAAGGCATGATTCTAAAACAAGAGTTTTTCAAAAAAGGAACTCCCGATGGAAAACATATTGAGAATTATGAAGATGGTAAACCGAAACATATTACTCAATATCTAAAGGGTGAGAAAATAGAAGAATATAGTTTCGATATTTACGGAGTAAGGACGGATATCGTTAAAATTTCAGATAAAAATAAGAAGGCTGAGGGTAATTCACAAAATGAAAAAGAAGATGATGATCCCGAAGATGCAGTAAATGAAAAAAAATCAAAGAAAAAGAAGAAAAAAAACAAAGAATAATTCTCCAGACTACATTTTATAAGATACGCCAAAAGAAACCAATGGTCCACCTAAACCTACCTCACCAGTGATCCCCCAATTGTAGCCAAAATAGTATCGATAACCGTAGCAAATCCTCATTGAAATTGGTAATATTGACGCATCCGAACCCTTAAAAGTCTTTACTTCTCCATCTTTAATCGAGGTAATCCATCTATTATTTGTACCCGCGCCAATTCCAATATACGAATCAGACTGGGGACTACCTGTGAGAAGATGAAAGTTTAGTCGTGCATGAAATCGCAACCTTTTAGTAATATCTTGTGTTGAAGTTTGCTGATATTCCCATTGTCCTGTAATCCCATTGTATAAAGTATCAGTCGTTGCCCTTGAAACATTACTATAGTTATAGATCATGTCAAATCCAAAACTAATGTCTTCGCTAATCATGTAGGTGTAACGAATCCCAGAAGGAGCTAATCCTCTAAATTTCGTGATTTCACCGTCATTTATTTCACCGGTAATGAAGTTTAAACCGCCAGAGAATCGAGCGGTGTTTGGAATACCTAAATATGCTTCGAAAACATGATTTCCTGCAAATAGAATTTGGGCTTGTAACTTACAAGATACGATTAATAAAAAAGCAAGAAATAGATTCTTCATATTATTAATTCTGCATCATTTTTATCAAATTAAGGGCAGACCCCGCTTTAAACCACTCGATTTGAGAATCGTTGTAAGTATGATTTAATTTAATTGATTCTTTTGTATCATTCGCATGGATGATTTCCAATGTCAACTGCTTACCTGGGGCAAAATCAACAAGATCAACAAAATTAAATGTATCATCCTCCTGAATTTTATCGTAATCCGCATCATTTGCAAATGTCAATCCGAGCATTCCTTGCTTTTTCAAGTTTGTTTCGTGAATACGAGCAAATGATTTAACGATTACAGCTCTAACACCTAAATGTCTTGGCTCCATCGCAGCATGCTCACGAGACGAACCTTCTCCATAATTATGGTCTCCAACAACAATTGAAGAAACACCTGCCGCTTTATAAGCTCGTTGAACTGCAGGAACTTCTCCATAACCACCAGTCAATTGATTTTTCACCTCATTAGCTTTTCCATTAAATGCATTTTCGGCACCAATTAACATGTTGTTTGAGATATTATCCAAATGACCGCGATAACGCAACCAAGGACCCGCCATAGAAATATGGTCTGTAGTACATTTTCCTTTCGCCTTGATGAGCAATTTCGCATTTTCAATATTCTTACCGTCCCAAGCGGGGAAATTCTCTAATAATTGTAGACGAGAAGAATCAGGAGCAACAGCCACAACAACATTACTACCATCCTCAGCAGGGGCTTGATAGCCATTATCTTCTACATCAAAACCTCTTTTTGGTAATTCATCACCAACTGGAGCATTTAATTTAACTTGCTCTCCTTTGTCATTCGTAATGGTATCCGTAATAGGATTAAACCCTAAATTACCCGAAATAGCAAGTGCTGCAACCATTTCTGGTGAAGTTACGAATGCGTGCGTATTCGGATTTCCATCTGCTCTCTTTGAGAAATTGCGGTTGAATGAGTGAACGATCGTGTTTTTCTCTTGTTTCTCAGCACCTTCCCGATCCCATTGTCCGATACAAGGACCACAAGCATTCGTAAAGATCTTCGTTCCCATTTTCTCAAAATCAGCAAGAATTCCATCGCGTTCAGCTGTATACCGTACTTGTTCAGAACCTGGGTTTATTCCAAACTCTGCTTTCGGTGTAATTCCTTGAGCAACTGCTTGTTGTACAATTGAAGCTGCTCTAGCCAAATCTTCGTATGATGAATTAGTACAAGATCCAATCAATCCCCATTCAACTTTCAATGGCCAACCATTTGCTTCTGCTTCAGCTTTCATTTTAGAAACTGGTGTTCCTCTATCTGGAGTAAACGGACCATTAATATGAGGTTCTAACTCTGATAAATTAATTTCAATCAATTGATCAAAATACTGAGATGGGTTTGCATAAACTTCCGCATCACCAGTTAAATGTTCAGCAATTGCATCTGCTGCTTCAACAACTTCTTGACGACCTGTCGCACTCAAATATCTTCTCATCGATTCATCATAACCGAAAGTTGAAGTTGTAGCGCCAATTTCCGCTCCCATATTACAAATCGTTCCTTTTCCTGTACAAGAAAGATTTAAAGCTCCTTCTCCAAAATACTCAACAATCGCTCCAGTACCACCCTTAACAGTTAAAATATCAGCGACTTTGAGAATAACATCTTTTGCAGATGTCCAGCCATTTAATTTACCTGTAAGTTTAACACCTATCAATTTAGGAAATTTCAATTCCCACGCCATTCCAGCCATGACATCAACTGCATCCGCACCACCAACTCCAATTGCGACCATTCCGAGTCCACCAGCATTAACTGTATGTGAATCCGTTCCAATCATCATTCCACCTGGGAACGCATAATTTTCTAAGACAACTTGATGAATAATCCCTGCACCTGGCTTCCAAAATCCAATTCCATATTTATTTGAAATCGAAGAAAGGAAATTAAAAACTTCGTTATTTTGGTTCAATGATTCTTGCAAATCCTTCGATGCGCCAACCTTAGCCTGAATTAAGTGATCTGCATGAACAGTAGAAGGAACCGCAACACGTTTTTTACCTGCCTGCATAAATTGCAACAAGGCCATTTGAGCTGTAGCATCTTGCATTGCGACACGGTCCGGAGCAAAATCAACGTAGGATTTTCCTCTTTCAAAAGAAACATTGGCATTTCCATCCCAAAGATGTGCGTACAATATTTTCTCTGCAAGAGTTAATGGTTTTCCAACTATTTTTCTCGCTGCTGCGATTCTTTCAGGGTATTGAGCATACACCTTTTTTATCATGTCAAGATCAAAAACTGCCATTTGAATAATTTTTTAATTGAAAGTTCCGCGAATTTAATGATTAAATAGAAAAAATACACCTATGTTGTATGATTTTTTAAAAAGTGAAAAAAGTTGTAATTTGCGCAAAAAGTTTCGAATGAAAAAACTATTTCTCTTCCTAGTAGCATTATTTCTATTAAGCTTTATTTCAACTGACATTCAAAAAGGAACAGCAAGTTATTATGGAAATTCAATGCATGGACGAAGAACCTACTCAGGCGAAAAATACCACAAGGATAGTTTAACAGCAGCCCACAAAACACTGCCCATGGGAACGAAAGTCAAGGTAACCAATCTCAAAAATGATTCGATTGTAATCGTTAAAATCAATGACCGAATGTCTGCGCACGGAAGAATTATTGATTTATCGATGGCTGCAGCAAAAAAACTTAATTTTGTCCGTGCAGGACTTGCCCAGGTTACAATTGAGAAAATTGAGAAATAAAAATTAATGTTAGAATCATTAAAGATTGTTGATTTATCTACCGTTTTGGCGGGTCCATCCGTAGGGATGTTTTTTGCTGAATTAGGAGCTCAAGTGTTGAAAATTGAAAATTCAAAAATTCCAGATGTCACTCGAAGTTGGAAACTTTCCAATGAAGATCCTAAAGGCTCAATTTCTGCCTATTTTTCGAGCGTAAATTTCAAGAAAAATTATATTCAACTTAATCTTTCAGAATCAACTGATTACAATCACTTTATTCAATTAATTTCGGAGGCAGACATCCTTATTTCGAATTTTAAAAAAGGTGATGATGCAAAATTTAAAATTCAAGACGAAATTCTAAGAAAAAATAATCCAAAGCTAATCATCGGAAAAATCAGTGGTTACGGATCCGAAAGCGATCGCGTTGCCTATGATTTGATCCTACAAGCAGAAACAGGTTTTATGTCAATGAACGGAACACCTGAAAGTGGTCCAGTGAAAATGCCTGTCGCAATGATTGATGTTTTAGCAGGTCATCATTTAAAAGAGGGAATTCTTCTCGCACTCTTGGAACGAGAAAAAACAGGACTTGGAAGAACTGTTGAAGTTTCGCTTTATGATGCTGCAATATCTAGTCTCGTAAATCAAGCATCCAATTATTTAATGAGCGGACATGTAGCTCAACGAATTGGTAGTTTACACCCGAATATTGCACCATACGGCGAGATTTTTCAGACTAAAGACAAAAAGCAAATAACGTTTGCCATTGGTTCTGAAACTCATTTTCAAAAACTTTGCTCGTTCCTCGATTTAATGGAATTAATTAATGATTCAAGATTTTTAAATAATCAAAATCGCGTTATTAATCGTTTAGAATTATTTAAACAGTTAAATCGAAAAATTTCAGAATTAAATAGCCAAGAAATTTTTAATGCGATGAAACAGCTTCATGTTCCGTGTGGCATAATTCAATCAATCGAAGAGGTATTTGAAAATCCAGAAGCTAAAAAATTAATTCGAGAGGAAATCATTGATAATTCTCTCACAAAACGTGTTTCATCAATCGCTTTCAAATGGAAATAAGAAGTCCAAAAACAACCAGTGAATGGGAAGAATATTACGATTTACGTTACCGAATTCTTCGAGAACCTTGGAAGCAGCCGCGTGGAAGCGAAAGAAATGAAGGAGACGCAACGGGAATGCATTTTGGTTTGTACGATTCGAATCAATTGTTAGGAATATTGCGACTAGACTCTATGGAAATAGGAATAAGTCAAATTCGCTTTATGGCGGTAGAAACATCCAATCAAGGAAAAGGAATTGGCGAAAATCTTATGCTTTTTGCAGAGGAAATCAGTAAAAATCGAGGGGATAAAAAAATCATTTTGCATGCCCGAGAGATTGCATTGGGTTTTTATGAAAAAATGGGGTATCAACTGATTGAAAAATCATATTTATTGTTTGGGGAGATTCAACATTATTTAATGGAAAAGAACATCTAATGGAAATTGAAAAAGCTGTTTTGCAAGAATTGTACAAAATCATTACTCCAAATAAAGTAGAGATGTTTGATCGAATTGCTTCGCTGCGCACTAAATATTTAACCATTGCTTTAGAAAATATTTATCAAGAACATAATGCATCTGCGGTTTTAAGATCGTGCGATTGCTTTGGACTTCAAGAAATGCATGTGATTGAAAAAGGATTTCAATATTCTGTTCAACGAGATATTGCTCTTGGTGCTGGAAGGTGGGTTGACTTATTCAATTATAATTTGGGTGAAAATCCAACAGAAGATTGCATTTTAAATCTTCAAAACCGCGGATATAAAATTGTAGCAACAACACCTCATACTGATGCCCATACAATTCATGATTTACCAATCGATCAACCTTTGGCATTTTTTTTCGGAACTGAGCGTCGTGGACTAAGTCAAGAAGTTATAGAACGATCAGATTATCAAGTTAAAATTCCCATGTATGGATTTACAGAAAGTTTCAATATTTCTGTTTCTGTAGCTATCCTGCTTCAAACGATTCGTCAACGATTGGAAAAAAGTAACCTCGATTGGAAACTAACATCAGAAGAACAAATATCTCTAAAGATAAAATGGTGTCGAAAAATATTGAATGGAGGTCAGGCTTTGGAAAATGAAATTCGTAAGCGCTTAATTGAAAAAGAATTATAACTTTGTGGCGGATTTAGATTAAAAACTTTAATAGAATACACGTCATGGGAAAAGGAGATAAAAAAACGGCAAAAGGTAAACGTACAATGGGTTCATACGGTAACTCCAGAAAACGTAAAGAAACTAAACCGGTTGTTGTAGCCGCTAAACCAAAAAAAGTTAAAGTGGAAGCTGCTGCTGAAAAACCTAAAAAGGAAGTTAAGAAAACAACAACGAAAAAAGCAGCTGAGTCCAAATCAACGGAAAAGAAAGCTAAAAAATAAGGAAGAAGCCGGTCAATGACTGGCTTTTTTTTTAACATTCGGAAAGATTAATAAACATTTAATTTTCCATGTGAAATAGAATTACAAATTTTACAATCTAAAAATTTTCGATCATGAAACATAATTTTGGCGCAGGACCTTGTATTTTACCTCAAGAAGTTTTTAAAGAGGCTGCAGAAGCCGTATTAGATTTTAACGGATTATCAATTCTGGAAGTATCTCACCGTCATAAAGACTTTGTGGCCGTTATGGATGAAGCGATGGATTTGGTTAAAAAAGCATTGAATGTGCCTTCTGGATATTCAATTGTTTACTTACAAGGTGGAGCAACATTAGGATTTACGATTGCAGCTCTCAATATGATGAGAGAAACAAAAAAAGCAGGTTACATCAATACAGGAACATGGGCGTCTGGTGCAATCAAAGAAGCAAAAAAAGTTGGCGTTGATGTGAATGTATTTGCTTCATCTGAAGATAAAAATTTCACCTACATTCCGAAAAACTATACGATTCCTAGTGGTGTTGATTATATCCATTTCACATCAAACAACACAATTTACGGAACACAATTTAAATCTTTTCCAAAGACCGATTTGCCTTTAGTTTGTGATATGTCGTCCGATATTTTTTCAAAAGAAATAAATGTTGCAGATTTTGATTTAATTTATGCTGGTGCACAGAAGAATTTGGGTCCTGCAGGAGCAACATTGTATATTGTAAAAGATGAAATTTTAGGAAAATCAACTTCGCCATTTCTTCCTACCTATTTGGATTTAAAACAACATGTAGAGAAAGAATCCATGTATAATACCCCACCCGTATTTTCAGTTTATGTTGCTATGTTGAACCTACGAAATCTAATAGCAAATGGAGGTGTAAAAGCAATGGAAGATCGAAATAACGCAAAAGCTACATTGCTATACAATGAAATTGACTCAAATCCATTATTCAAAGGAGCTGTAGAAACAGAAGATCGTTCAAATATGAATGTAACTTTTCTTCTAACTGATGAATCGCGCGCGGCTGAGTTCGATGCCATGTGGAAAGGAGCAGGAATTGTTGGATTGCCAGGACACAGATCTGTTGGTGGATACCGAGCTTCCATGTACAATGCATTGCCGCTTGAAAGCGTTCAAGTTTTGGTTGACGTAATGAAAGAATTCGCAAGAAAAGGATAATTAAAATAGCATAAATTCAAATGAAAATATTAGCAAACGACGGAATTTCGGCTTTGGGCAAACAATTACTTGAAGCAGCTGGGTACACTGTAATTACTGATAAAGTTGCTCAAGAAGATTTGGCAAAGGCTGTTAACGAACAGGGAATTGAAATCGTATTGGTTCGAAGCGCAACTACTGTTCGAAAAGAAGTAATTGATGCCTGTCCAGGATTAAAATTAGTTGGTCGCGGAGGCGTTGGGATGGACAACATTGATGTAGCTTACGCCCGTGAAAAAGGAGTTACAGTAATCAATACACCGGCATCATCATCGCAATCCGTTGCTGAACTCGTGATGGGACAATTGTTTTCACTCTCCCGATTTTTGCAAGACTCATTTAAGAATATGGAAAATGGCGATTTCTCAACCTTAAAGAAAAACTATGCGAAAGGTGTTGAACTTCGTGGTAAAACTCTTGGCATAATTGGGTTTGGTAGAATCGGGCAAAGTTTAGCATCGTATGCCTTAGGTGTGGGTATGGATGTCATTGCAATTGATCAAACCTCTTATGAAATTGATATTCCTGTTAAAGTTGCAAATCAAGTAGTAAGCGTAAAAGTTAAAACTCAAACTGATTTAAATTCAGTACTAGGACAATTGGATTACATTTCAATTCACGTTCCAAAGCAAGCAGATGGTCGATCAGTAATTACATCTGAAGAATTTGAAAAAATGAAGAAAGGCGTTCGAATTGCAAATGCTGCACGCGGTGGTGTAATTAATGAAACGGATTTAATTGAAGCATTAAATAGTGGGATTGTTGCTGCCTGCGCACTTGATGTTTTCGAAAACGAACCAAACCCTCGCAAAGATTTATTGTCTCATCCAAAAATTGCTTGCACTCCACATATTGGTGCGGCAACAGTTGAGGCGCAAGATCGAATTGGAGAAGAGTTAGCTCAGTTAATAATCGGACAGTTCGGAAGAAAATAAGCCAAATTTAATTGCATAATAAAGAAATTACTATTTTTGCAATCCAAATGAACTTCGGTTCACCGGTCCTATAGCTCAGTTGGTTAGAGCACCTGACTCATAATCAGGTGGTCCCTGGTTCGAGCCCAGGTGGGACCACAAAATCATAACCCAGTAAATCAAGCGTTTACTGGGTTTTTTATTGGATTTTGGTTTGGTGTTAATTTATTAAAAGCCGTAAAACGCCGTTTGACATTTATATTTTTTATTTCATACCGGAAAGCCTGAGCTGTTAAAATCAATTATTTGATTATCAATATTAAAGCTATTTCATTATCAATTCAAAAACCCATATTTTGTCACAAATATTTATTAAATTTGTGACAGAAAACAATTAATGTAATTAATGTTAAGTATAGAAAACCAAATTGAAAAAGTAATAAATACTAAGCGTAAAGGATCGTTAATCCTACCAGATGACTTTATAGATTATGGTTCCTCTGAAGCCATTCGTAAAGCCTTAGATCGATTGGAAGATAAAAAAATAATTATCCGAGTTGCACAAGGTATTTATGTACAACCAAAAATAAGCCAATTAATTGGGCCGCTAACTCCTTCTGCGGAGGAAATAGCCGAGGCCATAGCAAAAAGGGATAGAATCAGAACAATACCGTCAGGAAGTTACGCTTTGAATGCTTTGGGATTAAGCACACAAGTTCCAATGAAAATTGTTTTACTAACAGATGGGTCGCCTAGAGAAATCAAAGTCGGTAAACGAACCATTAAATTCAAAAGAACCACTCCAAAAAACTTGATGGCAAAAGGTAAAATAAGTCGCCTCGTAATACAAGCATTAAAGGAAATTGGTAATGGTAAAGTAAATATCGAGGAAGAACAAAAAATACTCGAATTGTTGAAAAAAGAAAACGAAAAAGATCTCAAACACGATATTGCATTGGCGCCAGTATGGATTCAAAAAATAATGAAAAAAACATTTATTAATGGAGAAAATTGATTTTTACAAATTAAAGAATTCCGAGAAAGAAGCAATTTTCAATGAGATAGCCACCTTGGAAGGTATGAAGCCATTTGCGGTTGAGAAAGACTGGTGGGTAAGCCGCACTCTGGAAATCATTTTTCAAATGGAAATATCAAAATACTTGGTTTTTAAAGGAGGAACCTCATTGAGTAAAGCCTGGAAATTAATAAATCGTTTCTCTGAAGATATCGACTTGGCAATCGATATGGACTTTTTTATTACTCCAACGAAAAATTGGTCAAAAAGTGAACAAACTGAACTAAGAAAAAAAGCCGGCAAATACTCAACAGAAATTTTCTTTGAAGAATTACAAAACGAATTTATTAAAAGAGGATTTAACGAACTCCAATTTAAAACAATCGAAACGAACGAAAGCGATAAAGACCCTAGGGTTTTAGAAATTTATTATCCAAATATTATTTCGAAAGAATCAGAATATATTCTACCTCGAATTCAAATAGAAGTGAGTTGCCGTTCATTAAGAGAACCATTTACAACAAAAATGATAGGTTCATTGGTGGATGAAATTTATAAGGACAAGGATTTTACCGAACCCATTTTTACTGTTCCTTCAGTAATACCTGAACGAACTTTTCTAGAAAAACTATTCCTACTTCACGAAGAATTTAATAGGCCATCTGAAAAAATGAGAGTTGACCGGTTGAGCCGACATTTATACGATGTGTATCAGATTGCCCAGTCTAATATTGGTGAAAATGCCATTAATGACAAAGAACTCTATGAAACCATCGTTCAACATCGATTTAAATTCTCCAAAATCGGTGGTGTTAATTACAATTCTCATAACCCAACAACGCTTAACCCAATACCACCTGTTAATGTTATTAAGGATTGGGAGATGGATTACATAAAAATGGTTGAGGATATGATTTATGAACAAAATCCACCTTCTTTTTCAAAACTGATTGATTGCTTAAATGAAATCCGAGAAAAACTTAAAAGAGTAAATTGGAAGTTTGAATTAAATTTTCCCAATACATAGTTTCTATTCGATCCCAGATAATTGATTGTCAACTTTTATGAAATTAATGTTTGACATCCGCTCAATATCTTCCCTTAAAAAGTTAGATATTTCCGACCTCTCGCCCACAAAATCATAACCAGTAAATCAAGCGTTTACTGGGTTTTTTGTTGGGATTCGATTTGATCCGTGAGACTAATCATAAATGATTTAAACGGTCTACGCCTTCTTTACAAATTCAGATTTCAAAGCCATTGCACCAAAACCATCAATTTTACAATCAATGTTATGATCACCATCTGTTAAACGGATGTTCTTTACCTTCGTTCCTGCTTTGATATTTTTTGGAGCACCTTTTACAGGTAAATCCTTAATGACAATGACAGAATCACCATTTTGCAAGATAGCCCCATTTGAATCTAATACAATATTCTCATCTATTGCCTCCGTATTTACTTCAACATTCCACTCAAATGAACACTCTGGACATGTATATTGATTCTCTCCAGTCTCATATCCATATGGCGATTGACAAGATGGACATTCCTTTAATTCTTCTGACATTTAATAAACTTAATTTCAACAAATTTAGACTTTTAAGCCACAATTCCTTAATTTTGCGAATCCTAATTATTTAAAACAACATAGCATGCAACTGTGGAACACATTAAATAAAGAGGAATTGGAAATGCATTTGCGCGAAGTTGGTCATAAATACGTGACGATTTCTTTCTACCAATATGCTAAAATTGCCAATCCTCGCTTATTCAGAGATCACCTCTTTCTTTTATGGTCAAAATTAGACGTCGTAGGCCGAACATATGTCGCACATGAAGGAATAAACGCACAAATTGCCGTTCCAACAGAAAACTTAAGTCAATTCAGGGAAGAACTTTATGAAATTGAATTTCTCAATGGCATTCGTTTAAACTTTGCAGTTGATGATTCTGAAGCTGAGTTTCCATTTCTAAAATTAAAAATCAAGGTTCGTGACAAAATTCTTGCAGATGGATTGAGCGATGAAAGCTTTGATGTAAGGAATAAAGGCAAGCATTTGAATGCGGAAGAATTCAATAAACTAACAGATGATCCAAATACAATTTTGATTGATTTTCGAAATCATTATGAATCAGAAGTTGGACATTTTAAAGGTGCAATTTTACCTGACGTAGACACTTTTCGAGAATCTTTACCCTATATAGAAGAAAACTATTTAAAAGGAAATGAGGATAAAAATCTCGTAATGTATTGTACGGGAGGAATTCGTTGTGAAAAAGCATCCGCATGGTTTAAGCATCGCGGTTTTAAAAACGTTCATCAGCTTGAAGGTGGTATAATCAAATACGCAAACGATTGCAAAGAAAAAGGTCTTGACAATAAGTTTATCGGCAAGAATTTTGTTTTTGATGAACGACGCGGTGAGCGCATATCCGACCACATAATTTCTGTCTGCCACCAATGTGGTTCACCAGCAGATACCCATACAAATTGCAAAAATGACGCATGTCATTTGCTTTTTATTCAATGTGATAAATGCAAAAATGAATTGGAAAATTGCTGTTCAAATGATTGTCTGGAAATGATTCATTTACCAGAAGCGGAACAAAAAGAGCGGAGAAAGGGATTGAACAATAGTAACAAGATTTTCAAAAAAGGAAGATCATCACAACTTAAATTTAAAGCCAATAATGAAAAACCATTATCTTTGATTGAACAATCAATTCAAAAATAAAGGTGTTATTAGCAATTAATTGGGCTGTTGATTCTGAAATCATTGATGGATGGAGAACCCCAAATCTCTACGGACTACTTTTCGTATCTGGATTAGTACTAGGTTATTTCGTTGTGAAACGAATGTTCAAGCAAGAAGGCATCAAGGAAGATGTTCTTGACAAACTCGTTGCATACATGGTTATTGCGACAATTGTGGGCGCAAGACTAGGTCATGTTTTATTTTATGGTCCCTATTTTGATCGCTACGAAAATGGTTTTTTAGTTGAGCGCGGCTATTTCTCTCATCCTGAAGATATTGTCAAGATTTGGGAAGGAGGACTTGCAAGTCACGGTGCTGCAATTATCATTCTCATTTCACTTTATATTTTTTCCAAGAAAGTTGTTCAAAAACCATTTATCTGGATTTTGGATCGCATTTCTGCCCCAATAGCTATTGGAGGTACATTTATACGTTTAGGTAATTTAGTTAATCACGAAATGGTTGGTGATGTAACCGACATTCCATGGGGATTTAGATTTCTTCATCACGATTGTGCATATCCCTATGATTGCAGTTGGGAACAAATTCCTGTTCGCCATCCTGCACAATTGTATGAGGCAATCTGCTATTTTATTGCTTTTCTCATTTTACTATTTCTTTATTGGAAAAAAGAAAAATGGAAATCACCTGGATTTGTATTTGGAAGCTTCCTTATTCTCATTTTTGGAGCTCGTTTCTTAGTAGAATTCATAAAGCTCGGACAAACTGCGAGGGATGAAGTTTGGTTTTTAAATACAGGACAACTTTTGAGTATTCCATTTGTTATTGCAGGAATTATCCTAATTATTAAAGCGACAAGAAAACATGATTCAACAATTTAAAATTCTAACTTTTATTACTTTGATTTTTCTTTTCGCTTCATGTGGGAATTCAAATAACACTGAAGCAGGTGGAAATTTGTCGGTTTCAAAAAACAATGATTCAATCAGCAAAGAGGAAAATCGTGACCAAGCCTTACCAAAGATTGTAAAAGGAAAGGTCACAAAATCATTAACAGCAGGTGAAACTTCCGAAATCTCTCATATTTATTTTGAGTATTACGAATTAAATTCTGATTCACCGATTTATGTCAAAACGGTCAATGAACTTATATCCAAAATTGTTCAAAATGAATTTGAAGAGACAGATAAACAGGAAATAACCAGTGATTTATCCAAGAGTTATTTTTCAAAAATTTTAACGGACTTTAAAGAAACCTTTTCTGAAATAGAAGAAGAATATATGCCATGGTCCATGATGGATTCTATTCATATCAGCGATCAATATTCAGACTTTGTTCACCTTGAAGGTTTTACGTATTCATTTACGGGAGGTGCGCATGGAAATGGTTATGAAAGTCATTTATTAGTGAGTAAAAAAACCGGAAAAACACTTTCTCTTTCCGATGTATTCAGTAATAAGAAGAAGTTAAATGCACTCGTTGATCAATATTTTAGGAAAAGTATGGGTATTTCAGCTAATTCAGATTATCAGGATGAAGGTTTTTTTATTGAAGGAAAACTCGAAGCCAACAATAATTTTTATTTCACCAAAAACAATTTGGTGTTTTTATACAATTCCTATGAAATTGGGCCATATGCGATTGGAGCACCTTCCGTTGAAATTCCGATCGGCAAGATAAAAGACATTCTTAAACTGAACTTAAATTAATACTTAGTGTATGAATGACATTTTATTATTTTATTAAAATTCATTTCTATATTTGTCAATTGAAAACTGAAAAATAATGCCAACGAAAACAGTTAAGCCTGAAAAAGCTTCAAAAGCAACCTCTTCCATTAAAAAGGAATTAAAATTCTCCAAAGAAACTTATGTGAAGTGGTACAAAGACATGCTTTTAATTCGAAAATTCGAAGAAAAAACTGGTCAATTGTATATACAGCAAAAATTTGGTGGATTTTGTCACTTATACATCGGACAGGAAGCTATTGTTGTAGGAACTGCAAGTGCTTGCCGGCCATCAGATAAACACATGACTGCCTATCGTGATCACGCGCATCCAATTGCATTGGGAACTGATCCACGCGTTTTAATGGCAGAACTTTATGGTAGAAAAACTGGATGTTCTAAAGGAAAAGGTGGTTCAATGCACTTTTTTGACAAAGAAAAGAACTTTATGGGAGGACACGGAATAGTTGGTGCGCAAATACCGATGGGAACCGGAGTTGCCTTCGCTGAAAAATACAAAGGAACGGATAATGTTGCTTTTGTTTCAATGGGAGATGGTGCTGTCCGTCAAGGAGCGCTGCATGAAACCTTCAACATGGCTATGATGTGGAAGCTTCCTGTCATTTTCATCATAGAAAACAACAACTATGCGATGGGTACGTCCGTTGAAAGAACAACGAATGTGACCGATTTATCTAAAATTGGACTTTCATATGAAATGCCATCAAAAATTGTCAATGGAATGCGTCCTGAGGATGTTCATAATGCTATTGAAGAGGCGGCAAATCGCGCTAGAAGAGGCGATGGTCCTACCCTACTCGATATACGAACTTATCGATATAAAGGTCATTCAATGTCTGACCCTCAAAAATACAGAACAAAAGATGAGGTTAATGAGTGGATTGAACAAGACCCAATAGAACATGTTTTAAATATTATTAAAGCGAATAAATTTTTATCTGAAAAAGAGATTGAAGAAATCAACAATTGGGTGAAAAAAGAAGTTGAGGAGTCGGTTGAATTTGCTGAAAATTCTCCCTATCCTGAACCTCATGAACTATATGAGGATGTCTACATGCAACAGGATTACCCATACATCAAAGAATATTAACAACTAGTTAAAGAAAAATAAACAAAATGGCAGAAGTAGTATATATGCCCAAACTAAGTGACACCATGACCGAAGGTGTTGTTGCGGCTTGGAATAAGAAAGTTGGAGATACGGTCAAAGCTGGCGAAATTCTTGCTGAAATCGAAACAGACAAAGCAACGATGGAATTTGAATCATTCTACGATGGTGTTTTGCTTCATATTGGTGTGGAAACTGGAAAAGCAGCGCCAGTTAACTCGATATTAGCCGTAATTGGCGAAAAAGGAGAAGACATTTCTAGCTTGCTTTCGGCTACCCCTACTGCAGAAAGTCCAAAAACTGATACTGCTCCAGCGAAGGAAAATACTTCTGTAACGGCACCAAAACCAGAGCCAATTAAAGAAACTACTACACCAGCGGCTAAACCAATTGCTGTTGCGTCAAATACGGAAAGGCTATTCGCCTCGCCACTAGCAAAAAAACTTGCAGAGGAAAAAGGAATCGATATTTCTTCTGTTGCGGGAACAGGTGAAGGTGGTCGCATTGTGAAAAGAGATGTAGATCATTACACTCCTTACACACCAGCAGAGAGATCATTTACAGCAGCACCAGCAGGAACTGAATCTTATCACGATGAAACGGTTAGTCAGATGCGAAAAACGATTGCACGCAGGTTGGCTGAAAGCAAATTTACGGCTCCGCATTTCTATTTGACTCTGAGCATCGATATGGATAATGCCATTGCAGCTCGCAAAACATTGAATGCGATGGAAGGAGTTAAAGTTTCTTTCAATGATATGGTAATTAAGGCTGTGGCCATTGCACTTAAACAGCACCCAAATGTTAATAGCGCTTGGATGGGAGATTTCATTAGAAGAAACGACCATGTGCATATTGGAGTTGCTGTAGCAGTAGATGAAGGTTTACTTGTTCCTGTAATTCGTTTTGCTGATACGAAAGGTTTAGTACAAATTTCATCTGAAGTAAAAGATTACGCAAAACGAGCAAAAGATAAGAAACTGCAACCGAGTGATTGGGAAGGAAATACGTTTACGATATCCAATCTAGGTATGTTCGGAATTGAAACTTTCACGGCTATTATCAATCCTCCTGACAGTTGCATTCTAGCTGTTGGTGGAATAAACGAAGTTCCTGTTGTGAAAAACGGACAAGTTGTTGCCGGAAATGTTATGAAAGTTACTTTATCATGTGACCACCGTGTTGTTGATGGCGCAATGGGCGCTTCTTTCTTGCAAACCTTTAAAAACCTCTTGGAGAATCCAGTGGCTATGTTGCTTTAATCAACAATTCTTAAGATAGTTTTCAACAATTTTAACTTTTCTTTAGATTTTAAACTATATTTAATTCCCGATAATACGGGAATTTTTTTTTGACAACAAAAACTACTGATAATGAATAAATTATACTCGATTCTACTTTTAATTTTGATGTGCTTCTTCTTGAGCGACAAGGTATTTTCTCAAGCAAATATAAAAGTCAGAATAATTTCTGTAGAAACCACACAAAATGTAAATTGCGATGGTGGAGGTCAATTTAGTGGATGTTCAAGTGATTACGTATGGGAATACCAGGCAACAGACAATACAGTAGGTTATTCTAACAATATTAGTTCAGCCTTACCTTTGACGAATGGATTACTCGGATCCATTTTTAATCATACATGGGTGGATAATAACAACGGCGCCTACACTTTTAATGTTGGAGGTGGAAACATATATAATACTTGTTTATTTATTGGTTCCCAAGGTTACGATCCTGCAAATGGATATTTCTTTGACCACGATTATATTTGCCCTAGCGACATTCCAACTCAAATAACTATTAGATGGGCAGCATACGACAATGATGGTGCTTTAACATATTCAACCAATGCAAATCCAGGTTCAAACACTGGAATTCAAACACAATCCATTACAGTGCCTTTGAGTAATGGAGTATCACCTATTACCTATGAGGCAACAGGAGAAAGTTGTGGAGGGGGCAGTCAAACCTTTAAAATAACTTTTGAATTGATTAGGACTGATTTTGCTCCAACAGTTTTAATTCTTCCTAATGATATTTGTGATGCTGTTCAATTAAATACCAATACCTCATACAATATAGCGCTCTGTCAATCTAATGCATTACAAACAAATGAACCTAGAGCAGGTGATGTTGAGGCGAATCAATCTTCAGCATGGTTCAGGTTTGTCGCTCCACTTTCTGGCGCTGTTGAAATTACCACTGATCTGCCCGGTACAGAAATTGGAACCTATTTTCAAATTTACCATGCTGCCGATGGCAGTGCCTGTAATACTGGAATTCAACCTCTTACAAATGATACACTAAAAGATAAATTTGAATATCTTTCACACATAGAGTATTCAGATGGATTGGATGATATTCCACTTTTTTCTGATCCAGAGGCTGAAATCACCTTAAACGCTTGTGATCCAATTCCTTTCTTTAGTTATCAAAAACTGATTGCAGGTCAAACTTATTACGTGCAGATAACAGGTGACAATGACGCTGCGGGAATTGTAGAAGTTCGTATCAATGATTTGGGTGGAGGACCTTCTGGAGATTCAGAGGATATACCTTGTCTTTCAACAACCGTTAATTATGGTCAAACAGCAATTTCATCTGATGCAAACAGCACAGAATCAGCACTTTTAGATTTTGGATGTGCTTATGATGGAACTAATGACTATGCAGAAACAGGCGCACCTCATACAGATAATAACCCGATTCACTACCATGCGTATGACTATGATCATGTTGCAGCCAATAACCCTGTAGTAAATGAATCAATTTGGTTAAACTTTGTTGCTCCAAATAGTGGACGAATGATTTTCGAAGCTGATTATCAAAGTGCTCTTTATGGTGAAAACAATGCTTTATTTGGTTACGACAAGCGATTTGCTCCTGGAATTCCAACTGATTTTTCTTGTGCTAACCTTGAGTATATTGCTGAAGACGAAGGAGGAACTAATAGCTTTTTAGGTGGAGACCCAAGCGCATTAATAGACCGTCGCTGCTTAGAACCTGGTTACAAATATTATGGAATGGTTGATCCTTCTGACAACCTTACTCCTTTAAGTACTCAAAATATTAAATCTTGGTTATTTGATCCAAGTATTGTTGATCCTACATTAAATTCTCCCGGAAATGATATTTTGTGTTTAGCTATGCAAGATACCCTATATGAAGTTCCTGTTATACTCGCAGGAACAAATCCTACGTTTCAAGCAGTCGCTGGTTCAAATGTTTTTGCTTGTCAAGAATATTTGGCAGGTGAACCAAATGTTGACGCGAACCAAAACAATTGTGCAAATCAAACCGTATGGCACTATTTCACTGCTCCTCCATCAGGCGCCGTCGAAATGAGTATTCGGGCATACATCGGTATGAATACCTTGCGTTATAATGTTTTCGAACTTTTAAATGGGGCAGATTGCTATGGAGGACTAAATCCAGCAACATTCACAAATGATGGAACGAGAAATACGCCAATAATAACACCTATTATTTCCGGAACAGCAGGATATGATGGAGCTCAAAATTCAGCTTGTTGTTTAGAGCCAGGGAGAATTTATGCTATTCAAATCGATGGTGGATCTCCTGGAGATGAAGGACAATATATTATCGAATACATCAAAGAAATCGATAGTGATGCCGGAGATATTTATGTTGAATTAGCCAATGGCGATAGTCTTACGGTAGCTCAGCAAGATACCGCATTCATTTGCTTTGGCGATATTTTCAATCCTGGAATTACAGTTAACGGAATCGGTCAATCTACGCAAAGCTTACCTAACTGTTTAACGCCAGGTTATGTTATTCATCAAGTTCAAACAATTCCTGATCCAATTGCAAATACAGGATTTAATAATGCATTCATAGATACTTTGATCGGGCAAAATGGATTCTTTACAAACAATGGAGACGGAAGTGGTTCATTTGGCAACCCATTCTTTAACCAATTGTATTATATCTCTCCGGCTGGCGATATAACTGCGGATTGGGGTGATTTCACCTGCGGAACTTCTACTGTTTCTCAGGGACTACCAATTGTTTTCTTACAACAATTAAATGCAATTTTTACCTATGACAACTCCACTTGTACGGCTTCCTTTTCAGCCACTGGAGGATTAAATGGTTACTACTCAAATCCATACAATTACACCATTACGAGCCCATCAGGTGCAATAGTTGCAAGCGGTTCATTATCCCCAAATGTTTCGACTTCCTACGTTGGTTCGGAAGCTGGAATTTACCAAGTTGTAATTAGCGATGGAGCTTGTCCACAATCCTTTACTTTTGATGCTACCAATTGTAACAATCCTTGCTTGCCAACCACTTCTAATGTTAATTTGGCAATTTGCGAAGGTGAATCAGTTTTACTCGGTGGAACTCAACAATCAGAATCTGGAATTTATACGGATGTTTTCATTACTTCTCAGGGTTGCGATAGCACAGTTATTACAAATTTAACTGTCAATCCAGTTGAACAAACTTCTAAGCAATTTACTCTTTGTCCGGGAGGCTCAATACAAATTGGATCAAGTATTTACAATGCTCAAGGTTTATACATTGATACGCTTCAAACACTAGCAGGCTGTGATTCAATTGTGACCTCGGTTATCTTTATGCTTCCTTCAATTACTACAAATATTGAAACAACAATTTGTAGTGGATCTACTTACAACTTCAATGGAATTGATTTAACAGAAGCTGGAGTTTATAATGCAACATTGGCTACTACTGAAGGATGTGACTCAATTGTTGTTTTATCGCTTTTCGTAACTCCACCAAATGCAAGTTACGAAGTTGCTGAAATTTGCATTGGTGAATCATATACCTTCGGAAATAACACCTACACTGAGAGTGGAATTTATCAAGATACAGTTTCAACTTTAGCTGGCTGCGATTCATTAACAATATTGGAATTGTCGGTTTTGGATTGCGAATTTCAAATCAGTAATATTCTAACTCCAAATGATGACGGACAAAACGATACTTGGCGTGTTAGTGACCTAACAAAAATTTCAGACTGCAATGTTTCCATCTTTAATCGTTGGGGTGAACCTGTTTTTGAAACAGTCAACTATCAAAATGATTGGGGAGGCACTAAAGATGGTACACCATTACCTGATGGCGTATACTTCTATGCAATTAAATGTTCTGATAAAGAATATACCGGTTCGATTAATTTATTGAGATTTAAAAAATAAGTAAAGTCATGAAAACAAGAATTTTAACTTTCGCTATTTCCATTGTTTCGTTGACTTCATTGGCTCAACAAACCCCACAAAGTAACGTTTACGGATATAATAAATATTCGATTAACCCTGCTTACGTCGGATCAAGTAATTGTACAGAGATTAATTTTTCACACCTAAATCAATGGGTAAAAGTAGAAGGCGCACCCTTGACAAGCATGTTTAGTGTGAGCAGTCGAATCGGAAAGTCTCTTGGATTAGGAGGTCAAATCTTAATAGATAAAATTGGGATGCTTCAACAAATAAGCGGTCTTGGAACGATTTCATATGGATTAAACTTTGCTCAAGAGCACAACATCCGACTCGGAATTTCTGTTGGGTATAATCAATATCGTATTAATCCATCAACTGCAATAGCTTTTGATAACCAAGATCCAATTATTAACGGTGGTTTGCAATCAGCGGGTGCATTGAATACAGAACTTGGCTTGGCATATAGTTGGAAAAATCTTGAATTAGCTATTGCTTCAAAACAACTACTTCAAACTTATTCAAATTTTGGATATAATAATCTTGAAGGATATGGATTAAGAAGACATATTAGTGGATTGATTGGTTACAGAATTAATATAAATGAAAAATGGTCTGTTAAACCATCTGTTTGGGCTAAAGGAACAAACAATGGTTATCAATTTGATTTTAATGGTGATTTAAATTATAATGACCTGTTTTTCGGAGGTATTGGATACAGAACAAAAGTTGGATTAGTCGCAAGGGCAGGAATTAACATTCAAAAATTGTTTTTCATTGGATATGCTTATGAGACACCAATGAGTAATATTGCTTCATATAGTGCTGGTTCTCACGAGGTAATTCTGGGATTAAAACTTTGTAAAAAATCAAAACAGTTACCTAAAGATGAGGTTAAAAAGGAACTAAAAGACACAACTCAGAACATTGCCAAACAAGAAATTAAAATAGATACTGTGGTCATTACTAAAATGGATACTATATATATTGAAAAACCAGCGGCTACAAGAAAAATTGATAATTCGGCGCTAATCAACAAGAATATTATGTTCGAATTTGATAAATCTATAGTACAGAAAGAAGCCTTTGGTGAATTAGAATCTTTAGTCAACATTATGATGGACAGGCCTTCCATTAAAATTGAATTACAAGGTCATACGGACGCTGTTGGACCTGAGGTTTATAATACTTATTTATCTCAAAATCGTGTTAACGCGGTTCGTGACTTCCTTATTGCAAATGGAATTGAAGCATCAAGAATCAAATGCTTGTACCATGGAGAGAGTAAGCCTAAAGCGAACAATAACAATGCGCAGGGAAGACAACAGAACAGAAGAGTTGAAGTTAGATTTATTCAATAACTAAAATCTATATAATAGAACATTGGCTGCTCAGTTGGGTAGCCATTTTTTTATAAATCTTTATTTATAGAGTGCATATCATTGTGATTTTCCTCTATTTGGTCTTTTATGAACTGTATACTTTTTGCTAGAACAAATAAATCGGCAGAAACATTTTGCTTCAACCAAATCCAACTTTCTCGCTCATGATCAATAGCCTTCGCCATGTGATATAACATCTCAAAATTATTTTCAAGAAGCCATTTAGCTGCTTTTTGATTACCTTCTGCCGCGTGTATCATAGCCATCAAATGAGCATATCCATTTTTCAATAGCCATTGTCTAGGTTCATCTTTTAAATAAATTGCAAAAACACTAAAATAAAGTTCAGGGTAGCCATTATCTTTTAACCAATTTTGTAATTCAACATTACCTTCTACTGCCTTAGCCCACGCAAGGATTACCATTGATGGGTATTCGATGGATTGCAAAGGAACATACTCTAGCGGCTTTTCCTCTTCTTTTTTTTGTTTTTTAAAAAAACTCCAAACCATTAGTCCGAAAAATAATTATTGTAAATCTAAAAAAACCATAATGCAACGAAAATGGCTGTAATAACGCAAATTAAATCCACTAGTAACATTGTTCCAAGTGTATACCGAGTATTTTTAACGCTTATTGAACCAAAGTATACCGCAATTACATAAAAAGTGGTTTCGGCACTGCATTGAAAAATACAACTTAATCTTCCCGTTAAAGAATCTGGGCCAAAATTATTCATCGCATCAATCATAAATCCACGAGATCCACCCGAACTAAATGGACGAAGAATAGCTACAGGAAGTGAATCAGTTATTTCCTTTGATACTCCAAGAAATCGAAACCCTTCCGAAATCCAACCACTAATAATTTCAAATAATCCGCTATTCCGAAATAACGAAATAGCAACAAGCATTCCGAGAACATATGGAAAAATAGTAACACCCGTATTCAGTCCACTTTTAGCTCCTACAACAAACGAATCAAAAACCGTAGTTTCTTTCTCTCTAAATTTTCGTTCTTGAATGAATGAAAAAATTAAGGTGAATCCAATTATTCCAATTAACAACAATCCTGAAAAATTACCAGTGAAATAATTCTTACCCAATACATCTAAACTATTAACATAGAAAAGTAAACCGACAATAGCGGCAATTACTGAAATTAAGGCTACAAGAATTGCGGCGCTTTTGAAATTAATTCGCTGACGGAGTCCAACGATTACGAAAGCAGCAATTGTCCCAATGAATGAAGTGATTATACAAGGCAACATCACGTCTGCAGGATTCATCGCGTTTTGGGCAGCTCGATAGCCAATTATAGAGGTCGGAATCAATGTCAAACCAGCGGCATGTAAACACATAAACATAATTTGAGCATCACTCGCCTTATCTTTTTCTGGATTAATTTCTTGCAGACTTTGCATCGCTTTCAGTCCAAAAGGGGTAGCAGCAGAATCCAAACCAAGGAAATTAGCAGAAAAATTCAACGTCATATAGGAAATTGACTCGTGGTTTTTGGGAACACTTGGAAAAACCTTTACAAAAAATGGACTTAGCCTACGTGCCAGTTTTTCAGTTGCACCTGAATCAATAAGCAATTGCATAATACCACAAAAGAATGCAAGATATGCCATTAGGGGTAAAATCAAATCCGTTAAACTAACCTTACATGTTTCGAGCAAACCATCTGACTTTTGAACTCCCGAATAGACTTGAACCGTTTTATTTTTGAATACATAGGTTGTATCGGGATCTCTGTCATTTAAATTCACAATAACTTTACCCTCAGAAGACTTTCTCAAAGAATCTCTTAAGGTTGAAGGCAGTTGCCGCATGTATTTCTCGCCAATAAGGATTGGATTTTCTTTTTTTCCATTTAAAACAAAATCGATCGAATAATTTCGAGATGTAAATACTCCTGTAACTACGAAGAGAATTGAGGAGATGAAAATTATGAGCCAAAATCTACTTAATACCATTCACCGAAGTTCTGTATAAAATCCTTTAATTTTCTCCCTCGCAAATTTTAATATTAACATACGTTATTGAATTCCTATTCTTTGTTCTATTTGAGTTTAAGTTTTGTAATTTTGAGCTAACAATTTAGATGGGACAAGTTTTTCATAAAAGTACGGAACGAGGTTTCGCAAATCATGGTTGGTTAGTTGCAAAACATTCGTTCAGTTTTGCAAATTGGTATGATCCGAATAAAATTCATTTTGGGGCTCTTCGTGTTTTAAATGACGACATTGTTGCTCCTGGAATGGGATTTGGAAAACACCCACACGATAATATGGAAATCATTACAATCCCACTTAAAGGTTCACTTCGACACGAAGATAGTATGGGCTTTTCAGAAGTCATTAAATCCGGAGAAGTTCAGGTCATGTCAGCTGGAAAAGGAATTTATCATAGTGAATTCAACGCAAGTGCTTCTGAAGAAATCAATTTATTTCAAATTTGGATTTTTCCAAATAAACAGAATGTTGAACCGCGTTATGACCAAATAAACTACGATTGGAATGATTGTAAAAATCGCTTTCTGCAAATTGTCTCGCCTAATTCCGATGATGAAGGGACCTGGATTTATCAGGACGCTTGGATTCACCTGGCAGATATTTCCGAGAACCAAACCATTTCATACCAAATCAAAAAAAATGGAAATGGTGTTTACTTCATGAACATTGATGGAGAATTATGTGTTTCAGATAAAACATTATTGAAACGTGATGCAATCGGAATTTGGAATGAAGAGGAAATTCAAATTACTGCCCAATCCAATAGCAGAGTTCTAGCTATTGAAGTTCCAATGATTTTTTAGAAAAATCAAAATGAGCAAAATTATTGAAGACTTAAACTGGAGGTACGCCACTAAAAAATTCGATCCATCCAGAAAAATTTCAGACACTGATCTAGAAATTATTTTAGAAGCTTTGCGTCTCGCACCTTCATCCTATGGACTTCAGCCGCTAAAATATCTTATTATCGAAGATAAAGATTTACGCAATAAACTTAAAGACCAATCATTTAATCAGACTCAAATTACAGATGCATCTCATTTAATTGTAATTTGTGCTTTCGATGAAATTAGTGAATTATTTATTGATGAGCACCTCGAAAACACGTCCAAAATTCGATCTATTTCTCAGGAGAGCATTGCTGGTTATGGCAATTTCATGAAAAAAGAAATTTTAACGATGGATAAGTCAAAAGTACGGGAATGGAATTCCAAACAAGCGTACATAGCACTCGGGCAACTGCTCCATACGTGTGCATGTTTAAGAATTGATGCAACACCTATGGAGGGTTTTAATTCGGAGGAATACGATCGCATCCTTGACCTTAAAAACGAAGGATTACATGCTGTTTTGGTTTGTCCAATTGGCTATCGATCGGAAGCTGATTCAAATCAGCACTTGAAAAAAGTAAGAAGATCGAAAAATTATCTTTTTGAAATCAGATAAAATCCTTATTCACAAATCAACGTGAATAAAAACAGCCGTTTTCATTGGTATTAAGCCTTTAAAAAGGGTTAAAATTCTTATCTTTGAAGAACTCTTACTCATGAAAACTAGAATATCCTTGTTGTTTTTTTGCCTTATCTCCCATTTCTTTTTTGGGCAAGGTAAATTAACAGCTAAGGATAGACATGAAATTGAGGAGTTAAAAAGTTCATTGATTCTAAATGGAGGTTCCCCAAGTAGCAATTTACTCGAAAGGTTGCCGATTCAAAAAATAAATGGAAATTATTACCTCAGCTTATTGGGTAAAATCAATTCCAATTTTGAACAAAGTTGTTTGATCGAAAAAAAGTGGTTAACTGGAAAAGCTATAGGTCAAGTAGCTTCAGTTAAAGTGCCATTGTCCGATTTAGCTTCCATTGAATCGAGTGACGAATTCGATTATTTGGAAATTGCTTCAAAAATTAGAAATCAATTAGACAAAGCTGTTGTTGATATGCATGCTGATAGTGTTCAACAAGGAATTGATTTACCAGAGGGTTACACTGGGAAAGATGTTTACATTGGTATAACAGATTGGGGATTTGACTATACTTCACCAATGTTTTATGATACTTCTTTGCAACAAACGAGAATATTAGCTGCTTGGGATCAATTTAAAGCAAGTGGACCTTCTCCAAATGGATTTAATTATGGCACAGAATATTCAACTCCCGCTGAATTATTTGCAGCTGGGTCTGATACTTCAAACATTTATTCCTATGCAACGCACGGCACACACGTTGCGGGAATAGCCGGGGGCAGTGGCGCTGGAACAATCTATCGTGGTGTGGCATTTGACTCAAAATTTCTATTCGTAACTTTTTTGGTTGACGAAAATGCCGTTCTAGATGCTTGGGAATGGATGTATCAAAAAGCAAATGCAGATGGTAAAAGGCTTGTAATTAATATGAGTTGGGGACTTTACCATTTCGGTACATTAGATGGGACATCCCTATTAAGTCAAGCAATTTCTGCATACACTGATCTGGGGGTAGTTTTTGCCAATTCGGGAGGAAACAACGGTAATGTGAATTTTCACCTCAAAAAAACATTTAATAGTGATGTTTTAAAATCGAAGATCGATTTTTATTCATACAGCGCCAATCCAAATATGTGGGGACAAAGTGTTCATGCATGGGGCGAAGTTGGTAAAAGTTTTTCGAATGGAATTATAATCACAAATTCGACAGGGAGTATTTTAGCTGAAAGTCCTTATTATTCGACAAACTCAACCCCTACTTATATTGACACTTTTCTCCTTGCAGGACAAGATACTATTTGGTATAACATAACTGCTGATAGCGCGCATCCCTTGAATAATAAACCACAAATGCGTTTGCGCGTAAAAAATTTAAACTCAGCACTTCGTGTTTTATTGAAATCAACTGCAGATTCAGGAACTGTGAATTATTGGAATGTTACTGAACTAAGTAACGATGTTGGAAATTGGGGAATGAATTTCTCTGCAAGTGGAACAGGGACAGTAACTGGTGACAATCAAAATGGCATTAGTGAACCGTCATGCTCTGATGATGTGATAAGCGTAGCAGCTTATTCAGCTCAATATATAACACCTGCTGGAAATTTGACAGGAGGAGCAGCAGCTTCATTTTCAAGTAATGGTCCACGTTACGATGGAGTTATGAAACCAGATATTGCCGCACCAGGAGTTAATGTAGTATCTTCAATGTCTTCTTTTACAGATGCTGTATTCACATCAACTGCATCAATTGATTTTAATGGGAAAACCTATCATTTTGCTAAATTATCCGGGACTTCAATGGCTTCTCCAATGGTAGCTGGTGTTGCAGCACTTATCCTCGATGCCAATCCATATCTTTCAGCACGTCAAGTTAAAGAAATTATTATGGAAACTGCTCGTCAAGATAATTATACTGGAGTTATTCCCGCTGAAGGAAGCCCGAAATGGGGAGCTGGAAAAATAAATGCATACGCTGCAGTCAAGTTGGCTCTGCAAACCGTAGGTATGGAAAATCCTCCGCAAGAGTTAATGTGGAGTGTTTATCCAAATCCTGTAATGAATGAATTACATTTTACAATTGTTGAAGAACTACCCAAAACAATTTCCATTTTTGATATCTCCGGAAGTTATTATGAAAAACCAATAATAAATGGAAAAGTATATGTCTCAGACCTTCCTGCTGGACAATACTTTATTCGAATCCTAATTGACGGAAAGGTCCAACAAGATAAATTTATAAAGCAATAATGGAAATTCGAATTCTCAAGATTGAAGAACTTGATCTTATTCGAAAACTTGCCTATCAAATTTGGCCCATCGCATATAAAGAAATTCTTAGTAAAGAGCAACTAGACTACATGCTGGAATGGATGTATTCATTAAATGCATTAGAAGAAAACGTTAGAAATGGTCACTACTTTTTTGCTATTTCAAACGATCAAAAAGATATCGGTTTTTTGGATGTTGAACCGAATAATCCCATCAGAGGCAACATGAAAATTCAAAAGATATATGTTTTACCAGAATTTCATGGACAAGGATACGGATTTGAGTTACTCAAAAAAGCAAAAGAGTTTGCCCAATCGATGAAAATGAATACATTAACCCTACAAGTTAACCGCCACAACAAAGCTGTCGATTTTTATAAACGAAATGGATTCGAAATAATCGATGAACAAGATTTTGATATCGGAAATGGATATTACATGAATGATTTCATCATGCAATTTAATCTATCTGAGTAGATTTTTTAGAACCTTCATATATATCAAATCGACGGAATGAACATTCCAAATCACCATTGAATACTTTAATTTTTCGAGAAGGCTTTAATCCAATAGATTTAAATCCTTCTTCACTAGATGAAATTACCCAAGCTTCTGTGTTTGGCATTTTATGTTTTAACCAAGTACCAAATGATTCATATAATTCAGGAATATTGGCTGAAATTCGCTCTCCGTATGGTGGGTTTGTTATGATAAAATACTTTTCATCTGATTTGGTTATTTCATCAAATGATTTGGCACTTGTCTCTACAAATCTTCCGAAACTCATTACTCGTAGGTTCCTTCTTGCTTTTAATATCATTTCATCAGAAAGGTCTGAACCAATTATTTTGCAAGGAAGTTCTCGAACAACGCGTTTAGCACCATTATAAATTTCTTCCCAAATACTTTTATCAAAATTCTTAAGATTTTTAAATGCATAATGTTGTCGTTCAATATTAGAAGGAATTCCCGTTGCCAAAAGCGCAGCCTCCATTAATAATGTTCCGGAACCACAAAATGGATCAAGGAATGTCGTTTTTCGATCCCATTTAGACAATCGAATCAAACTTGCGGCAACTACCTCATTTAATGGCGCATCACCAACTGCTGTTCTATATCCTCTCTGAAATAAAGGCAAACCACTTGTATTTAGTGAAATTGTAACTTCATGCTCTTTGATATAAATATCAAAAACAACATGCGATGTTTTTAATTCTACATTCGGTCGATCATCATACTCATCTCTAAATTTATCTACAATAGCATCTTTAACCAATAGAAATGGATATTGTGTATTGTTGAAGAGTGTTGAAAAAACAGCTCCTTTTACTGCAAATGTTTTCGATACATCAAAGAAAGAAGTCCAATTTATTCGAAGTGCCTTCTTATATAAATCCTCATCCGATTTAATAAAAAAGTGATCTAACTCAACCAAAATAGAAATGGCACAGCGAATATGTAAATTTAAAAAATAGACATCCTTCCAAGTCCCGATAATGCGAACAGCTCGGTTTAAGATCTCAGTTTGCTCATAGCCAAGTTCATTAAGTTCTTCTGCCAAAGTTTCTTCAAAACCAAAAACACATTTTAATGTAATTTTAATTTCATGAGATTTTAATGTTTTTTCCGATTTCATTTTCACTTATTTAAGTCTAAATTTGTGCAAAAGAACAAAATTGAAAATCAATTCCACAATTTTTTATCTACTATTTCTTTTGATAACTCAATCGACCTTAGCTCAACAACGAATAGGGCTAGTTTTGAGTGGAGGTGGTGCTGCTGGAATTGCTCATATTGGGGTACTTAAAGCACTTGAAGAAAGAGGGATTCCTATTGACTACATAACAGGCACTTCGGCTGGAGCTCTTGTCGGGAGTTTGTATGCGTGTGGCTATTCGCCTGAGGAAATAGAACAATATGTTTTAAGTGAGGAGTTTCAATTAATGACTTCGGGAAAGCTAAACGCAGACAAACAATTTTTATTTCGGAAAGAAGATATTAATGCAAACGTACTGAGTTTTTCTTTTTCTCGAGACAGTATTCTTAAAAAGTCAATTCCTCTGAACTTAGTGACCCCTTCCCTACTCGATTATGAAATGATGCGAATAATGGGGACAACTAGTTCTTCAAAAGCGAACGATTTCAATCAACTTTTTGTTCCTTTCCGTTGTGTAGCCTCGGATATTGTTAATAAAAAAAGTGTTGTGTTTTCGAAAGGCAATCTTAATGAGGCCGTGAGAGCTTCAATGACCTATCCATTGTATGTAAACCCAATTAAAATTGATAATGTTATTCTTTTCGATGGAGGTTTGTATAATAATTTTCCAGTTGATGTCATGTATCGCGACTTTCATCCGGATTTCATAATTGGTAGCAAGGTTGCGGACAATCCAAAGGCGATAAATGAAAGAGATTTTTTCGGTATAATTAACGAAATGATGACTACTCCCACAAATTTCAATTTACCATGTAATGAAGGAATTGTCATTGAACCCAAATGCGACGTTGGAACATTTGATTTCGATAAAGTAAAACAAGCAATTCAAGATGGATATAATTCCGCACAAAAATACCTTGATTCACTGGAAAAAATAATTAATCGAAAAATTGATAAAGAGGAATTACTTGCAAAACGTGCTATTTTTAGAAATGAAATAGCTCCATTAAACGTTTCATCCATTTCAAATAACTACAATCGGAAACGTGACATCGCCTATGCGAGAAAATCCTTAATCAGATCGAGAAAAAATGAGGTGCTTTCACCTGAAAAACTTGAGAAAAGGTATTTCAGACTATACGCTACATCACAGATTGAATATATTCTACCGACCCTTCAGAAGAAGGATTCTACTTTTAATCTAGACTTAAAAATTACAAAAGCGAAAGATTTCAAAGTTGATGTAGGTGGCCATTTTTCATCGAGGGCAGTAAATACGGGTTATTTGGGATTAACTTTCAGGTCTCTTGGAAAAGTTGCTTCAAGCATTCATGCAGAATCTTATTTCGGTAAGTTTTATGGATCAGCAAAAGCAGATTTCAATCTTGAAATTCCTTCTGTTTACCCAATTTCAGTGTCAGGATATTTCACATTAAATCGTTGGGATTATTTTAGAAGTTTTGCTACCTTTTTTGAGGATGTTAAGCCATCATTTTTGATTCAAAATGAGGTCTATGGAGGAATTAAAATAAAAATGCCCGTTGGAAATAATTCAAAATTAACATTTGATGCGCGCTACTTTGGAATTGAGGACGACTACTATCAAACCCAATCATTTACTAGTAAAGATACAGCAGACTATACGATTTTTAGTGGAAGTACATACTCATTTGAGTTTTTGAAAAACAGTTTGAATAGAAAACAATTTTCTAGTTCTGGACATTATTTTCTATTCAAAGCTCGATATGTTAATGGCTACGAAAACACCTATCCTGGGTCAACATCCATATTAAAAGATACAATTAGTAAGCAACATAGCTGGCTTAGCTTACAAACTGAGCTTCAATCGTTTGTTTTAGATTATGATTTTTTTCATCTAGGAATTCATGCAAAAGGAGTTTACAATACACAATCTCTTTTTGCAAATTATACTGCTAGTTTATTATCGCTGCCCTCCTTTAATTTAGTCCCAGATGCTGAAACCTATTTTCTACCCGAGTATCGATCCCCGCAATTTATAAGTGTCGGTCTCAATTTCATTTTTTCAATTTATAAAAACATTGATATTCGTGCTGATGGATACGTATACCAACCTATAATATTACTTACACAAAATACGGATGGAACAATCGGCTTTGAGCGCTCAGTAAATTCCACTTCGTATTTATTATCCTCATCGCTTATTTATCATTCGCCGGTTGGACCGCTAAGAGCTACTATTAATTACTTCCCAAAACAAGCAACGCCGTTGGCATTTCAAATAAGTTATGGCTATGTAATATTCAATGAGCGCGCCATACGTTAAAACTATTTCTAATTTTGCAAAAAAAATTCATGGAAAAAATCATTTGTGGGATTCAACAAATGGGTATTGGTGTCCCTAACGTTCAAGAAATTTGGAAATGGTATCGATCAAATTTCGGAATTGATGTCAGAATTTTCGAAGAAGCTGCTCCTGCACCACTTATGACAAAATATACAGGGGGCGTTGTTCAATCGAGGACAGCTACACTCGCACTCAGTATGGCTGGAGGTGGTGGATTTGAGATCTGGCAATACACAAGCAGAAATACCGAGAAAGCTACTTTTGAAATTGAATTAGGTGATTACGGAATGTATGTATGTAAAATAAAATCACGCGACGTCCGTAAAACTTTTGAATTTATCAGAAATAATCAAGGAAATATCCTAAGTGAACCCATGCGCGATCCTTCTGGGAAACTTTCTTTTTTTGTAAAAGATCCAAATAACAATATTTTCCAAATTGTTGAAGGAAGTGGTTGGTTTTCAGATACCGGTCACCCTTCACATTGTGGTGGCGTTGCGGGAACTATTATTGGCGTTTCAGATATGACGAAATCACTCGAATTGTACCAAGAAATCCTTGGTTATGAAACCATTGATTATGACGTTACCGAGCGTTTTGATGATCTTTCAGTTCTGAAAGGTGGGGATAAACAGTTTCGTCGTGTAAGACTTTCTCACAAGTCTATGCGTCAAGGACCATTTGCAAAATTATTAGGCCCAACCCAAATTGAATTAGTTCAAGCGATTGATCAGACAGGAAGAAGACCAATTTTCGAAAACCGTTTTTGGGGAGATTGGGGATTTATTCACCTATGTTTCGATGTACAAGGAATTGACCAACTTCAAAAAGAATGCGAAGCAAAAGGTTTTCCATTCACGGTTGATAGTTCGGATACATTTGACATGGGGGAAGCTGGAGGTAGATTCTCATACATTGAAGATCCTGACGGAACATGGATTGAATTTGTAGAAACGCATAAAGTACCTGTTATGAAAAAACTTGGTTGGTACATCAATTTGAAAAATCGCAAGCCAGGAAAATTTCTTCCAAATTGGATGTTGAAGGCTATGGCTTTGAATCGGGTAAAATAGTTCGCATAAATTTTAAAAACATCTTAAATGTTACAAAAAATCGTTTTCAGTTTAGGACTGTTTTTATTTATATTATCTTGTGGACGATCGAATGAAAAAGATACAAAAAGCTTGGATACTAGTTCAACTCAGTCAATCAAACAGAAAATTGACACTACATTTGTGGTCATAACTTCAGATGACAATCCAAATGCAACAGGACTTTCCTTGGCGGAGATAATTGAAGTCAATAATATCTTTTTACAATGTATTTCAGATAATCGAAAGCATTTACTTGCATCGAATAAATATTTGAGACAATATTTTCCATATTATAATGAAAAAGGTGAAAAGGAAGTTAGGGTAAATTGTTTTTGCAGCGCAATGGGGCTTGATTGGAAGAAAAGTGAAATCCGTATTGAGGATGGTGGAAATTGTTTCTTCAGTTTTTACATCCGACTTGATACTAAAAAATACTTTGACCTTATTATTAACGGTGAAGCGTGAAATCAAATACAGCGTTTTAAATTTATTACATTAACAATGCTTGCAAAATCATAAAAATAAAAACGGAAGCGAGTCCACAAAACATTATTAAATCAACCCTTTCGTTTTAAGAAATTCATCTAAAGATTCGATATCACCAAAAAGTACTTCGCGTGCTTTACTTCCTTGAAATGAACCAATTATTCCCATCCCTTCAAGTTGGTCAACGATTCGTCCTGCTCGGTTGTATCCCAGCTTTAATTTCCGTTGTAATAAACTAGCTGAACCTTGTTGATTCATTACCACTATCCTTGCAGAGTCAACAAACATAGGATCAATTTCATTCATATCGAAGTCAGAACCACCCTCTGATCCTTCAGGGATGTATTCAGGTAAAATCAATGCCTCAGGATATGCTCGTTGGTCACCAATAAAACTACAAATTTCCTCTACTTCAGGAGTGTCAACAAATCCACATTGAAGACGTTTCATATCCGAACCGGTAGAAATCAACATATCACCACGTCCAATAAGTTGATCGGCGCCAGATGCATCCAAAATCGTTCTTGAGTCAATTTTAGATAATACCCTAAATGCAATTCGTGCAGGGAAATTCGCTTTAATCATACCTGTAATTACATTTACTGACGGACGTTGCGTAGCAACAATCAAATGAATTCCGATAGCCCGAGCCAACTGGGCGATACGCGCAATCGGATGTTCTACTTCCTTACCCGCGGTCATAATCAAATCAGCGAACTCATCAATTAGAACGACAATATAAGGCAAATAACGATGTCCTTTCTCTGGATTTAATCGACGAGCAATAAACTTGGCGTTGTACTCCTTGATAGTTCTTACACCTGCATCTTTCAATAATTCATAGCGATCATCCATTTCGATACACAAGGAATTTAGGGTGTTAACTACCTTCGAAGTATCTGTAATGATTGCATCTTCTTCGCCAGGTAATTTTGCTAAGAAATGTCGTTCAATTTTATTGTAAAGTGTTAATTCCACTTTTTTCGGGTCAACCAAAACGAACTTGACTTGAGCAGGATGTTTTTTATACAAAATGGAAATCAAAATTGCGTTCAAACCAACAGATTTACCTTGCCCTGTAGAACCTGCAACGAGTAAATGTGGCATTTTAGTCATATCAAAGACATAGGTCTCATTGGTGATAGTCTTACCCATAACTACTGGGAGCTCACCATCGAAATTCTGAAACTTTTCTGATGCAATCAACGAACGCATGCTAACCATTTCAGGATTTGAATTCGGCACCTCAATACCGATTGTTCCTTTTCCAGGAATTGGAGCGATGATTCGAATTCCAAGCGCACTTAAGCTCAAGGCAATATCATCTTCAAGATTTTTAATTTTTGAAATTCGAACTCCGGGCGCAGGAACAATCTCATATAGCGTAACAGTTGGTCCAACAGTCGCTTTTATTTTCGCAATATCAATTTTATAGTGCGATAACGTTTGAACAATTCGATCCTTGTTTGATTCAATTTCCTCCTTGTTAATTGAAACACCCCCTGATCCATATTCTTTCATTAATTCAATCGGAGGAAGCATGTACCCCTCCAAGTCTTTTGTAGGATCATATTCACCATATTCCGCGACCAACCCGGCCGCTAAATCCTCAGCGTCTTGATTTAATTTTTGAACTGGAGAATCTACAACCGGGCTTGGAACTTGCTCAATTACTTCATCTTCTCCGCCAATCTCAAATTCGAAGTCAGAATCCGGAGCAGAAACTTTGTCATCTTCTTTAATTGTCACAATCAACTCGCTTTCATCGAAATCAGGATCGTCGTCTTCCACATCGTAATCGTTCTTCGAAAAATCAACGGTTTCAGAAATGATATCTTCTTTAATCTGATCTTCTTTAATCGGATTTACTATAATAATATCATCATATCGCTCGTCATCTAATCCGGTTGCAGGTTTTGAACTCTGCACGATGTTTTCATCGTCTTTTGACGCAAAAAGATATGCGAAAAAGGCCTTGTAATTCGGGTTAAAAAGTAACGTTGTAATGACTAAAAAAGAAACGACTAATAAGGTTAACATTCCAAATTGACCGATTGCAAGAATCATCCATTCATTAATATAAAATCCAAAAGTACCACCAAAATAATTTACCTTTTCAGCAAAAAAACCCAAGAAAACAGACCCCCAAAGCATATATGACATGACAACTATGTACGATCTTAATATTGGAGTAAGTGCAACGTCAAAAAGAATTTTAAAGCCCGAAATGAACATCAAAAAACAAATCCCAAAAGATGTAATTCCAAACGAGCGATAAATCATCAAATGCGAAATCCAAGCACCAAATTTACCAAGCCAATTTTCAACGGCGGGAGTATGGCTGTCAAATAAAAAATCTACAAAAGATCGGTTTAGTAGTTTATCTTGATCTATTTCCCATGTAAATAAATAGGAAAAACAAGAAATAAATAAATAGATTGCCAGAAGCGAAAGAAAGGAACCGGTAATTACTTTAATTTTCTGTTTATCAATTTTATCAAAGATGGTAGGCTTATCCTTTTGGGAAACACTTTTTTCTTTTTTATCATCTTTTTTGGATTTCCCCGAACTAATCGGCTGTTCTATTTTTTGCTCAGACTTGGGGATAAATTCGTTTTCTTCCATCTCATAAATTGGGTTATTACGAAATTAAAAGAAACAAACCGCTTATTAGCTAGCATGATAATTTACTTTAAACAGCAAATTGTTAGTTAACAAGCTATAAAATCATTCAGATTCGTACAATCTCGAAAATTCTTCAGAAAATTCCTCGAAAGTCACAATTTTATAGTCAATTCCAAAAGTAAATAATTGAGAAGGAGGATCCTTTCTTTTTATTTCCTTTAATGTATATTTGAATAACCCATGATCATTAGCAACAAAATACAAAGTAGGTAAACCTGGTAATTCTTTAAACGCATTTAGATAGTAGGAAGGAATTTTATTATAAACGTAAAAATTCAACTCATTTTTGACCATTTTTTGTTTTACTTTGAATTTTCTGCAAGTCAAGCCGGCAATTCTTTTGAAGCCTAGTTTCCTTCGGAAATTGTAAGCAACAATGGTGTCTTTATCGAGGTGTTCGTTGGTTCGAACCGCAAATTTCTGCTTAGGCGTATCAATTAATAAATAGGACTTATTTAATCGAAGATGCTTAATTAATTCTTGCTTTCCTGTCTCCGAATTAAAGTTTACGATTCGAAGCATGGAGTCCTTTGCAAAAATGATCATCTCGGCCTTTACTGAATCCTTCTTATCTACTCGTTCGATAATATAATGAAGTTCACCTGAAAATGATTTTTGAGATTGCGAGAAATTTGAATGTGAAATTGAAAGACAAAGAATTAGAAATAAGCAATATTGTAATCCTTTGTCCATTTCAATTTTATTTTAGTGGAGAAGATCGGGCTCGAACCGACGACCTCTTGACTGCCAGTCAAGCGCTCTAGCCAACTGAGCTACATCCCCTAATGTTTCCTCAAAGATATAAAAATAGATTGTATAAATTCCTCCGAATCTTAGTTTAATAGTATTAATTTTGCATGCCTTTTAAAAGGATACGATTATGCGTAAAAAAATCCAATTTATTTTCAATCCCTCTGAACTCGGTGCGGGAACCAGAGGCTCATCGTTAGGACCAAATGCAATTTTAGCTGTCGCTAGAGCCAAAAAATCAAATCTTTTCCAAAATCGAAAAATACGAAATATTCAAGATCATAATTATTTATTGGACTCACCATCCAATTTCAACAATTCCAAATACATCGATGGCATCAAAAAGATATATTCAGAAATATCATTAACAGTAGAAAGCACTATAAAAAATAACACCTTCCCATTTATTATTGCAGGGGATCATAGTTCTGCTGGAGGAACTATTTCAGGAATTGCATCCAGTTTTCCAGGGAAGAAAATTGGCGTTCTCTGGATTGATGCGCATGCTGACCTTCATACGCCTTACACAACTCCGTCAGGAAATGTACATGGCATGCCTGTAGCGACAGCACTCGGGGTAGACAATTTAGATTGTAAAAAAAATGAAGTTGATGCTGAAGTTATTTCAATGTGGGATAACCTAAAATCAAATGCTTTAAAACCTGAAAATCTTTTTTATGTGGCAGTTCGAGATACAGAAAAAGAGGAGAATTTTTTAATCGAAAAACTTGAAATCAAAAATTTCACTGTCGAAGAAGTTCGTAAATCAGGCACAACCGAATTAATTAAAATTCTTGAACACAAATTCAAAGATGTAGACTATTTATATGTTTCTTTCGACGTAGACTCCATGGATCCAGAATTAACTTCACATGGAACAGGGACTCCGGTTCCAAATGGTTTAACACCTGAGGAAGCGAAGGAACTTCTGAATGGCGTTTGTCAATTTGAAAAACTTGTCGCACTTGAAATTGTAGAGGTGAACCCATGTCTAGACGAAAAGAAAAACAAAATGGCCGAAATCACATTCGAACTGATTGAATCACTTGTTCAAACATTGGAAAACTAAATATGGAAAAGAAAATTAAGGATCTTTTGATTAATAATTCTATTGATTTGTTTGGTAGTCAAATTAATGATTCACAAATTCAATTTCAGCTTACCCGAAAAGACGTTGAAGGAGACTTTACGTTGGTTGCTTTTCCATTCTCAAAATTATTAAAGTGCTCACCAGCTGAAGCAGCAACTAAAATTGGCGAATTTCTAAAAAATCAACTTCCTGAAATTGATAATTTTGAAGTTGTCAACGGTTTTTTAAATATTATCTTAAATGATAACTATTGGATAAATTTACTTAACCGAATTAAAGGAAATGAACATTTTGGTTTTTCGGAACCAAATTCCAAGCCGTTATTAATGGTTGAGTATTCTTCTCCAAATACCAACAAACCATTACATCTTGGACATTTAAGAAATATCTTCCTTGGTTATTCTGTTTCCGAAATTTTAAAAGCAAATGGTCACAAAGTAATCAAAACCCAAGTCATTAACGACCGAGGTATCCATATTTGTAAAAGCATGCTCGCTTGGGAGAAGTTTTCTCCATTGAATTCAAACGGAGAACGAGAAACCCCATCCAATATTGGAATAAAGGGCGATAAACTCGTTGGGAAATACTATGTTGAATTCGACAAACATTTTAACGCAGAGGCAAAATCGATTATTGGTCAGTGGGAAAACGCCAATTTTGAAGGGTTTTCTGACGAAATCAAAAATGAGTTTTTAAAATTTAAATCCGCAAAAGAAGGAAAAGACGAAAAAGCAATAAGTGCCATTGATGAAAAAATAAAAGATTTAGCTAAAAATCAAACTACGATTCTGCGAGAAGCGAAAGAAATGCTCATTAAATGGGAAGCACGAGATCCTCAGGTTTATTTGTTGTGGAGCACCATGAATGGTTGGGTTTATGAAGGATTCGAATCGACATACAAGAAAATGGGCGTTGATTTTGATAAACTTTACTATGAATCGGATACTTTTTTACTCGGCAAAGATGTCGTAATTCAAGGTTTGAAAGATGGTGTTTTTTTCAAGAAAGACGATGGCTCAGTTTGGATAGACCTCACTGAAGATGGTTTAGATGAAAAACTTGTTCTTCGGTCAGATGGTACAGCGGTATACATGACGCAGGATATTGGAACGGCAATCGATCGATTTAATGACTTTCCTGATTTAAATGGAATGGTCTATACAGTTGGAAATGAGCAAGATTATCATTTTAAAGTACTGTTTTTGATTTTGAAGAAATTAGGCTATAAGTGGGCTGACAATTGCTTCCATCTTTCTTATGGGATGGTTGATTTACCAACTGGTAAAATGAAATCGCGCGAGGGAACAATTGTTGATGCCGATGATTTAATGGATGAAGTAATTGAAAAGGCGACGGAAATCACTGTTGAAAGAGGACATTTGGATGGCTTAACTGAGGATGAAAAATCAAATCTGTTTTATCAAATCGGATTAGGAGGACTAAAATACTATTTATTAAAAGTGGACCCAAGGAAACGTATGATGTTTAATCCAGAGGAATCTATTGATTTGAATGGCAACACCGGTCCGTTTATTCAATACACGTATGCCAGAATTCAATCCTTGCTTGCAAAAGCTAGTTTTGCAAATAACGAACAGACTCTTAGTAACTATTCAATCTCTACAGAAGAAAAACAAATTATTAAAACGCTTCAAAGTTTTCCTGCGGTAATTCGAGAGTCAGCAGAAACCTATTCACCGGCGCTCATTGCGAATTTCGTTTATGAGTTAGTTAAGAATTATAATCATTTCTATCAATCAGTTAAAATTATGACTGAGGAGAATCAAAATATTAAAACCGCTCGCCTTACAATCAGCTCTGAAGTGGGTAAAACGATCCAAAAATGTTTAGGATTACTCGGAATTGAAGCTCCAAAAAGAATGTAATTATTTTATATCTTTGTAAAAAAAATCAACAATGAAAATCTTTTACTCTATCCTTTTTGCCTTATTTGTATTGGTTTCCTGTGGAAAATATGAAAAGCCTTTCATTACATTTAAAAGTCCAGAAAAAAGAATTTGTAATACTTGGAGTCAAAATAATTACGTGACTCCCGAAGGTTTGGAATCGCAGTTCGAAGAATCCATTTCTTTTAGCATAAATAATGAAGATTCAGTTTTTACAAGAGTAATTAATGGTACAACAACTACTGGAAGCTGGACATGGATGCCTGCATTAGATGGAAAAGTTGACAAGGAGCGAGTTCGTGTAAACTGCGAAGGATTCAATAAAGTGTTAACAATTAAAGTTTTAACCAAAAAGAATTTGGAATTTATAGACCAATCATCTGACTTTAGATACTTTTACTCTAAACTTTAAATTCAGTTTACCCAAAAATTACCTCGTCGGTAATTTCCCGAACCATTTTGAAAAGTTCGTCTTTAAAAGCTTGGGCTTCGTAAGTTCCGCGTTCTATTTGACGTAATTTATACTCCCATTGGCCTGTCAACTCAGGACTCTTTAGTAGATCATTTTTAATTGTATCAATCAAATTCATTCCAGTTTCGGTAGCGAAAATATTCTTCTTTTTCTTTTCGATGTATTTTCGTTTGAAGAGCGTTTCGATAATACTCGCTCTTGTTGACGGTCGGCCGATTCCATTTTCTTTCATTACTTCGCGCATCTCTTCATTTTCCACCATTTTTCCGGCTGTTTCCATGGCTCGAAGTAACGTTGCTTCCGTGTAAGGTTTCGGTGGTGTCGTTTTACCTTTATGAATCAATGGCTCATGCGGACCGCTTTCACCTTCCTGAAATATCGGTAATATTTTTTCTTCATCCTCCTTGCCTTTGGCTTCACCTTTTGATTTTGGTTCCTCTTTAGCCTTTAAATCTTCATAGACAATACGCCAACCTTTTTCAATGATTTGTTTACCTGTTACCTTGAATACCAATTGATCAACCTTTCCAAGTACAGTTGTATTTGAAACTTTACATTCCGGATAGAAGACAGCAATAAACCTTCTGGTTATCAAATCATAAATGCGTTGTTCATCGGGAGAAATTCCACTCGGAGCAATTCCGGTTGGAATGATGGCATGGTGATCGGTTATTTTTTTATCATCAAAAACAGATTTCAATTTGGGAATTGGTTTCGAAAGCAAATCTTCCGTAAAACGTTTGTAATCCCTTAATCCATGCATTATTCCCGGGATTCGCGGATGTAAATCTTCCGAAAGATAGGTTGTATCAACTCTCGGATAAGTGACCAATTTCTTTTCGTAAAGACTTTGTGTCAGATTCAACGTTTCTTCGGCGCTGTATCCATATCGTTTATTACCATCCACCTGAAGTGATGTCAAATCATACAATCTTGGATTTCCTTCTTTTCCTTCTTTTTGCTCGAAAGAGGTGACTTCGAATGGTTTATGTTTTAAATAAGCTAAGCCCTTATCAGCTTTTTCCTGTGACTTTAAACGATCAATTTGACAAAGAAATTCAGTTTCGCGATAAATTGTTTTCAACTCCCAGTATTCTTCACTTTTAAAAGCATTGATTTCTTTTTGACGTTGAACAATCATAGCCAATGTTGGAGTTTGAACCCGTCCGACTGAAAGCGTCATTTTCTCTTTACCATATTTGCGGGTATACAAACGTGTTCCATTGATTCCTAAAACCCAATCGCCAACAGCTCTTGAATTTCCGGCAGCAAAAAGATTATCGAATTCTTTGGCATCTTTTAATTTACTAAACCCTTCTTTGATAGCCTCCTCGGTCAAGGAAGAAATCCAAAGTCTTTTTACAGGAACCTTACATTTGGCCTTTAACAACACCCACCTCTGAATGAGTTCTCCCTCCTGCCCGGCGTCACCGCAATTTATTACTTCTTCGGCTTCAGAAATTAATCGCTCGATGATTTTGAATTGCTTTATTGCGCCTTCATCTCCTCGCAGTTTTATTCCAAATTGTTGTGGGATTATTGGTAAATCTTCTAATTTCCAGTATTTCCAATTGGGATTGTAATCTTCGGGATCTTTCAATGAGCATAAATGTCCATATACCCAAGTAACGCAATATCCGTTCCCTTCAATGTATCCATCTCTTCGAGTTCTTGCACCCAAAATCTCTGCTAAATCTCTTGCTACACTTGGCTTTTCCGCTATACAAACTTTCATTATCGAATCACTGAATCAATTATCAAAAGTAGGAAACAACCACCTAAAGTTCAAGTGATTTAAAGCAGAGTTATCAACGAAAAAGGGCATTCTTTTTCCTTAAATTATTTTAGTGAAACGGATTAAAATCTACCACAAAATGAAGTCTCGAATTCGAGGCATTATTTACACTGCCATGACTATTACTATAATCAAATAAGACAGAATCGGATTTTAAAGAAACGTTTCGTGACTCTGATCCGCAGGTTAGTTCGCAGGAACCATCAACCAAATCGTTTAACAACAAATGAAAAATCAAATGTTTTCGATTGTGCGTATGAGGAGCAAGTTCTGTTTTCGGATACATTTTAAAAAAAGCAGAATAAAATAAACCAGGAACATCCTTTAAGAGTGAGGTTGTCTTGGGAAATAATTCATCAACGTCAAATAGCTTATTCGGATAATCTTTTTTGAAAATAGACAAAGTTGAATATTTTCCATTTCTAATATCGTAACCTAGTTGATCGAGATGAAAGCCGTTATCCTTCACCCAGTAATCAGTGTAATAATCCAAAGCTTCATCCATAGGATTCAGGATTCCTTTTATCATTGGATTTGTTTCCTCAGCTCTTGCCAACTCATTGATAATTACATCCACATTTCTCTGAATGTTCATTAAAAACGGGTAGTCTTCGACATTATAAAACGTCATTTTACTAAAAGTTTAAGTGTATCAATATTGAAATTTTCTTTCTCTTCAAATGGCAATTCTAGGTTTTTGTTATCGGTATTAAAGAAATAAACCGCCTTTGTTAAGTCATTTTTATAGAAGCCATCTGAAATTGGTATCAACCCATATTTATTACGAACCATTTCAACGACATCCTTTTCAACACCCTCAAAATAGTTTGGTCGGCACATATTTTCATTTGAATAATCAAATCGCCAAATATTAACTTTTTGAATATCTTTTGCTTCCGTATATTCAAGTAAAGCCGCCTTCTTCGCAAAGGGTTTCTGAAATAAATCTGCAATGTAATCCTTGCTTGGCTGATCTTCAAAGTAGAAATATTTTTTCATTAACTTTTCTGCTCCAGTATATTCGAAATTAATTCCTGGTCTCGTGCCGCCTTCGAGCGGATTCAAAGAAATTTTTTCAGGATAACCAATCAAATCATACGATTCCTTTATTGGTTTTAATCTAAAATGGAATCCAACAGTTGGTTCGAATGAATTTTTAAATTTCAGCTCAAAAGTACAACCCGTATGTTCCAAGGATCTTATTTTTGACTCTTCCCATAAATGATAATATTTATCAAAATCATTGGTGTGTGGAATGAACTTCAAAATTTCTTGTTTTGTAAGTCTGTGAAAGAATGCAAAATAAAACTTAACACTTACAAGCTGACCTAAATTGTTAAAATTCAAACCAATATAATTCATTTCAGGATAGGCACTAGACAATACGTCAAGGTAATTCCTATAAGTACTCAATAACTTCGGATGCTTGAATAAAGATAAAAGATCTGACGCTGAAAATGCCATAATGTAAAAAGCAATCGTATTCAAAAGTAAACAAAACTTCTTCAAATGAATAGTAAAATCACATCACAAACATTTCAAAATCAGTTTTTTTTTTTGATCAACAACAATTATATTCATAAAAACATCGATGTCTAAATTTATTCAGATAAATCACTAAAAATTCACTGGATTTGTAGATATAAGTCGTCGATTTTTTAACTCGTAATTGATTCGTAGCATTCCATTCCAAGAATTGTTTTCAAGGTGAAAAGGACTAAAATATTTCCCAATGGAAGCACCTATCGTTATTCTTTTTCTGAATCGGTATTCATAAAAAAGCGAAGGATTAGAACGCATATAACCAAACCCAATTGAATGCGCTAAGAAATTCAACTTTAAATTAAAATAGGAAGAATAAAAACCTTCCGGACTATATTGAATAAATAAAGAAGGAACTAAATGAAATTTAGATAAAGAATCTAATTTTAAATCATACGATCCGAAAAAATTCAAATACATTATCGTGCTAAATTTAAGTGTATCAATCATTCGTTTTCCCTGATTTAAATTCATTACAGAAAAACCAACGTTCCATTTTTTTGAAAACAAACTTATTCCTGCGTCTACTCCAATGTATGCGGGATTCCATTTTATAATTTCCACCGGTTTATCGGCAAATGCGTACATATAATTATCCTTTGTCGCGTTAATACCTATCCCAGAATTCAATGTCAATTTTCGAGTTAATCTACAGGGATAGCCAACTTGCAAAGCCCCGCGGGTAGATTTAAGAATTCCGAAATTTTGAAAATCACCATTCACTCCAATTGATATTCCTCCTATATTTTGCTTGTAGATTACATAGGAATAATTGGTATTGGGAGCATTGAAGTTGTTGAAATTAAATAATCCGGTTGTGTAAATTCGTTTTTCTGCAAATGCAGAAGGATTTGAAAGAGAAAAATAGTCATCCGTATTGTAAAATAGTTGCGATTTGCCAAAAACAGGTATAAAAAGAAAGAGCACGAATAAAATCCTCATTGAAGTTGTTTTTATTAAGACAAATTCAAACGTAAGAATGTTACATTTATAAAAATTTTCAGCTAAATAATTAATCTTTAATGACTAAGAAATACTTTTGTTTTTTCATACTAACAAGCATTTTATCCTCATGCGACGCCATTTTAATGTTACCATATGTTATAAAAAATAAAACTCAGGACACATTAACGATTTATGCTCCAGCTGATCCGGATATTTTTTCCATGCTCAATACTGATTCTGTATATCAATTAGCTCCAAATCAAGATTTAGTTGTTGGGTGGAACCGAGGCATTGGATTCCCTTGGGAGACAAGAAAATTATATAAAGCGAGTCCTTCGATATGGAATTTTGAGGTCGAATATGATGGTAAACCTTTTCCAATTGACAAAAACGACAAAGACTGGCAATACAAAAGAGGAACTTCCGTTTATAAAATTAAACCTTTGAAATAATCTTTAGCTAACAACATCCTACTCCCATACCAAGAACACATTTCACCGTCAACCAATTGAACCTTTGCTTTCGGAAATAATTTTTGAAATTTATCCACGTGTTGTTTCGTAAATGGAAACGGTTCAGAACTTAAAAAAACGAAATCAGGATTGGGATTCTTTAATTCAGTTATTTCAGGATAGCGGTTTATATTACAATGATTTACAAATCCAATTTTAGTCAAAACAGAATTAATGAACGTATTTTTTCCAACAACAAAGGTTGGTTCGTCCCAAATGAAATACAAGACGCTTCTCCCCTTTCCTACTCGTGAAATCTCTTCAAATCCGATTGTAATTTGGCGCACCAAATCAGCTGCTTGACTTTCTTTCCCGCACATATCACCAACCTGATGTATCATTTCCAAGGCCTCATCGAATGAATTGATGTCACTCAACCAAACGGAAATTCCATTTTTTTCGAGTTCTTCGATGTCTTCTTTGGTATTTTCTTCTTTGTTTCCAATAACCAAATCAGGTTTCAGAGCTAAAATCTCATTGATTTTCAATTGCTTGGTCCCTCCTACTCTAATTTTTGATTTAAACCACTCATTTGGGTAAATACAAAACTTGGTGATTCCAATCACTTCGTTTTCCAACCCCAAATAATGCAAAAGCTCCGTTTGAGATGGAACCAAGGATATTATCCGTTTCGGAGGAAAAGGGACTTCAACACTTCGTCCCATTTGATCGACGAAGATGCGTTTTTCCATTAAGACATCGCTGAAATAACGTCGTAGCGAGAAACGATGTGGTATTTACCGTTTGCCAATTCGACCAATACTGCTGGCGTTTGTTTGTTAATTAACTTACACAAATCTTCGATAGGTGTAGTCATTTTCACCACCGGAAATGCAGGATTCATAATGGACGAAATAGGCGCATCACGCAAATGAGGTTCATCTACCAACAACTGATATACATGCGAATCATCGATAGAACCAACGAATTTCCCGTCTTTCATTACCGGAATCTGAGAAATACCGAAGTTGCGCATTTTAGCTATTGCATGCGAAACCAATTCTTCTGCATAAAGAGAAATCAAAGGCTTGTCTGCGTGTTTCGCAACTAAATCTCCAGCTGTAATGATCTTCTCTTCTAAAAATCCGCGTTCACGCATCCAATCATCGTTGAAGATTTTACCAACATAACGACTTCCGTGATCGTGGAATAATACAACTACTACATCATCGGCTGTCAATTTATCTTTCAATTGTAATACGCCTTTGATTGCAGAACCTGCTGAGTTTCCAACAAAAATTCCTTCTTCACGGGCCAATCTACGCGTGTAAACCGCGGCATCCTTGTCTGTTACTTTCTCGAATAAGTCAATCACTTCAAAATCAACATTGGCAGGTAAAATGTCTTCTCCAATTCCTTCTGTGATGTATGGATAAATTTCGTTTTCATCAAAAATTCCGGTTTCCTTGTACTTTTTAAATACGGAACCATACGTATCAATTCCCCAAATTTTGATATTTGGGTTTTTCTCTTTTAAATATTTACCAACTCCGGAAATCGTTCCGCCTGTTCCAACACCAACGACAAAATGCGTGATTTTCCCTTCTGTTTGTTCCCAAATTTCAGGACCGGTTTGCTCGTAATGCGCTTGACGATTCGAAAGGTTATCGTATTGATTCACATACCAAGAATTAGGAATTTCAGTCGCTAATCTTCTTGAAACTGAATAATACGAGCGTGGATCCGTAGGTTCAACAGCAGTCGGACAAACAACAACTTCAGCTCCTACCGCTCTCAAAATATCCATTTTCTCCTTGGATTGTTTGTCGTTTAACACGCAAATCAACTTATATCCTTTAATGATGCAAGCCAAAGCAAGTCCCATTCCGGTATTTCCAGAAGTTCCTTCGATTACAGTTCCTCCCGGTTTCAATAAACCTGCTTTTTCAGCATCTTCAACCATTTTCACTGCCATTCTGTCTTTCACAGAATTTCCGGGATTTGTGGTTTCTACTTTTGCAAAAACTTGCGCAGGAACACCTGTTGCTAACTTATTGATTCTCACCAAAGGCGTATTTCCGATGGTTTCAAGGATATTGTTGTAAACTTTCATTCAAGGAATTTTCGTCAAAGATAATGATTCGGAAAGAACCAATCTTTATTTGAGCTCCCAATCAATTGGAAAATGTTAATTTTATTGTATGTTTCGAAAGATCTTATTTCTAGTGGTTTTTCTTCAATGCGTTGCAAGGATATTTTCACAAACCAATTGTCCCATTCTACCGACTCCAGTTACCATTCAAACGCAGACAGAAACAATATTTCTTCAAAATGAAATCTCCGTGGATTCTGCAAATTTGAATGAGAATCTTTTTAAACAACTGCAATTTCTTGCTAAATCCTACCATAGTTCATCAATCGTTTATTCAAAAAGCAATCCACTTATTGTCTTTAAAAAACTTATAAATGTCAAACAGGATTCGTATTCAATTAATGTCAACGACCGGATAATTATTTCCTATTCTTCTGAACGTTCGTGTTATTATGCTATTCATTCGTTAATGCAACTCATTCAAAATAAAAACAATGAATTAACCATTACGAAGTGTTTTGTGCACGATTATCCCAATTTCAAGTGGCGCGGTTTACATTTAGATGTTGCACGACATTTCTTCACCGTTGAGGAAGTCAAGCGCTACATTGATTTAATGGCTGTCTACAAATACAACACATTTCATTGGCATTTAACAGACGATCAAGGTTGGCGAATTGAAATCAAAAAATATCCAAAACTTACTGAAATCGGAGCTTGGCGTGATAGCACAGTTGAAAATCATTATTCAACTAATCCAAGAACCTATGAACATAAACGTTATGGTGGATTTTACACGCAAGAACAAATCAAGGAAGTCGTGCAATATGCGGCAGAAAGATACGTAACCATTGTTCCTGAAATTGAAATGCCCGGTCATGCGCGAGCAGCATTAGCGGCATATCCCGAATTATCTTGCACGGGTAAACAACAAGGCGTTGAAGGTTTATGGGGCGTTTTTGATGATATTTTCTGTTCGAAAGAAGAATCAATTGTTTTTCTTCAAGATGTTTTAGCAGAGGTTGTAACCCTATTTCCTGGTCATTATGTTCACATTGGAGGTGATGAAGCCCCAAAATCGCGTTGGAAAGAGTGTTCAAAATGTCAAAAGGTGATACAAGATAACCACTTGAAAGACGAGCATGAACTTCAAAGTTATTTCATTCGCCGCATGGACCAATTTCTTACAGAGAAAGGAAAAAAACTAATTGGCTGGGATGAAATTTTAGAAGGAGGATTATCACCAAATGCGGCTGTGATGTCTTGGCGAGGATTTGAAGGAGGAATTGAAGCAGCAAAACAAGGTCATTATGTCGTTATGTCGCCGGGATCACATTGCTATTTTGATCATTACCAAGGGAAAAGTAAAAATGAACCCTTGGCCATTGGAGGATACACGCCACTTGAAAAAGTTTATGATTTTAATCCTGTTCCGAAAGAAATGAATGTGGACCAAGCTTCTTTTATTTTAGGAGGACAAGCCAATTTATGGACCGAGTACATTCCAAATTTCAAACAATTGGAATACATGGTTTATCCCAGAGCGATTGCATTGAGTCAAGCTTTGTGGTGTGTCAAAAAACCGAGTTATGAAACGTTTTTGACAACGCTGGTTTCTAGTCACTTCCCCATTTTGAATCGTTGGAATGTAAATTATGCTAAGAGTATTTTAAAGCCTTCCATGAAAACCATTCGCACTAAAGATGGTGTTGAAATTCAACTGAAATCGACGGAATTGAAGAATGGAAAACTTTCCGAAAAATCAGATTCGTTTCCAATTTCGCGAACTAAAAAAAAAGTAAAAACTAATCGCATTCCTATAGCTTGGTATAATGGAAATGGCACAATTGCTTATGATACTATGTCAATAACCAATCACCTTGGATTGGGAGCAAACTTAAATTTCATCACAAAACCAAGTCCCAAATATTTTGATAGTGATGTCATCCTTGTGGATGGACAATTTGGTTCACGCCCGTGGAAAGGCAACGAATGGATTGGCTTTGACAAAGACAGCATTGTGATCGAGGTTGATTTAGGAAAAAAACGAAAAATAAAGGGAATAGAACTTAGTTTTTTACAAGATGAAGGAAGTTGGATTCATGCGCCCGAAATGATCAGCATTGAAACCATTTCTCCAAAAAATGGAATGAACGTTGGTATGGCTCAAAGTCCACCACTTGACGGATATGCTCCTTATCCTGAGAAATGGGAATTCGATTTTAAGTCGAAGGTTGAGAAAATACGATTTACGATCTATGGTATCGGAGTAATTCCGATGGGCTTGCCAGGTGAAGGAAATGTTCCTTGGACGTTTATGGATGAGCTAATTATTAAATAACGAAATAGAAAACATGTTAGACAACTACATCATTTCAATGCTCATTTTATTAGCTTGTGTTCTGATTTCTAGAATGATAAGTGATAAAGCAATCAAGAATCTTGACGCAGATAAAAAAGCTGAATTAGTTGATTTTTTTACTGGAAATCGAAAAAAATATATGATTTTAGTTTTTGCTATGGTAGTCATATTCTTTGGAATATTGAAATTCAATCTATTAGAAATAAATGTTTTAACCTTCGTTTATGCGTTGATTTTTTTGATTATTCTTTTCTTTCGTCTGTTCAATACATATAAAAAACTCAATCAGTCAAATTTCCCTAAAGATTTTATAAAAAACTTCCTTATTGCAAATTCAATTAGCGTTTTAGGTATTATCATTTTCTTCGGTTTCATGATCTTTCAATGAAAATAATCAAAAAGTTATTTTTTAGTTTTTTAATTGCGGTTGCGTCGAAAAGTTTTGCACTAGCCTGTGACTGCAAGCCGATGCCATCGATTGAAAAATCATTCGAACAAGCAAACTTGGTGGTTCATGCACGGATTTTGAGTAAAGAATTTATATCTTATTCCGAAACACTTCTTCCAAATTGGTCGGACTCATTAGTAAAGTGGGCCAAAGACAAAGGACAATTATTGGATTTGTCAACGATTGCGCCGAATGTGATTCGCGTGAAAGTTCTGGTTTTAAAATCATATAAAAATCAAACACATTTAGATACCTTAACTATTTTCACTCCGCGCAGTTCAGCAAGCTGTGGTTTTAATGAATTTGAAGTAGCAAAAGAATATTTGATTTTTAATGGTGTTGACCTTTTTAAGTCATTGGAATTCAAAAATTACAAAAATGAAAATGTTCAACTAAAAAACACATTTTGGACAAATCAATGCACTAGAACGGCAATTGCTAAACAAGATCTTTTAGATTCATTAGACTTAATTACAGCCCCAATTCGCATATTGAATCCACCCGAAAAAGTGTGTGATTATTACCTCGATTCGCTAACAAATGAACGAATTTACACGAATGCTGAAATACAACCGCAATTTAAATCTGGACAAAGCGCTTTAATGGATTTTTATAAAGCGAATACTTCATTTCCGCCACTTTCGAATAAAGATTCTGATACAACTTACAATTGTCAAGTTTCTTTCATCATCAATCCAAATGGAAGAATGTCACGAATACGGTTTCTAAAATCAGAAATACCAAGTTTTGAAAAATCAATTTTAGAATTCGTCAAAAAAATACCTCTATGGTTTCCTGGGAAATGTGGAAGTAATACAATTTCTTACGAAGTAATTCTGAATTTTCGATTTGAATCAAAAAGCTCGCACTAATTTCATCGTTGAACCGAAACTACAACCCTTCTATTAAGCGACTTACCCTTTTCTGTTTTGTTATTTGAAACTGGATTTGACTCCCCATGAATTACCTTTTTTATAGATGATTCCTCGATACCCATAGATTTCAATTCTGAGATTACGGCTTCACAGCGTCTATTTGCCAAATCAACATTATAAGTACTTGGGCCATCAGAATCGCAATAACCTTGAACTTGAACTGATTGATTTGTTTCATTTATTTTATCTAATTCAGCTCTATTTAAAATTGTCGTTTCATCATGATTAAAATACAAGGTGAGTTCCAATTTTTCAGGTTTCTCAATCTTCTTTGGGGAAGGAACCTCTTCTTTCGGGATTTCTTGAATTATTTCCGGTTTTATATCCTCATTCAACATTGAAATGTCTGCATAATAAATGTCTAAATTCCTTATGAAAAATGCTGATTTGCCATCTGCTGAAGCAACGAATCCCATATCATTTTTAGTTGTATTGAATGGCTCGCCAATATTAACGGGTGTTCCTAATTTACCATTTTCCTGAATTTTCACTTTAAAAATATCAAGTCCACCAAAACCACCCATTCCGTCACTACTATAATAAATTGTTTTGCTATCACCTGCAATAAATACGGAACGTTCATCACCATCTGTGCTTATTCCCATTATTTGTGGATATGTCCAAACACCATTTTTTCTTACACTGTAGAATAAATCCATAGGACCATCATAATCTGGTCCGCATGCAACAATAAATAAATTACCATCAGGTGAAACAGCCATTCCATCGGTTGCATAACCGAAATTAATATTGGATTGATCAGCGAAAAACTGACTAATATTCTTTCCAATACTCCCTTGTTTTTCCCAAACACCATTAACCAATTTTGCCATATAGTATGGACCACCAGAACTTTTCCAAGATCCTGCCCAACTTTGATAATACATGATTGTTCCGTTTGAACTAAAAGTCGGCTCGTCTTCACCAGAATAAGTATTAATTGAACTACCTACATCAATGGGATTCGACCATGATCCATTCTCAAAATCTGAGCGAAATATATCTCCGTTACCGCCAAAAGCTCCATTTTTCATTTCCCGATCTGACATAAAATAAATGGATTTTGAATTTGGTAAGATACTCAAATTACAATCCCTTGATTTGGAATTTAATTGAGTTAACTCTCGAATCAAAATTGGATAATCATGTTTAAGTATTTCGTATTCTTGAGCAATTGAAATAGCTGGAAAGCTAATCAGAAAGATAACTTTTTTAATTTTTTCCATGTATTTAAAACCTCTTCTTTAGAAATTGTTACACAATTATAATTTCCCTAACAGAATTTGAATGATTTTATTTAACACTTAATTATTTCTTGTAATATCCCCAAAATGCTCCCATTGCACCTCCAAATAAATGAGCAAAATGAGATATCTGATCCTGTTTAAATGAAGAATAAATTTCTTGCCCTAAATAAAGCAATACAACAAGAATAAACGTAAATGGAATTTCTTTGCCTTTTGCATTCAAAAGCGTCACTAAAACAATGAACATAAATGCAATTCCACTGCATCCCAATAGACCATTGTCCCACAATAAAGTATGTAGAATAGCCGTTACAACAGCCGTTATTCCCGACATTACCAACAAACTTTTATAACCATACTTTAATTCGATAATTGGCCCGAGTAGCAGAACAATGGCCATATTACCAACAAAATGCTGTAAATCTGCATGTCCAAAAATATAAAATAGCGTACTTAAATACCACTGCCAACTACCATGCTGAAAATCACCATTAAGGATAAAAACATTTTGAGTTTCAGGTAAAATTTTGAGTAAAATAAGTCCAATAAGACTGAGCAAGGCAATTATCAACGAACCCTTTGCTTGAAATGTAATTTTCATACTGATTTATTCTACTTTAGCCGACAAGCCTTTGTTCAATAATTCCAAACATAAAGGTTCCAATTCATCATAAACACCAGATTTCACTGTACACCTACCATTTAAATGAACAATCCATGCACATTGTTCAGCTTGAAGCGGTTCGTGATCACAAATACGAACCAAACAATTTATAACATGATCAAAAGTATTTACTTCATCATTATAGAGTACTATGTTGTATTCCGAAACTAGTTCCTCTAAAACATCGACTTCTTCTTTTGTTTTTGTTGACCCCATATCTATTTAACTTCTGAAATTAATAATTCATTTGCTTTATTCAAAACTACTTCCCTTTGAGCTTCATTTTTCAAATAAACATTCAATTTTTTAGACTCTTCACTCACTTCCAACCGATAAATCAAATCTGAACGTAAAAGCCAATCAGAAATAACACCATTGGACATCTTTTCGGTCACATCGAATTGAATCAGTAATGTTGAATCTATTTCTTCATTTTTCATTTTAAACTGTTTCAAATATTCTTGATGAATTTGAGTTAACTCATTCGATTTAAGTTTACTTGATACAATTTTTCCCTCTTCAGGCTGATACGTAAAAATTCCAATTCGGTTTAGGCGCTCCAAGTTTGGAACAACTAAAGACGAGTCGCAAACTAGTTCATATTGAATAAAGGTTTCTGGTTGTTTTGAAACGAATTGTTTCGGTAAGTTAATTTGAATTTCTGAAATTTTCCCGTTAGAATTTTGAATGCTCGCAACATTATTTTGCTCAATTAATTTCTTTTTCAGTATTTGATCTCCATTTCGAGCCAATAAATTAGTTGCCTCGGCAATTGAAATTCTCTTTCCTTGGTAATAAGCGACCACATAAGCATCTGCAACACCCTTATTTACAGCATCAATTTTACGTTTTTTTGCCGCATTCAAATTATCGAACATACCTGTAGAATAACGAATCTGACCTTTTTCAGATTTGTGTGTTATCAATTCGTCAATATTTTGCAATTGATTGTTCGTTATCGGTTTATTATAAACTCCAACCTGAACAGTAAAAAACAAATGTTGATTTAATTCGCCTAATTCAGCAGATTTTGCATTAGGAACGTCAAGATAATTAGGTTTTATCGGTTGATTCGTATTTGCACGATTTTCTGAATTGACATTAACTATATTCGATAAATTATCAGGATTATTCCCAACTAAAGCCAAATTCAATTCATTAATTGTCATAACCTTGCAACGACCTGAATTTTCTAATTCACGTCCTTGAGCAAAGGATACACGTTTTCCATCGCAGTATGCAACGATGAAAGCATCAGCATAACCAAGCGCTCGAATTTGTTTTCTGGCCAAAATCGCATTTTGTGCAGAATTGAAATAACCAGCCATGTAGCAAGTTAATCCATTGGCTAAAACATCACCGGATACTGGAGAGAAATCACGGAACGATTCTTTCGGAATTGGTTTTCTAAAAGCCCCAACCTGAACACGATAAACTAACCCAGATGGAGGAGACACATTAACGGGAAGTGGTTTATCAATTGAAATAGTTGGATTTCTACCAATTGAAAAATTGGAAATGAGTTCTGACGATTCATTTTTTGCTAATTGTCGCACCGTAGGTTGAATCTTATCGGCAATCAAACGTTCAAACTTAGCATAATTTTCAAATGACTTCAATCGAGTAAATTGGCTTTCTATTTGTAATTGCTTTTCGCTTAAAATTTTATCGTTTTCACTCAATTGAATTGCAAGTTGACGTATTTCTTCACTTAGTTCATTACTTTCTGATTCACTCAATTTTTGTTTAATTAGCTCACGCAAATTAGTATTGTTTTCAATTAAACGATCATATTCGGAAATTAATAAATTGAATGTTGTGCGATCTTCAATGTATTTTTGGTATTTATCATCTAATCGCAAAGACTCAGTTTCAGACTCCGAAATGAAGGCTGCTGCTTCAGGCTGTTCAACTTTGAAACTAACTTTTTGATTCGTAGATTCTATTTTATTTTCCAATTCTATTTTTATTGCAGCAAGTTGATTTTTCTGCTCTTTTAAATTATTCTTTTCTCTGTCATTTGAAGTTTGATTAATTTTTTGTTGAATTTCCTGTTCACGCAATGTTACCTCATTCAATTCTGATTTCAATTCATTATAGGTTGTGATTTCGAGGTTTGCAAATTGTTTGTTGAAAAGAGCGATTTTTTCACTTCTAATTCCTCTATCATATTCTATTTTAGAATCACTTTCAAGCTTGGTAATATCATTTTTTATTTTTTCGCGCTCTTTATCTGTTTTAGCATTGTTCAGTTCATTTCTTTTGATTGAAATTTGCTCCTCAATCTTTGCAGCCGTTAAATTGTATAGAACTGCCTGTTTCAAATCCTCCGGTTTCAATTGCACGTTCTCAGAAGAATTATTGGAATTTTCAACCTCATTATTGGCATTTTCCGAATTCGAATTCGTTTCTGCTAATTTCGAATCATTGTTAGTATTGGAATTCTGATTGTTTGTTTGATCATTCATTGTATTCTTCTCATTCGAATTCGTTTCTGCTATTTTCGAATCATTGTTGTTGTTGGAATTCTGGTTGTTGGTTTGATCGTTCGTTGTATTCTTCTCATTCGAATTCGTTTCTGCTAATTTCGAATCATTGTTGGTGTTAGAATTCTGGTTGTTTGTTTGATCATTCATTGTATTCTTCTCATTCGAATTCGTTTCTGCTAATTTCGAATCATTGTTGTTGTTGGAATTCTGGTTGTTGGTTTGATCGTTCGTTGTATTCTTCTCATTCGAATTCGTTTCTGCTAATTTCGAATCATTGTTGGTGTTAGAATTCTGGTTGTTGGTTTGATCGTTCGTTGTATTATTCTCATTCGAATTCGTTTCTGCTAATTTCGAATCATTGTTTGTATTGGAATTCTCGTTATTTGTTTGATCGTTTGTTGTATTCTTCTCATTCGAATTTGTTTCTGCTAATTTCGAATCATTGTTGGCGTTGGAATTCTGGTTGTTGGTTTGATCATTCGTTGTATTATTCTCATTAGAATTCGTTTCTGCTAATTTCGAATCATTGTTTGTATTGGAATTCTGGTTATTTGTTTGATCGTTCGTTGTATTCTTCTCATTCGAATTCGTTTCTGCTAATTTCGAATCATTGTTAGCGTTGGAATTCTGGTTGTTGGTTTGATCGTTCGTTGTATTCTTCTCATTCGAATTCGTTTCAGCTAATTTCGAATCATTATTGGTGTTGGAATTCTGGTTGTTTGTTTGATCGTTCGTTGTATTATTCTCATTCGAATTCGTTTCTGCTAATTTCGAATCATTGTTTGTATTGGAATTCTCGTTATTTGTTTGATCGTGTGTTGTATTCTTCTCATTCGAATTCGTTTCAGCTAATTTCGAATCATTATTGGTGTTGGAATTCTGATTGTTGGTTTGATCATTCGTTGTATTATTCTCATTAGAATTCGTATCAACTAATTTCGAATCATTGTTTGTATTGGAATTCTGTTTGTTGGTTTGATTGTTCGTTAAATTATTTTGTGAAGCCTGTTCATCCAAATCAAGCAATCGACTCTGTGAAAGTTGTAATTGCTCCGACAAAATTTCTTTTTCTGTTTCAATAGAAGTCGAGGCTAGTTTTTGTTTTAATTCATTTTGATATTGAATTTCACGTTCTTTTAATTTTGAAACTCGTTCAACTTCATTTTCTATATTTTGAATTTGTTTAATATCATATTCATACTTGCCCTCTGAAGTCTCCTTCAATATCTCTTGTTTATCAGTTATTTCGGTCAATAAATCGTCAATTTTAATCTCAACTTTTTTATCTGAATTCAAATTCGAAATTGAAGTTTTCTGTTCAGCTCTTTCATCGATTTTTTGAATTAAACTTTTATTCTCAATGTAAGCATCTTCTTTAACCCTGACTCGTGCTAATTCGAATTGAGCTTGATTATTAAGTTCTTCAACTAGACTTAAATTCTTTTTTTGTTGACTCAAAGCATTTGAAATTCGCTCTTGTTCCTTTTTGTTTTTTTCGGTTTTTAATTTCTGTTCATTAACCTTTATCTCATTTTTTAATGTTGTTATTTGATTGGAATAATCATTTATTTTATCCTCAATTTCTTGTTTTTCTTTTTTAACGAGATTTTCTTTTTGTTCAACTACTTTTTCTTTGTCCTCCAATCGTAAATTGAGAACTGTTTTTAGTAACAATTGATTCTCTGAAACAATTGAACTAGCTCTGTTAAAATCTGAACTCAAAACGTGTTCATTTATTTCCTCATTTACTTGTTTGATTTTTTGATAGTTCGATTTGGTTATAACCTGATTTTCCTCAATAGCTTTAATTTCATTCGCTAAAACAAAGTTTTGTTTCTTGATTTTTTGAATTTCACCCTCCAAATTTCGCTTATCTGTTTCTAGCTTATACTTTTCACGAGGGTCCGTTGTATTTTTAAGTTCATTTTCAAGCTTTACCAGTTGCTGATTTAATTTTTCAATTTCTCCCTCGTTCTTAGTCAATTCATTTGTTAATTCTTCCTGAAATTTGATGTTTTTTTCAATATCCAATTCTATTTCTAATAAATCATCGGATAATTTCTCAAAAGCTTTTGCCGTATCTGTTTCTTGATATCCATAAACAGAAAGCGTAGATTCATTTTTTGTTGATGTTTCCGTAATAAGTGTTGCCGCATTAACATCTAGTTTGGCAATTTCTTTGTATTTCCTCAGTTCTAGTTGTGGATTTAAGGATGTTATATCTGAAAATCGATTTATTATTTCTAAATTTTCTTTAGAATCCTTCATCGAATAGACCAATTCTTGCTCAAATATTCGAGATGGATCTAATTCCGGAATTTCTACTACCTGTTCAAACGTTTTTTCAGAACCACTAACCTTTATCGTGAAATAATATTTTCCGGCTTTTGGTACGGCTAAAAGATAATTTCCGTTTAAATCCGAATAAAAAGGACCAAATTGTTCATTTGACAACTCATTTTTCAAATTAATTTGGACATTTTTGTTTAATTCATCAATGTAGTCTGTCAATTTTCCGGCTAACAGCATCGTTTGAACAGGTTTGTCAGATATTTCTATTAAAAAAACCTCAACTTTATTCAGTTCTCCATTACGATTAGATGCAAAATAGGCCGTATTTGTTGTATGATCTGGAATAAAAAATAAATCATCATTTGGCGATGAATAAGGGAACATAAGATGTTCTTTATTGCTCACTAAATTACCCGATAAATCAAACGAAACTTTAAATAGATCGTATCCTCCAATTGAATTTGGTCCGTTAGATGAGAAATACAAGATGCCATTTACTTCATCAAAAAAGGGATAATCTTCATCGCCTTCTGAATTGACTTGGTTATCAAGACGTATTGGCTCTTCCCATTCATTTGCCGCATTTTTCTTTTGAATATAAATATCTTTACCTGTTTCCAAATTTGATCCATACGATGCAAAGAACCGATATTTCATTCCTTTTACAAATGCATAAGTTGGTTTAAAATTCTTTTTGGAATTTTGCTTTTCAAAAACCTCGTCTAGCGAATAAAAAGAATATTCAAAATTCGGAAAAACATAAGTCTTGAAAAAATCTGATTTATTTGCTGAATACCTCTTTATCGTTTTAAGACTTCCTGGATTTTTAAGTAATGTAGCTGCTTGTTTACAATAGTTTATTTCTTTTTCTGCACCTAAATCGATATCTTTCTTTCCCTTTAAGTCTTTGTACTTTTCAAAACATTTCGTTGCATTTTGAAAATCATAGTTGTTTTGATATATTTTTCCTCGAAAAAAATAAGATTCTACTGGTGGATCGTATTGATTAAGGATAAAATCATAAAATTTAGTTGCATTGTTTATATTATCGGTATAGTATAGACATGTCGCATATTTGAAATTGAAATCTATATTTTTCGGATCCTTTGCTAAAAATTGCCTATATTCGGTAATTGCTAGGTTGTAATTTCCTGCTTGAAACTCAGCATTTGCCTTTTTAATCAAAGAAGCATCGTTCTGCGCTAAAAATACAGTTGTATTTAGCACAGCATTGATAATTAAAAGAAAAAAAACTCCTTTTTTAATATTTATCAACTTTACAAAAAATGATACTCTTAATATATTACAAATATTACGCCTTCCTTTTCAAAAGGTTCATTTTATTCTCCTCCCCTTTTAGTAATCGGGATATATTCTTGCGATGCGCTATGACAACAAGAGAGGATAAGACTATGCTGAATATAATCATTATTCGTGTATCATTGCCCAGAACATAGTAACTAACAATAGGAAAAAGTAACGCTGCACAAATTGCACCCAAAGAAACAAATCGCGATAATATGAATACTATCAAGAATAAAACGAGGCAAATAAATGCTGCCAACGGGTTAATACCAAAAACAATCCCGAGTGAAGTTGCCACACCTTTCCCACCTCTAAAATCGGCGTAAATTGGAAAGACATGACCGAAAACGGCAGCGAACGAAGTGGTCAACTGCAAGATTAATTGTTCATCCTTGTAACCTTGAAAAAAGGAAGAAAAGAACAAAGGTAATGAAGCTGCCAGTGTACCCTTTAAAACATCGATTATTAAAACGATCCAACCCATTTTTTTGCCTAGTACTCGGAAAGTATTTGTTGCACCAGCATTTTTACTTCCGTGCTCACGAATGTCAATTCCATGAAATCGTCGACCGAACCATAGAGCGGTTGGAATTGACCCAATTAAATAACCTAATAATGTCAAACAAACAAGTAACATAGTCTATTTGTAAAGAAAATACCCTTTGAACTTTGAAAGTAAATTTAATGCATTACTTTCATCAATCAAATCAAATTTAAAATTTTTTGCTTTTCGTTTATCAGGTTTTATATCCGTTATTGTCTTTTTAAAGGTTTCATCAGCTGAATAGAAGCCGAGATCACCATCCTTTTTGTCCATCAAATAGTACATAAAATAATTTTTTTCAGAAGGTGTTGTGAAATACCAATAAAAACTTTGTCCAGACTCATCCGAATAGGTTTGATTAAAGAACATTTGAAGATCCACCATTTTCATTACTGGAACGCCATTTACACTTACTAAACCAACTTGCTTTTGACGTCCAATTAAACCTTTTTCCACTTTTCTTCCACCTCCTTTGGTTGTACCAAAAGACTCAAGTTTGAGGCCAGCTAAAACAAACGTTTGATCCAAACCATTTGGCATTTTCTTCAGTTTCTCTTCGTCGTAATCTTTAAATATTTCTTCCGCTTTTTCAGTTCCAATCCAACGAGCAAAATTGAAACGCAAACCATAATTCGCTTTTTTCAGATCCAATTCTGGAAACTCCTCAACCATTTTAAGTTTATTACCTAAACTTTCTGTGACATCCTTTGAAACTGGAATTGTCACCCGAGCATTCATTGAAATAGAAGTTTTAAGTTCTTCTGTATTATATTCAATTTTTCCATAGCCATCTATGTTAACTTCGCCGTAATTCATACCCAGTTGAATATCTCCATTTCCCGTTAAAAAGCAAGTGCCGAGGTGTAATGTTAATAAATTTGACAAGGAATCCTTTTTATTTAATCGGTCTTTTGAGCCTATTTGAAATTCATTTGCTTGTTCATTGAATTGAATATAGCCATTGGCTGAGTATAAATTTTGGTCTTTGGAACCCTCGATTTTGGATAAGAATGTAGGGTATATTCTTAAACTATCCATTTTTTCACTATCCCGCCATAAAAATCCAGCGGCAAGCAGCTCGTTCTTCGCATTCACAACGCGCTCGGCAATCGGGATTTGAATTCTTTTAGCTTCAATTGTATCTGAAAACTTCATCCATGAACGATCATATTTACATGAATGATTTAACCTTGTTGATCCATCTAAAAACAAACCCTTGTTATTTGAGAAAATATCGATTTTACCAAAGTAATCAAATTCCTTACTTAATTTGAAATTATCCTTTTCTAAAATTTCGCCTCTTGCAACCGTTAATTTCTTTTCGAATTTGATTGATTTCATTGGAACAACAGTTACAAGACCATCTTTATCTTGATATGGATAATCACAAACTCCTTCAAATCGATTTCTTCCAAAAATCTGAATATTTGCATTCGTAAATCGATGAAACGTATCAATGTCATTCGCAACTATCTGAGCGTTTTTTAAAGGATCTATTACGGCTGCTTTTCGAATTACGAGCTTGTTACTATCTGGAAAAATACGAGCGTCACCAACTTCTACGAAATTTACTTTACCACAAAAAATAGCTTGTTGCTTTAGATCATATTTGGCGCTTAAAGACTTAAATTGCAGGGAATCTTGATCTTTATTTAATGAATAAAAGTTGTTTTTAACTATTCCAGCGCTGCTCTCAAAACTAGTTTCTCCTTTCTTATCCTTTTCGAAATCAATGGATTCACCATCCATAAACCATGTAAAGCGATCCATTTGACAGAAAAACTCATTTGGCGGAAATTTTATTCTCTTCGATCCGCTAGATGTAAAATCCCCTTTTCTATCCTTAAAAGTTACAAACGCCTTCAAACTATCTGATTGTATTGACAATGGATTCTCACCATGCTGACTAAATCGATTACGAAGAAAAAAGGAAGTGTTATCCGAATTAAATTCTAAATCGGTAAATACAAATTCATTGGATTTTAAGGTTGCGTCCTTTAGATCTAAATTCCCTCTACCAATTACACCATTTTTCGAAATTCTTACACCTCCAATTAGAAGCGCCTCTTGTTTAAACATTTCTAAAGGCATCTCTCTGTATGATGATACTTTTAATAAATCATTTTTGGGTTGATAACAAATATAAGCTTCATCTGATTTTATTTCAGGATATTTCATTCCAACTGAAGCTTGATTATTAAAAAACTTAGCCACACCAATAGTAGAATCAGGCAAGAAAGTTAATTTATTTGATACAGAATTAGAGTGAATAAAATCAATCGTTCCAGATCCTTGAAGTCCATTTCCAGAAAGAAATATCTTATTCTTATATTTCGAATCTGTTCCATAAAAAGTATAGCCTTCCTCTGGAGCTTTTGTTATGAATCCAAAGGAATAATCATTCATGATTATTAAATTTTCAGTTAATTCAGGGAAAATTCCTCCAGAAATTAATTTACCGAATAAAACAAAACTTTTTTCATTAAAATTATCCAAACTGTCTATTTCAAAAGGCTTTAACAGATAATAAAATCGTAGGCTATCGTAGGCCCCACTGACGATATCACTTGAATTATAAAATACTTGAGATTCTGATGCTGTTTTCACCAGAGGAAATCGATTGTTTTTACCTGTTTTACCTGAACGATTGGTGGATTCATCAATTTGCAACTCACCTTTAAAATTGCTAATTGTACTAATCATTGGTATGGTTTCTCCTGGCGCTCCATCTTGAGGATTTATTGGATTAACTCTAAAAAAAGCAAAATCAGAAGTTGGGATTTGAATTTTAAAATCTTGGTAATCGAACTTGGAAAGTGGGGTATGCACTTCAAATTTACCTGATACTAACCAACCCGAAAAACGAAGATCTCTGTTCTTCTCCATTATCACAAATGAAGAATCCAATACTATTTCTGTTTGTTGACTCTTCGACAGCAAAACCGATTCCACCTCATTAAACCGAATATTTAATTTATCCAAGTCAATTACGGCATATGCAATTTGACCGCGTCTTCTTTGAGAAACAATCTCATTATATTCAGCTAAACCCGGATCGTTATTGTCAAGAGAAGTTTTTATTGGACGAAAATCACAAATGATTCGAATATTATCATAATCCTGCTCTCCGGTGCTAGCACCAACATAATGCATGAGCTTATCCTCAACTAAAACCATTTTATTCTGACTATTGAATTGAACGAAACCATCAGCTGCCATATCGACTATTAAAATTTCGGCATTCGTAAGCGATTGACCAAGAGCCGTCGCAAATTCAGAAAATTTCATTAGTTTTTTTCCTGATTCTTTGACTTTTTTTGAGATTAACCCAAAAGGATGAGCTCCAGACATTCCCTTGTATTTTTGAAATAATTCACGATCAAAATAATCAAGAGATTCAACACGTGCATACCTTTGTTCGTTGGCAGTTCCTATATCAAAAGTGAAATAGGGTTGTTTCGAATTTAACCTCCAATTTAAAAGTGGAGCGTAAACGAATATTTTGAAATAAGAGTCATAAAATGGCAGCATTTGTTTACCTTTCTGGGCAGAAGAAATACTAAGTAATTTAGACTTTAAATCAATATTCACATAAGATTCTGATTGAACCAAAGAATCCCCATTAGGATAAAAAAGTTTACTTTTCGCTTCTCGAGCTATGACCCTTTGTGGATTCATTTCAAATTTTAAAGCTGAAATTTCAAAAACTTCTTTTTTATTGTATTTTAAGAAAATTTTCGCTGGGTTTTCTGGTGTTCCCTGACCTACAAATTCGGCTCCATATAACGTAAATCCCCCATCATAATCCATGTTCTCGTTTAATTCAGGAATTTTCAATCGTTTTTCAAAAGAATTAAATTGCGGAGAGCTCTCACCCTCCGTTAATTCTAGAATTGATTTGTCAATCAATTTACCAAGAATTGGAACGGTAAAATATGGTGTGGTTAACTCTACAGTATCGACCCTTAGCATTGCCTTGTTCATATCGAATTTATATCCTCTGATATTTGCAAATGTTTTCGTTTTATCAAATTTTACTTTTTCCCAGGTAAGGGTTCCGTTCCTTCCTTCCCATTTATTTTTGAATACATCTAAAACGCCTGAAGTATTATAGACAACAATGCTGTCACTTACCTCATTCTCACTAATTACTCGACAGATTAAATCTCCATTTGTACATTGAATCGACAATTTCTTATCATTATTCCAAACTAAATTTCCTTTTTCGTAAAACCAACGAAAATCACCTTGATTACTCAAGGCTCCATATTTATAAAGATTTTTGGAGAAAGTAATTAATAAACTCAGTTGATCTTCATTACCCAAATATCCTTTAATTATTGTTTGCCATTCCGAATTAAAGTTAGCGTTGAATTTTCCGTCAATTTGAAAAACCCAACATTGCATATACTCGTACAATTGAGGATAAATAGGGATTTTTTTTGATTCAAACTCGTTACAGGCTGAAACCATTTTCGAGAAATGTGAATCGGTCATTTTTGAGGATTTCAATAATCGAGGTAATTCTTTTTTTATCCAATCGTTTGCTCCAGGATCATCTATTATCCCCTGCCAAACTTTGACAAATTTATCTTTATCATTTGGGAATTGTTGAGCATTCAACTCAAATGAAAAAAAGAAGGTTAATAAACCTATTAAGGTCAGATAAAAATTATGTTTCATACACTTCATAGTTTAATAAACTTCAACATGGACCATCCTTCCCGATTTTCAGAATATTCAAATTCAAGGTTATTTTCGTTAGCTGCTAACTTCAATTCATTTTCATCACTTGTAAAGAAACCACTTAATAGTAAAGTTCCACCAGAATATAAAAGATTCGAATATCCAGGAAGATGAGCTTTCAAAACATTTTTATTAATATTCGCAAGTATGAGGTTAAAATTCCCACTAACTTGGTCTATATCCCCTAAATAACTTGAGATATTATGACAATCGTTTTTTTCTGAATTTTCCCTACAATTTTCAACTGACCAAGGCTCAATATCATAAGCATCAACATGCAAAGCACCTAACTTTTCAGCTAAAATGGCTAATACACCTGTACCAGAACCCATATCTAAAACGACCTGATCCTTCAAGTCCAAATCAAACATGGTTTTACACATTAAATAGGTTGTTTGATGATGTCCGGTACCAAATGACATTTTAGGTTCAATGACAATAATTTGTCCTGAAAAATCATTAACACGATGAAAGGGTGCAATAATTTGCAATTTATCTTCTATAATTACAGGTTCAAACTGTGACTCCCATACTGCATTCCAATTTTGTTGAGGAATTAATGTCAAATTATAAGAAAAATCAAGTTCTTTTTGAGAATTAAGTTCCTTCAAAATCACCTCAAAATTCTCTTTTTGAAAAAGTTCTTCTTGGATATAAGCCTTCACCTTAGGTTTTTCCTCTTGAAAACTTTCAAAATCTTGTTCAGATAAATAAGCAATTAAAACCTCATTCCAAGGATTAAAAGGTGAAAGATTAAACTCAACCTCAATGTAATTCATAAAGTGCTTTTAATATTTCATGAAATGATTCACTTTTCAAAGAGGCTCCACCGATTAAACCACCATCGACATTCTCACATGCAAATAATTCGCTTGCGTTCTTTTCGTTACAACTCCCTCCGTATAAAATTGAAACCTTTTCAGCAAGTTCGTTGCCAAATTTATATGATATAGCAGTTCGAATTTCACGATGCATTTCCTCGGCTTGTTCGGAAGTCGCAGTCATTCCCGTACCAATTGCCCATATTGGTTCGTAAGCAATTGCAATTTGATCCCATTTTTCTGACGGAACTTGAAATAATGCTAATTCCAGTTGATTTACAACATATTCAACATGATTTTCGCTCTGGCGAATATCTAGAGGTTCTCCGCAGCAAAAAATTAGATTGAAACCATTTTCAATCGCAGCATCTACTTTTTTTCTTAAAATTTCATCTGTTTCAGCAAAAAGTTGACGCCTTTCAGAGTGACCAATTAGAACGTGATTAACATTACAACTTCTAAGTTGGTTCAAGGATATTTCACCTGTGAATGCTCCAGCGTTTTCAAAATAGAAATTTTGAGCGCCTATTGTCAACGAATTGTATTGTGCCAATTCAGTTAAATAAAGTGCAGAACTATAAATTTGAACGTTCTGATTATCGGTGAATTGTGAGAATTGTCTATATAATTCAAGAGCCTCATTACGAAGCAAATTCATTTTCCAATTTGCCGCAAGTATTTTTTTTCGCATTCACTAATGTAATGCTTTTTTAGTTTCTGAAAAATGCTATTGCACGATTTTTTTAAACTCTTCTTTATTGAATTTATCTTTATCGATACCACTATAGAATTTTTGAATATTTCCATTCCATAAATAGGCTACACCTGGTGTATCTCTTCCATTCCCGATTGTTTGCCAAAACTCTATAATGTCCATTACATAATTTGGGTATTCAGATCCAGCAAATTTGAAAAATGCCGGGATTTCCTCTGGACCTTCATCCATAAATATGACATAAATATCTGGAAAGGAAGGATCTTTTTTCTTCAATTCAGTAAGCTCTTTAGCTGTTTGCATACAGTGTTCACATGTTGGAGCGAAAAAACAAAGTACTTTTTTACCTTCATCTATTTTTGGGAATATTTTAGCGAAACCAGACTTTTTCTTTTTTGGACCTAAATCTTTAATTTCTTTGACTTGAGTCGTATCTTTTTTAATCCCTTTTGATTGTTCAGTATTTTCATCAATTGTATCTGATTTAATTTGACTAACCTCGGTAGGCTCTTTAATAACAGTAGTTACTTTTGGTTTTTCAGTTTGAGATTTTATTGGAATCATTAAAAATAATGTTGCCACACAAATTAATGTTAGTGATCCGACTGAAACAGGACTAGATTTGGAATTTAACATATCGCTAAATTTAAAATTCAGTAAAAAAAGTAAACCAATTGAAACTAGGTTTTTAATTAATGCTTGTAAAGGCGTCATAGGAAGTAAACTTCCAAAACACCCACAATTTCCCTTATTTCCTCCGGTCGCTATTTCAATAGTTAAGTGAACACAGAAAAACGCAAGCATCAAAATGGTAGCTGGAATAACAATCTTTTTCAGATTAAAGGGCAATAAGATTAAAAAGCCAAGTGCGAATTCAACTCCAATTAAAAATCGAGATAAAAATGCCGCAAGTCCTCTTCCAAATCCGAGCGGATAAAGTTGCGTATATTCAAATTTCGAAATACTATAGAACATAGAAGGATCCGGATAGATTTTTCCAAATGCCGAAACGAGAAAAAGAGCAGCGATTATTATCCTGATACCCCAAGATGCATAAAATTTCCAATTTTGAAAATTATTGCTTGAATCAATTAATGTTTCTTTAGACATATTTTAGATTTTTTATCGAAGATATAAACTATCAAAAAGTAGCATTGTCATTTAACAAAGCCTTAACATTCACCTCCTAAGTGAATTAGGGCAAAAACGGAGTAATTTAACATGTCAAAATAGTTTCCTTCCACGCCCTCGCTTGCGATGGTTTTGCCACGATTATCCTCTATCTGCTTAATTCTCAATACTTTCGTTAAAATCAAATCCGTTAACGAACTAACGCGCATGTCTCGCCATGCTTCTCCATAATCATGATTTTTTCGCTTCATAAGATTAGTGGCCTCCTCCTCAATCTCTTTATAAAAAATCAAAGCCTGTGTTGGAGAAAGACTTTCATTGAAGTCTGCAGGATAGCGAAGCTGAATCAAAGCCATGATACAATAATTTACTATGGCCTGAAAGGCATCTTCAAAAGATTCACCAACCTTATTTTCTCCTGTCTCCTGAATCGTTCTTATTCGTTGAGCTTTAATAAAAATTTGATCCGTAAGCGAACTGGTTCTCAAAATTCGCCATGATGTGCCATAGTCAATTGATTTTTTTTCAAAAATCTCTCGGCAACTATTCATTACATTTGTATACTGACTTAAAGTTCTATCCATAATTGTAAAGCATGACAAAATTAACTGATTTCAAGCAAAACAAGTCTATAAAAGTAAAAGGAAAATTAATTGACCTTTACTATCCAAAAATTATGGGTATTGTAAACTTGACGCCTGATTCTTTTTATGCAAAAAGCAGAATTGCAAAGATTGATGATCTTTTGCTAAAAGCAAACGACATGATAAGTAATGGCGCTGAAATACTTGACATTGGAGGTGTTTCAACAAGACCTGGAGCAAAACAATTAAGTACGAAAGACGAATTAAATCGAATTCTCAAATCAATAAAGATTTTAAGAAAAGAATTTCCAAATATTTTAATTTCATTGGATACATATAAATCTGAAACCGCTCGAATCGGATTGAATGAAGGAGTAGATATTATAAATGATATTTCTAGTGGTGTGATTGACGATAAACTTTTTTCTATTATTGCCACAAAGAAATGTCCCTACATTCTCACGCACAGCAATGGTATGGCAGATAAAAAGTTTGAAAGCACCGAGAGTGAAAACATTATTCAAAACTTGATTCATTTTTTCTCGGAGAAAATTAATTATTTGCATCAACTAGGGGTAATAGATATTGTAATTGATCCAGGTTTTGGTTTTGGAAAAACAATTGAACAAAACTTCGAAATTTTAAGAAATTTCGAGATGCTCAAAATTTTAAACAAACCTATATTAGTTGGGGTATCAAGAAAGTCAATGATATACAAAAAACTTGAAATTTTAGCAGAGGAATCAATGAATGGCACATCAGCTCTTCACGCTATTCTTCTCGACCGCGGAGCAAATATCTTTAGGGTTCATGATGTTCAAGAGATGCATCAAATTAGGACTTTACTTACGAGATGAACGATATTTTTTGCATAAGTTGAAACTTTTTTCATTACTTTCGTAAAATTGTCACGAAAATCAAACACATGAGAAGAATTTTTTTAGTGTCTTTCTTATTAATTTCAGGATTATTTTTTGCTCAGGCTCCAACATCTAGTTTCACAGTATCAGCCAATTCAATCTGTGCTGGAGAATGCATTGAAGTAGAAAACACCTCATCCGATGATGCCTTATCATACTCTTGGACTTTTTCAGGTGGCACTCCATCAAGTTATTCTGGGCAAAATCCAGGGCCTATTTGTTTCGATACAGATGGTACATTTACAATCACACTAACTGCCACCAATACGTTTGGTAGCAATTCTTCAAATGCAACCATTACTGTAGGTCAAATTCCGAGTATTCAAGCTACTTTAGCAGACACCTTAAGAGACACACTTGCAGCAGGACCGGATGATGACATAATTTTCTGGAAACCAATTGGAGATACAGCAATCTGCATGTTCGATCAAGCTTATCTTTGGGTTAATGGTCTTCCAGTTGGAGGAAGTTTGATGGTTTATGAGAGTGGCGTAGTTTCAGACTCCATAACATACACTGATTACATTAGTTCTTTAATTGGAACAGTCGATGATCCGAATGCTGCTCCAGATTCATTGAATGGGAATATCTTAACCGTTACTCCATTTTATTCAACATGGTATGTTTTTGAATATACTGTAAACGGCTGTAAAACAAGAGATAGCCTTTTTGTCGATGTACCTTGTTTTAATGACTCTGTTAAAGTGTCCCTACCTAATTCATTCTCTCCCAACGGCGATGGTGAAAACGATTATTTCAAAATACTAACAAACGTTGATATCGATAATAATTTTGCAAATAACAAAGATGGCGGTGCTTTTTTCGAAGGAGGAGCTATTGTTGAAGTAGACTTCAGAATTTTTGATCGATATGGCCACATGGTTTTCAGAACCACTAATCCGCATGAAGGTTGGGATGGAACCTGTAAAGGAAAACCTGTGAATCCCGCTACATATACTTATCTGTTAAGTTATAGAAGGATTGATGGCAGATCAGGAGAATTAAAAGGTAACGTAACATTGTTTAGATAGTATTATGAAAAAAATAATAACGTCTTATTTAGCCCTTTTTGTTAGCACATTACTTATTGCGCAACAAGATAAAAACTTAAGCATTTGGTATCAGTCTCCAGTGCTTTATAACCCAGGGGCAGTTTCTACAGGTCAAGAAGATTTCAGCTTTACTACTAATTTCAGAAGTCAATGGTTAACCATACCTGAGCCTGGAATTGGAATGCGAACGAATACCCTAAATGCTGAATTCAAAATTCAAGATGGTTTGATGGGAACGAATAATTTCGGAATTGGATTGAATGTTTTAAACGATCAAACAGGTGATGCTAAGATGATGACCACTAGCGTTTCTATTCCTATTAATTACACGATGCAATTGGACAAGCGAAACAAATTATCTGTAGGAGTTTCACCTGGATTTTACCAACAGAGCATTGACAGAAGTGCCCAAACTTGGGAAACTGATTGGAACGGAAATGCTTATGTTCCTGGAAAGAATACAGAACTTGGTCTTAATAATTCCTATGGCTCAATCGACCTTGGAACAGGCGTTTTTTACCAGCACGAATACAGAAATAAAACAAGAGTTTATGGTGGACTAGCATTTAATCATTTAACTCGTCAAAAAATTAATTTTTCATTTGGAGGAGATCGTATGTATATTAATACTGTCTTATCTGCAGGTGCGGATATTACTACACGAAAGAGAGATTTGCGCGTTCAACCTAATGTAATTTATTTTAAAACTGGACCAGGGTATAATTTGATGGCCGGTGTTTCACTTGAACACATTTTAAGAGAGGGGTCTGAAATTACGACAATAAATAAAACCGTTTGTGTTAACTATGGTTTTTACTACAGACACAAAGATGCAATTTCAACAACCTTTGGTTTTAAAATTAAAGGTATTCGAGTTGGTTTAGCTTTTGATGCGAATATTAGTTATTTGAGTCAAGCTACCAATAGCATCGGTGCAGTAGAAGTTTATTTTAAATCAATGCACTTGTATAAAAAATCTGGTTCTAAAGGAAAAATTAAGAAACTAAGTTAATTTTTATTCAGAATAATTATTGAGTCCTCCCGTATGTACGAAGAGGACTTTTTTATTTTCTATGAACTTATTTGATTCTATGAACTCCTTTAAGGCATACATAGCTTTTCCTGTATAAACTGGTTCAATTCTAAAATTATTAAGGCTATTAAACTCTTCAATAAACAAATTTAACTCGTTAGTTCCTTTGGCATACCCTCCAAAATGAAAGTCATCCAAAACAATTATTTTATGCTGGACTTTAGAAAATTTCTCATCATCTCTTAGCAAATTTTTCATTTCTCCAAGGGCATCAAATCCTTTCAAAACAGGTACGACAATCAATTTTTGCCAATCTTTTAAATTCAAAGCAATACCTAAACTTGTTGTTGAAGTTCCTTGGGCAACAACTACATAATCAAAATCCAAATTGGAAACAATTTCCTGAGAACCAATTATTCCTTCGGAATTTGCTCCTCCCTCAGGAACGGACCAAAACGATGATCCGCGAAAATCAATTCTTCCCGTTGCTTTTTTTTGAGTAAAATATTCGTAGCGAGTTACAAACAATAGTTCCATACCTAAAGCTGCACAACGCGAAATTAACCCATTAGAATATTTAGTAAGTTCCTCTCCCCTAACCACACCAACACTTTTCAGGTTTAACAAATTACATGCGGAAGCAACTGCTAGTAAATGATTAGAAAACGCACCACCGAAAGTTAGAATTCCTTCACATTGATTATCAAAACAAGATTTCAAGTTATACTTTAGCTTACGTAATTTATTTCCCGAAAATTCTGAATGAATTAAATCATCACGTTTCACGAACAATTTAATATTTGAATCGTTTACACTTTGAATTTTAAATTCATGTAAGATTGATTTTTTCAAATATTCATCTAAAATTTCCAAATTGAATTGACTCATGAGCGAGGATTTATCGGGTTTCTCAAAAAAAAACAATTTAAGTAAGGAAGATTACTACCTGAGCGAAGAAGGATATATCATTTTTACCGAGGCTTATCATTTAAAAAGAGGTTATTGTTGTAAAAGTGGCTGCAAACATTGTCCCTATGGATATGATAAAAAAACTGGGCAATTTATAAAGAAAAAGGACTAATCAATTCCATTTTCAGGAAATCTTCCTTTGTATTCACGCAAAATACTTTTAATATAACGGATATCTTCATCCACATTGCCAGTTGGATGGATAATACTATGAAATCCGCCAATTTTACGCTTGTAATCCATATAACAGATGTAAATCGGAACGTTTGCTTTTTGCGCAATGAAATAAAAACCCTTTTTCCAATTCGGATTGTAGCTTCTCGTTCCCTCAGGCGTAAATACCAAGAACATGGTTTCATTCTCATTGAAAAACTTCACTGCAGTTTCTGTTAAATTATTTCGCTGCTTTCGATCAACCGGTACTCCTCCCATTGCTTTTAAAATCCAACCAAGGGGAGGGAAAAAAAGTTCCTTTTTTATTAAAAATCTTCCTTTTACGCCATAACTTATGAAAGCCATTTTACCTAAAACAAAGTCCCAATTCGACGTATGTGGTCCAACAACAATGACACATTTCTTAATCCCTTCAGGTGTTCGCTCATCAATCTTCCAACCAATTAACCAAAAAATAAATCGTACAATTTTCTTCATATTCAAAATTAATCAATTCAAGTTTGCATTACCTTTACAAAGATGAATAAATGGAAAGAAACCATATCAATATTATTTATTTCAGCTTGTTTCATTGGAATTATTATTCTTACTAGAACACAAATAAAATCGAACCAAGAACTTGTTGTTAATCTTCCTCAAAGCACTAAGTTGCATATTTTGATTAACGGATATAATTTTTTTGAAGAAGTCGTTTTTTCAGAATTATTTGAACACAAAGACGAAATTGTAATCGAAAAAATCAAAGATTTATTCAAAAAACGAAAAAAGCGTAAATCAAATCTACAAGAATTAAATATCGACTACACCAAGCCAATTGAACTTGTACAAATTGAATACAAATCAAAAAATGTTGTGGTCTTGAAATTCAACATTGACAACCTAACTGAATTCGATAAAAATATAAATAACAACCATTTACCAATATTTCGCATCAAAGAAAACAGTTTTCTAATTTTGAATAGTCCAAATAAAAACCTAGACAAAATAAAGGAGATTTTTAAGACCAATCAATTTAGTTATCATCTAAAAAATGATCTGTCGAAACAAGTTATTTCTCGTTTTCAAAACACGAAGCTTATTTCAAAAAGTGCTATTCAATTCGATAAGAATAAAATTTTGATAGATATTTCCTCTGATTTAATTGATAATAAACATAATGTTTTATGCCCAAGGGGTTTTCATTTTTCCACATCTATCAATTTAAATAACAATCTTCCTTTCAAGAGCCATTTGGCTCAAATAATCAAGTTTGAAGAATTAGAATATATTTCATTAAACTACCTTGGACTAAAAATGACCGATGATGATCTTGTTCCAGCTGTACCGAGATTTGAAGCAATTTGTACTTACAAAAATTCGACGCAAGCCGATTCTCTGATTCAAAGAGTATTATATGAAATGAAGGCGCCAATAGACAAAAAAGAAATAGATGAATATAGCTTAGCTGATCAGCGAATTAAGTTTAAGCAATTAGATAGTAATCAATTTGTTATATCTACACTAGAAGATGACTACAAATTAAAAAATATAGAACTAAATCCCTATTTTACAGGAAACCCAAGAAATTTAATCCTCGTCGAAAACGCAGGATGGAAAGGATTATTCTTAGAATTAATTCCCACTTTCAAAGCAACTAAGAACCTTTTGGACGACAACATTCAAGTAAAAACAAAAAGAACTGGAGTTAAGGCCCAACAAATATCAATCACATTTAAACAGAAGCAGTCACTTCACGAATTATTGAAATTCGCATTGAACTTTATATGAAAACCTTAATAAAAATGGCTGTCTCATATTGAAACAGCCATTTCTTTGGTAGACGTAGGTAAACTTACCTTGTAAACAATAACTCTCTGAATTTTGGTAAAGGCCATAATTCATCTTCTACTAATAATTCTAGTTTATCTGCATGATATCTAATTTCGTCAAAATATGACTTTACTTTATCACAATACGCCAATGCCTTTTTCTCGGCATCATCAATTTTATTAGCCAATTTTCTTTGTTGAAGCATGGCATCCGAAGCAGATTTCATTTTATTCATATGTGTTGAAATCTCTTGAATGAGCGAAATTTGAGCTTTTGCTGATTCCTTACCTACTTTATCTCCTAATATTGAAATTAATCCTTGAACATTCTGAATCAATTTATTTTGATATTCAACGACTGCTGGTATGAAATGATTTTGGGTTAAATCACCCATCAAACGTGATTCAATTTGAATTTTCAATACATAATTTTCAAATTCAATCTCTCTTCTTGCATCAAGTTCTCTTTCCGATAAAACACCCATTTCCTCGAAAAGTTTAGCTACTTTTTTATCATGCCAAACCTGAAGCGCTCTCGGTGTATCTTTTAGATTAGACAAACCTCTTTTTTCGGCATCCTTCACCCATTCATCACCATAACCATTACCTTCGAAACGAATTTTCTTCGACTGTTTGATTAAAACTTGAAGTTCTTTGAGAATAGCTTCATCTTTGGATTCTCCTTTATCAATGCGAGCATCAACTGACTTCTTAAATTCTTTCAATTGCTTCGCCATAATTGTGTTTAGCACAATCATAGCAGAACCACAATTCGCTGATGAACCAACTGCTCTAAATTCAAACTTGTTACCTGTAAATGCAAACGGAGAAGTTCGATTTCTGTCCGTATTATCCAACAATATTTGTGGGATTTTTCCGATGTTTAATTTTAATTCCGTTTTATCTTGTGGCGTCATTTTTCCAGCCTTGATATTCTTTTCTAAGTCGTCAAGCACTGAAGACAATTGTGAACCTATGAATGCCGAAATAATTGCTGGAGGAGCTTCATTCGCGCCCAAACGATGATCATTGCCCGCAGAAGCGATAGCAGCGCGTAAAAGGTCTGCATTATCATGAATTGCTTTAATGGTATTTACAAAAAATGTAAGGAACTGAAGGTTGGTCTTTGGATTTTTTCCAGGTGCTAAAAGGTTAACTCCAGTATTCGTACTTAAAGACCAATTGTTATGTTTACCTGATCCATTAACACCCGCGAAAGGTTTTTCATGTAGAAGCACTCGAAAATCATGTTTCCTAGCGATTTTCTCCATTAGATCCATCAAAAGTAAATTGTGGTCGTTTGCCAAGTTACACTCCTCAAAAATTGGAGCACACTCAAACTGATTTGGGGCAACTTCATTATGACGAGTTGTTACAGGGATTCCCAATAGCAAAGATTCCACCTCAAATTCACGCATAAAAGCATTTACTCTTTCGGGAATAGATCCAAAATAGTGATCTTCTAATTGCTGGCCTTTAGCCGGAGCGTGACCAAAAAGCGCTCTTCCAGTTAGCATTAAGTCCGGACGAGCATTAAATAATGCCTGATCTATTAAAAAATATTCTTGTTCCCAACCCAATGTCGCTTGAACTTTTGTAACATTTTTATCAAAATATTGACAAACCTCAACGGCAGCTAAGTCAACAGCATGCAAAGCTTTTAAAAGAGGCATTTTGTAATCCAAAGACTCACCAGTATAAGAAATAAAAATTGTCGGGATACAAAGCGTTTTTCCAATTACAAATGCTGGTGATGAAGGATCCCAAGCCGTGTAACCTCTAGCCTCAAAAGTATTTCGGATTCCACCATTTGGGAATGATGAAGCGTCAGGCTCCTGTTGAACAAGCATATCACCATCAAATCGTTCGATCGCCTTTCCTGGTCCGATTGGCTTGAAAAAAGCATCATGTTTCTCTGCTGTTGCACCTGTTAAAGGTTGAAACCAGTGAGTGTAATGTGTCGCACCTTTTGAAATTGCCCAATCTTTCATTGCTGAAGCTACCTGATCCGCATTTTTTCGATCGAGTCGAGTGCCATTATTGATGGATTCCATCATAGATTTATACGTATCTGAAGGCAAATACTCACGCATTACATCAATATGAAATACATTTCTACCGAATAACTCAGATAATTTTCCATCAAACTCAATGTGCTTTGGTTCACGATTCAAAACATCTTGATACGCTTTTAGTCTTTTTGTAGCCATTTTTATCTTTTTTTGCAAAGATACACCTATTTTTGGTGCATCAAAGTAAAATAATATCATATTTTATCAACAGACCCCTATTTTTTAAAGGGTCATTTTATATTTTTATGTTTTTTGAACGATATCTTATATTTTATTAATTCACTATATTTGAGGAATTCATTATCAAAATCAATACGACAATTCAAAAAACAACTAAGATTTATAACAGTATGAAACAAAAATTACATTTATTCATTTGTACATTGATGTTGTTACCAATTTTAATTGGGTGCCCTAGAAACGAACAAAAAAAGGCAGCCCGAGAGATTTATCAAAATAATATGGACCTTAATTTCAAAGATTGCTACAATATCACTTTTAATTCGCTCCAGTTCGATTTACCAAAGAAATTTAATAATATAGATTACATAGATGTTTGCAGCAATGGAAAAGAATGTAAAACCTATGGAATTGATGAATTGAATTTGTATTTTGGAATTTCTGAAATAAAAGCAAATGAATTATCAAACATTCACTATTTAACCAAAATAAATAACTCGCTTGAAGCCATTCAATATGATGCAGTCGGAAAAAGAACTAAATCCATAGGCTCAAACACTAAAGTTTCCGAAGTCGTAAAATTCAAACATAAACTTCCCATAATTTATCAATCATTAATCGAACCTTTTGTGAAAAGGTACACTTTTGAAAGTGATTATTCTTCCATCTATTTTGTGGCAACGATTCAGAAAAATAATCAGTTTTTTGTAATTCAATTCTGCGGAAAGGCAGATAAAATGAATTATTTTCTAGATGATTTCGAGACCATTTTATCATCTATTAAGTAGTTCGTTGTGGATTTTATTCAAAGCCTTTTTAAAGAACTTGAAGATCTTCCTGGAATATCTGCTCACAAAAAGTTCTATCCACTTCGTTTTACGCAAACCGAAAAACCAATCAATCCTAAATTGTCAGCTGTAGCAATTCACTTATTTAACAAAAATAAGGAGTGGTATTTCATCGTAATTGAACGATCAGAATACGACGGACATCACAGCAAACAAATTGCTTTTCCCGGTGGTAAGATGGATCCATCCGATTCAACATTAGAGGAAACTGCACGACGAGAATCCATAGAGGAAATAAATATAAAAATGGATCATGCTAAAATTGTTGGGAAAATTACTCCCGTATATATACCGATTTCAAATTTCGAAGTTCATCCGTACATTTTCGCTCACTCAGATGAGCCGACATTAAAAGCATCTATTGACGAAGTCAACGAAATCGTATTTATAAAATGTTCGGATTTGTTGGATGATAAAAATTTAAAATACACTGATATTGAAATCACCAAAGGTTCTACTATGAAAAAAGTTCCTTGTTTTACACTTGAGAATAAAATAATATGGGGAGCTACCGCATTGATTTTGAGTGAAATTAAAGAACTACTAAAAAGACTTTAAAAACAAAAAGAGGAACAAACCTTGACTTGTTCCTCTTTCTGCTAAACCATGCTAAAACTATAAAACTCGAAAATTACCACTATGAAAAGTAATTTTCATTGCAAAAGTATAATACAATTTTGAACTACCAATTAATTTGTTGTAAAATTTTTGTTAATTTTTATCGCTCTTGTCATTTCACGCTTCCCGGGTGGACCAGGCAAAGAATTCACTTCAAACCCCGCTTCTTTTAAATTCCGCTTAAATTGACCTTGAGCACAATAAGTAACCAAAACGCCGTTAGTCTTTAAAAGTTTAAACATTTTCACCATTATTTCTAGATTCCACATTTCTGTCTGCACGCGAGGACCAAATGCATCGAAATAAATTAAATCAAATTTTTGATCAGATTCCCATTCTTCAATTGAACTTTTAATTTTTAACAGTTGAAAGTTTTCCGAAACATCTATAAATTGCCCCCATTTCGCATCCATTAAATCGAAATAAAATTGCTCACTTACCAATCCAAGTTGCCTTGAATAAGCCATTTCAGAATAAATATGCTTATCCAATGGATAAGCTTCAAGTCCAACATATTGGATTACTTGATTCGAATCCTTTGATCTCAAATAAGATAAAAATGCATTCAATCCAGTACCGAATCCCATTTCGAATATTGAAATTGAATCGCGATGCATTAAAAAATCTAATCCATTTTTTATGAAAACATGATTTGCTTCCTGAATAGCTCCATGAAAAGAATGGTAATTTTCATCAAAGTCAGGTAAATAAATGGTTTTAGAACCATCTTTTGTTGTTCTTATTTCGATGTTTTTATTCATTTTTTACGAGCGATCATAAGTCCATCCCGGATTGGTAATAAAACTTCCTCAACACGAGAATCTTCATGTACCATTCGGTTATATTCTCTTAAAAGTTCCGTGTCTTTATCCATTTTTGATGAATCAACTACTTTTCCTGACCAAAGAACGTTATCAGCTATTATGTAACCTCCTTTTTCAACCGAATCAAAAACCAAATTGTAGTAATTGACATAGTTCAATTTATCAGCATCGATAAACACAATATCCCATTTTTCATTCAGACTTGGAATAATTCTAATTGCATCACCAACAAAATATTTCAATTTCATTCTATTATCCGAATGATCAAAATAACCCTGTACTCTTGTTTCGAGTTCCTCATTTACATCAATTGTAAAAAGTAATCCATCCTCAGTCAACCCTTCAGCCAAACAAAGAGCAGAGTATCCAGTATAAGTTCCGATTTCAAGAATTCGCCTCGGTTTTATCATTTTAGAAAACATGCTCAATACGCGCCCCTGAAAATGTCCGCTTAACATACGCGGTTGAAGAACTTCTAGATTTGTTTCTCGATTTATTTTTTGGAGAAGTTCGCTCTCCTTTGAAGTATGTCTGCAAACATAATCATCGATTTTATGGTCTATGAAATCCATATCATTTTTTTGATAAAGTTACAATGAATAAAGTAAGTTAAATCAACTGAATAGATAAACTCGGAAAATTAAATTGCATTTTTAGTTAGTCCGAATTAGTGTAAAATGACCGTGTCCTTTAAATACCTGACCGAAATTATCTTGAATTTCATATCGATAAAAATAGACTCCATCTTTGGCATCTTTACCATCGATTGTGCCATCCCATGATTCATTTGCTCCAAGGGTCAACATTGTATTTCCCCATCTATTTTGAATATCAACTTTTACTGCAGATGCATTTTTTACAATAATTTGCCATTCATCATTTATTCCGTCATTATTAACTGTGAAAACATTCGGAACATTAATTTCAACATCTGGAGTTAAAACGATTACAGTAATAAAGGAAGAATCAGCGCATATGCCATTGGAAGCATTCAGTTCAATAGTATAAGTTCCAGGAGCAGTATATGACTGAGTCTGATCAGATAGGTCATTTGACAAAGTCGTTACTCCATTACCAAAATTCCAATTATAGGTCAATGCATTTGCACTTGTATTTATGAAAGTGAAAATATCTCCTGGGAAACCGTTTAATGGATTCGCAGATACAATGGCATCTGGAACTGGCAAAACAACAATATTTAAGTCATCGGTATCTTCACAACCATTTGCATCAACTCCTGTTACAGTGTATAATCCTGATGCATTAGGCGTAAAATTTTGTCCATTTGTTATCGTGTTTGGATTCCAATTGTACACTTGTGCTCCATTGGCCGACAGCGTGACTGTCTCACCAGCACATATTGTTACATCTTGACCTGCATTCACTATTGGTAATGGGTATATTGTTATCGTATTTGATATTGTATCAGTACAGCCATTAGTTGTACCAACAACGAGCTCGACATCGAACGACCCTGCTGTAAGAAATGTATTAGTTGGATTTTCTAATGAACTTGTATTTCCATCCTGAAAATTCCATTCCCAATTTGTTACATTGGTAGAGGACAAATCACTAAAGCTTGAAACATCTCCCAAACAGACATTGGTGCTTGAGAAGTCTGCAGTTGCTCCCGGATTCACCGTGATTTGAGTTGTTATTGTGTCTGCACAACCAGAAACAGTAGTCACAACTAAGGATACAATGTATTGACCAGCAGCAGAATAATCATAGGATGGATTTTGTATCGTCGAGGTTCCAGATCCATCACCAAAATCCCATTGCCAAGATGAAATTGAACCTAATGATTCAACTGTTGATTGATCTGTAAAAACAGATGGGTTATTTTGACAAACATCATTTGAAGAGAAAATTGCCGTTGGAATGCTTACAGGTGTTTCTGTTCCTATGAGAGTTGATAATCCAGCAATTTGAGCAGCATTAAAAGTTCCATTCTGACCTGGAGACATACCACTTTGTCCACCTGTTCCTGCAGCAGCTCCATTGACTTGAGTTACACCGCTATATGAGTTGACTTGAGAATAAAAAAACTTAATACGACCACCGCCGCCGCCGCCGCCGCCTTCTTTAGTGGCACTATTTTGTCCAATACCACCTTTCGCATTTATAGTACCCGAACCAGTTAAATAATCGGATGTCACTAAAACACCACCTCCAGCTCCTCCGCCTCCAGCTTCCTCATTGCAAGAATTGGCATCACCAGGGTTTCCTTGAACATTTAATGTTCCATTCAATTGTACTAAACTCCCAAAAAGTTGCAAATTACCTCCTCCTCTAGCACCATTACAATCTGAATTTCCTCCACCAGAACCCATGTCAGTATCTAGACCTGTTAACGTGCCATATGCTGCTCCTCCGTTGTTACTTCCACCGCCACCGCCATTTCCACCATAGGCTCCACCACCTCCACCAACAGAACCATTGCCTGTTGATCCCGCTCCCGGACCCGCTTGCGTTGCATATCCTTTTCCTTGTCCATCAAAAACACCGTCAAAAACTATTTTCCTTGCATTTAAAATTACCGGTTGGGCATTTGTTGTCGTTACCGTAACTCCAGCAGGAACATTTATCCAATCAAATATTTGTGTACCTGCCAAATTTTGACCGTTCGTTGCCGTTAATACACTTGGAAACATTGCATTTGCAGCACCGGTAAAAGGAGCTGCACCTGAAGGAGCTGTAGCATTTCCATATTTCATGAAAATTGTTAAACTTCCACCAGGAGAGATGGGCGGAAGTCGAACCCAAATATTAGTTTGAGGGGTATTTATTCCACTTTCAATGTAATACGGTATCACATTTGTACAAACACCTTCAATGAAACGAATATCATTTCCATTCGCTTGCATTTTATTTTGAGAAATTGGCGTTTGTGTATCTAAAATTAAAAGCGTTTGCAAATTACCTGTGGTTGCCAAGGCAGTATTATTCGTAATAGTTATTGGCATAATGTAATCCCAACCATCGTATGGGCAACAAATCCCTGCTATTTGAGGAGCACAGTTCTGAGTCGTAATATTCAAAGGTTCAGAATCTGAACAACCATATTGATCGGTTGCTACAGCAGTTAGTGTTATATCATTTTGCGGGTTATAAGTTAATGGAGATCCCGTACCGATGGAATTATTATTAGCATCTAACCAGGAATATGTGTAGGGCGAAGAGCCTAATATAGTTGTTGCTGTAAGCTGAACAGGATCACCCTGGCAAACATTTTGAGCACTAACAGCAGGTGTAATTTGTGGACATAGATTGACTTTAATCAAGGATGCATATGCGGCAGGGTTTGCGCAAAAACCAGTTGGACCGAGGTAAACATCATTCCACAAACCATTCGCCATTTGGATAATTGCGCCATCCTCCCCGTCTGTTGAAGGAAAACATGAAGAATTACTTGGTTCACCCGCATTCCAATTTGTGAAGTTACAGTTACCTCCATCGGCCCACAGCCAAGTCCCCTCGTTGGCTTGATCCGACAAACCTATCCAAAGACCACCAGAAACACCAGCCGCAACGGCTGCATTCCATACAGCATTATTCTCAGCTAGGTCACAAACAGTTAATAACGTTGCACCAACAGCAGCAGCTTGTGATTGAGCGGTATTCCAACTATTGGTAGTATTCGGATTATAAAAATATAGGGCACAAGGATAGCCAGGAACATTTAAAGGCTGAAAACCAGCGCTTGCCATTGCCGCATTTATTTGTGTGATGTTGCATGTGCTTGTAGGACAATCTTCCGTTAAAACAATTGTGGTATCCTTGATGCAACCATTATTATTGTTAATTGAAATTTGATAACTTCCAGCTGATAGGTTATTTGCAGTATTTGAAGTATTATTTAACGGAATTGACCATGTATAGTTATAGTTTCCTGCTGGCGATGGATTGAAAGTAATCAATCCGTTATTACTTCCACATGAAGGCTGAGTTACACTTACATTTAATTGAAATGTCTGAGACGAATTATTACAAGTTCCGCTGTTACAATTATTGGTTCCAGCAATAGATGGATTAATATTTCTTTGCCAAGCACCTCCATCTGGAATACGACTAAAGGTTAAGCCTGTTGATGTAATGTCCTGCACATAATTAATTTCAGTGGATAAAATCATTTGACTTGCGGACTTTAAAACGCCATTGAAACAAGCAGATGGAGAACAAGGAGCCAAACTAAATGCAACATCTGTGGTCAGCGTAACTTGCTGTCCTGCGCTGAATGTCCAAAAAATGGCATCAACTACATTTCCACTTGGATCATATAAAGCAATCCAACCAGCTGTATTTTCTAAAAACCATCTTGTACTTTCTAAACACAAATTATTTTGACCAACAAAATTTGACAAAGGAAAATCAACACTTCCAGCTGTAGCACTAGAATTAGGCCCACCAACAACAATGTGACCAAGAGGTGGTATAACGGTGCCTGAGGGGAAGGCGAATGCACCTCCAACATTTATACCCGCAGAAACATTTCCATTCTGTGTTCTAGAAGCGAGTATGTAACAACTAATATCAACCGAGTTACATGAACTCGTGTTATATAATTCAATATATTCTTTTCCACATGCTGAACTAGCAGGATCAACCAAAGTTTGGTCGCAAGCTGTGGAGGCAGCTGAAGGCTTTGGCATGACCTCGTTGATAACAACTTGTGAATCGACAATTAAAATAAAAACTGTTATGTTTAAAAAACAAAATAACCATTTCATACGCCCTGATTTATTTTATTGGTAAGCGAATATTTTTCTTCAAATACCACAAATATACTTGAGAAATATTTTAAAGAATAAAAAAATAAAATTATTGAACCTAGTAAATTTTCAAATTTTAATAACTATTTTTTCTTTCTTTCCAAATTAAATCCTATAGTAGTATAGATCATTCTTCCAATCATTGGCCCACCAAAAATTTCTCTACGTTTCTGATTTAATAAATTGGAACTTCCAACACGTACGATTAACTCATTATCTTTTACAGTAAAAGGATAATTAAATTGTAAATCCCATACGGTGTATGCGTTAATTCGTCCTGTTCCAAACGTACTTTGCCATTCAAAACCATCTACATATTGGAAACTTGTCGTGAAACCCAAGTTTTTCCAAACATTTTTTCCTGAAATACCAACATTTACTTTGTGTGGTGTTGTATTAAATCCAGGTATTAAATCCTCCTCTAATGTTTCTGTTAAAAGCTGAGCATAAGTGTAGTTTATGTTTGCCTGATATTTTTTTGAGACTGAGTATGAAATTCCAATACCTGCGCCTAGTGAATTTACTTTTTTCTGGCTATTTACTGGAACTTGGTAAACCTTATATTGATTCGTTATTATCGCGTCAAAACCACTTTCTTCTCCTGCTAAAGCACCATTTTCTGGACTAACAATCCTAACATCTGCTATGAAATTAGTATACTCATTAAAATAAAAATCAGCATCAATAAACAATTTGTTTTTAAACATACCTCGATAACCTACTTCAATTGTTTTAACCTGCTCAGGTTGCAGTTTGCCATATTCTTTAGCTTGTAAAAGTTCATGTTCTACAGCATTTAAATCTCCATTGACTGCATCAAGACTGTCCTTAAATTGCGTAACGGAATTTAAGGTATAAACATTATTAATTCCGTTCAAATTGCCAATTAATGTAATTGGACCTAAATTTAGATTGATAAATTGATTTTGAAGAGTTGGAGTCCTGAAAGCCGATTGGGCTCCAATTCGAATGTTATGGGATTTTAAGTTATAAGCTACACTTAAACGAGGTGAAAACTGCGGTTCAAAATTTTGATTTTTATCAACCCTAACGGAGCCAATAACACGAATTTTATCATTCCAAAAACGCTTACTCGCTTGCAAAAAAGCGCCTGCTTCCCATAAACTCAATTTATTAAATTGGGCATCTGGATTGGCAGAACCATCCGACAATGTATCTGCTGGATTTATTAAAGTATCATTAAAAATTGTACCAAAGGAATTAGGAGAGAAATACCTAAAATTACCACCAACCATTAAATCCATCCACTTAATTTTTGAAAAACTATATTGTCCATCAATGTGATAAAGTGCAGACCGATCGACGAATTTTGAACCTTTTTGTAAATCAGCACTATTTATAATCTGGGATCTCAGACTATCATAGGCTGAAGTTCCTGGACTATACCAAGATGAATCTGCAGCAAGCAATCCAGCTGCCATCGCCGTTTCTACATCACTTACAGAAGCGTCATTATCATAATCGTTCGTCAAATCACCTAAAGTTTCAAAGAAAGACTTTAAATAAGTTGGAACCCAGTTATCACCGATGGATGCTTTCGAAATATTTATACCCGTAAAAACAGCGTCATATGAATTACCGGCATTTTCTAGTGTTGCGTATGCTTTTATCAAATGATTTTTACCTGACCATTCCAGTTTGTGCTGATGAAATAAAATATCATTAATAGAATAGCGATTTGCACCCTGATAAATAGCTGTTCCCATTCCAAATTTTCCTGTGTATGAAATTTGACTATTTTCATTTAGTTTATAATGCAAACCAAGGCTCGATTTAAAACTTTGCACATCGTTATCTGCTAAATCTGTTTCAAGATAACCTGGAGCTACGATCTCTTTCACATTTAAACCAACTTGACCAACCACTGGATTAAATTCGATATAATTGTTCAAGGCTAACCATTGATCTTGATCTTCTTGTGATAACGTTTGATCATATTGTAATTGAGAAACAATACTACTCAAATTTACATTAGCACTTATATCTCCATACGTATTTGCAGATTTATCATTCGCAATCCAATCTTTCATCTGCATGTATGAAGCCGTAAATTTAAGCGCCAGTTTTTCCTTTTTGTCCAATGTTTGAGCAAATCTAAAATTTCCTTCAAGTAGGTTTCTTGATCCCGTCTTCAATTCTGCCGAAACCCCTTGAAAACGATAAGGATCTTTTGATATCATGTTAACAACACCCTGAAAAGCATTTGCTCCATACAAAGCCGAAGCCGGACCAGTTATGACTTCAACACTTTGCAAATCCAGAGGATTCGCTCCAACTAGGTTTCCGACCGGAAAATTAAGACCAGGCGCTTGATTATCCATTCCATCAACAAATTGGACAACACGAACAGGTGCCGTAGAATTAAAACCACGCATATTAACGGCTTGAAAACCAGCACTTGAGGTTGAAATATCAACTCCTTTTAAATTCTTAAATCCATCATAAAAATTACCACTTGAAGTAGATAGAATTTCTTTTGCCGACAGTTTTTGAATACTTACTGGAGATTCAAAAATACGTTCTGAAACCCTCGAACTTGTAACAACGATTTCATTTAAAGCTCTATCAATCGGTTTCATGGATATTTTAATCGATGTCGAACTCTTGTTAACAATTACTTCTTGTTCTGTGTAACTTTCAGCACGAACTAACAAAGTGTATTCACTAGTATTATTAGAAAAATCTAATTCCAATTTAAATTTCCCATCAACATCAGTAACAACACCTGAATTTTTACCTTTTACAATAACCTTTGCGAGTGGAATTCCTTGAGAATTTGATGCATCAATAACCTCACCTGAAAAATTTGCAATTTGGGAAAATACATTATTTACCCAAACAAAAACTACGATAAACAGAACTTTTTTAGTCATAAATCAAGAGGAAAAAATAAATCGATAATAAAAATAGTTTTTTATTAAAAAGTTGAGATCAAAAAATAATGATTGAAATAAAATGTATATGAAATGTATAACAACAAATCAATTATTCCATGAAAACTTTATAAAAAGATCTATTCGAATTACTAATTAACCTAATGCGACATCCAAAATCATCATAACTAAAAAGCCACCGATGAAGCCAAGAACGGCGACATCTGTATATTTGTCTCTTTGCGTTTCTGGTATTACCTCTTCCACAACAACAAAAATCATTGCTCCTGCAGCAAATGCAAGAGCAAAGGGTAAAATTGGCTCCATGTATATCACTGCTACTGCACCAATAACTCCGGCAATTGGCTCTACGATAGCAGATAATTGACCATACCAAAAACTTTTGAAGCGACTGGCTCCGGCTCGTCTTAGTGGCATAGCTACCGCAAAACCTTCTGGAAAATTCTGAATTCCTATTCCAATAGCAAGCGTAATTGCTCCTGCAATTGTTGCTCCTTCTACTCCATGAGCTGCTGCGCCGAAAAGCACACCAACTGCAAGCCCTTCGGGAATATTGTGCAAGGTAATAGCCAGAACTAATAGCGTTGTTTTATGTAATTGTGTCTTTACACCTTCAGTCTCATGTTCAGCAAAATTAATATGTAAATGCGGTAAGCTTTTGTCTAAAAAAAACAGAAACAAGGCTCCAATTAGAAATCCTACTGCTGCAGGTAACCAAGGAAATGAAGGATATAATCGTTCGGACATTTCAATTGATGGCATGAGAAGAGACCAAAAACTTGCTGCGACCATAACTCCACCCGTAAATCCAAGCATCCCATCAAGTAAACCACGGTGCATTTTCTTAAAGAAAAAAACTAATGAAGCCCCTGCTGCTGTAACTAACCAAGTAAATGTGGTTGCCAAAAAAGCAGCGTATACTGGATGAATGGATTCAAAATAGCGCTCAATTGCCTGCATGCCTATTTAAACAAACAAATATAGCCTAAGGTTTCATTTTTTATTCAAAACCCAAAGATTTTGCCTTTTCTTTTAAACTTTTTGATATTGCTGAACCAAAATCATCCTTTTCGCCAGTTTCATTTCTTTTTTTCTTTTCCTCATTAATAAACTTATCGCGTTCTATTGCTAAGCGACCAATTTCAGCTTGAATATCTTCTCGCTCTTTTGCTTTTTCTTTAATATATTTTTCTTGTTCTTCCTTCGTTTTTCCTTTTAATTCATTCGGTAATTCCTCATCTTTAATCTTGGATAAAAAAGTTGAATCAGCCTCGATGGCATCAACCACGTCCCAATCACCATTTTTGTATGCTGACTTTTTGGATTTTACAATAATTCGTTCAGAGGCAACAGAATTACTCTGTTTAAATGCGTTCGCATCTTGCGCATGCTGGTTAGACTTATTATATTCATAATTAACACCATAACCGACGTATGTTCCATTCAGTTTTAAATTTTGTTGTTGAATTAAATCGTCGTAAGGAGTTTCGATATAAACAACTTTTTCATTCGAATTTATATTAAAGTATTCTCCGTTGGAACAAGTAGCGCCATCCTTCCATAATTCACGAATACCCTGAAGCGCATCTCCACAATAAATTGTATTAATAAAAACACCTTTTAGACTAGCTTTTGAACAAACCTCTTTGTAATTAATTGGTCCTTGATTAAATGGTTCATTACCTGCAATGTAGATCAATTTCAAATCCTGAGCATCGTTTGACCAATTCAAATCATCCAACGACTTTTGAATTACAGCTCCGCAAAATTCAGAACCTCCATTTGTACGAAGTGCAAATAACTTTTCAGAGACTACGTCTAAATTTGTTGTAAACGGTATTTGTTGACGTATAAAATTTGAGGATGCAGAGAGCCCATCGTTGCCATAATCATACATTGCAATTTCAAGCGAAGGTGTTTCCCCCGCATAACGTAATCCAGATACTTCATTAACAATTGCCCAAATGCGAGATTTTGCTTGTTCAATTAATCCATCCATACTGTTCGATGTATCAAAGAGAATTACTAATTGCACTTTTCTTTTTTGTTGAACAATTTGAGCATTTACATCAAACATATGGAATGCAATACCAAAAATAAAAACAAGATTTTTCATGAGTTTTCAATTTAAAATCCTGCTTACAACCTGGAAATAAAAAAGTTCAAAATAATTGAATCTAAAATTATAAATCGAAGTAAGTTTTCATTATTTTTTTAAAAATAATTGCCTTCTTGAAGTTTACAATATTCATTTAATGATTCTACTTATTCTTAAAAATAAAGATTGAATTGTCTATTATCAACCTTTTCAAAGCCCTTTTTCCTAACTTTGCCCTTTCAAAATTAAAAAATGACAGTTTCTGAAATCCGCCAAAAATTCTTTGATTTTTTCGAAAAAAAAGGTCATCAGATTGTTCAATCAGCTCCTATGGTTGTTAAAAACGATCCGACTTTGATGTTCACGAATGCAGGAATGAATCAGTTTAAAGATTTTTTTCTTGGTTATCAATCACCTATAGATAGACGTATAGCGAATTCTCAAAAATGTTTACGAGTATCTGGAAAACATAATGATTTAGAAGAAGTTGGCGTAGACACCTATCACCATACGATGTTTGAGATGCTCGGAAATTGGTCGTTTGGAGACTATTTCAAAAAAGAGGCTATTGAGTGGGCTTGGGAATTATTAACCGAAATTTATAAAATACCAACGGATCGTCTCTATGTTACGGTCTTTGAAGGAGATTTAAATGACAATGTTCCCCGAGATGAAGAAAGCATTGATATTTGGAAAAAATATATTGCAGAGGATCGGATAATTTTAGCCTCCAAAAAAGATAACTTCTGGGAAATGGGCGATACAGGCCCATGCGGTCCATGTACGGAAATTCATGTCGATTTGCGCAATGATTCAGAACGTCAAAAAATAAATGGATTAGAATTGGTAAACAATGACCATCCGCAAGTCATAGAGATTTGGAACAACGTTTTTATGCAATTCAACCGAAAGTCTGACGGAAGTCTTGAACCGTTACCAGCAACGCACGTCGACACAGGAATGGGACTTGAACGCCTCGCAATGGCATTACAAGGAAAGCAAAGTAATTACGATACAGATCTATTTCAGACGCTTATTCAACATATGGTTAATGTTTCTGGAAAACAATATGGAAAATCAGAGGATACCGATATTGCATTGCGTGTAATTGCCGACCATATTCGTGCCATAGCATTTTCTATTGCTGACGGTCAACTGCCAGCAAATAATGGCGCAGGTTATGTGATAAGGAGAATTCTAAGAAGAGCAGTGCGTTACGGATATCAAACACTTGGTCTGAAGGAACCTTTCCTATGTAATTTATCGATCGTTTTGAGTGATTTAATGGGGAATCCATATCAAGAATTAATCACTCAGAAGGAACTAATTTTTAAAGTAATTAAAGAAGAAGAACTTAGTTTCTTTCGAACACTTGAATTAGGAATAAAACGAATTGAAGACCTAATTACTCTGCTAAAATCACAAAAAACAGAAGTTATTTCAGGTGATTCAGTTTTCGAATTATATGATACCTATGGTTTTCCTGTTGACTTAACTTCGTTAATTGCGAGAGAAAATGAATTAATCATTGATGAAGAAGGGTTCAATCAAGAACTTCAAAAACAAAAGGATCGTTCGCGAGCTGCTACAGTGGTTGAAACAGACGATTGGGTTCAAGTCAACTCTGATGCAACGACTGAATTCATTGGCTACGATTACACAGAAGCGGAAGTAGAAATCATCAAATTTCGAAAGGTTTCACAGAAAGGAAAATCGTTTTATCAACTAGTTTTAAATAAAACACCTTTTTACCCTGAAGGAGGTGGACAGGTTGGAGATCAAGGGACATTGACGAATAATTCTGGTCGAATCGCTATTTTTGATACGAAAAAGGAAAATAACTTAATTATTCATTTAACTAATCAATTGATTGAGAATTTAAATGGTTCTTTTAAAGCTGAAATCAATGTTAAAAAAAGAGAGTTAAGCTCTTTCAATCACTCAGCTACTCACCTTCTGCACCATGCGCTTCGCAAAGTATTGGGCACACATGTTGAACAAAAAGGGTCATTGGTCAATTCCGATTACCTACGTTTTGACTTTTCACATTTTTCAAAGGTTTCGGATAAGGAATTGTCAAAAATCGAACAACTTGTTAGTGAAGCAATTCATTCAAATATTAGTTTAAATGAACAACGAGCTATTCCAATGGAAGAGGCTAAAAACATGGGAGCAATGGCCTTATTTGGTGAAAAATATGGCGAACGTGTTCGTGTAATTCAATTCGGTGAATCGGTGGAATTATGTGGTGGGATTCATGTCACCGCCACTGGTAAAATAGGGCTTTTTAAAATCACATCTGAATCGGCAGTTGCAGCAGGAATTCGTCGAATTGAGGCAATTACCGGTCCTACAGCAGAAAAGTACTTCCGTGAAAAAGCGTTAAAATTGGATGAAATTTCAATCCTATTAAAAAATCCAAAAGACCTTGCTAAAGCTATTGATGAATTAATTTCTAAAAATAATCTTTTAACTAAAGAAGTAGAACATTTTCAGCGCGATAAAGCCAAACAATTAAAGTTGGAACTGAAGAACCAAATCATCCTTCAAAACGAAATCAACTTTTTATCAGAAATCATCAATACTGACGCAAATACTTGTAAAGATATTTTATTTCAATTAAAAGGTGAGGTTCATAATTTTGTTGGAATTATCGGTAATATTGATAAAGAAAAATGTGGATTGAGTCTAATTATTTCGGATAACTTGGTTAAAATAAATAATTGGGATGCTTCGAAATTTATTCGTGAAATTTCTGTACATATTCAAGGTGGTGGTGGCGGTCAGTCATTTTTCGCCACTGCTGGAGGAAAGAATCAAAAAGGGTTAGAAAAAGCTATTGAACATTTTAAGGAGCTCATTTTTAATCTTAATAAATAATTTTGATTAACCAATAAAACCGAGTTAAATTACTCAATGTATTTATTCAAAATATTGAATAACAATATTTTAGATAGATTAAGCAACCCATTAAATATTATCTCGTTTTGATAGAGTAATTTGTTAGTAAATCAAAAGAAAGATTTATTCAATTCAAAGTAATTTTTGATTATATTAGTTTTCTTATTTAGTCGATAAAAACGTAGATGAGTTTTCTTAAAGGCGTATTGTTTTTTATACATTTTATTGTCATCGCGAAAGCTTTTGGGCAGCTAAATGCCTCTTTTTCTTCAGTTGATGTTGATCAATGTCAAAATAGCCTATTCACGCTCAATGCAACGAACACGACATACACTACTTATAATTGGACAATAACGGGACCGTCTGGTTATAATTTCGTGTCTAGCAATAACCCAACCTCGATATCAGTAGTACTTTTTACTCCGGGACTTTATAATGTTCAGTTGACCGTTGGAAATGGGACGAGTACAACGACAAATAGTCAATTAAACTTTTTAACAGTTTATTCAAAACCTACCATTTCTTATGCAATTACACCATTAAATGGATGTGTGCCATCAAATGTTAGTTTTAATGGAAGTTGTACGGCTGGATCTGGCACTTTACAAACTTTCCAGGTTACTACAGGGACAGGAACGACTTTTAATACTGAGGATTTCAACTTTACTTACAGCGCAATTGGCAGTTATACGCCGTCTGCAACTGTTACCAATTCAGTTGGATGTTTTACCACTCAAAATCTATCAACAATTACCGTAAATTCAACAGCAAGTCTATCTAGTACTTTAACTCCGAGCGCTATTTGTAGTGGTTCAACTTTTAATTACACACCGACAAGTTCGACTGCAAATTGCACTTTCACTTGGACTCGAGCAGTAGTTCCAGGTATCTCGCAAGGTGCATCTTCTGGAAATGGCTCTATAAATGAAGTTTTGACGAATACCACAACTTCAAATGTAAATGTAACTTATGTATTGACAACTATAGCTCCAAATGGTTGTCAGACAGAACAGAACGTTATACTTGTCGTAAAACCAGAACCAAGCGTTAGTATAAATAATCCAAATCTGACCATTTGTGCTGGTCAAACAGGGACATTAACAGCCTCAGGAACGCCAGCGGGAGGATCATACTTATGGTCAGGTGGTCTAGGAAATTCCGCAACGGCATCTGTAAGTTCAGCTGGAACTTATTCTGTTTCGTATTCCGTAAATGGATGTACAAGCAGCAGCGCATCGGCAGTTGTCTCTATTGGAACATCACCAAGTGTAACAACAAGCATTTCAGAAAACTCAGGAATTGCAAGTAATGATGGAATCATTTGTTCTGGTTCGAGTGTAACGATTACGGCAAATCCATCAGCACCTGGAGGAACGTATTTGTGGTCAAATGGTCAGACAACCCAATCAATAGCAGTTTCTCCAAATTTGACCACAACATATTCAGTTACATATACATTAGGTTGCCCTAGTACACCTAGTTCAACAACAATAACCGTAGCTCAAGGCCCTACAAATAGTTTTTCAAGCTCAATAACTAACTCTTGTAATTTTCCAGTAACAGCTGAAATTGCATCAACAGCAACCGTTAGTGGTGGAAATACAATCACTTCAATATCATGGTCTTTCCCAGGTGGTGCACCGAATAATGGATCCGGAACAGGACCAATATCTGTCACATATGCTTCATCGGGTGTATACAACATTTCGATGACTACAACTGCAAGTAACAATTGTTCTACTGTTTCAAATTTCAATCAAGCCATTGTAGTTGGAAATGGCGTTAATCCAACGTCTTCATTTTCATATTCCCCTTCACTGACTCAATGCATAGGTGAAAATTTCACATTCCAATATACTGGAATAGGTGCCGACTCAATTCAATGGAATTATGGTAATGGTACTATTGTATGGAGTTCTGAATCCACCGCTGTTAATTATGCTTATGGAAATCCTGGGATATATAATGTAATTATGACTCCATACACTGTGATTGGAGGAAATGTTTTAGCATGTGCAGGGCAATCAGATACGATTACAGTTGTTATTTTGGGACCAAAAGCAAGTTTCAAAATTTCTTCATTAATATGTTCAAATCAATTTACCCGAACCTTCACTAATACCTCGACTGGAACAACTGGTTCAACATTATACTCGTGGACATTCCAAAATGGTAGTCCCTCCACATCCAATATAATCGGTCCTCACACAGTAACTTGGCCAACTGAAGGAACTTTTACCATTACCTTAACAGCGACAGATTCAACAACAGGTTGTCCTCCAAGTGTGGCAACAGCAACGATTAACGTTAATAATAACAATGGTGCTAATTTTCAAGCGACACAAGCTGGAATTCCAACTACTAGTATTTGTCTTGGGACGACCCTTACTTTTACAAATACGACACCATCTCCACAATATAATTCCGGAAACGCACCTGGTTCTATTTCGTCCTCAAACACCCAATGGGATTGGAATACAAATTCGGGAGTTTCATTTTCAAACTCGGCAGGTTTGATTGGAACCCCACAAACAAGAACATTCTCAAGTGCTAATGGATATTCCCCTGGAACCTATGGAATTGCCATGTTAAACATTGATAATAATGGATGTAAGGATACCATAATCAAGCCAAATTACATAACCATTAATGGCGTTGTGGCAACCATTACGGCACCGGATGCGGTCTGTATCGGTGAAATTTTTTCACCTACTCATTCAGGTGTGTTATCTTCTATTGCCTCAACTACATGGAATTGGGGAGATGGAACTCCTGTTTCAAATACTAACAACCCAACCCATTCTTACAGCACACCAGGCACATATACAATTACACTTACTTTGGTTGATAATTCGCCTTTAAGTTGCACAACGGTGGTAACAAAGACAATCGTTGTTCGGAATCCTATTGCAAGTTTCACCGTTAACAGAAATTTTATATGTAACAACCAATCCGTTTCAGTTACGAACACCTCGACAGGTATCGGAATCACTACTTATAGTTGGTCCGCTACCAATGCAGTCCCTTCCTCATCTTCTGTTGCCAATCCTGGTAGTTTTACATTTAATCAACAAGGGAATCAAACTATTATTCTTACAATTACAGATAATGAAGGCTGTACATCAACATCAAGTCTTCCAATATCCGTATTTGACGTTAATGCATTAGCGAGTGCTAGTCAAACTAACTTTTCTTGTTTCAATCCTCCGAACCTCGTTAACTTCACGAACTTATCTACAAATAATCCAGATATCACCTCAGCACAATGGAATTTCGGTAACGGACAAACTTCGACAAATTGGAATCCCTCAACAATTTATTCAATTGCAGGAACCTATAATGTCACCCTGACGGTCACTTCACTTACGGGATGTACAAGTACACAGAATGTTGCAACTATTACAGTAGGTGGTTCAAGTGCAACAATTGATGTTACTAATTCAGAATTGACAGGATGTTCTTGCTATAACGTTTCTTTTGCTGTTAGTACGGCGAATGCTGTTGATGCGGTATTATTATTTGGTGATGGTGGTTTTGTTACCTTGACTCCAAATGTAAACCAAACTGCATCTCATTCATATTGTAATACAGAAGGCTCTCCTTTAACTTACACTCCATCTGTTTATATAAGCAATAATACATGTAACGGTAATATAGACGCAACAGAATTAGTTACAGTTTATCCTGCTGCATTTTCGAGTGCAGGTCCAGACCAAACAATTTGCGCAGGCTCAAACATTACGCTTGCGGGAACAATTAGTGGTATTGCGACTCAAGGAGTTTGGACTGGTGGCGCAGGAACATTCAATCCTAATAATACGACACTCAATGCAGTCTACACACCAAGTGCTACTGAAATTACAGCAGGAACAGTTACGCTGACAATGACTACCAACGATCCTACAGGGCCTTGTAATGCTGCAAGTGATGCGATGACCATTACTATCAATCCTGCTGCAACTGTTAATGCGGGTGCTGATCAAACTATCTGTTCTAGTGGAACAGTTACCCTTACAGGTACTCGTGGGGGCTCGGCTTCAAGTTCTTCTTGGACATCATCTGGAACTGGATCTTTCTCTAACGCAAGTTCCTTAACCCCTATTTACACACCAAGTGCTGCTGATATTACTGCAGGAACTGTAACACTTACGCTTACAACCAACGATCCTGCTGGGCCTTGTCTTGCTGTTAGTGACCAAGTCGTTATTACCATTGCTTCTAACCCAACGGCAAATGCTGGGGTTGATCAA
>CANMHB010000007.1 GCA_947497485.1 Flavobacteriales bacterium
CAATAAGTCCAAATGGTCGGTTTAGCGGAACATCTCCTTGCATAGTAATTTCGTCAATACCAGAAAGAAAAACAGTAGAATCCTTACTTAGCTTTCCCAAATAAAAATGGCCAAACAATACTGAATCAATATCGTAACCGGTTTTATTGAAAACTTTAATCTGTATATTTTGACCGATTGTCAATGAAGGTATTAGCATCAAAATAGCTAATGGGAATATGAATTTAAATTTTATCATGTTCACTTGGTTTAATATTCTTGCCACTAACTTGCTTATATACGATACAAACCTGCGCTTATACACCCAATTCGGTTAGCTATGTGAAGGGTTCTTACGCTTAGCTAAGCTACAAAAACTATTTTACTTTTTTTTTGTAAACAATTAATGCCGCTTGAAAAATTCGTTTAATTAATCTAAATGCAGTTTATGCTCCCCCTTGCTTATTTGTTTTAAGTAAATGCTCTTTCTAAACGAAAAATTAGCACTAACTTTGCGGCTCATTTTTCAGCTGTATGAGTCAATTAAAAACCATTCAATCCGCTTTAATTTCAGTTTATTACAAAGATGGATTAGAAGAACTTGTTAGAGAATTAAACAATAACGATGTTACAATTTATTCTACAGGAGGAACACAAGCTTTTATTGAAGGTCTTGGAATCCCTGTTACACCAGTAGAAACACTAACCAGTTTCCCAGAAATCTTAGGAGGTCGTGTGAAGACCTTACACCCAAAAATTTTTGGAGGAATCTTAAATCGAAGAAACTTAGCAGAAGATCAAGAAGCGCTTGCCACACATGACATTCCTCAAATTGATTTGGTTATAGTTGATTTGTATCCATTTGAAGAAACAGTTGCTTCCGGAGCGAGTAATGAAGCAATCATTGAAAAAATTGACATCGGTGGAATTTCATTAATTCGTGCGGCAGCGAAAAACTTTCAAGATGTGGTTATCATTCCTTCTGTTAATCAATATGAAAAACTTTTGGGAATCTTAAAAGAACAGAATGGGGCGACTACCCTTGATCAACGAATGGACTTTGCTGGAGAAGCCTTTCACGTTTCATCGCATTACGACACGATGATTCACAATTACTTTTTAAAAGGAGAAACACCTTATTTTAAATCAAGTATTCGTGAAAGTGAATCATTGCGTTATGGAGAGAACCCGCACCAAAAAGGTGTTTTTTACGGTGACTTGAATGCTATTTTCGATAAACTTCACGGAAAAGAACTTTCGTATAACAATTTGTTAGATGTGGATGCTGCTGTTAATTTGATGCAAGAATTTTCAACTGACGGACCGACATTCGCCATTTTAAAACACAATAATGCCTGTGGTATTTCTTCGAGAGAAACCATTAAAGAGGCTTATGAGGCTGCGCTTGAAGCGGATCCAGTTAGTGCATTTGGGGGGATTTTGATTTCAAATGCTTTTATTGATTTGCCATCAGCTAACTTAATCAACGATTTGTTTTGTGAAGTTTTGATTGCTCCAGGGTATGATTCGAAAGGGTTAGAATTGTTGAAGTCAAAGAAAAACAGAATTATTCTGATACAAAAAGAAACAGCTCTGCCACAAAAGCAATTCAGAACAATATTAAATGGTGTTTTGGTCCAAGACCGCGATGCTAAAACGGAAACAAAAACAGATTTAGAAGTAAAAACAACGCTTTCTCCGAATGAAAACGAAATTGAGGATTTACTTTTCGCAAATAAAATTGTAAAGCACACCAAATCAAACACCATTGTTTTAGCTAAAAACGGACAGCTTTTAGCGAGTGGAACTGGTCAAACGTCTCGTGTGGATGCATTGAGACAAGCGATACATAAAGCGAAATCGTTTAATTTTGATTTGAACGGAGCTGTTATGGCAAGTGATGCTTTCTTTCCGTTCCCTGATTGCGTTGAAATTGCGCACAATGAGGGAGTGGATACGGTCATTCAGCCAGGAGGATCTGTGAAGGATCAACTATCAATAGATTATTGCAACGAACATAAAATGAAGATGGTTTTTACCGGAATACGTCATTTTAAACATTAACTTATTATATTTACGAAGAATTGCATAGAATCCTCGAATTTTTGTCGAATTTTGAGCAATTAACTTAAAAGTGGGAACTCGGAATGGGATTGTTTAGTTTTTTAACACAGGAAATCGCAATTGACCTTGGAACGGCCAACACACTTATTATTTGGAATGATAAAGTGGTCGTAGATGAGCCGTCAATCGTTGCAAAAGATATTCAAACAGGCAAAGTTGTGGCCATCGGTAAGAAGGCACAACAAATGCATGGTAAAACACATAAATTAATTGAAACGGTTCGACCGTTGAAAGATGGTGTAATTGCCGACTTCCAAAGCGCGGAGCAAATGATTCGTGGAATGATCAAAATGATCAATCCAGGGAGGAGTTTATTTAATCCAACGCTTCGAATGGTAATTTGTATTCCTTCAGGTATTACCGAGGTTGAAAAACGCGCCGTTCGTGACTCTGCAGAACATGCAGGAGCGAAAGAGGTTTATTTGATTCATGAGCCTATGGCAGCTGCAATTGGTATCGGAATTGACGTGGAAGAGCCAATGGGAAACATGATCATCGATATTGGTGGTGGTACCTCTGAGATTGCCGTAATTGCCTTGGGTGGAATTGTCTGTGATAAGTCAATTCGTATTGCGGGCGACGATTTCACAAATGATATTGAAGAATACATGCGTCGTCAACACAATATTTTGGTTGGTGAGCGCACAGCAGAACAAATTAAAATTGAAGTAGGTGCTGCTTTGCCAGAGTTAGACGAGCCACCAGCAGATTTCGCGGTTCGTGGTCGTGACTTGATGACCGGAATTCCAAAAGAAATTATGGTGTCGTATGTTGAGGTTGCTCATGCACTTGATAAAACGATTTCAAAGATCGAAGAAGCGATTTTAAGTGCGTTGGAGATGACGCCACCTGAACTTTCCGCCGATATCTACAAAACGGGAATCTATTTAGCAGGCGGTGGTTCGATGTTAAGAGGCTTAGATAAACGGATTTCAGCGAAAACAAAACTCCCTGTTCATATTGCGGAAGATCCACTTCGTGCGGTTGCAAGAGGGACAAGTATCGCGTTGAAAAACATCGATAAATATCAATTCTTGATTCGGGATTAACATTTCTAGTGTTTAATTGTTAGAATTAAACATGAAAGCACTTTTCTTTTTTTCTTGTATCATTCTATATCCGCTATCTAAAAGTAAATTGACGATTGAAGTCAAATCCATTCCAAATGAAAAGGGAAATATTTTTATTGGCTTATTTCGACCAAAAGATGACTTTCCCATTTTTGGAAAGCAATACATTGGAAAGATCATTTCTGTTTCAGGAAAAAAGATGAGTTATTCTTTCGCTGAATTAGCGGAAGGAAAATATGCTGTTGCTGTTTTTCACGACGAAAATAAAAACGGCATACTTGATAAAAATTATTTAGGCATACCGACAGAAGCATATGGGTTCTCGAACAACGCCAGAAGAACATTTAGCGCCCCAAGTTTTAAAGAAGCGGAAGTAAACTTAAATTCCGATTTAGCTATTTCGATAACGTTGAAATAATTACTCAAAAGAAATCAAAACAGTTCCCTTTTCCACCACATCACCTTCGGAAATGTTAATAGACGCTACTTTTCCAACTCCTTCAGCTTTAAGGATGTTCTCCATTTTCATTGCTTCAAGCGAAAGAACGTTATCTCCAGGTTGAATTTCATCACCGACGCATACAAAAATCTTAATTACACGACCAGGCATTGGTGCTGTTAATTCTTTAAGTTTCTTGATTTTTGGTTTATCGAGACCGAGCGACGCAATTAAATCATCTAATTCACCACGTTTTTTAACTTGAAAAGTTCGGTGATTGATTTTAATGGTTAAAAGATTATTCTCAGAATCATCCTTTACAATTTCACCGTGAAATTTCTTTCCGTTGTGAATCAAAAGGAAAAATTGATGATCATACCATTTTACAAAAGCGCCTTCACTCGTTTGAACAGGCTCACCATCAAATAACCAACGTGAATTAGATTGCATAGAACAAATATAATTGAAATCTCATTAAAAGAAATGAATTAGGTCGCACAACATGTTACTTAATAACTGAAATACGCTCATTCCAAATCATCGATTTGGTTTGAATTTGTAATGTGTATAAGCCGGAACTAATGGTTTCAGGAATCAAGAACTTAAGCGTATCTTTCCCTTTTTGAATTTGAATTTTAGATCCCTTTTGATCGAATAAAAATCCTTGAAATTCACCTTGCAATTGAATTGTCACAGATTCTCCAGCTTTTACCGGATTTGGGTAAATAACGGGCTTAAGTTGCTCATTTTCAAAAACACCTACAAAGTCGCCAATGTTAATATTATCCAGATAAACCACATTTCCATAGCGCCCAATATTGCGAAAAGCTATTTGAAGGTTGGCTTGGTTCGAGAAAGCTGATAAATCAATAGAATCAGTTCGCCATTCCGTTGGTGTTGGCGTGAAATAACTTTGATTATCAGGGGAAGTCGCTAAATCTGATCCTCCTTTCAAATAGAGCGATTGATAGGATGCTCCACAATCCGTAGAAGCTAAAACCTCTAATGTATCGCTATATCCACCTCCCCAACGTGCATACGCTATATCAAAGTGTAAATATGGATTTAATGCAATTGTCGAGGAATTAAAATGCATAATCAAATCATCCGAATTACCTTGAGAGTCATTGTTGTAATTATCGAAAACAGCTGATTTGCTCGAATTTCCATATCCCCCTGCAGTCGAAGAAAGAGACCATTGCGCATCGTTATTTGGATTATTAATACTCCATCCACTTGGCACAAAAGAACCTTCAAATCCCTCCGAAACAGAATTGGGTAAACTGAAATAATTAACAGTTACCTCAATTGTATCCGAATCAGTGTTTCCATTTCCATCTGTTATTTGAAGAATTGCCAAATGATTGCCCGCCTGAGAAAATAACACAGCTGGATTGCGAAGATTAGAAGCACTTGGCGTTCCCGTTGGAAATGTCCAATTCCAAGTCGCATTTGTATGATTTAGGAAAGAATGGTCTTCGAAGTAAAATGAATCGATTGCACAAACTACTTCTTGAGATAACTTGTCCACCATCGCTCTCGCAATCGGCTGGGTCGGTTGTTCGCTAAAACTACTTTCCCAAATTCCTTTTCCATAGGTAGCTAAACGCATTTTTCCATCCCTATAAAATGGTTGAAAGATGTTGCCATTCGTAAATAATGGTAAGCCAGAGTTGTCCAATTGAAAAAGTGTTGAATTGTTTCTGTAATATACCGCTCGATTTGTTGCAATGTATAAACCCCCGTCAGTTCCTGCGATGTAATTCAGTGCTTGAACAGACTCGTTGTTTAAAATAGCCGAAGTCCAATTTTCCCAGGTTTGTCCTGTGTTTGAAGTTTTAAAGACCTTAGACCCATTTGCGCCATCTGGATAGGCAATCCAAAGTTCATTTTCATTTTGTGGATTTATAGATAATAACATTCTTCTGCTATTTCCGTTTGGTTTATTAATCTGAGTCCAAGTAGTTCCACCATCTGTTGTTTTCCATAGAATCCCATTTGATCCCGAAGCAGGTTGTTGATTTAAATAAATAACATTTGGATCGCTTGATGATACTTCGATGTATTTAACTTGATTCGCAGTGTTTGCACCAAACGTGTACAACAAATTAAATGAAGCACCCGCATCTGTTGTTTTCCAGATGGCATTATCTTTTCCGATGTATGCAATGGAATAACAATTTGGGTGAAACACCATTTCGCTGGACTCTGCGGCCCAATAACTTTCGTTAGGAGCTATGCCAAATGCAGCATTTGCAATGGGGTCATTTAGGTTAATTGGAATAATTTTTCCTGCGATATCTGAAAAATACGTTTTTCGGTTTTCACCTGGATTAACATAACCTGTGGGCGCTTCTCCACCACCTAACTCGAGAAAGTTTCCTTGACCATAATTTTCATGGTGTGCCAAATTTCCGTTGTGGTAGAGTCCGCCTACCAAAACGTCTTCATTCCATCCGCTTCCAAATCCCCAGTAATCGGAACCGTGAACACCAGACATACGAAATTCATAATTTGCATTGAAAAAATCGGAAGAGCGATAGATGCCACCATCTGTTGTCGCCCAAGCTGTTGAACTAACCATTCGAAAATCTTGCATGTCAACGTGCATGTTCAATGGACCGCCCACATAACCTGCAACAGGTGAAAAACTGGCTCCGCCGTCTATAGATTTATACAAATTGAGTCCACCAACGAGAATTTCATCGGGATTAGTTGGAGAAGCCATCAAAGCACAATTATAAAATCCTTGGTGATACGTCCAATCTGCCCAACCGATGGCCAAGTTCACATGATCTGTTGTGTAAGGTCCACCAACTGGTCCATTCGGTAAAGTCCATGTTGCTCCGCCATCATCACTTCGATAAACACCAATGTAACCAAAATCATCTGTTTTTGATTCTCCGATTAAATATGCATAAATTCTATTTGGATTGGAAGGAGTAACAGCCAATCTCGCACCACCATCGTTTCTTGCGGCATCCGTTGATGAATACCAACCATTGTTTTGTAAATTCCAAGTTACACCAAAGTCTGTTGATTTTAGAAATTCACATATGATTGCTGTTGGGTTATTACGCACAATGTAAAGAATGGAAGCATCAGCTGAATTTGCTTTTATATCATACGTTTTATTTGAAAATAAGAGAGCCCAGGTTGTTCCACCATCAACTGAACGATAAAGACCTTTATCTGTACAAGCAAAAACAACTTGATCATTTGTTGGGTGAATTAATAATTCATTCACTCCAAAATTTGTGTTCGGTAAGACATTCGCCCATGTTAGTCCTCCATCTATAGAGCGATATACCCCATTATTCCCACCAGCAAAAACAACATCTGGATTTGTGTGATGAACTTCTACGGCCGTAACACCACTTCCAAAATCTTCGTTTTTTGAGACCAACGTCCAATTCAATCCTTCATCTATACTTTTGTATACTTCTCCAGGCTCTGTCCCGCAATATAAAACAGCAGGATTGTTTAAACACTGATCAAAACTATAAATATTGGTTTGACCCGAACCTTGATCTCCTCCTTCTTGAAAATTGGTAATCGGCCCGACAATACTCCAAATTGAAGATTTAGTGTTTTTTTGTTTTTTGAGATATGCTAAATCATTGGCTTGAATTTCATTTTCGTTCGGCAAGTGAATGAAACCGTTTTGATCCGTGAAATTCAAATATTTCCTTCTCCAACGTTTATAATATTGTGTATGATAAGACTTCTGAAAAAGATTGATTTGGTAATACTTTCGATACAAATTATCAACCTCAAATAATGAAGGATTATCTGAATACATCAGTTGGGCCCAATTAGGCGCTTTTTCAATTTCTACTGGAGAGGGTTTTTGCAGGTTTTGACTAAAACCATAAACCAAGCTAAAAACAGCAAAAAAGAAAAATAGAAACTTAAAATTCGACATTATAGAAAATATTTATGCTTTTAATAAACAAGTTGAGCTAAACAGCCTTAAACAAATATAGTAGAAATCTTAGATTGCATGTTTTATTTAGTTTTTATAGGATTCTGATTTCATTCCTTTTCTCAACCTGATCATTCTTAATTTCGGTAAAAAAGGTCCATGGAAATAGAAAAAAAATGCGTGTCTCTCAGCTTTTTGGGTGGTGCAGGAACGGTAACAGGCTCGAAAACATTGGTTCAAATCAATGGTAAGAGAATTTTGATTGATTGCGGTCTTTTTCAAGGAATAAAGGAGTTACGGAAAATGAATTGGAACGATTTTCCTATTGATCCTGCTAGCATTGATGCGGTTATTTTGACACATGCTCATTTGGATCATTGTGGGTATTTGCCTTTGTTAGTTAAAAAAGGATTTACGGGATCAATTCATTGCACTTGGCCAACGATGAATCTTACCGAGATTATTTTAAAGGACAGTGCTAAAATTCAAGAAGAAGATGCGGAACGCGCAAATAAACATGGTTATTCAAAACATGAAAAGACTCTTGCATTGTATGAAGTAAAAGATGTTGAGGCTTGTCTTCCGCTTTTAATTGGTCATAATTTAGATGAATGGGTGATTTTGAACGAGTTTATGAAGTTTACTTTTTTAAATAGCGGGCATATTTTAGGTGGAGCTTTCGTAAATCTTTATGTCAATAATGAATCAATATTATTTACAGGTGACATTGGTAGAAAAGATCCGATGTTGCTTTATCCGCCAAAACACATTAAGGAAGCTGATTATATCGTAATGGAATCAACATACGGTGACCGAAATCATGAAAAATCTGAAGATGTGAAAAATGAATTTTTAGAGGTTTTAAACGAAACAATAAAAAACAAAGGAACCTTGATGATTCCTAGTTTTGCTGTTGAACGAACGCAAGAGATCATTTACTTAATTTACAGACTAAAACAAGAAAACAAATTTCCAAAAATTGATGTCTTCCTCGATTCGCCGATGGGTATAAACGCAACGAAAGTATTCCACCAATATCATTCGTGGCAAAAAATTTCTTCTAAGGAAATTAATGAAATGTATCAGGAAATCATATTTATAAGTGATATATCTCAATCGAAGGCACTTGTTGCAGATACGAAATCGAAAATTGTAATTGCTGGCAGCGGCATGATAGAGGGAGGTCGAATTTTACATCATTTGAATAAGCACATCGAAAACCCCAATGATACATTATTATTTGTTGGCTTTCAGGGAGAGGGAACGCGAGGAAGATCAATTGTAGAGGGCGATTCTGAGATTAAGTTTTTTGGACAATTCCGTAAGGTTCTATGCAATATTCGAAGCATCAGTTCGCTTTCTTCACATGGAGACCGGGAGGAAATAATGGATTGGTTAAGTAAATTCAATAAACCCCCTAAAACTATTTTTTTAAACCATGGTGAACCTCATCAAACCGAAGCCTTACGTGTCAAAATTCAACACGAATTGAACTGGCGCGTAGTTATTCCAAAGTTACAGGAGTCCTTTGAATTGAATCAGCCATAATTTCAGAAAACGCTTTTGTTTATTTGCAAGAGCACAAGATCCGATGCGGTTTTTCATGCTTCAACAAGCGCTAATACGCTTCTTTAATTCATAAGTCCTTCTCACTTCTTTTTTGTATCTTTGGCGTCCTTAAAAATCAAATGGCTAAAATTAGAAAACAAGACGCGCTAGAATATCATTCGTCCGGCAAACCAGGAAAAATAGAGGTGGTTCCCACAAAACCATATGCTTCTCAACGCGACCTATCCTTGGCTTACTCTCCCGGTGTTGCAGAGCCTTGTTTGAAAATAGCTGAAAACGTTTCAGATGTATACAAATACACGAGCAAGGGAAACCTTGTTGCTGTTATTTCAAACGGAACAGCAGTTTTGGGCTTGGGAGACATTGGTCCGGAAGCGTCGAAGCCCGTTATGGAAGGAAAAGGGTTGTTGTTTAAAATTTTTGCTGACATCGATGTTTTTGATATCGAAGTTGATGCAAAAGACCCAGAGCTTTTTATTCAAACGGTAAAGGCAATTGCTCCAACATTTGGAGGAATAAACCTTGAAGACATCAAGGCGCCTGAAGCATTCGAAATAGAACGTAGATTAAAAGAAGAATTGGATATTCCAATTATGCATGATGATCAGCATGGAACGGCAATTATTTCTTCTGCGGCATTATTAAATGCTTTGGAACTAGCAAAAAAGAAAATCGAAAAAGTCAAAATAGTTGTTTCTGGTGCTGGCGCATCTGCTTTATCTTGTGCAAAGTTATATCATACCTTAGGCGCGAAGCTGGAAAACATTTATATGTTCGATTCAAAAGGGTTAATCCACAAGGGAAGAACGGATCTTGACCCCATGAAACAGTTTTTTGCGGTTCATCAGAAGGTCGTTTCTTTCGATGACGCTTTCAAAAAAGCAGATGTTTTTCTAGGTTTATCTCGGGCTGGTTTAGTGTCCAAAGAGATGATAGCAATTATGGCTAGCGACCCAATTGTATTTGCGCTAGCAAATCCAGAGCCGGAGATTTCTTACAAAGAAGCGACATCCGTTCGCAAGGATATCATTATGGCAACAGGTCGTTCCGATCACCCGAATCAAGTAAATAATGTTCTTGGTTTCCCATTTATTTTTCGTGGCGCACTTGATGTGCGGGCGACAACGATTAATGAGGAAATGAAATTAGCTGCCGTAAAGGCCATAGCTTCGCTTGCTAAAGAAACGATACCCGAAGAGGTAATTGAGGCTTATGGAGAAAAAAACATTTCATTTGGTCGTGATCAAATAATACCAAAGCCCTTGGATCCGCGTTTAATTTATTACGTTGCCCCGGCTGTTGCTAAAGCCGCTATGGACTCTGGCGTTGCAAAAAACCCAATTTCAGATTGGGAAAAATACGAAACACACTTAAAGAATCGATTAGGTCTTGATAACAAGCTTGTTAGGAATATGACCACCAAAGCACAAAGCAACCCAAAAACAGTTGTTTTTGCCGAAGCTGATAATGTTAAAATTCTAAAGGCTGCTCAAGTTGCTTATGACGAAGGTGTTGCATTTCCGATTCTTCTTGGAAAGAAACAACGCATTTTAGATCTAATTCATGAATATGCCATTGATTTACCAGAAGTAGTTATCGTTGATCCAAAATCAGAAGAGGAAGAAAAAAGACGAATTGCTTATGGAAAAGCGTTTTTTGAAAAGCGTAAGCGAAAAGGATTCACTGAATTTGAGGCAATTCAAATTATGCGAGAAAGAAACTACTTCGGCGCAATGATGGTTGACCAAGGAGATGCTGATGCTATGATAACGGGTTTAACAAGAAGTTATCGATCATCGGTGCGCCCTGCATTGCAAACGGTTGGTCTTCAAAAAGACGTAAAAGTGATTTCAGGAATGTATATCCTTAACACCAAGCGCGGACCACTTTTTCTCGCGGATACGACAGTAAATTTAAATCCCTCAGCAGAGCAAATAGCAGAAATAACCTTTAATATTTCGAAAATTATTCGCAAACTTAAAGTAACACCAAGAATCGCTCTATTAAGCTATTCAAACTTTGGTTCTTCACCTGGACCGGATTCCGAAAAAATGGCTGAAGCTGTGCGAATTCTTCACGAAAAACATCCTTCATTGGTTGTTGACGGGGAGGTTCAGGCTAATTTTGCTTTGAACTCGGAATTGATGAATGAAAAGTTTTCTTTTTCTCTTTTAGCAAATAAAGAGGTTAATACACTCATTTTCCCTAATCTATCTTCAGGAAATATTTCATACAAACTCTTACAACAAATGACCGACGGGGATGCCATAGGACCGGTATTAGTCGGCTTAAAAAAATCCATTCACGTATTACAACTCGGTTCTTCGGTTCGAGAAATTGCGAATATGGTCAAAGTTGCAGTTATAGATGCTCAAAATAAATAATTATGATTGGTTTATTAAGTGGAAGGCTGATTGAAAAAAACCCAACGGAATTATTGATAGATTGCTCTGGAGTGGGGTATGAGGTAAAAATTTCATTGAACACGTTTTCTCAGTTGTCTGATAATGAGGCTGTGCGACTTTACACTAAATTAATTGTAAGGGAAGACGCTCATTTGTTATATGGTTTTTATTCAAAAGATGAACGCGAAATGTTTAATCATTTAATTAGCGTTTCTGGTATTGGGCCAAATACTGCATTAATTATGTTATCTTCTTTAAAGACAGATGAGGTTGCAAATGCCATTCAAACGGAAGATGTTCGAACCATACAAGGAATTAAAGGTATTGGCGCCAAAACAGCACAAAGAGTTATTATCGACCTGAAAGGTAAAGTGTTAAAATTCAGTAGTTCCAGTGAAAATATCTTCTCACAAAACAATACAAGTCGATTTGATGCGTTAAATGCTTTAGTTTCTCTTGGATTTGAAAAGAAATCTGTCGAAAAAATGTTAGATAAAATAGATACAGGAGATCAAACAGTTGAAGTTCTTATAAAAGAGGCTCTGAGACTTTTGTAAATGATAGCTGAGCGTAAAAAACATATAACTAAATTCTTGCACTTATTCGTGCTTTTTTTCCTTTGTGGGAATGCTGTTTTTGCGCAAAACACCCCTGATTTACCTTTTCCAATTTATAATCCGTTAAATCCAGGACAAAATTTACCTCAGAGTTTTGATTTGGGCGACCCAACCTCGCTAAATCAGACAATTGTTTATGACCCATCAACCGGAACCTATGTTTTTTCAGAAACCTTAGGAAATGGATTATACTTCAGAAACCCTTCCATGATGACGTTGGAGGAATATTTGGAGTATGAGCGAAAAAAATCCATGACGCAAGATTGGCAGGAAATAATCGAGGAGGAAACCGCTGAAAACCGAAATTTTGAATTACCAATCAAAATAGGCAGTAAAGCTTTTAGTAACTTCTTTGGGTCCGATACGATTAAAATTATACCAGGAGGAAATTTAGAACTTTTTCTTGGAATCAATCACTCGCGTATTGATAATCCAATGTTGCCAATGCGTCAGCGAAAAATTACGCGATTTGACTTCAACCAAAACATTAATTTGGAAGTAACAGGTCAAATTGGTACAAAGCTGAAAATTAATGCAAAATATAACACGGGAGCGACGTTCGATTTTGAGAATATTTCAAAATTAGAGCATACAGGTAATGAAGATGAAATTCTTCAAAAAATTGCGCTTGGAAATGTTTCCTTGGACCTGCCAACAAGTTTAATTCAAGGATCACAAACGTTATTTGGTGCAAAAACACAATTAAAGTTTGGTCGTGCAACAGTTGATTTAATTGCAGCTTCCTCAAAGGGAAAAAGAACCGAAATAAATGTTTCAGGAAAAGCTCAAACACAAAAATTTGAACTTACCGCGGATAACTATGAGGCAAACAAGCATTACTTCTTAAACTTATACCATCAGCAGCATTATGATACAGCAATGTCAACATTGCCAGTTGTCAATTCAACGGTATTTATTACGAGAATAGAAGTTTGGGTAACGAACCGCTCAAATATTACCGAAAACACAAGAAACATCATTGCATTTTCGGATTTAGGAGAATCAAAGCAATCGAATTGGCAAGGAAACCCTGGAAATCCTTCTCCGAACGAAATGCCCGATAACCAGTCAAATGGTCTCTATGATTGGGCTTCAAACCAACCTTTAATTCGTGGATTTTCAAATGCTGTTAGCACATTAGCTGCTCAAGGAAATTCTCCAGGGCCTTTTCAGCAGGCAATTGAGTATGAAAAAGTAGAAAACGCCAGACGCTTAACAGAAGCAGATTTTTCTTATAACGCACTTTTGGGTTACATTTCCCTAAATCAAGCCTTGAATAACGATGAGGTTTTAGCGGTAGCATATGAATATACCTATCGAGGAGAAACCTATCAAATTGGGGAGTTTTCCACAGATGGTTCGGATGGTCAGGAAGCACTCATTTTGAAATTATTAAAGCCAACCATTACAAATCCAAGGAATAAAATTTGGGATTTAATGATGAAAAATGTTTACTCAATCGGTGCTTACAACGTAGATCAAACCGGATTTAAAATAAACATTCTATACAATAACCCTGATCAATCTATTAATATACCGTATTTCCCAATGGATGGGGTTAAAGATCAACAGCTTGTAACGCTGTTGGATATGGATAAAATCAACCAAAACAATCAACCTTTTTCAGATGGGGTTTTTGATTTTTCACCTTTCAATCAAGTGGCAAATAAAATTGATAATGGTGGAACAATAAATAAAAAAAGTGGTCGAATTTTCTTTTCAACTGTAGAGCCTTTTGGAAAAACCCTCGCGAAAAAATTAGACGCTGTAAATATTCCAACAACGACTATTGACAGGGTTTCCTTTTATGAACTTTATGATTCAACAAAGACGGCTGCACAGCAAATTCCAAGTAAAAATCGCTTTACACTTCAAGGAGAATATCAATCCTCTGTGAGTTCAGAAATCCCATTAAACACGTTAAATGTTCCGCAAGGAGCAGTAAGCGTGACGGCTGGAGGAATTAAATTAGTTGAAGGAACCGATTACACGGTTGACTATAATTTAGGTCGCGTTAAGATTATCAACTCTGGAATTCTGGAGTCAAATACACCCATAAAAATTTCCATTGAAAGTAATTCCGTGTTTGGTTTTCAAGCGCGTTCAATGGTTGGAGGGCATTATCAATACAGATTCAGCGATAAAGCTAAAATAGGAGCGACTTGGGTTAGAATGATGGAGCGACCGGTTACACAAAAAGTCGATTTTGGTAGCGAACCTTTTAAAAACAATATTATTGGTGCAGATTTCGCAATCCGAACAGATCTTCCTTTTTTAACGAAACTCGTTGATTTACTCCCTGTTATTTCAACAAATCAGATGTCTACTTTATCACTTACTGGAGAAGTAGCACATTTAATTCCAGGACAACCAAGAGCGATTAACAAAGATGGAACGTCATACATTGATGATTTTGAGGCTAGTCAGAGTGCGATAGATTTAAGGTCGGTGAGCGCTTGGAAACTTGCTGCAATTCCTCAAGGTCAGCCTGATTTGTTCCCAGAATCAACGAAAAAAGATCTTTCAGCCGGTTTCAAAAGAGCAAAAACAGCATGGTATGTAATTGATCCATTGTTTTATCAAAGTAATAACTTAACACCCCTTCACATTAAGCAAAATCCCCAAATGCTTTCTGATAGCCGGATGCGTCTAGTGAATCAAGTAGACATCTTCCCTAATTTACAACAACAATACGGGTCAATCCCAAATATTCCAATTCTTGAGTTAGCGTATTATCCGAAAGAGCGAGGAATGTATAATTATGATACAACGAATACCATTGATTCTGCTGGATATTTTATTAATCCAGAAAACCGTTGGGGAGGAATTCAGCGCGGATTAACAACCAATGATTTCGAACTTGCTAACATCGAGTTCATTCAGTTCTGGGTGCTGGATCCGTTTAATGAAGATGCTGAGAATGCAAACCCAAATACTGCAATGACCGGAGGAGATTTATATTTTAACCTTGGAAACATTTCTGAGGATGTCCTACCTGATTCCCGCAAAAGTTTTGAAAATGGATTGCCGCCATCCACGGCTGTTTTAGGGGATAATTTAGACACAACGCTTTGGTCGAAAGTTTCAACCCAACAAATTGTAATCAATGCTTTTGATACAGATCCTCAATCACGATTAAACCAGGATGTTGGAATCGATGGATGGAAGAACTCAGAAGAGCAATTTGCCTATGAAAATTTCGTCAGTTGGGTACAAAATAATGGTGTTTTAAGTCCTGCCGCTAAAGCAAAACTACTTTCGGATCCCTCAACAGATGATTACAACTATTACCTAGATGACAATTTTGATGTTGAGCAATTGGATATTTTAAAACGGTATAAAAAATTCAACGGAATGGAGGGCAACTCTCCAACTACGGAAATGTCTGATACCGCGAATACAACAAGCTATCCAACACAAGCAACCATACAGCCAGATAATGAGGATATCAATCAAGACAATAATTTATCTGAAAGCGAGAGTTATTTCCAATATCGCGTAAGTTTAAGACCAAATGATTTAACACAAGTTGGTCAAAACTTCATCACGAACAAGCAGATTTATCAAAACGGAAACAAAACGGAAACGTGGTATCAATTCAAGGTTCCTTTAAGAGAATTTGAAAAAAAGGTGAATGGAATTCAAGACTTTCGATCCATTCGTTTCATGCGAATGTTTATGAAGAATTTTGATGAGGAGGTTGTGCTTCGATTTGCTAGACTTGAATTGATTCGCGGCGAATGGAGGCGGTATTTTCAAGATCTTTCCCAGCCTGGTTTGAGTGTGCAAACAGATCCAAATTTAACTACATTCAATATTGGGGCGATGAACGTTGAAGAAAATTCTCAACGCTCGCCGATAAACTATGTGGTTCCCCCAGGAATTGTTCGGGAAATAGATCCATCACAGGTTTATCAGAGACAAATGAATGAACAGTCTTTGGTTTTAGAAGTGTGTAACCTCCAAGATGGCGATGCACGAGCAGCCTTTAAAAATGTGTCATTTGATGTTCGAACATACAAAAAATTAAAAATGTTTGTTCATGCGGAAGCTGTTCAACAAAATCAATTGAAAGATGATGAATTGACTTTATTTGTTCGACTTGGAACGGATTATGTAGAAAACTATTATGAGTATGAGTTGCCATTAAAATTGACCAGTTGGGGTTCTTCAACGCCTGATGAAATTTGGCCTGACCGAAACAACATGGAAATCGTATTTGATGATTTACTAGATCTTAAAAAAGAGCGAAACACAAAAATTGAAAACGCCGCCGCTGGTGTTTCATATGTTGTTGAATACGTAAAACAGGACCCAAGCAATACAACTCGTCGCATAAAGGTAAAAGGAAGTCCAAACTTACAAGGCATGAAAACCATTATGGTTGGGGTTAGAAATCCGTTGAAATCTGATCCCAACAACCCTTGGAAGCCCGATGAAGGAGACGCGGAATGTGCAATTGTTTGGATTAATGAATTACGTTTGACGGACTTCGTTAGTGAAGGTGGTTCAGCTGCTGTTGGACAAATGCAATTGCAAGTTGCAGACTTTGCCAACGTAAATGCTTCTGGAAATTATTCAGGAATAAATTGGGGAAGCGTTGAGAGCCGTGTTCAAGAACGTCAACGAAATGAACGAATAGGAGTTGACTTAAATTCGACGGTTCAACTTGGGCAGTTTTTTGGAAAACAAGCTAGAATTTCCCTTCCGTTCTTTTATGGTTATTCATTGGGAATTGTTAATCCAGAGTATGATCCATTTAATCCGGATATTAAGTTAGCTGATTATGATCTCGCAACACGCAAGGAAAAGGCAAAGGCGGGACAAGAATTTAATGAACGCCGGTCTTTTAACTTTACGAATGTCAGGAAAGAGGCAAAAGCAGGTGGAAAACCGCATTTTTGGAACATTTCAAACTGGTCTGCAACATATGCGTTTTCTGAAAATTTAAAAAGGGACTTTAATATTAATTACGATAAAACAAAAACGTGGACTGGGGCTTTGAATTATAATTTCACCTTTCCCGGCAAGGCAATTGAGCCGTTTAAAAAGTGGAAACCCGTTCAAAAATCTAAATGGTTCCAAATAATAAAAGACTTTAACCTATACTTATTACCGAAAAACATCTCCTTTACAAACGACTATTCTCGCATCTACAATGAAAGACAAGTCAGAAACAACATTGTCCCTGATTATAAGTTTGCCCCCGTATTTCTCAAACGTTTTGACTGGAATAGAAATTACCAGTTGGGTTATGATTTAACAAAGAACATAAAAGCTACGTTTTCTGCGACCAACAAATCGATTTTTGAAGAGGGAAATCACGGTGTTGATCGAGTAGCAAATCCAGATGGTTATCGTGAATTTATGGACACGATTCGTAATCAAATGAATTCTTTCGGTAGAACAATGGATTATACCCATAATTATAGTTTGGGTGTCACTATTCCACTTGATAAATTTCCGTTAACCGATTGGTTAAATGTAAACGCCAAATATGGTGGAACTTATAATTGGCAACGCGCGCCTTTGGGTCAAAGTGAATTTGGAAATACCATTCAAAATAACCGAACCATAAATCTTACAGCACAAGCAAACATGTTGACGTTATACAACAAAATTCCTTACTTTAAAAAGGTCTTAGGTGATGGAAGAGGCGGTAGGTCTACTATGCAAAACAAGAATTCAACAGGCGAAGGAGACAACAAACAATCGGGTAAAAAACCAGATGATAAACCTCAAGAAGAGTTCAAACCGAAAAAGCCTTTAGAAGAAATGACGAAAAAGGAGTTGCGTCAATTTGAGCGAGAGAAAAAGCGTTGGGAAAGACAGCAAGAACGAGAAAAACGTAAAAAAGCCAAAGAAAAAGAAAAAGTGAATCCAGCAGCAGGATTTGTTGCAAGGCTTCTTATGACTGTGCGAAATGTTTCGGGAACATACGCCTTAAATGACGGAACCATGCTTCCTGGATATTCAGAAGAATCTAGTATTCTCGGAATGAATGGAAGTAGTTTTGGACTCACAAACTTTGTGTTTGGCAAACAAGGATATGATGTATTCGGTAGATCAAACGATTATAATGTAGCAACATTCGCAAGATCAAATAATTGGCTTGTTCAAAACGAAAACATGAACAAACAATTTACTACTACCCATTCGGCTAATTTGCAAATGAAAGCAACGCTGGAACCGTTTAAGGATTTCAATATAAACTTAAATCTTAATAGAAACTATAGTCGGAACTCGGGCGAATTTTATCGTTGGAATCCTTTAGTTGGAGATTTCGAAAGTCAAAGCAAATTTGAGACAGCCACTCTTACGTATTCGACCGTTACATTTGGAACAGCCTTTGCCAAGGAAGGAAGGGCTTATCAATCTGAAGTTTTCCAGACAATGTTGGATAATAGAAGCACTGTTTCGCAGTTAATCGGGGCAAACAATTCTAATTCTACTTTATTACCTAATCAATATTACGATGGTTACTCTGGCGCACAGCAAGAAGTTGTAATTGGATCCTTCTTGACCGCTTACACAAATTCATCCGTAAATCAACGAAATATTAACCCACTCAATAACATTCCTCTTCCAAATTGGACGATCAATTACAATGGTTTAACAAAATATGATTTTACGAAGAAGATCTTAAAAACCTTCACGCTGAAACACTCCTATAGTTCAACGATTACGGTCGGAGGAATGCAAACAAATTTAAATGCAACCGTTGATGCAAATGGAAACGCAACCACTCGTGATTTAAATAATAACTTCATCGCGCCGATGCAAGTTCAAAATATTGCAATTTCAGAGAAGTTTGCTCCACTAATTGGTATAAATGCTACTTGGACCTTGTTTGGCAAAACGTTAATGACCAATTTTGAGTACAAAAAAGACCGAAATGCTACTCTTTCTCTTGCAAACAACCAAATTACAGAGAACTTAGGTAAAGAAATTGTGATAGGAACAACCTTCACATATCCCAAATTAAAACTACCAATTAAGTCAATTAAACCAAGCGATTTAATTGTCAACTTCAACTTTGGCTTCAAGGATAATTTAACGGTAATAAGAAAAGTTGTTGAAAATACGAATCAAGCTACCGCGGGTCAGAAAACGGTTAACATTAAAATAGACGCTAATTATAAACTTACAGAGTTTCTTACGGCGATTTTTAACTACGAACAAGGAATTATCAACCCAAAAGTTCAGACAAGTGTTCCAACTGGCAACTTGAAAATCAACCTTGCCATTCGTTTCGACTTGAACGGTTTACGATGATAACCATTAGAAAAGCAATTCCGGGTGATGAAAAGTTCATTTTTGAGCTTATAAAAGAGTTGGCGCTTTATGAAAAGGCTCCTGAACAGGTAACAAACACGTCCGAACAAATTAAAATAGATCTTTTTGAGGATAAAGTTTGTGACGCAATAGTTGCCTTGATTGATGATGAGATTATTGGTTTTGCGCTATTTTATGTTTCTTATTCTACTTGGAAGGGACGATGCTTGTATTTAGAGGATTTTTATGTTCAGGAGAATCATCGGAACCATGGGGCAGGAGGAATGCTTTTTGATCGAGTGGTTGAAATCGCTAAGGAAATGAAAGTTAAACGTATGGACTGGCAGGTTCTTGAATGGAATCAGCTCGCGTTGGACTTTTATGCGAAACGCAATTCAATTCTCGATCCCGAATGGGTCAACGGGCGGTTGTTTTTTTAGCAAGTTTTCTCGTTAAAAAGCATCAAAATAGAAATTGAATGAGCCATTAAATATCGTCGCTTTAAAGTCCCAAGATCAAAAAGAGTTCGAAAAACTCGTTATTCACTTTGAAAAGCAAGTTTTAAATCTATCTACTTATTTGTTGAATAATAAATTTGAAGCAGAGGATGCTACGCAAGAAGTATTCATTTCTGTTTTTCAATCCTTGCCGAAATTTAAAGGAGATTCAAAACTATCAACTTGGATTTATAGAATTGCGGTAAATAAATGCAGAGAGCATATCCGGCATAAAACCCGCAAAAAAAGATTTGGAATTTTAATAGACCTTTACGAGCGAACCAATTTAAATTTAATATCTAAAGATAAAACACCTGAAGAAAAGCTATTTCAGGACGAGCGAACCAACACACTTATGGCCGCGATAGAATCGTTACCAGAAACACAGCGAATAGCTTATACGATGCATAATTTGGAAGACATTAGTTATAAAGAAATTGCTGAATCATTAGAAGTATCAGTATCCTCTGTGGAATCGCTCATTTTTAGAGCCAAGAAAAAATTAAAATCCAAACTGGAAACGTTTGTTAAAAATCAATAAGCTATGAGCAAGAAAATGGAAATTTCATCATCAAATAGTCAAATGAATTCAGAACACGACATAGAAGAATTACTTAATTACCGATTCAAAGAACGTTTGGAAGTTTCTCAGGAACTGCATGATAGAATCGTGATTTCATCAGTTAAGAATAAATCGAAGAATCCTAATTTTTATTGGTTTGCAGCCGCAGGCCTTGCTATTTTGATTTGTTTGAATGTTTTTTCAATCTTGGATTATACCAAACAAGTAAAAAGCCAACAATTAAAGGAATTATACGCTAATGATTTGAATAACCCAATAGTATTCTAAATATGAAATAAGCCATGACCAAAATGCTCACGAACACGAATGAATATTTAAATGGCGATTCCATATGACGATTGAAAAAAAATTATCTACATATGAAAAATAAATTTACAAAGCACCTAATCATTTTTCTTGTTGCATTGAATTTTGTTTGCATTTACTTTTTAATGCGCCCCCACCGAGGCCCTCATAAGCCACCTAAAATAACAGATGTTATTGTTTTTAATAAGGAAACGAAACTAAAAATTGATAAAAAGGAAGAAGCGCATTTTAATCAAATGGCAATATTTTCGAGGAAAATTAAAGCAATTCGAGGAAAGATTTATCTAAGCCAAAAACATGATGCTGATAAAATCGATTATGATTCTTATTTCGAAGAAATAAGTGAAAACCAAAAAGAATTAGAAAAACTTCGTTTTCAGTATTTTACTGATATTAAAAACCTTTGCAATGTGAAGCAACAAAAAGAACTAGATTTGTTTATTAAACGGATGCTTGAACACGAATCTATTCGAAGACCAAAGGGCAAATGAGGGTATTGATTTTATTTTTTGTAACGCTTAATTTTACGCTCAACGCCCAACTTTACTTTCAATTTACTTGGGGTAATGAGCAAATTGAAAACAACAAGAAATACCAATTAAATGACGGAGATTGGATTGAATTTAACGAGTTAAAATTATATCTTTCAAATTATCGCCTTGGCGGAAAGCACCATGAATTAAGTCTGAACGCAGTTGATTTATTAGACAATGAATTCCCTGAATCCAAAATAATTCTTGATTCGATGAACTTGAATTTATACGAAACCTTGCGTTTTAATTTTGGCCTCGATAGCACAATCAACACTTCTGGCATTCTTAAAGGAGATCTAGACCCAATGAATGGCATGTATTGGGCTTGGAATAGCGGATACATTCATTTAAAAATGACGGGACAATCATCTTTGATTTCAACACCCAAAAAAGAATTTGAATTTCATTTAGGGGGTTATCGAAAACCAAATGAAACATATTTTTCAGTTGAATTGCCCATTACAGGAAGCAAACTCCAATTAGACTTAAAATCATTATTTGCTGAGCATATAAAAATTCAACAGGAATTAGTGATTATGATTCCGAGCCCAAACGCGAAAAAAATATGTGAAGCGGCTTCCAAATTGTTTTCAATAAAATGAAGAAAGTCGTTTTTTTTGCTTTTGTAGGGCTGTCTTTAATCTTGGTAAGCTACAAACTTGTTTTAAAGCCAGTTCCTTTTTACATTCCGAAAGGTTGGCCTAAACCAATGTATGATTTTCAAAGTAATCCACTTTCAATAATGAAATTTGAATTAGGGCGCACCTTGTTCTATGATCCAGATTTATCACGCGATAGTACTATTTCCTGCGCGAGTTGTCATTTGCAATTTTCTGGTTTTACGCACATCGATCACGCCCTCAGTCATGGTATCGATGGAAAAATTGGAACAAGAAATACACCTGTATTAATAAATCTCGCCTGGAACAAGCACTTTCATTGGGATGGCGGTGCTGGAGATTTGAATCAACAAGCAATTAATCCATTAACTCATTCTAAAGAAATGGATAACAACTTGAAAGAAATTTTAAGACGTCTAAATCAATCTTCTTTTTACAGAAAACGTTTTTATGAAGCGTATGGAGATTCGCTAGTATCGACTGAAAAATTATTAAAATCATTGGCGAGTTTTACGGTTTCTCTTGTTTCCGCAAATTCCAAGTACGACCAATATCAAAGGGGAGAGGTTGATTTCGAAGTTCAAGAAAAAAGAGGACTCAAGTTGTTTCAACGCTTCTGCTCGTCATGTCATGCTGAGCCACTTTTTACTATTAATCACTTTAAAAATAATGGACTTGCAATGGACCCCGAATTAAACGATGAAGGAAGAAAAACGATTACATCAAATCAAAATGATCTTGGTCTTTTCAAAGTGCCAACGCTCCGAAATGTGGAGTTTAGTTTTCCATACATGCACGATGGCCGATTTAAAAAATTAAGGGATGTTGTGAATCATTATAGTGAATTACCAAATTCTAAAATAGGTTTTAGCAAAGAACTTAAAAGCATTAAGAAACCGTTAACGGATAATCAGCAAAAAGACATAATTTCATTCCTTAAAACATTAAGTGACAAGGAGTTTCTTTATAATCCCATTTTTATGTTTCCAAAAAATGAACGATCAGCGCAAGAAAAATAATTAATTGAACTCTAATATTCTAAAACAAATAAATCATGAAAAAACTATTCCTTTTTATTGCACTAACTATTTATTTTAGTTCTGTTTATTCTCAGCAAAACCCGGCAATTACCTCCTGGTTACAAAATTCTTCTGGAATCAATGGAAGTCATTATGTTTCAGGAAATTCAACTGTAATAGCCGATAATGTTGCTGCTAATGTACAAACAGTTCAATATTCAACAAACTGGGCTTACGTCTCAACGCATGGTATCCCAGCATATCCAACGGGCCCATTTTTAGATGGAAATCCATCTGTGGCATCTGACCAAAATGCGATTTTTAAAATTCCATTAAACCCAACTCAAAACACGGGGACCTTAACATCTACAACTGGAGGTAACATTGGAATTTTTATTAATGGTGTTGCGCTTTTTGACTACCGAGATGGTGTTGCTTGGAATTCGAGTACAAATTCATTGTGTGGAGGACTACCTGGAATGTCACCTTGTCCCGGAGGTCCTGGGTCTTCTCAGTCTTGGAATAGGGATGCTGTGCCTGCTGAAAAAGCTGGTTTTGACTGTTCTAAAGGTCATCCGGCTCAAGGAAATTATCACCATCACCAAAACCCAAGTGCTTACAAATTAGATTTAAATGTCATATCCTCTATTTGCAGTCTATATGATGCAGATGGGTTATACGCAATTGATTCAACTACTCACGCTCCGTTGATTGGATTTGCCTATGATGGTTTCCCAATTTATGGCGCTTATGGTTACAAAAATTCAGACGGTACAGGAGGAATTACACGAATCAAGTCTGGATTTCAGTTACGAAACATAACAGCTCGAACATTATGGGCTGATGGAACCGATGTGCCAGATGGCCCTTCTGATTTTACAACTTATCCATTAGGATATTTTAGGGAAGATTATGAATTTGTTTCTCACGTCGGTCAACAAGACTATTTAGATGAGCACAATGGTCGTTTTTGTGTTACGCCGGATTATCCAAATGGTATTTATTGTTATTTCGCCACCGTTGATGAAAATTGGAATTCTGCTTATCCATATGCCGTTGGTCCTTACTTTTATGGAAATAAAGTCGCCGCAAAAGTCACAAGCATTACTGAAACCGTTTCGACATATACGCCTTCTTCTTCCGGAATTGCAGAGGAGGAAGAATTGAATCTATCCGTTTTTCCGAATCCTGCCAATGATCTTTTGGTGTTACAAGTAAACGGTTTAAACAAACACGACGTGTTGGTTGAGTTAATTGATTTAACAGGTAAAAAAGTTGCTAGTCAAACCATCCTACAAGGAAGCACAATTACCTATTTTGATGTTTCAACAATCTATTCAGGATTATACTTTTTGAAAGTAGGCAACAAAACGATAGAGGTAAAAATTGGGAATTAAGCCTTTAGTTTAAAACAAAGAAGTTAAATCTTTAGCTTGTTTTATTTCTGTAACTAATGATTTTATTAGATCAATTTTCATGTTGACTTGAGCTCCACCGGCGTATATTATTTTGTCTCCTACTTCTAATTTTAGTTGTTCAAAGTACTTTACCATAAACTCATCTTCTACAGCCGTGAGCCAAGATGTAAGAATCGCTTTCGGTTTTAAGCTTCGAATGCAATCTATTGCCGATTCATAAGGCAGACTTTGTCCAAGATAAACGGTGTGTAATCCTTTGTTTCGCAAAAGAAACTGATAATACAATAACCCGATTTCATGCCATTCGTGTTCTGGTAGGAAGAGCATGAGCGGAGCACTTGAAGGATCTGGAATAGGCAACTTATCTATTTCAGAGATAATTTTTTGACGGATTAAATTCGAAATAAAATGTTCTTGTGCAGGTGTAATCGACCCAACCAACCACATTACGCCAATACGATCTAAAAAGGGAATTAAATGGTTTGTAAATGTATTTTCCAGACCAACCTCTTGAATTAAATCCCCTAACGTGTCGCGGAATAATAATTCATCTAAATGAATCAACGCTAAAATAAATTTCTCACCACTATTGTCTAGGTTATTCGATACTTTAATTTTCCAGACTAAATCATTTATTTCTTGCGTAGATAGTTTGGCAATCTTCGAAATTTTGTATCCGCTTTTATTCAGTAAACTAATATTCAATAGAAATGACAACTCAGCATCCGAATACGTTCGGATTTGCGTATCAGTGCGTTCAGGAACCATAATTTCATAACGCTTTTCCCAAATACGCAATGTATGCGCTTTGATACCAGTTAAAACTTCGATGTCTTTTATTTTATATTCGCCCATTGTTCTACAACTGCAGTTTAACAATGGTATAATCAATTTGTTCGTTTAATATTAAAAAACAAGATATTAAAACTACCTTTGTTTTATGCTCATTAAAGAAGCTGAATTCGTTGTATCTAATACAGAGGTCAAAAATTGCCCTACAGACGGAAAACCGGAATTTGCATTTATCGGTAGATCAAATGTTGGAAAGTCTTCTTTAATTAACATGTTAACGTCAAAAAAGAATCTCGCTAAAACATCCGGCACGCCAGGTAAAACCCAATTGATTAACCATTTCAGTATTAACGATAGTTGGTATATTGTTGACTTACCAGGATATGGTTATGCTAAAGCTTCGAAATCCATGCGAACAAAATGGGAAAAGTTTATTTCCGATTTTCTGACCAAAAGAGAAACCTTAATGAATATTTTTGTTTTGTTGGATTCCCGTTTAGAACCTCAGAAAATCGATTTGGAATTTATGAACTGGTGTGGTGAGAAAGGACTTCCTTTTTCAATGGTTTTCACGAAAACAGATAAACTTTCAAGCTCTGTTCTTCAAAAGAATCTTGCCAAGTACAAAAAAGAAATGTTGAAATTTTGGGAGGAAATGCCGCCTGTATTTGCAAGTTCAAGTACAACTGGTAATGGCAGAGAAGAACTTTTAAATTATATCGAATTAATTCTTAAATCATGAGAAATCAAGCAGTTTTTTTTATTTTCTTTATTTTTTCCTTTTCCAATTTTGCTCAAATAAATGCTGTTACGGAAAATGGAGATGAGGTTTTATTAAATGAGGACGGAACTTGGATTTACGTCAACTCCGGATTAATTGAACCAGAGGGGGAAGTTTATCTAAATCCACATGTTTTTACAAAACCAGTCAAATCAACCTTTCTATTGAAAAGCGAAAAAGTTAAGTTGGGAATTTGGCTTGATCCAAAAAAATGGGGTTTTAAAAAGGAAACAGAGGAGGTTTATGAATATCAATTTTCACTGAAATCAGGTGATGTATACGGAATGTTCATTACCGAGAAAATAGAAATTCCTTTAACCGAATTGAAAAACATTGCTCTTGGAAACGCTAAAGCTGCTGCGCCTGACATTAAACTAATCAAAGAGGAATATCGAATGGTTAATGGAGTAAAAATGCTTCATTTGCAAATGGATGGGACCATACAAGGAATTAAATTCACCTATCTAGGCTATTATTATTCGAATGAATCAGGAACGGTTCAATTATTAACTTATTCTTCACAAAAACTAATGAAAGAAAATAGTGGTTTGTGTGAGGAGCTGCTGAATGGACTTGTTGAGTTGAAGTAGTTGAATCTCGAAATACGAACAGACCACTCTTCATATCTTAACCCTTTATTAATCAATTTTAAAACTTACCTTTGACAAAATTTATATTATGAAATAGCCATGTAAACAGATCGCGCAAGCACCGATGAAAATAACATGGCGTATTCCATGTGACCTATAAAGACAAATTATTTACATATGAAAAAAAGCTTTTTACTTTTTTTAGTTTTCCTTAATGGTTTCATATCCTTTTCTCAATGTGATTATACATTTTCGATGATTGATAGTTTTGGTGACAGTTGGAATGGAAATCAAATGGTTGTAATTCAAAATGGTGACACACTGGCTACGTTATATGGCCCTGCCACAACTGGTCCCGAAGACACTGTTATTACTTTAACGACCGGTGTTCCTTTCACGTTAGAGTGGAATGTAATTGGAATGTATGAAGGAGAGGTTGTAATCCAAGTTTTTGATCAATTTGGAACCATGGTTTACGAGTTACCCGCAGGATCATTTGGATTAGCAGGAACAACTATTTTCTCTTGGACGCCAATTTGTACCCCATGTTTTGGAACACCAGACCCTGGTGCAACACTTGCAACGGACTCTTCGCTATGTTTGGGAAGTACGGCAACGCTTTCCATGCAAAACCTACCAAATGGAGTTGGAATTACATATCAGTGGTATTCATCTACGGATGGAGTAAATTATACAGCCCTTGTTAACGATACCTTATCAACACTAATTGTTGGTGCTGGACCAGATACATATTACTATTGTCAACTTAATTGTTCTGGAAATACAGCTAATTCAACACCCGTTTTGATCACACAATCACCCTACACAGATTGTTATTGTGTGCCTGGCTACTTTAGCGGAACAATGGCTGGAGATTTAATCTCAAATGTGGAAATCGTAGGAACAACATTAGCTAACAATACGGGCTTTGTAGCCGGAGGACCTTCATATACCTTCTTTACAGGACAGCCAAATTATACCGCTACACTCGTTCCATCAGCCTCTTACAGTGTAAATATTTCTACAGGGGAATATGGTAGCCAAGGTTATGCCGCTTGGATCGACTACAATGATGATGGTTTGTTTTCGTTCGATGAGCGCATTGGCTTTACAGAGAATTTGGTAGGAACAGGGTATACGCCAGGTGAAATAAATGATTCGACGACATTTACGATTTCATTAGCTTGCAATCCACCTGCTGGGAATCACCGTTTAAGAATTCGCGGTGTTTTCTTTGAAGATGGAAATATGATAGACCCTTGCAGCGAATATGGATATGGTGAGACTGAAGACTATATCGTAACAATTTCAGCCGCGCCGAGTTGCCCTTCTGCAGGAAATGTTGTGGAAGTTGTTACAACCCAGACTACCGCAAATGTATCCTGGTTATTGAATTGTTCATCGTCCAATGTTTTTGATGTTGAATATGGCCCTGTTGGTTTTATTCAGGGTACAGGAACAATACTTTCTAATCAGACCGCAACAATTTCAGGCGATACGGCATCAATTGTTTTAAATGGGTTGTTAGATAATACGGAATATACAATTTATTATAGAGCAGTTTGTGGTAATGAGTCTAGCCTCTGGTCTGCGGGAAGCAATTTCTATACATTGTGCAACGCAATCCCTGCAAATGGATGGTGCGAGAGTTTTGACAGCAACTCGTTAACGGAAAATTGTTGGACTATCTTGAATGCTAATCAAGATGCAATTACATGGACAACTGACGATATAATTGGGCCACTTAGCGGAGACAATGCAGCTATGATAAACACAGATTTCAATTTCGGAAATAATGACGATTGGTTAATCTCCCCTCAACTTTCTCTAACAGGTGGAGAAGTGTTGAGATTTCACTACAAAGTTTATAGTGATTTTGAACCAAATGATTTCCATGTTTTGTTATCTACTTCAGGCTTACAACCTGCAAACTTTACAGACACGTTAATGACGCATGTGGCATATAACACCACCTATATGGATACTATTTTAGATCTTTCAGCATATAGTGGAAATATATATCTGGCATTTCAAATCCCAGCAGGCGGTTTAGATGGCTGGATGTTATTCATAGATGATATTTGTGTTTATTCTTGTCTTGTTGCAGGAAACGACGGAACGATGACAGTTTGTAAAAATGAACCTTTTGATTTGTTTGATGGCCTTACTGGAACTTTCAATCAAACTGGAACCTGGTATAATCCTTCTAATCAAGCAATGAACTCTAGTCTTGATACAGCAGGAAATATTCCTGGACAATTCAACTACTCTTATATTTCATCAAGTGAATTCTGTGATGCGGATACTTCGGTTGTCCTAGTGACGGTTGATGGTTCATGTACATATAGTTCAATAAGCGAGTTGGATCAGGATTTTATTACAATATATCCGAACCCGTCCGCAGGAATATTTAACATTAATGTGACCGAATTCATTGAAAATAAATCCATTGAAATAACGGATATAAACGGAAGAAAAATAATGAGCAACGCTGACTTTATAAAAGGAACTGGTAGTTATACCATAGATTTAAGTTCAAATAGAAGTGGACTTTATTTCATTCAACTATCAGGAAAAACGAGAACAAACACATTTAAAGTTATAAAACAATAATTGTAACATTCCATCTGAGTTTCTCTTATACATTTGAAAATGGCTAAGAATATTATCGTTACTGGTGGCGCTGGTTATATCGGTTCACATACCGTTGTTTCGCTTATCGAAAATGGTTTTAATCCAATTATTATTGATGATTTTAGGAATGCCAATCGAATAGTTGTTGAAGGATTAAAAACTATTTTAAATCAAGATCCATTAATCTTAGAGGGAGATGTTTGTGATGCTGTTTTTTTAAGTTCCGTTTTTGAAAAATATGAGCCAGAGGCAGTTATCCATTTTGCCGCATACAAGGCAGTTGGAGAATCTGTTGCAGAGCCCTTAAAGTATTACCAAAACAACATTAACGGCTTGATGAACGTGCTAAATAACATGTTGAAACACAACATTAAAAATTTTGTTTTTTCATCTTCCTGCACAGTTTATGGCGAACCAGATGGAGCTAAAGAAGTCACAGAAGAGACGGCTAAAAACCTACCTAGTTCACCTTATGGATACACAAAATGGATGGGAGAACAAATAATAGAGGATGTTTTCAATGCAAACCCGTTTTTAAAAATAATCAACCTTCGTTATTTCAATCCTGTTGGGGCCCATAAAAGTGCTTTAATAGGTGAATTTCCCATTGGAAAACCAAATAATTTATTGCCATTTGTTACGCAAACCGCTGTTGGAAAACAAGAAATGCTAACTGTTTTTGGTAACGATTACCCTACACCTGATGGAACGTGTATTCGAGACTATATACATGTATGTGATCTAGCAAATGCACATGTTAAAGCTGTTGATTATTTAATTTCTAATCAGAATGGTCTTCTCGAGAATATTAACATTGGGACAGGAAAAGGAACAAGCGTGAAAGAAATCATTCAGACGTTTGTTAAAGAAACAGGCGTTGTTTTGAACTGGCAATACGGCCCAAGAAGAATGGGGGATGTTATAGAAATTTATGCAAATGCAAAAAAGGCCGAACAATTATTAGGCTGGAAAGCCGAACTTACAATCGCAGATGCCGTAAGAGATGCATGGAAATGGGAACTAAAGTTAGCCAACCAAATATGAAAAAACTAGTCTTTATATTGTTTCTAGGTATTTTAAACGGTCTTTTTGCGCAGAAAGATTCGGCTTTAATATCGAGAAATCGCCCTGGTTTGCTGTGGTATTTTACAGGTCTGAGGCCAGCAAAAACAGATAATCATAAATATGATAGATTCGTTATTGATTTAACTTACAATGATTGGGTTGGAGCTTTGAAACCATTAAATAATCGTTGGAATTCAATCGGAATAAATATGAATCTTATGAAAGATATCCGGTTTAAGAAAACGTCTATATTTTCAATTGGAGCAGGATTCGGATATGGTTTTTCAAAGATTTCATCCCATCAACAGTTTATAGTAAGTGAAGATGGAATACTTACAAATAACATCAAAAACACAGGAATTTATGATCACGCAAGGTTAAATACGCAAAGATTTTATATCCCTTTAGAATTGCGATTTTCATCAAAAAAATGGTCTCATGCTAAACTCGCAATAGGTGGAACATTCGGTTTGAATGCGGCAATGAAACAAACGTTATTTGGAAGAGATGGTGCTAAAAAATTACAAACAGATTTACAAAATGAAGCTCCTTTTTTTAATTATGGAATGCATGTTCGTTTTGGTATTCGCAACGTTGCGCTGTTTGGGTCATATCAGATTAGCAACGTGTTTAAAAATCCGAAAGATGCTAATTTGAATGTGATTCAGTTTGGATTAAGTTTCTCCCTTTTTTAATGATTTCCTGTAAAAAAACAACGAATAGTCTATTTCTTATATTCTACTTTTTGTTTATTTTAGCCCGTTTATTTTAATAACCATGTTTATGAAGTATTTGAGTACTGTATTTTTAATTATGTTTTCTTTTTATTCGTTTTCCCAAAGTAAAAAGGACCTGCAGACGCAGTTAGATTCTATAAATACACTTTTGAAAAAAACGGATTCAAAAAACATACAGCTTGAAACTGACCTAAAGAGTCTTCAATCAAACTTAACGAATCTTTCTACCTCGATGAGTTTAGTTGTTAAATCGAATTTAGATCTTGAGGCTCAAGTTAAAGCTCAGTTATCTCAGATTCAAAAATTGGAATCTCAGGTTAATTCTCAATTATCTCAAATTCAAAAACTTTTCTCGCAAAATGATAGTTTACTAAAGGTTTTTAATCTTTCTGGAGGAGCAAAATTCGTGTTAGCCCCAACATCTGAGTCAGATTCCATAATTTTTGTTTTACAAAACTACTTTAAGGCTAAAAAGTGGCAAGAGAGGTTGCCCTATGTTCTTGACCCCGAGAAAGTAAAACCGTTGATGGCATCTATTTATGGAAACTCGTATGAATCAGAAACCTATGAAAAGGACAAGATTAATATTCCCGGAGAGAATTATCCATTAGGGAAAGGTTTTAAGGTTTTTATAGATGGGGAAACGGTATACTTAAAAAAAACGCAAAATGGTTTCAAAATTGATTGGGAAGCAACCACAGGATACAACCCAATATCTTTTGCTGTTTTCAAAGCTGAAAAATCTACTAAACCGACTGTTTTTCGGGAAAACATAAAACTTTCTGACTATTATATGAGTGAAGGATTAGTGAAATCAAACTATTTATCTTTGAAGGGAGATGGAATTTTTAGTTGTTGGATTCCCATTAGCCTTGCTGGTGATCTTAAAAAAATACTTTCAGATGGTCAATATCATAATGTAATAATTGAAGCGCAGTATAAATCATTCACTGACCAGTATAATACGTGGGAGGAAATTATTATTACAAAATTCATCAAAGAAGGATGGGATTAGTGACCTATGATTGCTAATTGCTTTAAATTTTTTAACTGAAATTTTTCTCTCTCTAGTTCCAATGCTTATAGACACGCACGCTCATCTCTATTCAGAGGAATTTCAACAAGACCTTTCAGAGACAATTACTCGAGCCCAAAATATTGGTGTCAAAAGAATATTGTTGCCGAATATCGATACCGAGAGTATTTCTGAAATGGAAAAAGTCTGTAAAAACTTTCCCGAATGCATTCCTATGATGGGTTTGCATCCAGGTTATGTGAAAGAGGATTGGGAACAGCAACTAAATTTAATTGAACAAAAGCTTTTTGAGTCTCCAGAGAAATACTGTGCTGTAGGCGAAATAGGGATCGACCTATATTGGGATACTACTTTTTGCGAACAACAGAAAATAGCCTTTAGAAAACAAATTAATTGGGCGAAAGAATTGAAACTGCCTATTGCAATTCACTGTCGAAATGCATTTGATGAAATTTTTGAAATACTGGATTCAGAAAACGCAACAGAATTAAAAGGTGTTTTCCATTGTTTTACGGGAAATCTTGAACAAGCTAATCATATTCTTAGTTACGGTGGATTTAAACTGGGAATAGGTGGAGTAATAACATATAAGAAGTCTGAATTGCCCGAGGTAATTAAACAAGTTGATTTGAAACACATTGTTTTGGAAACAGATGCGCCTTACTTACCACCTGTGCCATTTAGGGGAAAACGCAATGAGTCAGCATATGTGAGTCTAGTCGCCGAAAAGCTAGCCGAAATTTATGCGTGTTCTGTTTCTGAAATATCAGAGAAAACAACTCAAAATGCCATACATTTGTTCCAACTAGGGAAATTTGGAGTAATATGAGCACACCTAAAATCTTGATTATTTATACAGGTGGCACGATTGGGATGATCAAGGATCAACGAACAGGGGAGCTACGCAGTTTTAATTTTGAATATATCTACGATCACGTTCCTGAACTCGAGCGTTTTAATTTCGATTTAAAAAGTATAAGTATTTCAAAACCAATTGATTCTTCTGAAATCACGCTTTGCCATTGGACGGATTTAGTAGAAATAATTGAAACGAATTATACCAATTACGATGGATTTGTAATTCTTCATGGTTCCGATACCATGGCTTTTACAGCATCTGCCTTGAGTTTTATGATTCAAGGATTAACCAAACCCATCATTTTAACAGGATCACAATTACCAATTGGAACGATTCGAACAGATGGGAAAGAAAATTTAATTACAGCAGTTGAAATCGCTGGTGCAAGAGATGAAAATGGGCAGGCCGTCGTTCAGGAAGTTGCTGTTTATTTTGAATATTCGTTGTATCGAGGAAATCGTTGTTCAAAAGTTTCTGCGAATCAATTTGAAGCTTTTCAATCGCCAAACTACCCAGAACTTGCTGTTGCGGGCGTAAATATTGAATTTGCTCACGATCGACTTTTTCGAACAAAGTCACCTGAGCTAACCTTTCATAAAAAATTGTCCAATCAAGTAGGTCTTGTTAAGCTATTTCCTGGAATTCCCATTGAATACTATCAAAAATTATTTGATTTTGAAAGCGTGAAAGCACTCATTTTGGAAACTTATGGAGCAGGAAATGCGCCTAGTCACCCGCGAATGCAAGCAATGCTTGAGCAATACATTAAAGCTGGCGGGATCGTTTTAAACGTTACCCAGTGCAGTTCTGGCTCAGTTAAACAGGGTGCTTATGAAACAAGTTCTTTTTTCGAACGCATAGGTGTGATTAGTGGAAAAGATATTACCACGGAGGCAGCTATCACGAAAACTCAATATCTTCTTGGATCTGGAATGAATCAACAAGCTATTATAGAATCTCTTCATCAATCATTGGTTGGTGAAATGAGTTGAAAAAGAAAAGTGTATCTTTGATAAAAGCTCACTCAAATGGATGAAAAAGAACTAATAGAATTATCTGACGAAATAATAGATGCTATTACAAAACTAGCGATGGGTGCTAAGCCGGGTTTTTTGTCAGGAAGCATTTACAAAAACATAGCTGCACACGCCAAATTCATGGAAATGAAACAGCTCTATTGTGATTTCTTACAGGATTTTGACGGCAGTTATTCTGATGCCGCGGAGTTAAAGAAACTTACAGATTTTCGTTTCGGTTTAATCGCGCTTTATCAAACAAAATAATTGACAGTTTATCTGGAATGGATAACTCCTTTGGAAAGGAATATAAATTATGCAGTCGCATTCTGATTGATAAATTGTTTGAGCAAGGTAAACGATTTCGTTTTGACCCATTCTCACTTGTTTATCTCAATGTTGAAAATGATATTCAGGGGCCATTTCAAATTTTAATTTCCGTTCCGAAAAAGCAATTCAAGAAGGCCCACGATAGAAATTATGTCAAACGATGCATTCGGGAAATTATTCGAAAGAATAAACAGTATCTGATTCATCAACAACCAAACAATAATAAATTAATTTTAGCTGTTGTATATAATTTCAATCAACAAATTACATTCGCTGAAATGGAACAGAAAGTGGTAAAAGCGTTAGAACGACTTTCGTCAAAACTTAAACAGAATTAAATGAAACAATTTGCAATCGTACTTTTATTATTAATCTTTTTCAACCCGGTTCAAGCTCAATCCAATGGTTTTGAGGTGTTAAAAAGCCTTGAAATAATGGATCAGGTATACGAAAACCTTGATTTATATTTTGTGGATGAACCTCAACTTGGAAAGCTATCCAAAACATCGATTGATGCCATGTTAAAGGAACTTGATCCTTATACGGTTTATTATCATGAATCAAATATCGAGGATTATCGCTTGATGACAACCGGACAATACGGCGGAATCGGTGCTTTAATTCGAAGAATAAATGACGATACTTATATTGCAGAACCTTATGAGGGAAATCCAGCTGAAAAAAGTGGTTTGAAGGCGGGAGACAAAATCATTTCCATAGATGGTAAGCCGATGCATAAAAAATCATCAGACGATGTTTCAACCGCTTTGAAAGGACCAAAAGGAACCGCTGTAAAAGTGGAAATAGAAAGGCTTTCGGAAGGCAAAAAAACAATTTCAATAACACGCGATGAAATTAAAATCCCGGATGTTCCTTATTTCGGTATGGTTGACTCAGAAACGGGGTATGTTAAACTTAATTCATTTACGCAAACTGCAGCAGCGGACGTTGAATCAGCTATTTTAAAATTGAAAAAAGACGGGATGAAAAAACTGGTGCTTGATCTGCGTGATAATGGCGGCGGATTGCTCATCGAGGCAGTTAAAATAGTCAACTTTTTTGTACCTAAGAACACAGTTGTTGTAACGACAAAGGGAAGAGTGAAAGAAGAAAATCGCGTTTACACAACCCTCTCTGAGCCAATTGATACAGAAATTCCTTTAGCCGTTTTGGTTGATGGAGGATCTGCATCTGCAAGTGAAATTGTTGCGGGTAGCCTACAAGATTTAGACCGTGCAGTAATTCTCGGCGAAACTAGCTTTGGTAAAGGGTTGGTTCAAAGGACTTATGATATGAAGTATGGATCAAAAATTAAAATTACCATTGCTAAATATTACACACCATCCGGAAGATGTGTTCAACGATTGGAATATTACGATAAAGAAACAGGAGAAAAACCAAAAGAAATAGCAGATTCATTGCTTAAAACGTTCCAAACTAAAAATGGAAGAAAAGTTATTGATGGCAGAGGAATTGAACCCGACTTGAAAATTGAACCAGATGATCTAAGTCGATTATCTGCGATGTTGTTAACGAAAAACTTAATTTTTAATTACTCAACAGAATTTGCATCAAAAAACGCAAGTATTCCTAAATCAGAGGATTTTAAACTCTCAGATTCTCAATACGAGGAATTTAAATCTTTTGTATTAAAAGATGATTTCAGTTATACAACAGCAAGCGAAGAAGCCCTCAAAAAAATGAAAGAAACCGCAGAGAAAGAAGGTTATTTCAATGAGGTAAAATCGGAATATGAGGCGATGATGCTCAAAGTTACCCCATCAAAATCAAGGGATTTAGATAAGTTTAAAAATGAAATTTCTCAAATGCTGGAAAATGAAATCGTTTCTCGCTACTATTTTCAAAAAGGACGTACTCTGAATTCATTCCGGTATGATAAAGTGCTGCAAAAAGCAAAAGAAATTTTAGGTAATACAAACGAATACAACACTATTTTAAAGAAATAGTCGTTTCATTGGTATGCTAAATCGATTCTTCGGAGAAAGATTTCATTCAAAATTTCACTTTTTTGTCTTGTTAATTTTACTTGTTGGCTTATGCTGCAGTAAGTTTTTAATGTCAATGGGTTTGCTCCTTGGCGGATTGAATTTCTTCTTGGAAGGAAATCTTAAATCAAAACTAGAACGCCTAAAAGATAACAAGCTTTTTCTGCTGATTTTCGGATTCTATTTGCTTCATGTAATTGGAATGCTTTGGTCAAACAACTGGGATTATGGATTAAATGAATTACGCCAGAAAAGCTCTTTAGGAATAATATCCATTATTATTTGTTCTGCCCCGCTTCCATCGAAAGAGAATATAAATAGATTGCTTCTAGCTTTTATCGGAACGTTGGTGATTGTTTCTGTAATCAATTTTGTAGTTTATTTCTTTTTTGCCGACAAGTTTCACTTAATAGATATACGAGACATGTCAAGATTTGGATCTCACATTCGGTTTGGTATTTTGATTGGATTCGGAGTTGCGGTTTCATATCATTTATCACGTTGTTACGCGCGATTTAAATGGTTGTTTTTAGCGATATCACTATGGTTTGTTTGCTATACTTATTTCAGCCAGGTTTTATCGGGCATTATCGCTTTATTGATTGTTGTTTTTGGCGTATTGATTTGGAAACTTTATCAACACAAAAAGTACTTTTTAATCGGTGTGATTCTGCTGATTTCGTTGGTTATGAAGGGTGCGTTGATTGTTTATTTAATGCAACCGATTAAACAGCAATCTATGTTCAAAGAAAACTACATTACGCTTCAAGAAGAATGGAACAAACGCTCGAGTATATCATATGACAGCTTCGATTTAAGAAAACAGCATTTGTCGCAAACCCTTGAGCGCTATTTGATTTCAAAAAATCTTCCAGTAAGAGGAGATGGCGTCCAAAAACTTTCAAATCAAGACATCGATTTCATTGAAAAGGGATTTGCTGATGTGCGTCAAACGAAAAATGGCTTAATGGCTCGTTTATTTGGCATTCGTTATCAATTGCATAAAAACATGAATCCAAGCGGTCATTCAATACTTGAACGAGTAGAATTTTGGAAAAACTCTGCTCAAATTATTCAGGAAAATTGGCTCATAGGTGTTGGAACCGGCGACGTTAATGATGAAATTCAAAAAATGTATGATAAAAGACACTCTTTGTTAAACGAAGATCGTAGACTGCGTTCTCACAACTCTTATCTTACATTTTGGCTCACGTTTGGAATATTTGGATTGTTATATTTCATATGGCTACAAGTTGCATTTTTCAAGGTTCAGTGGAATGGAAAGAATCTTCTTGCTGTCTTTTTTATCCTAATCTCCGCTGTTACATTTCTGTTCGAGGATACTCTTGAAACCCAAATGGGAATTACCTATTTTACGTTGTTCTACTCGCTTTTTTCGATTGAAACGAAAAGTATTTAACAGCATATAAAACTAATTGTGCTTGTCATATCGGTCACAAGAAATTTACAACAGATAGATTCACATTTTGATGACTTGTAAAAATTTTTTCTATTTTTATAAAAGTTACTGAAAGTAAACAAATACAACAAATGGATGATTGCTTGAATTGCTTCTGGTAATGGTGTAAGTAAGTTATATACCAACTTAAAGAACGACAATGAACGACAACGAACAAATATATATTAGCACACTAAAACGGAAAGTTTACGACCGTATTTCGGTTGACATAAACGAAAAGGCGATTGACGAAATTGTAAAATCTCACCTTGTAAAATCTCACCTTGACGACAAAGTTTCAGCAGGTTTTCAGGATTACTACTTCTTGACACTTGACAACGAAAAACTTTACAATAGTTCAACCGACTTTTTCAGACAGTTTAAAAAGAGGTATTCACTTCAGGGTATTGACAACAACTACCTTGACAAACTTGAAGGACTTAAAAAAGAAATCTTAAAAAATATTCGTGCAGACAAATTAGCTCAACTCTATTTTGACACTTTTAGTAAGGCGGTTATAAAACACGGAAAGGAATTTAAACATAAAGACCTTGGTTCATTCTTCGCTAAACTTGTTCATACCTTCCGACCAGACGAATATTGTGCATTAGACAATCCAATCAAGAATTACTTCGGACTTAAAAAAGAGAGTTTTTTCATTTCGTTTTTTATCATTAGTGTTGAGTACAAACATTGGGCGACCGACAACAAAAAGTTATTAAAAATCATAAGAGAAAAATTTAAACAGGCGGACACAAAAGGAATTTTACAGCACGACAAACTAACGGACTTGAAACTTTTAGACCTTATATTTTGGAGCAAAGCAAACCCACAATGACAAGAAAGTCGGCATATAATACGGGTTTTGCGTCAGGCGGGGTGACGTGCAAACTTGGAGCTTTGTGCTTCTATTCAAGTGTAGTGCAGGTTGACGGTTTTGTGCTCCGAAACCCGCCCGAACGCAAAGCCCGAAACCGTTAGCTGCAAAGCTCCAACTGAAGTGATAGACCAAAAAATAAAAAGCGATTTTTTAAAAAAGGAAGACTTAAGATTGTTTCCAATCTGAGCGATTTACCGTGAATTTTTGTATTTTTAAATGTTTTTTCATGGTAAACGCAAAATCAAATAATGATAAATCAAACTACAAAAGATAAAATTGAGTTATTGCATCAGCGATATTTAATCTTAGCAAAGGGGAACGATTCTATACTGAAAGAAATAACCCTTGCCGAAATTCCTGAAATGGTTTATAACTCAAATGCAATTGAAAATTCAACACTTAGCTTGGAAGACACCGAAAAAATTCTTTCAGGAGGTAGTTTAGCGCGAAATGTAAATGTTCGCGAAGTTTACGAAGCTAAAAATTTGGCAAAACTTACTGAAATGTTATTAGAAAAAAATTCATCATTACTGAATATCAAGCTCATTTTAAACTTGCATAAAACATTACTCAACAACATTGACGATACTATCGCAGGACGGTTTAGAAGTGGAAAAGAATGGGTTAGGGTAGGGAATCACTTGGGGGCAAATCCACAGTTTGTTCCTGCACTAATACAAGAATTGTTAGATAATTATAACCAGCATAAAATCATTTATTTTTTAGATGCTGTTGCGCATTTTCATGCTGAATTTGAAACCATTCACCCTTTTGTTGACGGAAATGGTCGAATGGGCAGAGTACTTATAAACCTGCAATTAATGAATGAAGGTTTCCCTCCAATTATCATTCAAAATAAAAGCAAACATACCGAATACTATCCACTATTCACACAGTACCAGTCAACAATGAAATTTGGCGGTTTTACTGAGCTGTTTGCTCTACTTTTGCAAGAAACACTGCACAAACGAATTACGATTCTTACGGCAAAAAAAATAATTCCACTTGCAATGTGGGCAAAGCAAAATGGAATAAAACCAAACATTGCCGCCAATAAAGCGAAAAGACAGACAATTCCAGCCTTCCGCATGCGAGAAAAATGGATGATTGCAGAAGAATATATTCCAACCGAAACAAAAAGTTGAAGACACGCTCAAAATCCAAATGGGCATAGCCTATTTTACGTTGTTCTACTCGATTTTTTCTATACGTGAAATAAACGAACAACGGCAACACGCTTATTTTTATTAATTTCGCAGCGCATGTCGATTGAAGTAAAAAATTTATTCAAGTATTACGGAGAACAGGCCGCTGTTCGTGATGTGAGCTTCAAAGTAAAAAAAGGAGAAATCGTTGCTTTTATTGGCCCTAACGGAGCGGGAAAATCCACCACGATGAAAATTATGACGGGTTATATTCCTGCAACTTCCGGTGAGGTCTTCATTAGCGGAATGAAAGTGGATGTAGACAACTTGAAGACAAGACAAATCATTGGATATCTTCCTGAACACAACCCGCTTTACACAGATATGTATGTGCGCGAATACCTCGAATTTGTGGGTAGAATTTATAAAATTAAAAACCTCAAACAACGTGTTTCAGAAATGATTCAAATAGTGGGACTTGAGGTTGAACAAAATAAAAAAATTAGTGCCTTATCTAAAGGTTATCGTCAGCGCGTTGGGTTGGCTCAAGCGATCATTCACGACCCCGAGGTGTTAATTTTGGATGAGCCTACGACCGGTTTGGATCCAAATCAATTGGTTGAAATTCGCGACTTGATTAAACGAATCGGGAAGGAAAAGACAGTTATGCTTTCAACCCACATCATGCAAGAAGTTGAAGCAATTTGTGATCGAATTGTTATTATTTCAAAAGGCCAAATTGTTGCGGATGACAAAGCTGGAAATCTTCAAAAAGAGCAGGCGCATCAAACCGTTTACGTTGAATTTGATAAGAAAACTTCAAAGGCACAATTAACTAAAATTCCGCACGTCCGAAAAGTTGAGCAGGTTAATGATGGTTGGTTGCTCGAAACAATTGATGAGGTTGACTTACGACTAGAAATAGCAAAGTTTGCACAAAAAGAAAATTGGTTGGTTCTTACCTTAAAAATTGAACAAAAAACACTCGAAGAAGTCTTCAAAGAATTAACAAAATAAAATGCCTACAAATTTTATCGAAGAGTTAACGTGGAGAGGGATGATTCACGACATCATGCCCGGAACCGAAGAAGCGTTAATGAAAAAAGCATCTAGCGGTTACATTGGATTTGATCCTACGGCGGACTCCTTGCACATTGGTAGTTTGGTTCAAATAATGACGCTTGTTCATTTTCAACGATCAGGTCATAAGCCAATTGCCTTGGTTGGAGGAGCAACAGGAATGGTTGGTGATCCTTCGGGTAAGTCACAAGAACGCAATCTTTTGGATGAAGAAACACTTCGCCACAACGTTCAATGCGTGAAGGCTCAATTGGAAAAGTTTTTGGATTTTGAAGGCGAAAATGCCGCTGAAATGGTTAATAATTTCGACTGGTTTCAAAATATGTCATTCTTAGAGTTTATTCGGGATGTAGGCAAACATATTTCCGTTAATTATATGATGGCAAAGGATTCGGTGAAATCGCGTCTCGAAACAGGAATGTCCTTTACTGAATTTTCTTACCAATTGGTTCAAGGTTATGATTTTTATTATTTGAATCAACATAAAAACTGCATTGTGCAACTTGGTGGTTCGGATCAGTGGGGAAATATTGTAACAGGAACGGAATTAATTCGCAGAAAGGGTGGAGGAGAAGCTTATGCTGTTACCACGCCATTGATTAAAAAAGCGGATGGCACCAAATTCGGGAAAACCGAAGGAGGTAATGTTTGGTTGGATCCAACTAAAACCTCACCGTATCAATTTTATCAGTATTGGTTGAATGCCGCAGACGAAGACGCTGGAAATTTCATTCGCATATTTACCCTAAAAACAAGAGCTGAAATTGAAGCGCTTGAAAAAGAACATTCAGAGGCGCCTCATCTTCGGACTTTACAAAAAGCATTGGCGGAAGATATTACGACTCGAGTTCATGGAAAAGAAGCATTGGATGCAGCAATTGCTGCAAGTAACATTTTGTTTGGAAAATCGACATCAGACGACTTGCGCAAACTGAGCGAAAAAGATTTCTTTCAGATTTTCGATGGCGTGCCAAGAGCAGGAATTTCACGTGCTGAAATCACAAATGGACTTGGTATCGTCGATGCTTTATCTGCCAAAACAGGTTTTCTTGCTTCGAATAGTGAGGCCAGACGAGAGTTGAAAGCAAATGCAATATCAGTGAATAAAGAAAAAGTGGAAGAAGCTTTTATTTTAACACCCGAAAACTTGATTAACAATCGCTATATCCTAATCGGAAAGGGAAAAAAGAACAACTATATTTTGTTTATTGAAGAATAGGTTTTGGCATTTATAACGCTTTAAACTTCTCAATAAGCTCATATTCTTTTTTAGTTAGCTTCCCGTAGGAATGTGCCACATCCTCCAAAACATGGGTTAAAACATTTTTTTGAGTGTCATCGAAATGAACGTGATGTAATTTAAAATAGGTGTTAAACTCTAAAAGGGCATCTTCGAGTGTAAGTTCTAGGTCCTCTGAAGCCTCAAAAGCATATTCCGTGTAATAAGCCAAATCTGTTCCTGAAAAATCACTTTGTTTTTCAATAAGAGCCACTTTTTCTTGTACAAGTTTCATGATTTGCTCTTTCTCAATATCTTGAATGTATCCGTCACTTTTGGCTAAAGCGTAAAGCAGTTTTCCGTAGATGATATAAAAGTCTTTGTTTAGCATAGTTCTTTTTAAGCGAATTTAATGTGCTATGCCTTTTACAGGCGCTAAGATTTGTTAAGGGCAAAAGAAATCGCAAAATATTTTCATTCTCATACTTTTCTCCAATACAAAGTCAACTTTGATTTGAAATATCACCCCTCTCTTTCTCCCCTCAAGGGGAGATGATTAAGCTTACAATTCTTCCTCCCTCGAGGGAGGACCGAGGAGGGTGAAGTATTAAGCTATAGTCATAGTTATTTTGTCACCTCCCCTACTCCCTCCTCAAGGAGGGAAAAAGTTAAACTCGTCTAACCTCCGCCAACTCCAAATCAATTCGTTTAACATCCGATTGCAGTTGCTGCACTTCTTTGATGAGCATATACACTTGTTGAGTCAAATCTCCTGAAGTTTGCTTTGTTTGATAGGCCGCAGGAGCATCTTCTAGTGCTTGGTCTTCGGAAAGAAAATAAACCATAGGTTGTTGTAAAATTGCAGCGATGATTGCCATGTTTGTCAATTGTTGCGACACTGTCGCAACAATTTTATTGCTATAAGATGTGCGCTTTTGAGTTTTTAAGTTTTCGTTGATAAATTTTCCTATTGACCAATAAAGAACTGTCGTTTCTGAATTCAAAAAAACAGCTGCTTTAGTTTTTGATTTCTCTATTATTTCTGTGATTCCAGAGAATAACTCTATAGAAAACAGCTGTATTTGTTCATCTGAATTTGTCATGATTTAAATTTATTTTCTTCTTAAGTTAGTGAAAAAGATCGTTTGAAAAAAGGGAAAGAATAATTTATTCCTCCAAAAAAGGTCGCCAAAAAAACCGCCTGGTTGAGTTTGTGATTGTGTTTGAGTAAACCGTTAAAATGGTTGGGGAATTTGGGTGTTATATGCCCTAGGCATGGATTTAAATCCACGCCTAGGGATATCGTGGGAATATTATGATCGTTTCAACGATTTATACGTCATCCTATTTCAAATATTTGGGTGTTTTTATTGCCCCGAATTCATTGATGTGTAAAGGGAAAAATCCAAAAAAGTTGTAAGGCTTACTGCATTATTTTCCCCGCCCAGAGTTCTTCCAAAAATATTTTCCATGGAAGGATACGGATGCCATCTGAAATTCTTGGTAAAGGTTCGTTGCAAACTAAAATGAGTTGTTTTACAGAATATTCTTCCGAAAAGTATTTCAAGCCTTTAAGGTGTTTTGGTTGGGCGTTGTTTGTTGCCTTTACTTCAATCGCCACATCATTATTTCCGAGAACAAAATCAATTTCAATCTGTGAAGCAGTCCGCCAGTAGTAAATGGGATAATCCTTTTCTGAATAATTGCTGTGTGCATATAATTCATTATAAACAAAATGCTCAAAAGCATTCCCAAATAATTCGCTTCCAAATTCTATTCTTCCTCTTTTTAATAAATGATTTACAATTCCAATATCAAAGAAATAGAACTTAGGGGCGGTTATTACCCTTCTTTTAGGTTTTTTTTGGTATGCAGGCAGGTATCTTCCAATGAGGGTATCTTCCAATATTTGAAAATATTCTTTTACAGTAACTGCACTAACACCACAGTCAGAGGCAATATTCGTATAATTAACCATCTCTCCATTACTGAATGCGGCTGATTCGAGAAAGCGTGAAAAATTGGCAACGTTTCTAATTTTTGCCTCTCCAGCTATTTCGTCACGCAAGTAATTTCCAACATAGGCCGAAATCAATTTTTTAGGCGATGCTGAAAGGTAATGCCTTGGAAGTAATCCGTTGTTCAGTGCTTTTAATAAATCAAAGTCGGGAATTTCCTGACAAATTAATGGATAGAGTTCATATCTCAAGGCCCTTCCCCCAAGGAGATTGGTATTCAAACGTATAATTTTTCTTGGACTTGACCCACTCATAATTACTCTAACAGGTAAATGAGTAATAATCCAATGTACTTCATTTAATAATTCAGGAATACGCTGTATTTCATCAATAATTATATCCTTGTATTGCCCTTCACATATTGTTTCTCGAAGTATAGAGGGATTTCGCAGTAATCTTTCGTAAACATCTGATAGCAACAGATCAAACCATAAGGCATCTGGAAATAACTCTTTCAATAAGGTACTTTTACCTGTTTGCCTTGCTCCCCATAAGAATAGACTTTCGTTCTCGGATTCAGTTAATACTTGCTTTCTGTGATACATTTTTAAAATTTAAAATACATGATATAATAAACAATAACTTTGAAATATCATGATAATCAAAGGTAAGGGTTTTGATTGTAATAAAAAATATTTTTAGTTTAATTCGTTTAGGAGACTTTATTGTTCGTTTTAAATAATTAATCCTCTCGTAAAACTCATTGTTTGATTTTAGATTATCCATTTTTCTTACTTTTCACTTTAAGTTAGTGAAAAAGATCGCTTGAAAAAAGGGGAAGAATAATTTATTCCACTCAAACCAAGACTAGTTCCGCAGGATTTGAAATTCTGCGACACTTTAAGTAATTTATCGAATCTCAATATGTGTGGCTAATTTGTGAAGAATTGCAAATCCTACGAAGCTCTGCTGGTCATCAAAAAAACCGATGGGAAGAGTTTGTGATGGTGTTTAACTATTTTAATACAAAAAGTTGTTATAAGGATACCTCACCCGGAAAATCTCCTTAACTTGTTCGTAAAGAACAGCTTTTAGTTCATCTACGTTGTCTTTGTTTTGAGCGGAGATAAAAACACATTTGGTTTTATTCATTTTCGACATCCAAGTTCGTTTCAAGTATTCCAATGAAGAATGATCTTCTTCACCTTCTTCCAAATCGGGAGACTGGTAAGCATCGATTTTATTGAAAACGAGTATTGTTGGTTTTTCGGTTTTGTCGATTTCATTCAGTGTTTCATTCACCACATTAAAATGATCTTCAAAGCTTGGATGTGAGATATCTAAAACATGAATCAGAAGATCTGCTTCCCGGACTTCGTCTAAGGTTGATTTGAATGATTCCATCAATTGTTGAGGTAATTTTCGAATGAAACCAACCGTATCTGTGAGCAACATCGGCATATTATCTATCACTACTTTTCGCACAGTTGTATCTAAAGTTGCGAAAAGCTTGTTTTCTGCAAACACTTCCGATTTTGAAAGCAAGTTCATTAAGGTGCTTTTTCCAACGTTTGTATAACCAACCAAAGCAACTCGAACCAACTGTCCGCGATTACTCCGTTGAACCGTCATTTGCTTGTCGATTTCCTTCAAACGTTCTTTCATTAATGAAATTCGTTGTTGGATGATTCGACGATCTGTTTCAATCTGAGATTCCCCAGGGCCACGCAAACCAATTCCTCCTTTTTGTCGTTCTAAGTGCGTCCACATACGCGTTAATCGCGGAAGCATGTATTGCAACTGAGCCAATTCAACTTGTGTTTTTGCGTGAAAAGTTCTCACTCGACTTGCGAAAATGTCTAGAATTAAAATTGTTCTATCGAGTACTTTACATTGTAATTCACGCTCAATATTTCTAAGTTGTGAGGGAGAAAGTTCGTCATCAAAAATAACCAATTCAGTATCTGTTGCTTTGATATACTGCCTGATCTCTTCTAATTTCCCTGTTCCCACATACGTTCTTGGGTTTGGATACGGCAACTTTTGCGTAAATTTTTCAACGGTAATTGCTCCGGCAGTTTCGGCCAAAAATTCCAATTCATCCAAGTGCTCCTGTGCTGTTTCTTCTGTAATCTCAGAAGTTATAACACCCACAAGCACGCATGATTCTTCGACAGCATCAACGGTAACGTGTCCTTCCTGCATTATTTTCTTAAGGATTTGACGTGTTGGATAACCAAATCAATATTTTCTTTATTCTCCAAAAGTACGTTCATTGGAGGCATGGCATTTTTACCATTATTGATAATGTTTGTGATTTCTTTATCGCTCAATTTCGAGGAAGTAAGGTCTTTAGCTCCTGAAGCACCTAATTTGCCGTTTTCACCATGACAAGAAGCACAATGGATTAAAAACAAAGAAGCACCTTTTTCTTGGGGTGTTTCAGTTGGTAGAATGTCCTTCTGAGTTTGGTTGCTTGAACAAGAAACCAGAAAGAAAAGAAAACCACAACCAATTAAAGCTCTTAGAACCATCCTCCACCTAACGCATCCCTAAATGGCCAAGGAATTCCAGCTAAAATCAAAATCAAACCAATTAGGTAAAATAATTTGATTGGTTTAAACTTTTCTTCCGGTGTCGTTCCCTTTTTTGATTTACTATGACCAATTGTAACCAAAGCAATTGCAATGATCATCAACAAGATATGCTCCATACCATAAAAACGAAGAAGCGGATTTTTCATCCAACCTTCAATAAACTGAACCTTCGTGGAAGTTCCAAAATATTGGATTAATCCGATAAGTAACTGCGTGTGAAGCGAAACCATTGCGAATAAATTGATCAATCTGTGTTTCTTATCATACTCTTTTGATGTAAACGCATTTACAATCGCTAAAAGCAATAAAATAAGAGCTACCCAACGTAATCCGGAGTGCGTATGTGTTAAAATAGAATTCATCGTTATAAATTTTAATCATTTAATTTTAATACAGCCAAGAAAGCTTCTTGAGGAACTTCCACACGGCCTACTTGACGCATACGTTTCTTTCCTTCTTTTTGTTTCTCCAACAATTTTCTTTTACGAGAAATATCTCCACCATAACATTTAGCCGTAACGTCTTTTCTTAAAGCTTTGATCGTTTCTCGGGCAATTACTTTTGCTCCAATCGCCGCCTGAATAGGAATTTCAAATTGTTGTCTCGGGATAAGTTCGCGCAGTTTGATGCAAATTTTCTTTCCTAAATCAAACGCATTGCTTCGGTGAACCAAAGCAGACAATGCATCCACTTGTTCGCTGTTCAACAACAAGTCCATTTTTACCAAATCAGATTCTTTATAACCAATCGGATGGTAATCGAACGAAGCGTATCCGCGAGAAACAGATTTCAAACGGTCATAAAAATCAAAGACGATTTCAGCCAACGGCATTTCAAACGTAATTTCCACGCGATCTTGCGTTAAATACACTTGGTTTTTTAATTCACCTCGTTTTTCAACACAAAGCGTCATAATTGAGCCAACGTATTCACTTTTTGTGATGACCTGTGCTTTGATATAAGGCTCTTCGATGCGGTCCATTCCTGAAGGATCGGGTAATTCTGATGGATTATTAACAATAAGCATCTTTTCCGGATCCTTTTTCATATAAGCTTTATAAGAAACGTTGGGAACAGTTGTGATAACTGTCATGTTAAATTCACGTTCCAACCGCTCCTGAATAATTTCCATGTGCAACATTCCGAGGAATCCACAGCGGAAACCAAAACCGAGAGCAGCTGAAGATTCTGGCTCAAAAACCAATGAGGAGTCATTCAACTGTAATTTTTCCATCGAATACCGTAACTCTTCATAATCCTCAGTATCAACTGGATAAATTCCCGCGAAGACCATTGGTTTCACATCTTCGAATCCTTTGATAGCTGTATCGCAAGGATTTTCTGTCAAGGTGATTGTATCTCCAACTTTTACTTCTTTGGCTTGCTTTATTCCCGAGATGATGTAGCCCACGTCGCCGGTGCGCACTTCATTTTTTGGAGATAAATCCATTTTCAAAATCCCGATTTCATCTGCATTGTAATCTTTTCCTGTGTTGAAAAAGCGAACCTTATCACCTTTTCTCAACACGCCATTTCGAATTCGAAAGTAAGCGATAATTCCTCGGAAAGGATTGAAAACGGAGTCAAAAATCATGGCCTGCAACGGCGCGTTTTCATCTCCTTTTGGCGGTGGAATGCGGTTGATTACTGCTTCTAGGATTTTATCTACCCCTAACCCTGTTTTTCCTGAAGCAGGAATGATGTCATCTATGTCGCACCCAATTAAATCGATGATTTGATCTGAAACTTCCTCCGGCATAGCACCTGGTAGATCCATTTTATTCAAAATGGGAATGATTTCTAAATCGTGCTCTAAGGCCAAATACAAGTTGGAAATCGTTTGCGCCTCAATTCCTTGAGATGCATCGACAATCAACAATGCTCCTTCACAGGCAGCAATGGAACGGGATACTTCGTAAGAAAAATCAACGTGTCCAGGGGTGTCGATGAGGTTTAAAATATAATCTTGGCCCTCAAACTTGTAGTTCATTTGAATGGCGTGACTTTTAATGGTAATACCGCGCTCACGTTCCAAATCCATATCGTCCAAAGCTTGTGCTTGCATTTCCCGATCAGAAATCGTTCCTGTTGTTTGTAACAACCGATCAGCAAGGGTGCTTTTACCATGGTCAATGTGCGCAATGATGCAAAAATTTCGAATGTGCTTCATATGACTGCAAAAATAACTTTAAAATTGCTAATTAGAGCGCAAAGTTCTTTAAGTCTCGAATAGAAATGGTTTATTTTTAATTTTACATATGACAAATTACACCGAAATTATTGGATATCTGGCATCTGCGCTCGTATTAATTTCCTTTTTAATGAAAAACTTCACCTATTTAAGGGTTATTAATACCATTGGTTGTGGGGTTTTTATTCTGTATGGCGCCTTTTTGCCGTCTACACCAATAATTGTTACGAACGCAGCGATTGTGCTCGTTAATTTGTATTATCTTTTGAAAAGGCCGAAAGTAAATTAAACTTAAACAGAAGGTTACTTTAATTAAATCGTTCGTTTGAAACCTCCAGATTTAGAGCTTTCCCATCAATCAAAAAAGTCACAAATTCACGTGATAAAGTCGGCGCAGTCATGTATCCTTTGGTTCCTAAACCATTAAAAACATGAAGTTTAGAAAATTCAGGATGCTGCCCCATGATTGGCCTGCGATCTGGCGTGGTCGGTCGAATCCCAGAATTTTGGTCTAAAACCTCAAGTTTAAAATCCCCAAGAACACTAAGATTCTGAAGCAATAAATTTCGTCCTTCTGTCGTAACTTCTAAATTTGTATTGTTCCACTCGTAAGTTGCGCCGACTTTAAATGTTCCATTTCCAAGCGGTAAAACAAAGCATTTTCGATTCAGGGATTCATTATCAGGAATTTGATTCGATTTTAATGTCAATAGCTGCCCTTTTGTTTGTTGAACGGGCAAGCTTGAGAAAAAGGGGATTTCCTTATTTAAATAACCACAACAAAAAACAATTTGATCGTATTTTTCACCTTTGTAGATTCCCTCCTCCGGATTAAAATCATCTGTGGAAAAGGTCTCTTTTAAGAGAATTCCTTTTTCTTTGAAGTATGCCAAATTTGAATCGTAAAATTTTGAAGAGTCAATCCAAAAGGCATTTTTTACCCGACCAGAACCAAAATTATTTTTTGCACATTCGTATTTTTCGTCTTCCGCAGAAATAGGCGTTAAATAGTTTTCAAATTCTGAGAAAGACTGCTTTTCAAGCCAACTTTTCCGTTCCTGCTCCGAGGAAAATAACCGCCGAATTGTAATCTCGTGAAGAAGTTTAGTTTTAAGCGTCTCTTCCAATTCGGAGTAAAAAGCCTTTGCTTCAAAAATAAATTCATCAAGCCGCCACGATTTGTTCATTCTGCGAAAAACCATGGGGTTTACCATTCCAGCAGCGACTGAAGTTGCGAAATTCTCTCCTTTATCAATAATTTTAACGTTTTGATTTTGCTGAATAAGGCGATGCGCAATCGAACTTCCTGCAAGCCCTGCGCCTATTATTAATATGTTCTTCCTGTTTGTCATGATTTAGCGAAAGCTAATGAAATCACACTGATTTTTAAATGTTTATTTTGATTCAGCATTTCTTTCGCCAATGACTCAATGGTTGAACCAGTAGTAATAACATCATCAACAATTGCAATGTGATTTACCCCAGAAAGATCGATGCTTTTAAATAAATTAGATACGTTTTCCCATCGTTCGATATTACTTTTTCTGGTTTGACTTTGCGTATGCCTTGTCTTCAGAACATGTTCTTTTAGAACGGGAACATTGATTTGTTTAGCTAATCCTTGAGCGATAAGTTCACTTTGATTATAACCACGAATGAATTTTTTTTTATGATGAATGGGAACAGGAATCAACGCGTCAAGATCTTTGAATTTTTGATTTTCATTGATAGCAGAACCAATGTTTTCCCCTAAGTAAACACCTAAACGCTCTTTATGTTGATATTTCAATTCATGCAGAATTTTTCGGATGGGCGAATCTGCATTAAAATAATAAAGCGCAAACGTGTTCTCGATTTTAACACGACCCCAAAATAATTTATCCAACGATGAAGGTTCTTGGTAAGTTTCAAAATAGGTTCGGTTTAAGTTCATTTCGCAATGAACACAAAAATGTTTTTCTGCAGACGATAATTCGGAATCACAGGATAAACAATTGTTCGGAAAAACGAGTCCGACTAACTCATTTAACGACTCAAAAATCTTTTTTTTAAGATGTTTGTCAATACCAATCACGCTTTGCATTCATTTGAACAAATATATGTTAAAAACCACCAAAAGTTTTATAAAAAAAAGTAAAGCACATGTTTTAATTTAGACAATAGAATTCGATAGCAAAATTTCAAAACTAAACAAGTAATTTAAGTAAGAAAATTTATCAAAAAACAACCTCGGCGAGTGTGGATATCTTTGAAATATTGTTGAAAATCGCTACAAGGTTTATTGGCTATGGATTTCAGAATATGGTGTTGAAAACAATAAACAAATGTTGATTTCTTTAGTTTGTGGCACACGTGATTTTTGACAAATTTTGTAGGCCCGATAAAGAGCAGTTAAATTGTAATAAAGGATTAAAAAATTGACAAATTTTATCGGGAAAAACAAAAGTTTTATTGGCAACTTTTAAAGTTTTGAGTTGAAACTTTATTGAGATAGAACATTATAAAAAATAAACAAATAGAAAATGGCTTCGCAAGTAATAGAACCAATCTTACAGGAAAATAAAAACCGTTTCGTTCTTTTTCCAATCCAGCATGATGATATCTGGAATTTTTATAAAAGAGCGGAAGCGAGTTTTTGGACGGCTGAAGAAATCGATTTATCTCCGGATATTATTGATTGGGAAAATAAACTCAATGATGATGAACGTCATTTTGTAAAGCATGTTTTGGCTTTCTTTGCTGCATCGGATGGAATCGTAAATGAAAATCTAGCAGAAAATTTTCTTTCAGAAGTGCAATACACCGAGGCAAAGTTTTTCTATGGTTTTCAAATCACAATTGAGAATATCCACTCTGAAACATATTCGCTTCTGATTGATACATATATCAAGGATTCTGCTGAGAAGAGTCATTTATTTAATGCGATTGATACCCTTGAATGCGTAAGAAAAAAAGCAGATTGGGCCCTGCGTTGGATTGAAAAAGGTTCGTTTGCTGAGCGCCTAGTTGCATTTGCGGCAGTTGAAGGAATCTTTTTTTCGGGATCGTTTTGTTCTATTTTTTGGTTGAAAAAACGTGGTTTAATGCCAGGTCTTTCTTTCTCAAATGAATTGATTTCTCGTGACGAAGGCCTACATTGTGATTTCGCTTGTTTGCTTTATACGAAACATTTGATTCAGAAACTTCCAAAGGAGCAAGTGCGCGAAATTATTACAGATGCTGTAGAAATTGAAAAAGAGTTCATTTTGGAGGCTCTTCCAGTTAAGTTGATTGGAATGAATAGCGATTTGATGAGCCAATACATTGAATTTGTTGCCGATCGTTTATTGTTAGAGTTAGGAAACGAAAAAGTTTACAATGTTTCAAATCCATTTGATTTCATGGAAATGATTTCAATTCAGGGTAAAACTAACTTCTTTGAAAAAAGAGTTGGAGAGTATCAAAAAGCGGGGGTTTTAGCAGGAAAAGAAAATCAAACATTTAGTTTGGACGAAGAATTTTAATAGATTTAATTTAAGTTAAGAGATGTACGTAGTTAAAAGAGACGGAAGAAAAGAAGCTGTAAAATTTGATAAAATCACAGCGCGAATTGTTAAAATGTGCTATGGCTTGGATCCTTTGGTGACACCTGAGTTGGTGGCTATGAAAGTTATTGAAGGAATCTATGATGGAGTTTCTACATCAGATTTAGATAATCTTGCAGCTGAGGTAGCGGCAGCTAAAACCATCGATCATCCTGATTATGCACTTTTGGCTTCCCGAATCGCAGTTTCAAACTTACACAAGGAAACAAAAAAGACCTTTTCTGAAGTAATGGATGATTTGTATCATTACATCGATCCAAAGACAGGACAAAAAGCATCTCTTTTAGCAGAAGACGTTTACAACGTTATTATGGAGAATAAAGATTTGTTGGATTCCAGCATCATTTATGACCGTGATTTCCGTTACGATTATTTCGGCTTTAAAACGTTAACTCGTTCTTACTTGATGAAATTAAACAGTAAGATAGCTGAACGTCCACAACAAATGTTGATGCGTGTTTCTTTGGGTATTCATAAAAATGATGTTCAAGCGGCTATCAAAACATACAATTTGATGTCTGAAGGTTGGTTCACGCACGCAACACCAACGTTGTTTAACGCTGGAACACCAAAACCTCAAATGTCTTCTTGTTTCTTATTAACTATGAAACAAGATAGCATCGAAGGAATTTACGATACACTAAAATCGTGCGCTCAAATTTCCCAGTCAGCTGGTGGAATAGGTCTTGCTATCCATGATATTCGTGCTACAGGTTCATACATCAAAGGAACAAATGGTACTTCAAACGGTATCGTTCCAATGTTGCGCGTGTTCAACGACACAGCGAGATACGTGGATCAAGGCGGAGGAAAAAGAAAAGGTTCTTTCGCAATGTACATTGAGCCTTGGCATGCAGATGTATTTGACTTTTTGGATTTGAAGAAAAATCATGGTAAAGAAGAACAACGTGCGCGCGACTTGTTTTATGCACTTTGGATTCCGGATTTATTCATGAAACGTGTGAAAGAAAACGGAGATTGGACCTTAATGTGTCCACACGAATGTCCAGGTCTTTCAGAAACACATAGTGCAGAATTTGAAGCGCTTTACACGAAATACGAAAAAGAAGGAAAAGGCCGTAAAACAATCAAAGCACAAGATTTATGGTTTAAAATTCTTGAGTCTCAAATTGAAACAGGAACGCCGTATATGTTGTACAAAGATGCAGCGAATGCTAAGTCGAACCAACAAAATTTAGGTACAATCAAGTCTTCGAACTTGTGTACAGAAATTATCGAGTACACAGCTCCGGATGAAGTTGCGGTTTGTAACTTGGCTTCGATAGCTTTGCCAAAATATGTAACTGAAAACGGAACGTTTGACCATGATAAATTATTCGAAGTAACGTACCAAGCTACGTTGAACTTGAATAAAATCATTGATGAAAATTACTATCCGGTAGAAGAGGCGAGAAACTCAAACTTACGTCACCGTCCGATTGGACTGGGTGTACAAGGATTGGCAGATGCATTTATCATGATGGGATTACCTTTCGAGTCAGAAGAGGCTCGCGCTTTAAATCGTGAAGTTTTTGAAACAATCTATTATGCTTCAATGACCGCTTCTAAAGATTTGGCAAAATTAAATGGTCCATATGAAACATACGAAGGTTCGCCAGTTTCAAAAGGAATTTTCCAATTTGATATGTGGGGTGTAACGCCGACTGCTCGTTGGGAATGGGATGTTTTGAAAGAAGAAGTTAAAACACACGGAGTACGTAATTCCTTGTTGTTAGCTCCAATGCCAACAGCTTCTACGGCTCAAATCCTTGGCAACAACGAATGTTTTGAGCCTTATACATCAAACATTTACACAAGAAGAGTTTTGTCCGGTGAATTTATCATTGTGAACAAACACCTTTTAAAAGACCTAGTGAAAGAAGGATTGTGGAATAAAGATATGCGACAAAAAATTGTTGCAGCGAATGGTTCCATCCAAAACATCAACGAGATTCCTCAGCGCTTGAAAGATTTATATAAAACTGCTTGGGAAATTTCTCAAAAAGCAATTATTGATCAAGCTGCAGATCGTGGAGCGTACATCTGTCAAAGTCAATCGTTGAACATATTTATGGAAAACGCAAACTTTGGTAAATTGACATCCATGCACTTCTATGGTTGGGAAAAAGGTCTTAAAACTGGAATGTATTATTTAAGAACGAAAGCAGCAACGGATGCGATTAAATTTACTATTGATAAATCAGTTGTTGACGAAACCGCTGCACTAGCCATCGAAGAACAACAAGCTGCAATTGCCTGTTCATTGGATAATCCCGATGGATGTGAAATGTGTTCCGGATAGAAGCGACGCCAGTCGGTTATAGACGGAACGGAAATTCACGAGCTTGTTCTCGCTACATGTGTTCCGGATAGAAGCGACATTATATTAACTTAGAATTGCGAATTAATAATTGATTAGTTCGCAATTTTTTTGCAGAACAATAACATTCGCAATTATTCCGTTCGTAACTCTATCGTTCAGAACCAATTAGTTCGCAATTATTCCGTTCGCAATTATATCGTTCAGAACCGATTAGTTCGCAATTTTTTTTGTAGAACAATAACATTCGCAATTATTCCGTTCGTAATTATATCGTTCAGAACCGATTAGTTCGCAATTTTTTTGTAGAACAATAACATTCGCAATTATCCCGTTCGTAACTCTATCGTTCAGACTCGATTAGTTCGCAATTTTTTTCAGTAATAAAAAGCCATTCGCAATTATATCGTTCAGAACTACTTCTTATCCAACCCATCAAAATTCCTGTAGTATTCCAAAAATAAGGCTTCGCTGTTACTTTTGGATTTTATAAAATCGACTTTTGAAAACGTGTTTTCAGTATAACTTTTTGTATCAAAATTATAAAGTAAACTTCCTTTTGGATCTATGAATCCGTAGCCGCGAATGGTAGCATGAAAAGCAAACTGTTTCACATCTGGACTTAATAAATCTTTACTGAATTTTATTTCATTACTATTCAACCGTAACTGATGCAAAAGTGTCGCTGCCAAATCGGCTTGGGATCCGATGTTATTATAAACAGAACCTCTCTTGGACTTCAAAATAGGTTCTCCATAAAGCAAGATGGGAATTCGGAAGAATTTGGTGCTGTATGGATCCGGAAATTCAGGCGAACCATGGCTGTGATCGGCAACAAAAACAAACACGGTGTTCTTATACCATTTTTGTTTCTTCGCTTTTTTGATAAAGTCCGAAATGCATTTATCTGAATATTGAATGGCATTCATAAAATCAGCCTCCGTTCCGGTCCATTTTTCTCGGCCTGTTTTCGGATAGTCAAAAGGGCTGTGCGTACTTCCCGTGAATGCACATTGCATAAATGGTTCTTTCGTCTGATTAATTTCTTTTAGAAAAAACTTGAATAAATCGCGATCGTGGTAGGTTAATTTACCATGCTCCAAACCTGGCGGAAAATTATCTTCGTCTAAAACCTTGTCAAACTGATGTTCAACAATAAAACTCTCTATATTTCCATATTTTAAATCCCCCGCAAACGTGTATGAGGAAGTATAACCCTTTGGCTTCAAAATTTGGTTGATTGATTTTATTTTTCTGTGTTTTTCCGGATAAAGAGAAATAGCGACTTCAGGGATACCGGGATAACCAGCTAAAATCGACGTGTTACCTATTTCGGATGTCGTATTCGTTGCGTAAATATTGGAAAAAAGCACACCTTCTTTGGCCATTTTGTCGAAATTAGGCGTTGCTCCTTTAGTATTACTTAAACAACCAATGGCGTTTGCCGTCCAACTTTCCAAAATGACAAAGACCAAATTAGGTTTGGTATCTTCGATAATGTAATTGTTGTGATTTCTATCATAATCAAAAAGATTCTGAACGAAATATTCAGCTTTTTTCGGCGATATACTGGGCAATATGTCCTTGAAGTCAGTTTTCAAATAGAGAAAATAACTATTTCCGAAAAAATAGGTCGAATTAATTGATAAGTCATTGATTTTATGTTCTTTAGAAAAACAAGCGGAGTCAATATTTATTGGAATTTGCTGCCACCCACCACGAGCAAAGAGTAAGCAAAAACCAATTAAAAGTGGAAAGGCTAGAACCAAATACGATCTTTCTTTCCAATTGTTTGCAACCAAAGTAAATCGCTGTGGAGGAAGCAATTTTCTAATGAGAAAATATGCCGCAACAATTTCAAAAATTAAGAATAAAGAGAAGAATATCGTCATGGAATAGTCAGCAGTTCTAAAAACTTCATCAGGATTGGAGAGGTGCATGAATACACGTGACGTGAGTTTATGGTTCCACTCAAAATAGGCATTAATTTCGGCACTGTGAATAATTGAAACGGCAAGAACTTCTATTCCAAAAACGAAATAGAATAATGCTTTCAGCCATTTGTGATTGTGGAATTTTAAAATCAAAAGAAAGAGCAGAGGCAAAGCTGATAGAAACCCCGCCGTTGCTAAATCCAATCGAAGTGAGTAAATAAAAATCAACGGAAAACGAATACCTGCTTTACCAAAAGCATCGTAGTGGATGACTGAAAAAAGAAGCCGCTGAACATCAAACAATAAAATCCAAAACCCTAAAAGGAGAAGAAAATTTGTAATTAATAGTTTGATAATTTTCACTTAACAAAGGTAAGGAATCGAATTTACTTCATAATAGACTTTATTTTATTCTTTAGTCGCTTCGATTTATCGCGTTTTATAAATTTGAATGGAGATTATCATATAAATCTATAGTTTGTGTCTAAAATCAGATCCAAATTCTAAACGTAGTCCCTATATTAACTTCGGAAACAAAGCTGATTTCACCATTATGGCTTTCTATGATTTGTTTCACAACGGAAAGACCTATACCACTGCCAGAAGTTTTTGTAGTAAAGTATGGGATAAAAATCTTTTCTTGTTCTTCTTTTTCAATTCCACATCCATTGTCTGAGATTTCAATAAGAGTCTTTTCATAATCTTTTGTAATGCTGATATGAATCTCTCCTTTATTCTTTAGACTTGTTGCTTGAATTGCGTTTTTAATCAGGTTATTAAAAACTTGAACTATTTGTTCTTTATCAAGATTTATAAAAGTTTCATCTTGGTCTGAATGGAATTTAAACGTTACATGTTCTTCTGATTCAAATAAAGAAATGACGCCTTTAATCAAGCTGATTAGTTCGGTTGGAGATTTAATAGGTTCTGGAATTTTAGCAAAATGAGAAAACTCATTGGCAATGCGCGTCAAACCATCTATTTGTTCAATTATTGAATTTAAAACGCGAAATGTTTTTTCTTTGGATGATGGTTCTGTTGGATCATAAACACGCAATAACTGCTGAATGCTTAATTTCATTGGAGTTAAAGGGTTTTTTATTTCATGAGCAATTTGTTGAGCCATTTCTCTCCAGGCCATTTCCCGCTCAGTCTTGGCTAGCTTTTTAGCAGCGACCTGAAGTTCATCTAGTTTTAAATTGTATGCGTGAACCAATGAACCGATTTCATCTTTGCCAGAATATTGAATTTTTACATCCGAAGTTAACTGAATACTCGAAATGCGTTTCTGAAGTGTCTTTAATGGAGAGGTAACCCAGTTAGAAACAAGCAGTGTTATTCCAATGGAAATTAACAGTAGAATAATGAACACATTAACTACGGCTACTAAGAAATTACGAAGTTGTTCCTCGAATTCCTGCTGTTGTCCAAAGTGCTGTAAATTAATATATCCTAACAACTGTTGTTCTCCATTATAGATTGGCTGATAAGATGAAATATAGTTTAACTCACCGATGTTTTCATTTTGGGTAAAAAAGCTGAGATTGTCTGTTTTAAATTTTTGAAATGCCGTTGGATTGATTTGTTCGCCAAGTAATCCTTGATTGAATATTTTACTTCTTGAAGAGGCGACAAGAAAACCATTTTTATCATATACATTGAGATCGGTTTCAAAAACGCGAGCTAACTTAACCAAAACAGCTTCTAAAAAGTTGCCGTGTTCACCAACATTAAACAAGGGGATTAAATTTACTTTTCCCTGCAGCTCTTCTTCAATGGAGGTTAATTTTTCTTCGATTACTTTGTTCGAGTTTTTCTGAAATTGATCGGCAACATAGTATCCGCTTCCTGTCGCAAATAAGAGGAGAATAAACAGAACTAACAGTAAAACCGCGAATTGTATTTTTAAGGAAAGCGAAAAATTAATATTGTAATTTGAAATATCTTGGTTGATAATGTTTAATAGCATAAATAGCGCCCCTAACAAGGTCAAGATCACTGCAAAGGATGAAATGTAGTCCATCCAGCTATAATTTTTAGTAGACAAAACCACATGTTGATGATTTTCAGATAAAAATAGATGGTTATAACCCTCGAAATTTATACGCTGCTCCTTTGCTTTTTTAAGATCAAACACATTTGTTTGGGTTGGAAAATGGAACTTCCCAAAGCTTCTAATGAGTTTGTTGTTTGCATATTTTGCAATGGAATACTTTTCCAATGAAGTTAAAACACCCGCATTTTTTGATAAAAGTAACCGAGGGAAACCGATTTCTTCTGGAATTCGTTTTGATTTTAATGTAGCAATGAAAATTAAAGGGGTGTCTTTTTCTACTATTTTTTCTTTCAGTATATAAGAATATCCTCCTGTGGTATTTTTAATAAAAAACAAGCTAGAATCTATTTCAGATGGCGCTCCATGCTTGGTGATTAAATTTTGTGCATTTTGAAAAAATTGCAAATCTTTCGTGAAAAATGATTTCCCACTCGTGTCACATAAATTAAACCCCAGTTCATAAAGATCCCAGCTGCCATTGAAATATTTCTTTTCTAATATGTATCCGAAATCGGCCATACTCATTCCTTCGGTTTGACCTTCACTTACTTGTTGAAATAATTTTTCTTTTAAAATCTTTTCTTTGATATCCTTATATGCAAGTTCAATATTAATATCCTGATCGACCATTAATTGATGCGCAAAGAGCAGTCTGTTCTCTTTTTCTTTGATTTTATCGTTACGGTTGAATTCTGATATAATGGAAATGGAAGCAATTGCTAAAGCCAGAAAAAGTCTTATTCTATTATTCAATCCTTGCTTTGAATCAAACCAAATAATCACGAAAACAAGCAGTGGAATAGAAATATTAAAAAGAGCATATCTGCTCAAAAAAAGATTAAACACAAAGAAAATTAAACCAAGAATGAACAGTGTCAGTTTTTCGAATTTTAATTCATTGAAGGTTGAAAAGAATGCGCTTCGAAATAGATTTAAAAATCCGTATCCTAATAAAGCTAGGATAAGCCAAGAATATGTTGTTAAGTTGAAGAAATCAAGAAAATCAAAAGAAATAGAGGAATTAGCAACAATGACTCTGCTGCATTCCATTAGAAATATAAAACCCCCAACCCACCATATAAACGATAACACAAGGTGATTTTTTAACTGCTTAATCAATGTGGCAATTAATGAAAAACAAACAGGTCCAATTATGAGTGCAAAACATAAGTCTAAGTAAGTTGAAAAATATCCAGTATATCCGAAAAGTTCTGCAGAAACGAATGGTTCTCCATTGAAAACCCCTTGAAAATCGACTAAATGAAGAAAGAAAAGAAGGATAATTAATATACCCAGGAATTTGAGTAAGTTTTTGTTCGTTTCAGGTATTTTATTTCGGATGCCTTCTAAAAGGAAAATGAAGGCAGCACAAATAAAAACAAGGATATATGGATTATTTTTAGGTTCATCCGGAGCGGTTAATACAGAAAAAAGATATTCGCCTTTTTTGTTTTTAATTATCGCCCCCTCATTTGGATTGAGTGATAAATCAAACGGACAATCAGAAAGTAAGTAGGTTGAAGTATTTTTTAAAAAATCGTTTTCGTAATTAAATTCCTTTTTGATTTCAAATGAAACAACTACTTTTTTGTTTTTTAATTGTTGGTAATGCGAAAGATACCAGCCGTTTTGTAGCCGGATGATTCCATTCGTGGGAAATTGAATGCTCGTGAAATTTGAAATCGGAATTTTATTTGTGTTCCAGTAAATGAGTGAATCACCTTCATATACATGAACCAAATATTTTGTATTTGATTCTCTCTCGAATGAAGGAGGATCTAAAATGAGCTTATTTGAATAAGCTTTAATTTCTTCCTCAACTTGAAGCAGTTGTTGTTGGACTTCTTTTGGATTTAGGGATTTCTCTTTCGAGTTTAGCCAAAGGATTGTTGCTAACAGAAAAAAAATACCCGAAACAATAAATGTTCGAAGTTCTAGTATTCTTTTAAATCGGGAAGTCATGCGCCCAAAATTTGTTGGATGGATTTTTGTAATTCATCAAAATCTGAGTCTGCATTTAAATCGTTTCTAAAAATAAAACTTGCTTTGTCGCGATACGGATCAATAAATTGTTCATAGCAAGGTAGGACATGGTTTTCCCACTGATAAAGAATATCAGAACGCTTGTATCCACGTGTTTCTTGATCACGATAAATACGTCTATCTAATTGAATTTCGTGATCTACATCTACAAAAATTGTATAATCGAGCGCATTAAAAACTTGTTGATAATGAAAGAGAAAAAGTCCTTCAACAATAATTATTTCAGCAGGATCAATTGTAATCAAAACGTTTTTATCAGGAGGAGCATTGAAAAAGTATTCTTTAACCTCAATGGGTTCTCCGTTTATGAGCTGTAATAAATCGGAAGAAAGTTTCGTTTCGTTCAGTGCTGTCGGTAAATCAAAATTTACAATCCCATTTTTATCTAACGCTTGCTTTTCAATTGGTAAATAATAGTTGTCCATTGAGAATACAGCCGGACTCTTATTCGTAAACGTTTCCGAAAGACGTTTTAAGAGTGTCGTCTTACCCGAACCACTCCCTCCGCAAATTCCAATAACAAAAGGATTTTTAACCATGACCTTAATAAGACAAAGATAGAAAAATGCAAACAACTTTTAATCCTTAAAAACGTTTATGAAATAGAATAGCATTAAAAATTGTAACTTTCCGAACAAATACTATAATCATGAAGAGAATAATTACATTGTTTACGATTGTTTTGATTGTTCCGCTTTCATTTGCTCAGATCAAAAAAGGAACATCAATGCCTTCACCAGATCTAGAACTTACCGATGTCGTTACACAAGGAAAAATGGCAATAAAAGATTATAAAAAGGAAAAAGGATTAGTCGTTGTTTTTAGTTGTAATACTTGTCCATTCGTGGTGGGAACACCTGATTTTCCTGGATGGGAACGTCAGTATAATGATTTATTTGATAAAGCTTCAAAAATGAATATTGGCTTTGTCCTTGTTAATTCAAATGAAGGAAAAAGAGCAAAGGACGACTCTTCCGAGGAAATGAAAAAACATGCGGATGAAAAAGGATACAATATGCCTTATTTGTTGGATGTGAATTCTGATTTTGCAAACAGCCTGGAAGCAAAAACAACGCCACACGTCTATCTTTTCAATGAAGATTTAAAATTGGTTTATTCTGGATCAATAGATAATATTTGGGATAATAAAAGAACCGAGGATATACCATACCTTGTGAATGCTATGAATGCTTTAAGTCAAGGAAAAAAAATAAAACCAGCCGCAACCCCTCCAAAAGGGTGTAGTATCAAAAGACCTGTAAAAAACTAATTTTATGAAACATATTTTTGCATTTATATTTTTATCATTTTCCTATATTTTCATTGCACAACAAGGCGATGGAGGTAAACCTAAGGGAAATAAATTAGCTGATGTTAAAACTTTAAACACAATTCTTTTTCAAGAACCTAATATTTCTGTGTTAAGAGCAGAAGATGAAATAAATGATAAACTTGGAAACGGACCATGGCGCTTTGGATTCAATAACACAACCAATTTAAACACCGAAAACGCAGGTTTATGGAAAACACTTCCAAATGGAGATCAAATTTGGTTTCTTGCGGTAGAATGTACAAATGCACTGAGTGTAAACCTGACTTTTTCCGAGACAAATATTCCGGAGGGTAATGAGCTTTATGTTTACAATCCAAAAAAGGATTTTATTCTTGGTAAATTTTCAAGACATCACCTTTATGAAGGGCAGCTTGGGACAGAATTAGTCCCTGGTTCAAAAGTTATTATTGAATATTATGTCCCAAAAAACAACGATAAAGGCTTTGTTAAAATAGCTACCGTTACTCATGGATATCGAACACCAATCGAGTTTCAGGAAAAAGCGTTTGGTAGTTCTGGTTCATGCAATCGAAACGTAAATTGTCCAGAGGGTGCCGCATGGGCAAATGAACGAAATAGTGTTGTGATGCTTGTTTCTGGAAGTAATGGCTTTTGCACAGGGGCATTGGTAAACAACGTTCTAAATGATGGCAAACCATACGTTTTAACTGCTGACCATTGTTACAGCAATCCTGCAAATTGGATCTTTCGTTTTAAATGGCAAGCGGCCGATTGTAATAATCCTTCCTCTTCTCCTACTTTTGAATCCCTTTCAGGCGGGGTTTTAAGAGCTAGAGGAACTGCCTCCGACTTTTGTTTGGTTGAAATAACAGGAGGACTTGTCAATGGAACTGTTCCTAGCGTTTGTTCACCTTATTTCAGTGGATGGGATAATTCAGGAAGCACGCCACTATCTGGAGTAGGTATTCATCACCCTGCTGGAGACATTAAAAAGATATCTTTTGAAAATCAAACGCTTATTTCCACATCTTTTGGTTCATCACCGGCAAACAGTCATTGGGGAGTAACAGGATGGGATTCTGGTGTCACTGAAGGGGGATCGTCAGGATCTCCGTTGTATGACCAAAATCATAGAATTATTGGTCAATTACATGGAGGAGCTTCGGCTTGTGGAGCACCTGTTTTATCAGATGAATATGGTAAATTTAGCGTGTCTTGGAATCCAAGTGGTAGTGCTAATTCGGGGCAGTTAAAATTTTGGTTAGACCCAAACAATTCTGGGGCTCCTTTTGTAGATGGATATGATCCTTCTGGTGCTGTTCCTGCGCAAATAGATGCTGGAATTACCAATCCGCAAGGGGTGAGTGGTCGCTTATGCTCAGGAGATGTAAATCCTTCTGTTACCATTACAAATTCTGGTGCTCAAACATTGACCGCTGCAGATATATTATATTCCTTTGATGGAGGGGCTACTCAAACGTTTAATTGGACTGGATCATTGCCTCAATGGCAAACAGCTACAGTTACTTTGCCGACAAGTGTTTTGAATGATGGCAATCATACGTTCACGGCATCCGTATCTAATCCAAATGCTTCGGTAGATGAAAACTTAAATAATAATAGCACAAATGGATCGTTTTCGGTTGTTACCAATGGCGCCGATATTAATCTAAATCTAGTTCTTGATTGCTATGGATCAGAGGTTACTTGGGAACTACAAGACTCAACGAATAATGCCATTTATTTCTCGACAGGGTATTCAGACAATTCTCCTGGTTTGGTTCAAGAGGCTTGGTGTTTAAATCCTGGCTGCTATAACTTTTTTATTATGGATAGTTATGGAGATGGATTGACTGGGGACCCAAGTTGTTCTCCTGACGGAAGTCTTCAGATAACTCAAGGTAATGATTCCTTAACGGGGATTTCGCAAGCTGATGCAAACTACGGTTCTCAAACGCAGCTCTCTTTTTGTGTTCAGCAAAGTTCGGTTGTTGAACAAGAATTAATGGGAGTCTCTATTTTTCCGAACCCTGCAAAAGAAAGTGTTACTATTTCTTTGAAAAAAATACAAGATGTTCACATAGAGTTAGTAAGTCTTTATGGCCAAGTGTTGATTTCGGAAAATGTAATTTCTCAACAAATCGTTCTGCTAACCGAATCGATTTCAGCAGGAACCTATTTTATCCGATTAGAAATTGACGGTAAAACAGCACTGAAAAAGTTGATAATAAATTAATAATAAGTGGCCGGAATATACGTTCACATTCCGTTTTGTCGAAAGCGCTGCACCTATTGTGATTTTCATTTTTCAACAACTTTTTCTCGTTACAGAGATGATTTAATTTCGGCAATCGTTCGCGAGGTTAAACTTCGAAAGAATGAAATCTTAGAGCCCATTGAAACCATCTATTTTGGAGGAGGGACACCCAGTGTTTTATCAGAAAAAGAAATTAGAAAACTTGTTGGAGTAGTCAATAATTCATTCGAAATTTCTAAACAAGTTGAGTTTACATTTGAGGTTAACCCGGAAGATGTCACACGAGAAAACGCTCAAATTTGGAAACAAGCGGGCATTAATCGAATTTCAATTGGTATCCAATCTTTCAAAGAATCAGACCTAAAGTGGATGAATCGAGCTCATGAATTGCATCAAAGTTTTGAGGCGGTTGACATACTGAAAAAGAATGGATTTTCAAATATTTCCGCGGATCTAATTTATGGTTTGCCTGAGTTAAATTTAAAGGAATGGGAACAACATTTACAGCAAGTTATTGACTTAGATGTCCAACATATTTCAGCCTATTGTTTAACTGTGGAAAAGCAAACTGCACTGAATCATTTCGTTCGAACGGGAAAATTAAAAACTCCAAGCGAAGAGCTACAATCCGACCAATTTAATTTAATGTTGCGATTTTTATCTAAAAAAGGGTTTAATCAATACGAAATATCTAATTTTTCAAAACCAGGTTTTGACTCAAAACACAATACATCTTATTGGTTGAATAAACCTTATTTGGGAGTTGGTCCATCTGCTCATTCATTCGAAGGAAACAAAAGACGATGGAATGTTTCAAACAACACAAAATATTACAAAAGCGTGGGTAAAAATTCGGACTGGTTTGAAGAAGAAATCTTATCAGAAACCGATCAATGGAATGAACTTTTTTTAACTGGGCTTAGAACTTGTTGGGGTGTTTCAAAAGACAATATTTCGCAACTAGGAGACTTTAAATCTGCTGAGCAAGACACCTTAAAAAAACTAATTCAATCTGGTGACTTAATTGAAACAACAGACGCACTTATTCTTTCCGAAAAAGGCCGCTTGAAAGCTGATGGGATTGCAGTAATGTTTTTTAGAGTTAATTAACTTAAAACTTTACACCGATTGAGAAATAAAACGTTCTTCCATTAGCTGGTAATAAACCTGGCCCTGGATATCCTCCTGCTCGTCGCGTCGCGTATCGTTCATTGGTTAAGTTATTAACTCCAGCCTTCACATTGTATTTACCATTGATTAAATATGTGCAGGACAAATCCATAACCGTATATCCATCAATCTTTCCAATGGTAGCTTTTGCATTTGGAAGTTCCGTGTTCATTGCATCGGTGAAGACAGATCCAACTTGATTTAATTGGTAATTAATAGAAAAACGATTGTACTTATAGGTCAATCCAAATCGATTTATGGTTCTAGGGGCATTTTCAACATAATTTCCTTTATAGTTTTTTGTTAAATCAACTAGTCCCGCAGGATCATCCCAACGCGTGTAACGAGCATCTATATATGCAATATTTGCATAAAGCTTCAAATTTCCAATCTTCGATTTTTCAGAAAAAATACGCATGACGTCAAGTTCGATAAAAGACTCGATCCCTTGACTTACGGAAGCTCCAATATTTGTTTTTAGGTTTTTTGAATTAACATTGATTGTTCCAATACGGTTGTTGTAAAACAAGTAAAATGCTCCCACATCGAATGTTAAGAATTCTTTGATAGTACCTCGCCAGCCAAAATCAATGTTATACCCATTAGCATCTTTCAGATTTATATCAATCGAATCAGTCGTTGCCGAAGGAGTTAAATCAGAATAAGTTACCGGACGATAAGCCTGACTAAAATTGGTATATATGTTTGATTTACTAGTAGTAGAAAATTCTGCTCCGACACCTGCTAAAACGATTGTTCTAATTTGGTTTGGAACAGAAATAGCTGAACCAACAATCGGTTTATCTATTGTCCCAATAGCACTTGAATTGATATATTCCATTCGTATTCCGGGTGTTATACTCAAACGCTTTGTCAAATGGAATAGATTTTCAACAAAAGCAGCACCATTTGTCGTCCCTAATGTCAGTTCTTTTTTATAGTCGAAAGAACCTAAAACGCTGCTATTTTGCGAAACGATTTCTAAATCGAAGTCACTATTTACAGATCCTATTCCGCCTTGTTTCCGAGAGGTTTTACCGGAATATAGGCGAATCCCAGCTGATAGGGCAGACTTATTTCCAAGTAGTTTATAAGATTTTAAAAATCGTACTTCTCCGCCAATATTATTGTACCAATCACGATCGACTTGCCGATTATTATAGTAACTCCCTGCTAATGAATCCGCTACGAAAATATCTTTTAAGAACCCAACACTATTGCGTTGAGCGTTTGTATAAAATAGTTTTAAGGCAATTTTTGTATTATCATCAACTACGTAATCTAAATGAAATGCCGCTGTATTCCATGGTGTTCCCATCCAGTTTCTCGCACGTGCTGATTGCTGTGCATTTTCAGAAAACATAGAGTCAGTTAATCCACCTGGTTGCTGGCTTTTGTAGTCCATGTGCGTATATTCCAACGTTGCATTTAATTTCGGAGAAAACGAATAGGAAAGAGACAAATGCCCAGTCGTAGTTCGGTATTGACTATTTTCTCTCCATCCATCAGCACTTCTGTGGTGAAGATAGCCATAGTAAGTAAATTTTTTAATCTTTCCTCCGATTGCATTGAACGCATTGTAAAGACCGAAATTTCCAATAGTCTGTTGTGATTCAAATGAAAAAGGTTTATTCCCTAAATACTTTTTGGTAACATAATTCATCATTCCCCCGAATTGAGGCCCATATTGAAGTGCCCCAGCTCCACGCACGATTTCTATTTTCTCAAGGGCTTCTGTTGGAGGAGTAAAATAAGCCTCGGGGTATCCAAAAACCTCGGATGAAATATCACAACCATTCTGACGCATATTAAATTCCCATGATCGATTAGGGCTCAATCCACGTGTGGCAACAGATGTTTGAATTCCGGATCCGTCGCTTTCCCAAATAGAAACACCTGGAACTTTCGCCATCAGTTGTCGATAGTTATTGGTAGAAAGATCTGCATCCAATTGGTTTAAGTGAATTATTTCTGATTTTTTTCCTGCATAAATATTTGTTCCTTGAATTGGCCCTAAGAAAGTGGGAAGTTTTTCGGTAAAAATCAACTCTTTGTGGTGCTTCATATTTAAAGAGTCTTTTTTCAAGTCTTGTGCTATTAGGCATTGACTAATAAGACATAAAATTGAAGACAAAACAATAAAATATTTCATGATGCAAAGAAACCAATGCTTCAAAAAACAGACAATACCAAAAAAGTGGTATTTTAGAATTATTCTAAATAAGGCCCGAGAATAAAGTAAAAATCAATCGGAGTAACGTTTTGGAATAGTTGAAAGAATTATTTTCATTTAACCTCAACCGCAATTTCATTTCGCCTTCCAAATACTTCCCATGGGGCGTTGTATCCTAAAAAATTGTAGGAACCAATAGCATCAATCTTGTTATCTAAAATAAGCTGCTTCAACTTTTCTGTATATTTTTTGATTCTGCGATCAGAAGCAAAACCAGAAAAACGAACAACAGCATACTTTTTAGGTTCAACCTGAACAAGCGAAACGCTCGATGAATTTGGAGCAGGAAGTTCAGAAAGTGAATACTTACTCGGCATAACAAATGCCATTTTTGTATCTTCTCCCATTTCCATAAACACTGGAGCGGTCATTGCAATTTCTTGTTTTTGCTTGTTGTTTCCAAAAATGTATCCCGCAATCCTTCTGAAACCCATGTTTGCAGATTTTTTATAGGTGTTTGCTGGCATTGTCGTTTGCGCAACAATCATGGATTCATACTGCCTTATCTCGAAGTTATCGTACTTTTTTAATACTGTATATTTTGGCATTTCGATGTCACTCGAATAATAAGACATTAAAAGTTGTGATGCGATAAAAAGACCGACAACAGTGGCTAGAATTATATAAACTTTATTCATGGTTATTTTTTAAATATTCTTTAGACTTTTTTTTGAATGCTTTAAGCCGAGGAATGCTAACTTGTCTAACGTAAGCATTGTCTGGGTTTCTTTTCTCAAAATCTTGATGATAAGATTCTGCCTTATAAAATGCAACAAATGGTTCAAGTGTAGTAGTGATTTTCGAAAAAGTCTTTTTCTTTTTCAAATCTTTGATGTAATCCTTCGCTAATTCCAGCTCATTTTCGTTTGAGTAAAAAATGACTGAACGATACTGAGTGCCTTTATCTGGACCTTGTTGATTCAGCGTGCTCGGATCATGCGAATTAAAAAAAACGCGCAATAAATCTTTGTAAGAGATAATAGATGGATCGTAAATTACTTTAACTGTTTCGGCGTGCCCAGTTAGTCCGGTACAAACCTCTTCGTAAGTGGGCATTTTAGTTGAACCACCAGAATAACCAGAATCTGCCGATTTTACTCCTTTTACAGTTTCAAAGATTGCTTCAACACACCAAAAACAACCACTACCAAAATAAGCCGCACTCGTTTTTTGTGCCTGAATTTTCGCTGTAAGGGGAAAATAAATAATTAAAGTTAGAAGAAGTTGCTTCATTCATTTAAAACAACTTAAAATAGAAAAAGTTTATTCGTGTTCGCGTCGATCGAAAAAGAAAAGAACAACTAGCAAACCTACTAACATTGAAACTGTGATAACCGCTATCCATAGCGTTTGATCAGCAAACATCATAAGTGTTTTCATGGCTGAAATATTTATAGAATCAAAGTTATGGGGTAACCAGCTGAATTTCAGTAAACAATGAATATTTGTGTCGTTAGAATGATTAAAACTATCTTTTCAAAAAATAAAACTAGTTGTCTGAAAGCCAATAATTTAAAAAAAACTAGGCAAATAATTTTTCTTCCCAATTTTCAGCTTGTTCAGAATTAATTAAATTCAATTTTAAAAGATAGTCAATAACGGGTTTAAAACCGACTTCGAATCCCTGATTCTCATAATTCCAATTGGTTTCAATCAACCAGTTCTGAACTTGGCTTAAGCGGAGGTTATAGCGCCAAGAAATGATTTCGGCAGCCTGGACATTATTTTTCAATTCCAAAGCCCGCTGATTGGCAATGGAAGAAATTTTTTGAAGGAGTTCTTTATCCTTATCTAAAACTTCTTCTCGAACTGCGATTACAAAACATGGCCAAGGAGTTACAACTTCATCGATATAGCGACATTTTTTTTGCTCTGTAAATGGAAAGGTTGTGTATTTTTCCCACAAAAACCCTTGTGCTTGGTCGTTTTGTAGAGCCCACAAGCCACCGTAAACATCACCAACCACATTGAATTTCAATTTATTGATATCCCATCCTTCTTGAAACGCCTTTACGTATGCCATTAAATGTGATCCAGAGCCCTCTCTTGAAATGGCAAATGTTTGACCTTGAAGTTGATCTACTTTTGTAATGTCGGAGTTATATGGCACGTGAATTCCCCAATGCAAGGGGGTTGTAACATATACTGTTAGAATTCTTGCGTCTAATCCATCCAAAATGGATTTTGTTATGCCTTCAGTTAGTAAAACGGCAATATCTATGGATCCGGTTTGTAAACCTTTAATCATTTGTCCAGTTCCTCCGGTCATGTCCGACCAGTGCAACTCTACATCAATATCTTTGAATTTTCCTTCTTCGATTGCAAGTCTCCAAGGAAGGTTAAAATGTTCAGGTACCCCTCCAATTTTAAATCGTTTCATTTTCTTGTTGATTAAAAAACTGTTTATCGTATAGCCGCTTGTAAAAACCACCTTTTTCAAGTAACTCTTTGTGATTTCCAGCTTCACGAATTTCACCTTTATCTAGTAATACAATTTGGTCGGCATTCTGAATAGTCGACAAACGATGGGCAATAACAATTGAGGTTCTTCCTTTGGTTAGTTCAGCAGTGGCTTTTTGAATTAACATTTCAGATTCATGATCGATACTTGAGGTCGCCTCATCTAAAATTAAGATGTGGGGGTTGTATACATAAGCTCTAATAAAAGCCAAAAGCTGCCGTTGTCCGACTGATAGAACGCCACCTCGTTCTCCAATTTGATAATGATAATTGTCCGGGAGCTTCATAATAAAGTCGTGAGCACCAACTGCTTTTGCTGCTTCAATTACCTGTTCTATAGAAATATCTTTGTTTCCAAGTGTGATATTTCCGTAAATCGTATCCGAAAATAAAAATACATCTTGCAAAACGATTGCAATGTTTGACCTTAAATAGTTTAATTCAATTTCCTTTATTTCCACCGCTCCAATTTGAATGGTTCCTTTTTGAAATTCATAGAACCTACTTAATAGATTAACAATGGTAGATTTTCCAGCGCCTGTTGCCCCTACAAAAGCAATTGTTTTACCTTTCGGAATTTCCAGATTAATATTTTTCAACACGTCATTTTCACCGTCATAGGAAAATGAAAGATTTTTAAAAAGTATATTTTGATTGAAGTCAACAGATTGTAATTGGCCCGCATCTTGAACATTTTCATCTTGGTCAAGTACTTCAAAAATGCGTTCTGCCCTTACTGTGCCACGCTGAAGGATGTTAAATTTATCCGCTAATTGCCTGATAGGTCGGTATAATTGATTTATCCAAAGGGTAAAAGCAACGATTTCGCCATACATGGTTTTAATTTCCGTGTTTGATTTACCTTGAACATTTAATGCTCCCCAAACTAATAAAAATGCAATTGACAATGAGCTTAGTAATTCTACGACTGGAAAAAAAATGGATGTCGCCCAAACAGCTTTTATGTGAGCTTGTCGATGAACTTTATTGATTTCTTGAAAATTAGAAAATTCCTGATCTTGTCGATTGAACAACTGTACAATGGACATTCCCGTTAGGCGCTCTTGGACAAAAGAGTTGAGTTGATTTACAGCATTTCTTTCTTGCTGAAATGATTCTCGCATAGCTTTAGCAAAAAGCCTGGTTGAAATCACCAATAGAGGAATTGGAATTAACGTCATTAGTGAAAGTTGCCAATTCACCGAAAACATCATAGAAAGAATAATAATCAAGGAAATTAAATCACCTGAAATATCCATTATTCCGGCAGAAAAAACCTCTGTTATCGCCTCAAGATCCGAAACAACACGAGTTACCATTGAACCAACAGGGTTTTTATCGAAATATTTCATCCGGAAGGACATCAGATGATTGAAAATTTTAACCCGTAAATCGCGAATAACCGATTGCGCTAGTAAATTTGAAAAATAAGATGAAATAAGTTGCAGCAATCCTTCTGCTAATAGAATTCCAACAACGACAAGAGACCCATAAAAAAGTGCGTTTCGATTCTGCTGTTTTACAATGTATTTATCAACCAGTTCTCCGATGAAATAAGGCCTGAACGGACCAAGGAAAGATAAAAGTAAAATACAAGCAAAGGCGATGAAAAAATACTTTTTGTATGGTTTCGCAAAACTTGTTAGTCGTTGAATCAGAAAATACTTTTTCTTTTCGCTCATTGTTTACAAAAGTAGTTGAATTTGATCTTTATCTCTTTAAATTTTATTGTAGCAACGTCTTTCAATGAAGATTTGTTTTGTTTTTGTCAAAAAAGACGTACTTTTGCACCTCAAAAAAATCAAGTGGGAGTTAAGATTTTCGCAGGTAGATCATCAGTAGACTTAGCAACGAAGATTGCAACCAATTACGGTATGCCTCTTGGTGATGTTAAGGTTTCCGTTTTTAGTGATGGAGAGTTTCAACCTTCCTTCGAAGAAACTGTGCGTGGTCAGGATGTATTTATCGTTCAGTCAACCATGCCTCCAACTGAAAATCTTTTTGAACTACTACTTTTAATTGACGCTGCAAAACGCGCTTCGGCAAGAAAAATCATTGCGGTTATTCCTTATTTCGGGTTTGCTCGTCAGGATAGAAAAGATAAACCTCGTGTTGCCATTGGCGCAAAATTAATTGCGAACATGCTTATGGCTGCAGGAGTTGATCGCGTAATGACAATGGACCTACATGCCGACCAAATCCAAGGATTTTTTGAGGTTCCAGTGGATCACTTGTATGCATCCACTCTTTTCTTGAAAGAAATTGACAAATTAGATAAGAATAACATTATAATGGCGGCTCCCGATGTTGGTGGAGCGAAAAGAGCGAATTCATATGCTAAGAATCTAAATTGTGGACTAGCATTATGTCACAAACATCGTAAGAAAGCAAATGAAATTGCAGAAATGACTGTGATTGGTGATGTTGCTGGTAAAGATGTGATTATTGTTGATGACATGTGTGATACCGCAGGCACCTTGACAACGGCCGCAGATTTGTTGATGGACAAAGGAGCAAAAAGCGTTCGAGCATTTTGCACGCACGCTGTTTTAAGTGGCCCAGCCTTTGAGCGAATCAACAATTCTAAAATCACCGAATTAGTCGTTACAGATACGATTCCGATTAAACAAATCTCTCCGAAAATTCGCGTAGTTAGTGTTGCGGAATTGTTTGCGGATGTAATCAAACGACTTATTCAAAACGAATCAATAAGTTCTCATTTTGTAATCTCTTAAATTAAATATAGTATGAAAACAGCACAATTGAGCGGTTCGCTCCGAGCGAACGTAGGGAAAAAGGATGCTGCGGCTATTAGAAATGCCGAGCGAGTTCCTTGTGTGCTTTACGGTCAAGGTGAACAGACGCACTTCTCAGTAAAGCAAGTAGAAATTGAGAAACTGGTTTATTCTCCTGATGTTTATCAAGTTGAATTGGATATTGACGGTAAAAAATCCCGTGGAATTATTCAAGAATTACAACAGCATCCAACAAAAGGAACAATTCAACACGTTGATTTCCTTGAATTGAATGATGGTAAGGAAGTAAAGGTTAAATTGCCAGTTCGCATTACTGGATCTTCACGAGGTGTAATGGCCGGTGGTAAATTGATGACAGCGTTCAGAAATTTACAATGTGTTGGTCTTCCAAAAGATTTGCCTGATGCAATTACATTGGATATAACTAAATTACGAATCGGTCAATCTATTCGCGTAAACAGTATTGACATTCCTGGTGTTAAGTTTTTAGATCCAGCAAACGCTGTGGTTGTCGCAGTTAAAATGGCTCGTGGAGCTGTTAAAGGCGCAGATTCAGGGGATGATGACGAAGAAGAATAAAAACTGTTCTTAAAAGTTTAGAAACCGTCAACGAATGTTGGCGGTTTTTTTATTTTGATTAAAATTATTATTAAAAATAACTTTGTTTCATTCGACGCATTTCATTAATCCGTAATTTCGTTTTATCGTGTCAGAGTCATCAAAATCAATTGTTATCATACCAACCTATAATGAGGTTGAGAACGTTGATGCGATTTCCCGTGCTATAATCTCCTTGGAAAAGTCATTTGATATTTTATTCATTGACGACAATTCTCCCGACGGAACAGCGGAAGCAATAATAAAATTGATGAGCGAATTTAGTGGGAGAATTTTTTTGGAACAAAGAACCGGAAAACTTGGCCTAGGAACCGCTTATATTCATGGATTTAAATGGGCAATCAACAATAATTATAACTACGTAATTGAAATGGATTGCGATTTTTCGCATGACCCGAATGATTTACCCCGTTTATTGAAATCATGTCAAGATGGCGCCGACGTATCGATAGGATCACGATATTGCAAGGGGGGAAGGGTTAAAAATTGGCCGATGGATCGAATTTTAATGTCCTACTTTGCGAGTATTTATGTTCGTCTAATACTTTGGATTGGAATTAAAGACACGACCGCTGGGTTTAAATGTTTTAATGCCGATGTTCTTAAAAAGATTAAGTTAGATAATATCATCTTTAAGGGCTATGCTTTTCAAATTTGTATGAAATATGCAGCAATTAAACATGGGTTCAAAGTCAAAGAGATTCCAATAACATTTGTTGACCGTATTTATGGCGAATCCAAAATGAGCACTGGTATTTTCAAAGAAGCATTTTTTGGTGTTTGGAAGATGAGAAAAATGAACTTATGAGTAGTTACTTAATAAAAAACGGCAAAATTATTAATGAAGGCAAGGCTTTCTATGGTGATTTATTAATTCGAGACGGGATCATTGAACGAATCGACAAACAAATTGATAATCTTTCGAATGTCAAGGAAATTAATGCTGAAGGAATGCTTATTTTACCTGGGTGCATTGATGATCAAGTGCATTTTAGGGAGCCTGGGTTAACACACAAAGCAAACATTGCTTCTGAATCAAGGGCAGCTGTAGCGGGAGGAATCACCTCGTTTATGGAACAGCCTAATACCTTTCCAAATGCAGTAACCCAAGCTATTTTGGAGGAAAAATATTCAATTGCATCTCAAACATCAATTGCAAACTATTCATTTATGATGGGTGGTACAAATGATAACTTAGAAGAAATTTTAAAAATTGATCCAAGAAATGTTGCTGGCTTAAAACTCTTTTTAGGGTCTTCAACTGGCGATATGCTCGTTGATAGTTCTTCTTCTTTGGATAAAATTTTCTCGACTACAGAATTATTAATTTCTGTTCATAGTGAGGACGAAACAACAGTTAAAACAAATTTAGAGCATTATAAATCGATCTATGGAGACGACATTCCTGTAAAATTTCATCCTGAAATAAGAAGTGTTGAGGCATGCTATAAGTCCACTGAGAAAATTGTTGAGTTAGCAAAAAGAACTGGTGCAAGACTCCATGTTTTTCATATTTCGACAGCAAAAGAAATCGATTTGTTTACAAATGAAATTCCATTAGAGCAGAAAAAGATTACCGCGGAAGTTTGTATTCACCACCTATGGTTTTCAGATGAAGATTATGCATCAAAAGGGAATTTTATTAAATGGAATCCTGCAGTTAAAACTGCAACAGACCGAAGCGCCTTGTGGGCAGGTTTAAATGATAACCGTCTTGACGTTGTCGCTACGGATCATGCTCCCCATACAATTGAAGAAAAAAACCAAGTGTATACCAAAGCCCCATCTGGAGGCCCGCTGGTTCAGCACGCTTTATTGGCGATGCTTGAAAAAAGTAAAGATGGTCTAATTTCAATTGAACGTGTTGTTGAGAAAATGGCGCATGCTCCGGCAATATTGTTTCGTATCAATAACCGAGGTTTTATAAGAGAAGGGTATTTTGCAGATCTTGTAATGGTTAACCCGAATAAGCGTGTAAGTGTTGAGAAATCAAATCTGCTCTATAAATGTGGGTGGTCTCCTTTTGAAGGATATACGTTTTCAAATAGTATAGAAAGAACATTTGTGAATGGTAGAATTGTATATGAGAACAATGCAATTGTGGAATCAGGAACAGGTAGCAGGCTGACCTTTAAAGTTTAGTCATGAAAAAGTTTTTTAGTTTTTTAATTCTTTTGTCAATCTTAAGTTGCGAAACGGATGGGTATACTTCTAGTGAAGAGGTATTAACTGAAGAACAGTTTATTGCGGTTTACCAAGATGTTTTGGTTCTAGAAAATTATTATCAAACGAAATACGGATTGCCAAGTGCTTATAAAAAGGAATTAGAAAAATCCTGTAAGGAGGTTTTTAAAAAACATCATTTTACGAAGGAGCAGTTCGATAAGAGCTTCGATTTCTATGCGCACAATCCCGAAAAAATGATTAAAATTAATGAGCAAGTAATTGCCGATTTGAATAAGAAAAAAATCTAAAATTAACTGGTGGTAATTCCTTGTAGCATACAAAACTTATAATAAGCTCCTTTTGCCTCCAATAATTCATTGTGATTTCCACGTTCAACGATTTCACCTTTCGAAAGCACAATGATTTCATCTACATTTTTAATTGTACTTAGGCGATGCGCTATTACGAATGAAGTTCTTCCTTTCATTAATGTTTCTAACGCTTCTTGAACCAACTTCTCAGATTCTGTGTCTAAAGCAGATGTGGCTTCATCTAGAATCAAAATATCAGGATCCTTGTAGAGTGCACGTGCAATATTTAAACGTTGTTTTTGACCTCCAGAAAGTTTGTTTCCTCGTTCTCCAATGACAGTGTCAAACCCATTTTCAAGATCCGTAATAAAGGAATGAGCATTGGCAGCAATGGCCGCTTTTTCCACTTTTTCGAAATCTGGATTTTCATCCCCAAAAGCAATGTTTTCGGTAACGGAAACATTAAATAAAATAGACTCTTGTGAAACAATACCGCTCAAATGTCGCAAATCGTGAATTTTTAGATCGCGGATATCATGTCCATCAATGAGAATTTTTCCGGATGTAACATCGTAAAACCTGGATAATAAGTCCATCATTGTTGATTTACCACTTCCAGATTCTCCAACGATGGCAACTGAAGAGCCTTTTTTCACACACCAATTAATATTATTCAACACAAGTTCTTGATTGTTGTAGCTGAATCCTACATTTTCGAATGCAATTTCATTCTGAAATTTCCCAATTGAAATAGGGTTTTCGCATTCATTGATTTTTTCATCGCAGGTTAAAATCTCATTAATTCTATCTAAAGAAACTCGGCCCTTATTGATTACTGCGATGCTGCTCGATACAGCTTGAATAGGCCTTAAGAGTTGAGAAAAAACAACAATAAACGTAATAAACAATTCGCCTGTCAACGCATGATTACTATTTGCTTGTTCCAATATTTGTTTACCGCCAAACCAAACTAAGCACATCATTACACCAGCTCCAAGTGTTTCATTTAATAAAGAAGAAACATCTTTTTTACGTATCGTTTTTGTAGTCAGTTTTTGGTGACGCAGATTCAGTTTATCAAAAACTTTCGCCATAAAGCTAAGCGCATTAAATGATTTTATTATTCTAACTCCTGACAAACTTTCGTCAAATGAGGAAGTGAGGAGTCCTAGTTGTTCTTGTCCTTGCTTAGCTGTTCTTTTTAGACTTTTCCCAACCAACGAAATTACAAATGCTGAAATGGGTAATAGGAAAAAAGAAACCAATGTTAATTCGGGGCTAATGAAAAACAGTGTAAGAACATGGATAACAATTGAAATAGGATCTCGAAAAACTAATTCCAAAGTGCACACAACCGCATTTTCCACTTCTCCAACATCATGCCCCATTCTTGTGAGCAAGTCTCCTTTTCTTTGGTTGGAATGAAAGCTCAAGGGCAAGCGTATAACTTTCTCATAAATTTGATCACGAATATCTTTGACCACCCTTGCACGCAGATCAGATTGAAACCATATAGCGAAGTATCTTGAAAGGTTTTTAAAGAAAAAAGCACTAAATACTAAGACACAAACAAGAAGCAAGGCTTTTTCCGGATCTGATAGCACAAGCTTATTCATTTCATAATTGTATCGGTCAGACAAGTATGATGGAAAATCTCCAAGATTACCGCTATATTCAGGAAAAACCGCTGGTTTTTTCGACTTCCCCGCGCTAAAAATCAATTGGAGAAAAGGAATAAAAAGAACAAGGGAAAGCAGATTAAAAATCGTAAAAAGTAAATTTCCAATAATGGTTAAAATAGCAAGTAAGCGGTATTTAAATGCAAAACCAAAAATTTGTAGAAATCCCTTCATTAATTATTATTCGATTTACTTGATTTTCGTTAGTTAGTTCACAAAGATAGACAATGATTTTGCTAAACGCACAGACTAAAAAACATAATATTAATTACTTTTGCTCATAAGCATTCATTGTGTTAAGTCAGTCACCCGGCATTTCAATCGTTATTCCAAACTTCAATGGAGAGAAAATCATTATTGATACGATTTCAAAGGCAATCTATGCTTTAAAAACAAGTGACATTAAAGATTATGAAATAATTGTTAGCGATGATGCCTCTAATGATAATTCAGTATCGATTATTAAGAAGCACTTTGAAGACATTTATGTTCTTGATTCAAAAATAAATACGGGATTTTCAGGTAATGTTAATCGCGGGGTTCGTGTTGCAACGAAAGAGTTGGTTTTGATTCTTAATTCGGATTTACATCTTGGAGAAGGATATTTTAAATCGCTTATACCGTTATTTAAAAACTCAAACGTTTTTGGGGTGATGGGAGCAATAAAAGATCCAATGACATTTAAAAACCAGGATGGAGCAAAAGTACCGGGATTAAAATATAAAATGCATATTGACAGCAACACAAACTTTTTTTCCGACACTGAAGTTTTACCAACGTTTTTTCTCTCGGGCGCAAATGCATTGATACGACGGGATTATTTTTTGCAATTAGATGGCTTTTGTGAGTTGTTTAACCCTTATTATTCCGAGGATGTTGAACTTGGAATCAGGTCCTGGAAGATGGGGTTGGAAATGTATTTCGATCCGAGCGCAGTATGTTATCATGAAATCTCTTCGACAATTAATAAAATACCCCAACAAAGAGTCCGGATTATTGCTAAAAGAAATAAATATATTTTACACGCGCTTCATCTCCCTAAAAACGTTTTAACGCTCTATGTTGTAAATATTCTAATGGTAGCTATTGCAAGGGCTATAATTGGGAAGACATTACACTTAAAAGCATTTATGCAATTTTTTCGACTTAGAAATTCAATTCGAGAGGAACGATTAAAGTTTAATCAACTAAATGGTCAAAAAAAACAATCGCTGAATGAAGTTGTGACCAAAATTAAATCTTTAGTTGTTAAGTAAAAGTCTTTCCTTCTTAATTCATACCTTTGTATTATGGGATCTATCCGTCAAAATAAAATTGAGTCCGTCATTCAAACCGAACTTTCAACATTTTTTCAGCGCCATGCTTCCGATGTTTGTTTGGGCTCAATGGTCACCGTAACGGTTGTCCGTGTTACACAAGATCTTTCTTTAGCACGTTGTTACTTGAGTTTCTTTTTAGGACCAGAAAAGCAAAAAGTATTAGAAAACATCAAAGCAAATTATGGCAAAATCCGCGGTGAAATAGGCAAAAGGCTAAAGAATATGCACAAAATTCCTGAGCTGACATTTTTTATCGACGACTCACAGGAATATGCTCAAAAAATTGAGGAATTACTTAAAAAGTAATACTTATTAATGTTCCATTTCACATAGCGCTGAGGTATTTACGCTCAACAAAAAAAAAGAGCATAATAACGCTAATTACACGAATTTCGATTGTTGGTGTGGCCGTAATCACTGCTGCTTTGGTGATTTTGCTTTCCGCTTTCAATGGAATGGAGACGATGATTCAATCTATTTACAGTGAATTTGATTCGGACATTTCTGTAACCGCCTCAAAAGGAAAAACATTCAATGAAAATCAAATCGATTGGATCAAGTTCAGTCAAATAGAAGGCATTAATTCATTCTCAAAAGCTGTTGAAGAAATAGTTGTTGTTAGACATGAAAAAAAGTGGGTTAATGCTTCCTTATTAGGTGTCGAACGAAATTTTCTAGGAGCAATTAACTTGAATAAAACCAATGAACAGGGAGAGTTTCTCCACTCGGTTTATGGGGAAGGGAAACTTTTTGATACTGAAACGAATCAACCCCTTGGTATCATTGGAGGAGGTTTAATGCAAAAACTTGATTTAAGCGTAAGTGACCCAAATGACCGTGAATCGATTTTGATTTATGCGCCGAAAAGAAATTTAAAACTTAGACCAGGTAAAACGCCATTTTACACCGAAAGAATGTTTCTTGGTGGGGCGATGAATTACAATCGCGAAATCAATGATGAAAAAATTCTTTGGCCGCTAAAAAATGTCCGGGAATTACTGCGCTATGAAAACGAATTAACACATATTTTAGTAGACGTAGATGCTTCAGGATTTAAAAATGACGAGGTTAAAGAAAAAATGTCCTTGGCCCTCGGCCCAAACTTCAAAGTAAAGACGAATTTTGAAAAAAATGAACTCATCTTTCAAACGAGTAAGTCCGAAAGAATGGTGGTAATTGTTATTATGATTTTCATTTTCATTTTAGCTTCATTTAATCTTATCGCCTCTTTGACAATGCTCTATCTAGAAAAGAAAGATAATATGGCAACCTTAAAAAGTATGGGGTTAACCGATAAAAACGTTTTTCAAATATTTTTATTTGAGGGCTTATTAATTTCAGGAACTGGAATGTTTTTCGGATTGTTTTTTGGTTATACAATTTGTTTCATCCAACTTTATTTTCCTTTGATTATCATTCCGGGTCCAAATATCCCTTTTCCGGTGGCATTTTCGTTCGCAGATTTCCTATTAATTATTGCCGCATTAAGTATTTTAAGTTTTTCTTTCAGTTATTTCCCTGTCCGCGTTTTGACGCAGATAAATCGTAAAGTTTAATGAAGCACAAGTTTATCCAACCGAATAATTGTTCAGAGGTAAAAAAATTATACTTAGAAATAAAATAAAAAGTAGTATATTTGCGCCCAAATTTAAAAGGCCTAAAATGTCAACAGTTAAAGGAAAAATCTCACAAGTTATCGGTCCAGTTGTGGACGTTCGTTTTGAAAGAGGCACCTCTCTTCCTAATATTTATGATGCGTTAGAAGTTTATAAAACCGATGGCACGCGCGTTGTTCTAGAAGTACAATCTCATGTTGGTGAAAACGCAATTCGCGCAATTTCGATGGATTCGACTGATGGTTTTACACGAGGAATGGAAGTTGTTTCAACAGGAACTTCAATCAAAATGCCAACTGGGGATAAAATTAAAGGTCGTTTATTTAACGTGGTTGGCGAGGCTATCGACGGAATTAATGTAATGGATAATGCTGATGGCTTGCCTATTCACCGAGAAGCTCCGAAATTTGATCAGTTATCTACTTCAACAGAAATATTATTTACAGGGATTAAAGTTATCGACTTAATTGAGCCATATGCAAAAGGAGGTAAAATCGGTCTTTTTGGTGGTGCTGGTGTTGGAAAAACGGTATTGATTCAGGAATTAATTAACAACATCGCTAAAGGACACGGTGGTTTATCCGTGTTTGCAGGTGTAGGTGAAAGAACGCGTGAAGGAAATGACTTACTTCGTGAGATGTTAGAGTCGGGGATTATCAAATATGGTAAAGACTTTATGCACTCGATGGAAGAAGGGGGATGGGATTTGACAAAAATCGATCTTGAGGAAATGAAAGAATCTAAAGCTACTTTCGTTTTCGGTCAGATGAATGAGCCTCCTGGAGCGCGTGCTCGCGTTGCTCTTTCAGGACTTACAATTGCAGAATATTTCCGTGATGGAGAAGGTGATGGTCAAGGAAAAGACATCCTTTTCTTTGTCGATAACATTTTCCGATTTACCCAAGCTGGTTCAGAGGTGTCTGCACTTTTAGGACGTATGCCTTCAGCGGTAGGTTATCAGCCAACGCTAGCAACTGAAATGGGTGCAATGCAAGAGCGAATTACTTCTACGAAAAGCGGTTCAATTACTTCTGTTCAAGCGGTTTACGTTCCTGCAGATGACTTAACGGATCCAGCCCCAGCAAATACATTTGCTCACTTAGATGCTACAACGGTATTGTCTCGTAAAATTGCTGAGTTGGGAATTTATCCTGCAGTAGATCCATTAGATTCAACATCGAGAATTCTTACTCCTGAAATTGTTGGAGAAGAACATTACAACTGCGCACAGCGAGTTAAAATCACATTACAACGATACAAAGAACTTCAAGATATTATTGCGATTTTAGGTATGGATGAATTATCTGAAGAGGATAAACTAGTTGTTCATAGAGCTCGTCGCGTTCAACGTTTCCTATCTCAGCCATTCCATGTTGCCGAGCAGTTTACTGGTATACCAGGTGTATTGGTTGATATTCAAGAAACAATCAAGGCATTTAATGATATCCTTGATGGAAAATATGATAAATACCCTGAAGCAGCATTCAATTTGAAAGGTGGAATTGATGATGTTATTGCTGCAGGTGAGAAAATGATTGCAGAAGCCTAATATAGGAAAAGATGAAATTAGAGGTAATAACACCTGAATCAAATTTGTACGCAGGAGAAGCAGTATCGGTTTCTTTACCTGGTGTTGACGGTTTTTTTCAAATTTTAAATAATCACGCCCCAATTATTTCTACGTTGAAAGCTGGTGAAATGAAAGTTGAATTAGCTGAAAATGTGCAAGAAGGAACTTTATCTTCTTCTGTAAAATTGGAAGGACAGAAAACACTTAGAATTTCTATAAATGGAGGTGTTGCTGAGTTATACAACAACAAACTAATTGTATTAGCTGAGTAATAAATTTGAATGATTTTTAAAAGGGATCTGGTTTTCCAAATCCCTTTTTTTATGTTAAAGAGTAAATTAAATAATTGGAAACACAAGATACTTTAATTAACTTCGTTTTATAAATTGAAATGTCAGATTTAATTGATATTCTAGATAAAAATAAAGTTCCGAAGCATGTAGCTGTTATCATGGATGGTAATGGCAGATGGGCTAAAGAGCGCGGTCAAAATCGCCTTGAAGGACACGCTATGGGGGTAGATTCTGTCCGAGCAACTTTAAAAGCTGCAAGAGAATTAGGCGTATCTTATTTAACTTTATATGCCTTTTCAACAGAAAATTGGAGCCGACCGAAGGAAGAGGTTGATGGTCTTATGGATTTACTCGTTCACTCAATAACAAATGAATTGGATGAATTGAATGAAAATGGAGTTCGTTTAACTGCAATTGGAGATATAGACGGTTTGCCCGAAAAGTGTTCGTTGAGCTTGAAAAATGCAATAAAAGATACAGCCAAGAATAAACAAATCACATTGGTTCTTGCATTAAATTATAGTTCGAAATGGGAGATAACCAAAGCCATTCAAGAGATATCAAACGATGTATCAAATAACAAATTACTAGCGTCAGAAATCACGGATTCACTTGTAAATTCTTATTTATCAACGAAGGAAATTCCAGACCCTGAGCTTTTAATTCGAACAAGTGGGGAACATCGCATTAGTAATTTCCTATTATGGCAAATAGCGTATACCGAATTTTACTTTACCGATGTTCATTGGCCTGATTTCAGAAGAGATGATTTTTTGGAGGCTATTCTTGATTACCAAAAGCGCGAACGTCGATTTGGTAAGGTTTCGGAACAACTAATAACAGATAAATGAATCGAATACTCTTAATTATAGTCATTTTTTGCTCTTCTTTTGTTTTTGCACAAAATGGCCCCACTTCATTGGGAGGCATCGATTTTTCATATCAAAGTCCAAAACAATACGAAATTGGCCCAATCCGAGTAGAAGGAGCCGATAATTTTGATCATCAAGCGATTAAACTTATAGCAGGTCTTCGCCAAGGGCAGAAAATTACTCTCCCAGGGGAACAAATAAATAAAGCAATTAAAAGCCTTTGGGCTGAAGGGTTATTTTCCAATATTTCCATTTATGCAGAAAAGGAAATTGCCGGTGTTGTTTATCTTGTAATCGAATTAACAACGCGCCCAAAACTATCTAAATTTAAATTTAAAGGGGTAACAAAGCGTGATGCTGACAAAATCCGAGAGGAAATTACCTTGTTTGCGGGTAAGACAATTTCTGAAAATTTGGTTTTTCAAACTAAAAGTAAAATCAAGGGATATTACAGAGATAAAGGTTTTTACAACGTTAAAGTAAACATTTCTCAAATAAAAGACACCTTGATTAATAATTCTGAGATTTTTTTAATTGACATCAATCGTGGCCCAAGAATCGGAATCAAAGAAATTGCCATTTCAGGAAACAACTCGGTGCCAACTTGGAAGTTAAAACTTGCGATGAAAGACACTAAACAAAAATCCATCCTCCGGATTTTTAAGCGTTCAAAATATACAGAGTCAAGTTATCAGACAGATAAATTGGCAATGCTAGGTAAATTTAATGCTGTTGGACTGAGAGACGCTTCCATTGTTGTTGATACAGTTTACGCTCTTGATGAAAAAAACCTAAAGATTGAGATTAAAATTGATGAGGGGAACAAATATTATTTTGGTGATGTAGAATGGATCGGAAATTCAAAATATCGCTCAAGTTTTTTGGATACTGTTTTAGGCATAAAAAAAGGTGACATATATAACAAAACACTTTTTGATGCACGTCTTTATGGTAATGGTGACGGAAGAGACATTAGTGCCTTATATATGGATAAAGGATACTTATTTTTTCAGCTAATTCCGGTTGAAACGAATGTCACAAATAACTACATTAACCACCAAATTCGAATCATCGAAGGTAAAGAGGCAAGAATCGGTTCTATTACCATAAAAGGTAATACCAAAACAAATGACCGCGTAATTTTAAGAGAAATTCGAACCAAGCCCGGCGACTTATTTAGTAAAGAGGCTATCATGCGAACACAGCGAGAACTCGCGCAATTAGGATTTTTTAATGAACAAGCGTTTCAAGTAAATCCCTTACCAAATCCCGCAAAAGGGACTGTTGATATTGAATATGTGGTAGAAGAAAAATCTTCAGATCAAATAGAACTTTCTGGCGGATATGGAGGAGCTGGCCCCACAACCGGAGCAAGAATTATTGGAACAGTAGGTTTGACGTTCAATAATTTTAGCACGCGTAATTTTTTCAAAAAAGAATCATGGTCTCCTTTACCTGGTGGCGATGGGCAAAGACTATCCATAAGAGCACAATCAAATGGGCGATTTTATCAAGGCTATAATTTTTCATTTACAGAACCTTGGCTCGGAGGCAAAAAACCAAACTCTTTATCGGTTTGGTTGTCAAACACTTCGGTTTCTACTAATGGTTATTTAAGAACAAACGAAAATTATAATGGAGTTTCCATAACAGGAGTTGGTGTTGGTTTAGGAAGAAGAAAGAAATGGCCTGATGATTATTTCACCGCATATTATGATTTAAGTTACCAATACTATGATGTTGTGAATTATCCATTTTTCCCGCTATTCCCAAAAGGTTATGCAAATGACATCGCATTGAAATATGTCTTACAGCGAAGTTCCGTAAGCGCTCCAATATACCCACAAAGTGGATCTAATTTTACATTCACCGCAAAGGCAACCTTACCGTATTCGTATTTTAGGGAAGGCGTTGATTATGCATCGATGAGTGAGAAAGACCGATATCACTTTCTAGAATACTACCGTTTTAAGTTTACGGGTGAATGGTTTGTGCCTCTTTCCCCTGACAAAAAATTGATTTTGATGCCTCGCTTTGGCTTTGGATACATCGGATCCTACAACAAATCGCGTGGAATAACTCCTTTTGATCGCTATGTAATGGGCGGTAGCGGTTTGACGGGAGCTCAACAATTTGGAGGAAGAGAAATAATTGCATTAAGAGGATATGAAGATCAACAAGTTTCATCCAACGGTGGAGATCCAATCGTTGCGAAGTATACGCTTGAATTGCGCTATCCGATTTCATTAAATCCTTCCGCAACGTTTTTTGCTTTGACATTTTTAGAAGCAGGTAACACATATCCTTCATTTGATAAATTTAATCCGTTTAATGTGAAACGATCTGCGGGCGTTGGAATCCGTGTGTTTTTACCAATGTTTGGTATGCTTGGTCTGGATTACGGTCTTGGTTTCGATCGCTTAGATAATTGGTCGACAGGATTCGGAAAATCGTCAGATCAGTCAATTGACACGAAAGGGTTTTATCCGAAGTTGAGCTTTACAATCGGAATGAACTTAGGAGAGCTGTAATATATTTATATGGCAATATTTAGTTATCTTCGCCGTTCTTTAACGAACAAGAAAAAATTATGTTAAAGTATTTAGTTGTTTGTTTATTGATTTTTGGCACGAGCTTTGCCAAAGCGCAAACGTACGCGTTCATTGATTCGGACTATATTTTGAAAAATGTTCCAGAATATACGGAGGCGAAGGAAAAATTAGATAAAATGGCAGAGCGATGGACGAAAGAAATTGAGGATCGCTATGCCGTAGTGAAGTCAAAGAAAGATAATTATCAGCGTGAGGAGGTTCTTCTTCCTAAAGAGGAAAAAGAAAAGCGAAAGCAAGAAATTGAAAAGCTAGAAAAAGAAGCGATTGAATTGCAAACGATGCATTTTGGATCAAATGGAGATTATTTCCAAAAACGACAGGAATTAATCAAGCCAATTCAAGACCGCGTTTTTACAGCAATGAAAAAGTTGGCAAAAAAAGAAGGTTATTCTTTTGTGTTTGATAAGGCAAACCAAAGTAATCTAATTTATGCCGATAAGGAGTATGACATCAGTGATGCGGTGCTCGAAGAAATGGGAATAAGTAAATAAATTAAATCTTAAATAAAATGAAACAAATTTTAGTTGCGCTTGCAGTAGTATTTTCCACAATTGGGTTTTCTCAAACAAAGATTGGGCATGTTAACTCTCAAAAATTACTTGACACACTTCCATCTCGCAAAGTTGCCCTTAAAAAATTGGAGGATCGACAAAAAGAAGGTTTTCAAGAATTAGAAGAAATGCAAAAGTCATTTGAGCAAGCATACAGAAAACATATGGAAACTAAAAAAGACAAAACACCTATGCTCATTGAAATTGACGAGGCTAATCTAATGAAAAAACAGCAGGCCATCGAGCTTAGACAACAATCTTTAGAACAAGAAATTCAAGCCTACAATGAAGAATTGAATAAACCAATATTGGAGCGTATTCAAAAGGCGATTGAAATAGTTGCTGACCGTAAAAAATTAAATTACATTATTGATGAAACCGTAACCTTATATTTCAAAGGTGGAATTGATTGTACATCAGAAGTAATGATTGAATTACTGCGATTAGATGCGGAGGCAATGAAAAAGTAATATATCGAAATTTATATGAAAGGCAATCATTTGATTGCCTTTTTTTATTTAGTTTTACTTTATGTTGAGTGCACCAATTGGCGTTTTTGATTCTGGTTATGGGGGATTAACAGTGTTGTCAGAAATAAAAAAAAGACTACCTCAATATGACTATGTTTATTTGGGAGACAATGCCCGCGCCCCTTATGGAAATCGTTCTTTTGATGTGGTCTATAATTTTACCCTTGAGGCAGTAAAGTTTTTGTTTCAGCAGGGATGTCCTTTGGTAATTATAGCATGTAATACTGCTTCTGCAAAAGCATTGAGAAGTATTCAGCAACAAGTTTTGCCATCGCTTTATCCGAATAATCGAGTTTTAGGTGTAATTCGTCCTAGTACAGAAGAAATAGGTCAATTAACAAAATCAAAGCACGTTGGCGTATTAGGAACCATGGGAACGATTCAATCAAATTCTTACGTCATTGAGCTTAATAAATTTGCGCCTGAAATAAATGTTATTCAACATGCTTGCCCAATGTGGGTGCCGCTAATTGAAAACAACCGACATGAATGTGAGGCAGGAAAGATGTTTATAGAGGAGGACGTGAGGGAATTGATGAAAAAAGACCCGAAAATTGACACGATTATCTTGGCTTGTACCCATTATCCAGTTATTAAAAAACAAATTGAACAACTTCTTGGTCCAGATATAAATGTCATCGCTCAAGGACCAATTGTGGCTGAAAAGCTTGCTGATTATTTACTTCGTCATCACGAATTAGCCAATCGATTAACTTCAGGATCAAACACAAAATTTTTTACAACAGAAAACAGTATAGTTTTCGATGAAAAGGCCACGCAGTTTTTAAATGAATTGGTTGTTTCTGAGCATGTTGAGATAGCAATATAAGGGGGATATTGTCTCATTAACAATAAAAAGCACTAATATATGATTATATTAGGTAACTTTGTACCATAAAATACGACATGAGTCATTCAAAAGTTACTTTTTCAAAAGAACACAACACAGAGTTTTATAAAGTCCTTCGTCAGCGAGTGAGCGATTACTTTAAAACCAACAATATTTCAAGGCATGCAAATAGCGCAATGGTTTTCAAAACTATTTGTATGATGTTGATTTATTTAATTCCATATGCTCTTTTGTTTGTATCTGGAATTAGTAATTGGTTTTATCTATTATTTTGGGCAATTATGGGTGTTGGAATGGCAGGAATCGGATTGTCAGTTATGCACGATGCCAACCACAGCGCATATTCCCGCAATGAAACCATCAATAAAATTATTGGCAAAGTAGTTATTCTTCTTGGTGGAAATGATACAAACTGGAAAATTCAACATAATGTTCTGCATCACACGTATACCAACGTAACAGATATTGACGAAGACATTGATCCCCCTGCAATTTTTCTGAGGTTTTCACCACATAAAAAAAGATTGAAAATTCATCGTTTTCAACATTTGTATGCCTGGTTTTTTTATAGTTTAATGACATTAGTTTGGTTCGTAAGTAAGGATTATAAGCAGGCGGCTCGTTATAAAAAAATGGGTTTAGTTGAATCGCAGGGAATTACTTATTCTCAACATATTTTTACAATCGTCATCAGCAAGATTTTTTATGCTGTTTTATTTTTGCTACTTCCTTTTCTTTTAAGTCCAGCATATTGGTACGTAACGCTTATTGGTTATTTGCTTATGCAGTTTATTTCGGGCTTTATTCTGGCTGCAATTTTTCAACCAGCTCATGTGGTGCCAACTTCGAATTACCCAATGCCTGACGATTCTGGTAATATTGATGCAGATTGGGCGGTCAATCAATTATACAACACGGCTAATTTTGCCCCCGGAGCAAAGTTGTTTTCATGGTATGTTGGTGGCTTGAATTATCAGGTTGAACATCATTTATTTCCGAATATTTGTCACATTCATTATAGTAAAATAGCATCAATTGTTCGTGAAACTGCCCATGAATATAATTTACCTTATCATTCATACAATACATTTTTAAAAGCGTTGAGAGAGCACACAAAGATGTTATATGCCCTAGGCCATCAGGATCTTGCTCCTGCTATTCACTAAATGAATTTTGAAGAGTTCTATTCGTATTGCCAAGATAAAAAAGGGGTTAAAGTAGATTTCCCGTTTGATGAAAGAACACTAACCTTTAAGGTGGGGGGAAAGATTTTTGCCATTACCGATATCCAACAATTTCATTCAATAAACTTGAAGTGCGACCCAGAAAAGGCGATCGATTTACGTGAACGATACGCTTCAATTATCCCGGGATTTCATATGAATAAGAAACATTGGAATACTGTTATTTTAGGTAATGATGCAGATGATCAGTTGGTGAAAGAATTAATCGATCACTCCTATGCTTTGGTTTTGAATGCTCTTTCGAAAAAGTTGAGAAATGAAATTGAGGTGGGATAAATTCATTTGGTGCGTTCGTTTGGCAAAAACAAGATCACTAGCGGCAGAGCTAATTACAAAAGGCCGAATTAAAATAAATAGTGAACAAATTAAGCCATCTCGTGAGGTTAAAATAAATGATTTAATTCAGTTTCAACGAAACACCGCTGTCTTTACATATAAGGTTGTAGGCCTGACAGATAAGCGAGTTGGGGCCCAATTGGTTGTTAATTTTCTATTGGATTTAACACCTGTTGAAGAGCTTGAGAAACTAAAATTATATCAAGAAGCACAACGTAATTATCGTCTAACCGATGGAAAACCGACAAAAAAAGATCGTAGAGATTTAGACGAATTTTTGGAGAATTGGCATTTGGAATAAGATCTAAATGAATTCGTGATCACGTTTACAGAACAGAATAAAATTTTAATTCTGAGAATCATCCCAGGCTAGAATTTTATCTGCTAAAACATTGCTTAATTTGAAATAACTTTCCCTGGTCCAACCACCAACATGAGGAGAAAGCAGCACATTTTCAGCTTGAACCAAAAACTGAAATTCTTCGGGTAGGTGCTGCTCGAAAAACGTTTCGAAACTTTTGGTTTCAAACTCCAACACATCAAGGCAGGCTCCAATAACTTTTCCTTGCTTAATTGCTGAAACTAAATCTTTCGTGTTTACAATCTTTCCACGAGATAAGTTCAACAAACGAATTGGTTTTTCAAACGCATTAAAAAATGGTTCACTAGCAAAATACTTAGTGTCCTTATTCAATGGTATGTGAAAACTGACGATGTCGGCTTGATGATAGATGGCCTCTAGAGTACATTCCTGGACAAAATGATCTCCGAATCCAGCTTTATATTTGTCGTGGGCAATTACTTTCACATCAAATCCGCGCAATTTTTTTGCAAAGGCGGAACCATTATTTCCATATCCAATTATGCCAATTGTTTTTCCATCCAATTCTTCGCCTCTATTTTCTTCTCGATTCCAAATACCTGTTTTAACTTGATAATTTGCTTGATTCAACTTATTTAACAACGACAGCAACATTCCCAAAGCATGCTCAGCAACCGCATTCCGATTTCCTTCTGGTGAATTAAAGAGCTCAATGTTTTTTTCCTTGCAAAATAATTGATCTATGTTCTCTAGTCCGGATCCTGAACGTGCTATGAACTTCAAATTAGTTGCATTTTTTAAAAATTCCTCATTCAAAACAAACCTCGCTCGGATAACAATTCCAAAGACTTCGGGTAATTCTTTTTCAATTTCAGACAGTGATTTTTTTGTTGCGTCAACACATAGAAAGCCTCGTTTTGTGAGGCGTTCTTCCAATATCGGGTGAACAGTATCGATGAAAAGGACTTTACGCATTCGATTAAAGATAGAAATTTTTTATTAAATCTCAGCCCAAATAACTCCAAAAGTCACTTATACAGTCATTAGGTGACTCTCAATAGTTCCCCATAATACAAAGTTTTTTCCGTTTTGGTTTCCATAAAAAGTTGGGAAACTTCGATGGTTTTTTCTGGAAAATAGAGTTCAGCTAGTTCTGAAATTAAATTACCGTCAACCGTTGGTGAATAGGTGTTCATAACCAAGAATCCATCCTCATCGATAACTTGAGCGGCGGCACCCAATAAATCGTCGATTTTATCTTCTAACTTCCACTTTTCGCCTTTTGCACCCAATCCCCATGCTGGCGGATCCATTAAAATACCCTTGAAAGTTCGTTCTCGTTTTGCTTCACGTTGAACAAATTTCAATGCATCTTCATGCACCCAACGAATATTGAGTAATTTACTCAACTCCATGTTCTCCTTGGCCCAGCTAATCATTGATTTAACCGAATCAACATGAAAAGTATCAGCACCCCGATTTCTTGCCACGCATGAAGCAGCACCAGTGTAGGCAAATAAATTCAAAAAGCGATCATCTGATTGCAATTTATCATGGATAAACTCCCAGTTTGTTTGTTGCTCTGGAAATAGACCTAAATGTTTAAATGAAGTCAGCTCGATGTTAAATTTCAGTCGATTATAGGAAATCAACCACTTTGTAGGAGAATCTTTTTTCAGGGATTTCCAATTTCCCTGTTGGTTTTTTCCTTCAATGAATTCCCAATGCGCTAAATTCTTCCATTCAGAAAAAGGTAGCCCACTATGAAAATAAGCTTGTATTTCAGGACGAATAGTAATTATTTTACCCCAGCGCTCTAGTTTCTTTCCCCCACCGGCATCAATTAATTCATAATCGCTCCAACCTTCTGAGAACGTGCGAGGTAAATTAGACATTGACTAGCGCATTTTTGGCATTTTCTTTCTTCCACCCATCATTTGAGCCATACGCATCTGGTTTTTAGAGGGTGCCATCTGAAGTTGTTGCTGCATCATTTTAATTTGATCCTTTAGCATGCCGTTTTTATCCATTTTTTTGGCTTCGGAAAGTAAAGAGATCGCCTCATTTTTTCTACCTGTTTGGGCACAAATTCCTGCTAGATGCATTCTCGCCACCGCATTGTCTTCCGGTTGACGTAATCCCAACTCCAGAGCTTGTCTTAAAAGTTGTTCGCTTTTTGCAAAACCTAATTCCTGAGAACCCATCACAGCTTTCAAATATAGTATGTAAGCGTGCTGCTTTCTCGGCATAAATTGTGGATGCGTAATTCGGTCAATGTATTTTTTTGCTTTATCAGTATTCCCAACACGCATTTGATTTAAAGCTAAAACCATGTTTTCATTGCGGAAAAACGACAAAATGATTAGAGCAGTAACAAATAGAAATGTAATTCCCCAGCCCCAGTGTCCGGTTGCAAAAAGCCACACGTTAAAGCTCAGTGAAGCGAGCGCGAGTGTAATACGAATTATAAAACCTGTCATATATTTTTAATTTAGAATATAAAATGTAAAATTGATAATAGGTTCCATTTTACATTCTACATTATTCATTTTACATTCTATTAAATCGTTGCAATACACTTCAATTCAATAGCAATTGGGGTAGGCAACGAGTTTATTTCACAAGTTGTTCGGCAAGGCAAGTTGTCTTTGAAGTACTCAGCATAAATTCTGTTGTAGGTATGAAAATCCCTTTTCATATTTACTAAAAAAACAGTCACATCTACCAATTGATCCCAGCTAGAACCCGATTCTTCCAAAATAATGCGAACATTGTCGAATACACTTCTGCACTGTGCTTCAAAATCAAATTCAATGAAATTTCCATTTTTATCCAACTTCAATCCAGGTACTGCTGAGTCCGAATCATCAGAACCAGCCACACGCGGACCAACACCCGAAAGGAATAACAAGTTGCCAACACGGCGAGCGTGTGGGTAAAGTCCAACTGGCTTCGGAGCTTTATTCGTTGAAATGCGTTCTTGATTTGCCATTTTTACTTGTTTTGTTACAAAGATAGTTAATCTAAAAGAATTCAATAAAAATGAAGTGGGCTTGCGCGAAAATAACTTTCTTTGTGAATTAATCTTCAATTGATAAGATGATTAAATCAATTTACAAGTTTTTAAGTCCAAAATTTCAAAAGGTATTTCTTGAATACAAAGTTGATAATACGCCCCGTTATGGACATGGCAAGCCCCCTCATGACCAACTCCTGAATATTATTCAAAAACAAGATGAAATCTATGCTCAATTTTTGAATGCCGCGTTGAAGTACCAAAATAATTTAACTGTGATTCAGGATCATTCAGTTGAGAAAAACACAAAACATCCAACATGGAACAATGGTTTTTTTCCAGGGTTGGATGTTGTTATGCTTTATACCCTGATAGCAGAACTTAAGCCGAAAAAATATATAGAAATTGGATCCGGTAATTCCACAAAAGTTGCATTTAAGGCAAAATCGGAACAAAAATTAACGACGAAATTCATTTCCATTGATCCCTTTCCGCGCGCTGAAATTGATGAACTGGTTGATGAGGTAATTCGAAAGCCTTTCGAGTCGATAGATTTTTCCATGCTTGATGAACTTGAGGAAAATGATATTCTTTTTGTAGATAATTCACACCGTATTTTCCCGAATTCAGATGCCACCGTGTTTTTTCTCGAAGTGCTACCTCGTTTGAAAAAAGGAGTTATTGTTCAAATCCATGATATTTATCTTCCTTACGATTATCCTCAGTTCATGTGTGATCGATTTTATTCGGAACAATATGGTTTAGCAATGTTCTTACTTGCAAATCCTGAAAAATATCAGCCGATTGCCGCAAATTATTATATATCTGAAAATCCAAAGTTGTCAAACCTAATTGATGATTTTTGGAAACATCCAAATACTGTAAACGTAGAAAAGCATGGAGGTTCATTTTGGTTAAAAATTAATGCTTGATATCATGTCGACGAATAAAATTTCAATAGTTGTCCCAACCTTTAACGAGGAAGGGAATGTCGAGGTTTTATACGAAAGGATTGTTCGTGTTTTTGCTGATTTGAGCCCATTCGATTTTGAATTACTCTATGTTAATGATGGAAGTTCAGATAGTTCTCTTTCAAAAATTAAGAATCTTGCAGACAATGATTTAAGGGTAAAATATATCAGTTTCAGCAGGAATTATGGTCATCAAAATGCACTTAAAGCAGGGTTAGATCATGCCGATGGAGATGCCGTAGTAAGCTTGGATGCAGATTTGCAACATCCTCCTGATTTAATTCCAAAAATGGTTGAATTATGGCGAGCGGGAAATGACGTTGTTTATACTATTCGAAAAGACACCAACAAAATTTCATATTTTAAGAAATTAACCTCTTCTCTTTTCTACAGGTTTGTTAATTCTTTATCCGATACCAAACTAGAAGAAGGAACAGCCGATTTCCGATTATTGGATAGAAAAGTGGTTTCTGTTTTGCGAAAATACAACGAAAGCAATCTTTTTTTCAGAGGCATTATACCAACCTTGGGATTCAAACAAATTGGAATTCCTTATACTCCGCAAGATCGATTTTCGGGAAGCACCAAGTATTCATTCTCGAAAATGGTAAAATTTGCATTAACGGGCATTACCTCATCAAGTGCTAAGCCATTGTATTTTTCAATTTATTTGGGATTGTTTTTCGCGGCTTCAGCTTTTATGTATGCAATTTATGCAATCTATATTTCGATATTTACGGATAAAGCTATTACGGGTTGGACTTCCATCATTGCATCAATTCTGTTTATTGGAGGGGTTCAATTAATTATGATTGGAATTATTGGCATTTACCTTGGAAAACTTTTCACGCAAAGTAAAAACCGCCCCAATTATATCATTGAAGAAAAGAATTGAAATGAAAAAAATTCAGCTTCTTAATAATCCGTTGACAATCATTTTTGTTTTTTTTGCATCGCTTTATGCATCTATTTCACTAGTAAATCATTATAATTTTAGAACTTTTGGGTGGGATCTAGGCATCAACAATAATGCGATTTTCGACTATGCTCATTTTCGATGGAATGACTGTATGATTATGCAGCCCGCTTTTGATAATGTCTTGTCCGATCACTTTTCCCTTTACCCAATAATTGTTTCCCCGTTCTATTGGATTTTCGGATCTTGGACTATGCTAATTTTCCAAATTGTTGCAATTCTGTTCGGTGGATTTGGAATTTATCGATTTGTAAGAAGAATTTCAGATAACGAATGGCTAGCGCGTCTAGCAGTATTGCATTTTTTCACCATCTGGGGAATTTTTTCAGCTTTGAGTTTTGATTACCATGACAACGTTGTAGCCACGATGTTTGTGCCCTGGTTTTTGGATTATTTTGAACAAAAAAAATGGAAACAAAGCATTTTGTTTTTCATATTGATTATGATTGCAAAAGAAAACATGGCGCTCTGGGCGGTTTTCATCGGCTTAGGCCTTGCATTGCGCGCCGCGTTAAATAAGGATCGTAAAAAGTTGATTTTTAGCTTAGGACTATCATTTCTAGCACTTGTATACTTTGTGCTAGTCATTAAGGTATTTATTCCTTCTCTTGCAACACCAGGGAGGGATTATTTACACAATTCATTCAATGCGCTCGGGTCAAATTTTGGAGAAGTTCTTATAAATATAGTTAAACATCCAATCCGAACAATTGAACTACTTTTTGTAAACCACCACGGTGATGCTGCTTATGACGGAATTAAAGCAGAAACTTATTTGGCGCTCATTCTTGCTGGTGGGTTTGCGCTTATCCTAGCGCCTGAGTATTTTATTATGATAATACCAATTGTCGCACAGAAAATGTTCAATGACCTTCCGATTAGGTGGGGAATAAGTGTTCATTATTCAATAGAATTTGCTCCAATTTTGGTTTTGGCCCTTTACGCGGTTATTCATCGTTTTGGAAAACGAAAAATACAAATCGCTTCCCTTTGTTTGAGCGTTTCTGTTATTTCGAGCATCAGTTTTTTAGATCATCGAACTTCTGAATATTATAACAAAGAAAATAGTCAGTTTTATAAAAAAGCACATTGGATTAGGGACTTTGATGTTTCGGAAGTTCGACACGCACTAGATAAAATACCTGCAGACGCTCGAGTAAGTGCCCAATCACATCTTTGCCCCCATTTAGCTATGCGTGAATTCATTTTCCATTATCCTTTTATTGGTAATGCAAACTATATTGCTTTATTGCCAAAAGAAGGGAATAAATATCCGTTGGATGAAAAAAGTTATGATCAAAAAATAGAAGAATTTATTTCTTCTGGCGATTGGGAGTATTTAGTGAACAGAAAGTCAATCATAATATTAAAGAAAAAGAAACTGGAGCTAGGCAAAAGAAATTCTTCCGTGAATTGACGATTGAAAGGTTAAATTGTGTCAATTCATTTTTTCACCAACTAGATATTGTTTAATTTTAATCCATGCGAATTGTTTTCTGCGTAATTTCCATATCGTTGCTTTTGGTTTCCTGTGTTGATCTTGAAAAATCTACTCAGTTAAAACAACTCGAACAATTGGGAAATAAAATAGATTCCATAAAAATTGTTTTGATTGAGCTAAGAAGTGATGCATTTAGAAATGAAACAAATCAAAACACTAAAAAACTAAACGAGGTTTTGGATTATTTGGCATCAGATACCTTGATGGAATCAGAGGCACGATTAATAGATGATTATTTCAAAACCACTCAAAAAATGCAACTGTTGCTCAAAAATATGGACGTGATGAATAATCAACTTAATGAAGAGAAAACACGCATTAGAAAGTTGGCTAAGGACATTTCAAATGGCTTTGGAAAGAGAAACAAATATGATGAGTATATTCGATTTGAACAGAATCAATGTTCTTTAGCCGAAACCACAATTGCTGAATATAGATCCAAAAGGGATTTGCTCACAACAAAAGCTGCCAAATTGAATGATGAAATATTCATTTTAAAAGAAAATTATATGACAAAAAAGCTCGAACAATGAAACGAATTTTATCAATTTCATTAGTATTACTATTAGTTGCTTGTGTTTCCTCAAAAAGGGATAAGCAATTAAATGAAATTAACAATATGCTCTCTCAAACGGATTCGCTTAAAAATGTGCTTGAAAGGAATAAACTCGACTCAGTTGTTGAATTTCAATTGGCAGCAAATAAGTTGATGGTTCGAATTAGAAAAGTGTATAAACCGAAAAAAGTAGATATATCTTTTGGCCGAAAGGTTGATGAGTTTAAGGAGTTACAAATGATGTTTATTAAAGAAAAAGAAGAGAATAAAAGAACCCTATCTGGTGAGTATGGCTTAATTTTTAGTTCACTTTCTGAAGAGCGAGAAACATTAAACCAATTGAAAACTGACATTGAAAACGGAAGAGGGGCGAAGAATAAATATGAAGAATACATCACTTTTGAAAAGCGTAAAATGAATACAATAAAAGGTTTATTGGATCATTATTTGATGAGAAAAACGAAGTATTTACCAAGATTTCAGAAATCAATGAATGAAATCAATGAATTTTTAAACCAATGGGAAAAAGAGAATCAATGAGGTTATTATTGATGTTTTTATTTATTGTGGTTTTTTTCTCTGCGAGGTCTCAGTCTGAAACGGATATTCAATTGGCACAACATTATTATGTTTCGGGTGAATTGGATAAGGCCTTACCTTACTATGAGAAAATTTACAACTCCACCCCGAACAAAGCAAATTTTAGTCGCTATTTTGAGTGCCTTACTGCAACCAAGGACAACAAAACGGCAGAAAAGGTCTTAAAAAAACAAATAAATCAAAATAAAAACGACTTTGATTATAAAGTAATGCTTGCTGAGTTTTATGAAAACACAAATGATGTGATTAAATCAGAGAAAGCATATAAAGAAATTCTTGAAAATATACCAGATAATCCATCGCAAATTATTGCAATTTATCAAGCCCTTGTTGCCAAACAGAAATTTGACATTGCAAAAGCTGCTTTAGACAAAGGAAAGAAATTGGCAAGTTATTATCCTTTTAATTTCCAATACGCCGATCTCTATGCCCAAACAGGTAAGAAAAAGGAAATGATAGAGGAATACTTGAATTATTTAGAGGCTCAACCAGGAACAATAGAATCAATTGAGGCTGCTCTCTCTGCTCGACTAGACTTGAGTTCCGGGGAATCTGCCGAATATCTTTTACTCAAAGAACAAGTTTTAGGAAAAAGTCAGAAAAATAATTCCTCCGCAATTTTTTCGGAATTATTAATCTGGTTATTTACACAGAGTAAGAATTTTGATGGTGCATATACGCAAGTTGTTGGATTGGATAAACGATTTAAAGGGGATGGCTCACGCGTTTTTCAGTTAGGGGAAATTTGTGTAGAAAACAAAAATTACGCAGTAGCACGAAAGTGTTTTAATTATGTTCTTGGTCTTGGAGAAGACAAAGAAAATTTTGTATCCGCATACAAGGGTTTATTAAACACGAGCTTTTTGCAAATTACAACCAACCGGAATTTTACTAAATCTGAAATAGATTCAACATTACTTGATTATGAGGGAGCATTAAGAAAACTAGGAAAATCGAGAATTACGCTTCCAATAATATTAGAGTACACATACATTCAGTCCTTTTATGCCAATCAGGCAGATCAGGCAAAAACTGAACTAAGTCAGGCCATGAGCTATAGTGGTTTAACAGATGTCCAGCGAGCCCAAATTAAAATGCAGTTAGCGGATATACATGTTTTAAGTGGCGACATTTGGGAGGCATCTATTTTATATATGCAGATCGATAATGATTTTAAATTCGAATCTATTGGGCAGGAAGCGAAGTATAAAAATGCCCGAGTTTTTTACTACGATGGAGAATTTGATTATGCACAAGCTCAACTAAATGTTTTAAAGGAATCCACATCGAAATTAATTGCAAATGACGCAATGCAATTGTCAGTTATGATTACAGATAATTATGGGTTGGATAGTAATTTTCAAGCAATGTCCTGGTATGCAAATGCCGAGCTTTTAATCGAGCAACATAACTATTTTGAAGCTTTTCGTTTGTTTGACAGCATTCAAGTCAATTTTCCTTATCATGCTTTAGCAGACGAAATTTTATTCCGTAAGGGTAAAGCGATGGAAATGCAGGGAGAATGGGAAAAAGCAATTGGCTATTTCGAGGATTTGATTAAATTTCACGGACAAGATATTCTTGCAGATGACGCACTATTTCGGTTAGGCGATATTCAAGAAAACATTTTAAATGACAAAGAAAAAGCCCTTGAGTTTTATCGACGATTAGCGATTGACTACAAGGGCAGTTTATTTTCTTCAGAGGCCAGAAAGCGAGTTCGAATCTTGCGAGGAGACAAAAACGTTACTGACGACGAATTGTAATTTAATTCAAATCGGGCATTTCACGGGTAAAAGCTGGAATTCCAGTTACATCCATTCCTGTGATTAACAAATGAATGTCATGTGTTCCTTCATAAGTAACAACTGATTCGAGATTAGCCATATGGCGCATCATCGAGTATTCACTCGTGATTCCCATTCCACCATGAATTTGACGAGCTTCACGGGCAATGTTCAATGCTATTTCAACATTGTTTCTTTTAGCCATGGAAATTTGGGCAGATGTTGCTCGACCTTCATTGCGCAATTGTCCCAATCTAAAAGTCAACAACTGTGCCTTCGTGATTTCCGTAATCATTTCAGCTAATTTCTTTTGAATTAATTGAAATGCGCCAATCGGAACATTGAATTGCGTTCTTTCTTTTGAATACCTTAGTGCTTGGTCATAACAGTCCATTGCAGCGCCTAAAGCACCCCATGCAATACCATAACGCGCAGAATCTAAACAGCTTAAAGGCGCACCTAATCCCGATCTTCCAGGTAATATATTTGCTTTAGGAACCTTAACATTGTCGAAAATCAATTCTCCCGTAGCTGAAGCACGAAGAGAAAGTTTTCCATGCATTTCAGGAGTAGAGAATCCCTCCATTCCTCTTTCTACAACTAAACCATGAATTCTTCCACTTTCGTCTTTTGCCCAAACAACGGCTATATGAGCGAATGGCGCATTTGATATCCACATTTTGGCACCATTGAGTATTACATGATCTCCCGCATCTTTGAAATTAGTTATCATTCCTCCTGGATTCGAACCATGATCCGGCTCAGTTAATCCAAAACAACCCATCATTTCACCTGTCGCAAGTTTCGGAAGATATTTTTGTTTTTGTTCTTCATTTCCATATTTCCAAATAGGATACATAACCAAGGAAGACTGAACAGAAGCAGTTGATCTTAAACCAGAATCACATCGTTCTAACTCTTGCATGATTAATCCATAAGAGATTTGATCTAGTCCAGGCCCTCCATATTCTTCCGGGATATATGGTCCGAAAGCCCCAATTTCACCAAGCCCCTGAAGCAAGTGCATTGGAAAAGTTGCTTTTTCGTAGTGCTCATCAATAATCGGAGAAACCTCCTTTTTAACCCAAGCACGTGCAGCATCACGAACTAATTTGTGCTCATCGGAAAGTAAATCATCCATAGCGTAATAATCCGGTTGCTGATAAAGGTCTGTTTTCATTTTTTTTAAATTAAAATTAATAATGCTAAATCACCCCCATTAATCGTGTGACAAAATTAAGTATTTATTTAATTTTGTATCAAAATGAATTTATCTCTTTTACTTATTCAATCGAATTTTGAATTACAGGAACGCGAAACGCATTTAACAAGTCTCTTATTGTTTGTTGTTCTATTGTGTTGTTCTGTTGTAGGAGCTGGAAGAATAAACAACACTAGTTTCTTCAGTACAATTAGCGCGGGATTTTTTAAGTTTAAGCCTCAGGATAAATCATTTAATGAGGGAAGTAGAATTAGTCAAGGAGCAATGATTGCCCTCTTCGTTAATTTCGTAATCTCACTCTACTTATGTTTTTTCTTACTTTTTTTTAATGGGGAGAATTATAATTTTGCCTTAATTTCCGGTGGCCTAATGGCATTTGGCTATTTATTTATGCATCAATTTGGATTTCGTTTAGCGGCATTGTTTTCAGGTCAAACTGAAATTTCTGAAAATGGCGCTCAAATTACACGTCAAATATGGTTCTTTGCAGGAGTTTTATTGCTTCTTCTTGCATTATTTTGGATACTTAACATGCGTTATAAATCAATATTTTTACTGGTTTTTATTGTAATTTTAATAACCTCATCCATCCTGAGAATTGCTCGAGGTTTGTTGTTCTCTTTCCGAGTTAGATTCAGTTGGTATTATATTTTTTTATATCTTTGCACACTCGAAATACTTCCTGTAATTATCTTAAACAAGTTGATTCAGATGTATTTAAAGGTGAGTTTGTGATGTTAAAAATTTAATTGGATTATCCTTGGCAATAAAAACAATTTTAGTTTCTCAACCTAAGCCCGAAGGAGATAAATCGCCTTATTTTGATTTGGCCGAGAAGTATAAGTTAAAAATAGATTTTCGTCCATTTATCAAGGTTGAGGGAATTGACGCGAAGGAATTTCGAGCGCAGCGCGTAAATATTGCTGAACATACAGCGATTATTTTAACATCTAAAGTGGCAGTAGATCATTTTTTCAGAATTGCGGAAGAAACACGTTTTGAGGTTCCAGACTCAATGAAATATTTTTGTATCTCAGAGGCAGTTGCTTTATACCTTCAAAAATATGTAGCTTACCGGAAAAGAAAGATTTTTTTCGGAAAACAAACAATAGATGACTTGGTTGAGGTGATGAAAAAGCATAAGACTGAAAAGTTTCTATTGCCTTGCACAGATATTTTGAGAGATATTATTCCAATCACTTTGGAACAGCATGGGTTTCCATTTACAAAAGTAATTCTTTACAGAACTGTTGCAGCGGATTTATCAGACCTTGAAAATGTTTATTATGACATGCTTGTGTTTTTTAGTCCTGGAGGTATCGAATCTCTTTTAAAAAACTTTCCAGATTTTAAGCAGAATGATACGGCAATAGCAGCTTTTGGCCCGACAACTGCTAACGCAGTAATGAAAAACAATCTTCGCCTTGATGTTCACGCCCCGCACCCAAAGGCTCCTTCAATGGTTGGTGCAATCGAACTATTTATAAAAGAACAAGCCAAGAAGAAATAATTAAAGTAATTCTGTAATTTCTTTAATTCCCTCTGTGGCTATTTTTTTGATTTTTTTGAAATCAGAAGGAACATAAAATTCCTCAACATTCGGATCAACAACCCATTTTATTGCTTTTGAATTTGCATAATTTACAAGACCTGCGGCTGGGTATACCTGAAGCGACGTTCCAATTACAATTAAAATATCTGCATCATTTATTATTCTCATTGCTGAATTATACATAGGAACATCTTCTCCAAACCAAACAACGTGTGGCCTTAATCGATAGCCATCAGGACACAAATCATTCGGACCAAGCTCCCAACCATTTATTGGGTAATATTCCTTTTCTTGATTTGGTCCTGAAGATTTTGAAAATCGAATATTTCCATGCAGGTGCAAAACGTTGCTTGATCCTGCTCGCTCATGCAAATCGTCAATATTTTGTGTAATAACGCAAACATCAAACCGTGACTCCATCTCGGCTATTATTAAATGCGCTTCATTTGGTTGTTTTTCTATTATTTGTTTTCTTCGAGCATTATAAAAATCGGTCACCATGTTCGGATCTTTTTTCCATGCTTGCGGAGTCGCAACATCTTCAATTTTATATTGTTCCCACAAACCGCCCGTATCTCGAAAAGTGCTAATTCCACTTTCGGCGCTCATTCCTGCTCCTGAAAAAACAACAATTTTTTTCATTATATTAAAAATGAGTACTAAATTTATATAAAATTTTAAAACTTAATCATGAAAAAATCTTTACTATCAACTGTTGCTTTAGCTTTTGGTGGTTTTGCCTTTGCGCAACCATTATATGTTAGCACCACACCTTCTAACCGCGTTGCAGTTTTGGAGGAGTATACTGGAAATTTCTGTACGTATTGTCCGGATGGTCACGCCATTGCTCAAGAAAATATTGAGCCAACCGGTGCGATAACATTAAAAATCCAAACCGGAGGGTTTTCAAGTACAGACCCTGTTTTTGGTGGATCATTACAAACCCCGACAGGAGAATTAATTGCAGCACCTTTTGATTCTCAAGGATATCCAAATGGTTCGGTAAGTAGAAAAGCAGGAAATACAGGTATCGGAAGAGGAGAATGGGTTGCTGCTGTAAATGCCATTCAATCACAAGCTTCACCAGTGAATATTTATGTTGCAGGAACTGTTGATGTTACAACAAGACAGTTAATTGTTACCGCGGAATACTACTACACAGGAGCACCTTCTAGCGCAACGAACTACTTACATATTGGATATTACCAAGATAATGTACCAGCTTATCAATATGACCCTGGATTCAACCCAAATCAATTTTACCTATTAGATGAGGGTATTTATGATTTTGATCATTGCTTTAGAGATATGGTTAATGGTACATGGGGACAAGCAATCTCTAACCTTTCTCAAGGTTCAACAGCATTAATAATTGATACGATTACTTTACCAGCATCTTTTAACTCGTTTGACTTAGAAGCTGGTGCAATTAAATTGTTTGCATTTATTTCGCAAACTTCTCAGGGAGAAATAGTTACTGCAGCCAAAGCTACACCAACATTTACTAACTGGCCTTCAACAAATGAAGCAGGATTGATTTATGCTTCTTCAATTAAAAATGAAAATTGTATCGGTAAAACAGGTTCATATGCCCCTAAAGCTCTAATTGCAGCTTATGGATCTGATGGTTTAAGTACAATTGATTTGGCTTATGGAGTGAATGGTGGAACTGCAAATCAATCACTAACAAACCTTGGTTTGGCACATAATGAAAAAAAGGCTGTTACTCTAACATCAGCACCTTTTACTTATGCTGCAACCAACAATTTCAATCTTGCAATCTCAAATCCAAATGGATCTGCAGACCCTTCGGCAGCGGATAATACATTTTCAGGAACATTTAACGGCGGCAATACTGGAACTGCAGATAAAATAAAAATAGAAGTGAAAGGAGATGCTTACATGGCGGATGAGTCTTCATTCAAAGTGAAAAATGGTGCTGGAACAGTTGTTTTAGATGTGCCACTTGGCTCAATGACAAACAGCACTACAACAAGCTGGTATGTTTCCGTCCCAAACGGTGTGGAGTGTTATACTTTTGAATTGTTTGATGATTATGGTGATGGTTGGGGATATAATACTACCTCATATTTCAAGGTAATCAATTATACAGGAAACACTTTGGGCGCGACAATCAAAAACATTAACACCAAAACGGATTTAGAGTCTGCATATGTTGGCGCAACTGAAATTACAAGTGGTGGAACAGCTGTTGGTTTGATGGATCAAGAGATGGCTGCATTCAATGTTTATCCAAATCCAGCATCCGATGTTTTAAATGTTTCTTTTGAAGCAGGTCAATCTGATTATTCAGTTGCATTGACAGATTTACAAGGTCGTGTTGTTTCAACTCACGAAATCAATAACGCTTCTGGAACACAATTGGTTTCATTTGAAACTTCAAATGTTGCTAAAGGAAGTTACATTGTGGTTGTTTCATCTGATAAAGGACAAATAACTAAGAATGTAGTTGTAAAATAACTAACACTTTTTTACTTTGAAACGGCGGTCATTTGATCGCCGTTTTTTTTAAATGTATTTTTTGCAAAATTCCCACAAAACAATGCCAGCACATACACTGACATTTAAACTGTGTTTGGTTCCGAATTGAGGAATCTCAATAACGTAGTCGGAACTATCAACGACTTCTTGTTTTACCCCATTTACTTCATTACCAAAAACCAGTGCAAATTTATCTCCTGGTAGCTTATTTATCTCTTGCAAATAAGTTGTTTGCTCAGTCTGTTCAATCGAACAAAGCGTATAGCCTTGATTTTTAAGTTCTGAACAAATTTCGGATATACCGTTTCTGTATTCCCAAGCGATAGTTTCTGTTGCTCCAAGCGCAGTTTTGTGAATATCTTTATGCGGAGGACAAGCCGTGATTCCACAAAGGTAGATTTTGAAAATATTAAAGGCATCGGCCGTTCTAAAAAAAGACCCGATGTTATTCAACGAACGGATATCGTCCAAAATCACAACAATCGGATTTTTCTGCTGATTTTTAAATTCTTCTTCGGAAATGCGATCTAGTTCCCAGAGTTTTAGTTTTTTGTTCATTATTACAAATTTATAGCGAAAAATCTTGCGAGATAATTTCTATCTTTATTCTTTCATTTTAAATCCAAATTTTTGTTCTAAGTGAGTTCCCAGAAAGCGGTCGCTGAAACACCATTAATGAAGCAGTATAATCAGATAAAAGCCCGGCATCCGGAAGCTTTATTACTATTTCGTGTGGGCGATTTTTACGAGACTTTTGGTGAGGATGCTATTAAAACTTCCAAAATTTTGGGTATCATATTAACGAAAAGAAAAAATGGTTCGGCATCCGAAATTGAATTGGCTGGGTTTCCTCATCATTCGTTAGATACTTACTTGCCAAAATTAGTTCGAGCCGGACAGCGGGTCGCAATTTGCGATCAGTTGGAAGATCCAAAAATGACCAAAACGATCGTCAAAAGAGGTGTTACCGAATTAGTTACTCCAGGAGTTTCTTTCAATGATCAGGTTCTGGAACAAGGGAAAAATAATTTCTTGTGTGCAATTCATTTTGGAAAGGATGAACATGGTATTGCTTTTTTAGATGTATCAACGGGTGAATTTTTAGTTGCTCAAGGAACAAAAGAGTATATCGATAAATTGATAAGTGGCTTTGATCCAAGTGAAATCGTTTTTCAAAAAAACAAAACAAAAGATTTTCAAACACATTTCGGCGATCATTATCATACTTTTAGACTCGATGACTGGGCATTTACCGAAGAATTTGCGAAAGAAAGTTTGAACAAACATTTTGGAACGAAGACTCTAAAAGGTTTCGGAATTGAAAATCTTTCTCAAGCAATTATTGCCGCAGGGGCTGTTTTTTATTATTTGAGTGAAAATCAACATCAACGGCTAGGACATATTACGTCTATTTCGCGCATCGAAGAAGAAAAATATGTTTGGTTGGATCGGTTTACAGTTCGGAACTTGGAATTGGTTTATTCGACTAACGAGAATGCTAAAACACTTTGTGATATATTAGACAAAACCTATACTCCAATGGGCGGTCGACTGATGAAGCGCTGGATGGTTTTACCTCTAAAGGATGAAAAGCCTATCAATGAACGATTGGATGTTGTTGATTTTTTAAAGAAGAATGAGGAAATAGCTTTTGAACTCGGTCAGCGTTTACGTGAAATTGGCGACCTTGAACGTTTGATTTCAAAAGTGGCTGTTGGGAAAGTGAATCCAAAAGAGGTCATGCATTTGCGTAGAACTTTGTTGCAAATCAAACCGATAAAGATTTTGTTACAGCAAGAGAAAATCGTTTCTCTTGTCAAAATGATGGATCAATTAAATCCCTGTGATACACTTATTGACTTGATTGAAAAGACACTTACCGACGAGCCGGCAGGTCAGATTGGAAAGGGTGCTGTTATTCGTTCGGGATGTAATTCTGAATTGGATGAACTACGTGAGATTTCCTTCAATGGAAAAGATTATCTGGAGCAATTGCAAGAAAGAGAATCGCAAAGAACAGGAATTCCAAGTTTGAAGATTTCATTCAACAATGTTTTTGGTTACTACATCGAAGTAAGAAATACGCATAAGGATAAAGTACCGGAAGATTGGATTCGTAAACAAACATTAGTAAATGCAGAGCGCTATATTACCGAAGAACTGAAGGAATACGAGACAAAAATTCTTGGCGCTGAAGAAAAGATCTTGGCAATTGAAACAAAACTTTTTCAGGATTTGGTATTCAACATGGCTGATTATATTCAACCGATTCAGCATAATGCTTTGGTGATCGCGCGATTAGATTGCTTGTTTTCGTTTGCTCAGGTTGCCCTTGAGAATAATTATAATCGTCCGCAAATAAACGACGGATACGTTTTGGATATTAAAAACGGAAGGCACCCCGTAATTGAAAAACGCCTACCAATCGGTGAGGAATATATTGCAAATGATGTTTTTCTAGACAATTCTAGTCAGCAAATCATTATGATTACCGGTCCTAATATGAGCGGAAAAAGCGCCATTCTTCGTCAAACAGCTTTAATTGCTCTGATGGCACAAATGGGCAGTTTTGTGCCTGCTGACGAAGCCAAAATAGGATTGGTAGACAAAGTGTTTACACGCGTTGGCGCATCGGACAATATTTCTTCAGGGGAATCTACGTTTATGGTTGAAATGAATGAAACGGCTAGTATACTTAATAACATCTCTGAAAGAAGCCTCATTTTACTTGATGAAATCGGAAGAGGTACGAGCACCTACGATGGAATTTCCATTGCTTGGGCAATCGCCGAGTTCATTCACGAGAATCCAAAAGCAAAATGCAAAACGCTTTTTGCCACCCATTATCATGAACTGAATGAAATGTCAAAGCGCTTTGAAAGAATCCATAATTTCAATGTTTTAGTTAAAGAAACCGCTAAAAACGTTTTATTCTTGCGAAAATTAGTTCCCGGAGGAAGTGAACACTCGTTTGGAATTCACGTCGCTAAAATGGCAGGGATGCCTCCATTAGTGATTCAACGTGCAGAACAAGTTTTAAAAGATTTGGAAAATTCTCACTCTGAAGTCGGGGGTAAAAAACAAAAGGTTTCGAAAAAACAAAATTCGAACGGATCCGAAAATATGCAACTCAGTTTTTTTCAATTAAACGATCCAGTCCTAGAGCAAATCCATGATGAATTAGTTACGATTGACATCAACACACTAACACCAGTTGAGGCACTGATGAAACTTCACGAAATCAAAAAGTTAACCGGAGGATAGTATGGAAGTTTCAATCAGAAAAATGCGTTGGAAACTTTTTTTACTCGGACTGTTTAAAATTCCGATTATTGGTTTTGTTCGACCAAAGCTCGTTTCAATTGACAATAAAGAAATTGTTATCTCAATTTCATTGAGGAAACGAACTAAAAATCATTTGAATTCGATGTATTTTGGAGCTTTGGCTGTTGGGGCGGATGTTGCTGCTGGAATATTAGCATTTTACTTTTCTGAAAAAAATAACAAAAAAATTTCCTTAGCCTTTAAAGGAATGAACGCCCAATTTTTAAAACGTGCTGAAAGTAACATTCGATTTATTTGTTCTGAAGGAGAAATGATTGAAGAGATGGTTCAAATGAGTATCAATTCTGGTGAAAGACAGAATCAGTCTGTGAAGGTTAATGCGATGAATGAGCATAATGAAATCGTGGCGATTTTTGAAATGGTTGTATCTTTGAAAGTTTTATAATGAGTAGGGTCCTTTTATTTTTACTTCCGATGTTCTTCTATTATTCTTGTGGGCTTGAAACAGCTTCACCAGATTATAATTCAGATCTAATAATCGCATCAAATTTTCTTCATCCAAAGGATTCTGTGCACTATAAAAATTTTGAAAAGAAAACAAAAATCCACATAAAGATTATCCACTTATCGGCTGATAATATTCAAAATCAATTAAATAATGCTGGTTACAATTCAAAAATCGATCTAATTTTTGTAAAATCGATAAAAGATTTAAAATCAATTAATGATAAAAACCTTCATGCGTTCAGTTATAATTATTTGAAATCAGAATTAAGTTCTTACAAACCAGTTCAAAACAATAGATGGTTAATAGCTGGAATCGACCCCTATATATTTTCTTATTTCGAGCAAGATTCTATAATCCGACCTGAAGAATATAGTGATTTAACCGATGGGTTTTTATGGGCAACTCCAAATGAAGAAAATATTGATGTATTTTTAGCTTACACCAAATACCATTTAAGAAAAAATGAAAAAGGTGCTTTTAGGAAATGGAAACAAAATCTTAAAAGAAATCAAGTGATTTTCGACAAAGGAACAGATAGCCTGGCGTCACAACAGTTTTTATTATCAAAGGAAAGTGATATTTTATCTGATAAACGTCTATCAAAACAGAAAAAACGAGTGATTTTTATTCCAAAAGGGATCAAGGGGAAATATTATTCGGATAAATACAGTGTAGCTTTGGTTGAGCAAGCTTCAAACTTTCATAATGCAAAGCGATTGTTGAAATACATAAATAGACTTGGTAGAATCCCAGCGCCATACCATATAAAACCATATCCTAAAGACGATAAAAAGGATAATATTAGTCGCTTATCGAACGAATCCATTTTATCTAATCTTGACAAATTCAACTAACATTTATGGATCATGCACTTGAAGAGCGTTTTCAAAAACTAAAGTTACATCTGGAAAAAGATTTTGGGGATGGAATGGATGTTCAAGCCTTACTTTTTTTAATTGGCGTTAATGAATTAGGAATTGGACATCGCAATTTTTCCAAACAAGAGAAAACAGATTTATTGCATATTGCAATTTGCACGCTACTAGAACCATATGGTTATTATGAATTTGAATATCGGGATGATGAAAACTGGCCTCACTTTAAATTGTTAAAGCAATTGCCATCACTAAGTCATTCAGAACAACAACATTTAATTAAAGAAGCAATGCTCGATTATTTTATAGAAAACGGGTATTACTCGGAGGAGCAAATTATTTGATTACCAATACTTTCCCAACTTTCTCATCCTTTCCCTCATTGGTAGCTGTCCAAATAAAATAAACTCCAGTGGCCACCTTTTCTCCGCTTAGTGTGTTACAATCCCAGGTTGCAGTACCGCCATTTGATGTGGTTTTGTAGACCAAATTTCCAGCTACATCAGTTATTTTAACATCAGAATCATATCGAATCCCCTGAATTGTAACAGGCCCGAAATAATTTGGCCTAACAGGGTTGGGAAAAACAATTGTATTTGCGTATTCGGGATCTTCATAACTTGCGTTAGTGCGGTAAGAAACAAGTCCTTTGTCTGTTATGATAAATAATTCACCGGTATCATGATTTAATTTGATATCATAAATAACATTTGATATTAAAGGTGAATTTTCGGTTGTAAGGTTTTCAAGAATTTCATTACCATCTGCTGAAAGCAAAATTAATCCTGAATTAGCTGTTGCCATCCATTTTCGATTACCACCATCGACTTCAATGTCGGTAATGTGTGTCGAGCCCAATAAATATTCTACATTCCCTTCGAAATTAATTTTAATGCGCTGCGCATTGTATTCACCTGCATTTGCGTTAAAAACATTTGACGCATTATAAAGAATTGCAAAACCTGCATCTGTTCCAATCCATATTTCACCATTAAAATCAGCAGCAATTGCAGTTACATTTGATGATGGCAAATCTCCAGTAAATGACCCGGTGGTTAGTTGTTTAAATTGGTCATCTGATTCATCCTCGATTGTTCCTTTGTGATTATATCCAAAAAGCCCTTCATCTAAAATACTGAACCAAATATTGTTGTCAAAATCGACAATCATTTTTTGAGAGAACTTATTTCTAGCCTCAAAACCACAGTCGAAATTTTTCCAAGTTCCATTCTTGTCTAGAACATTCAACGGTTTTTCGCTGTAGCCATTTAAAGCCCAAAGATTTCCATCTTCATCATACGAAATATCGGAAACCAAACTCCAACCATTACCCAAATTTGTTTGTTCAATCGTTGAATTTACAGAATTATAGCATTCGGTTAGATTTCCGTTAATTACAGAAATAGGTTCAGAGGAATAGGTGCAAATCGCACTTTGTTCAGGATTTTTGGGATTTATAGCTACATCTAAATAATCCCAAATATTTTTATTTTGCCATTCTGTCGTGTTATCAATTGTTTTGCAATTCCAGGTTTCATTTTGAAAAAAATGTACCCCATTCTTGGAGAAAGTTGGTTGCTTTCCTGAAAGTCGACCGGAGGCGATTGCCAAGGTCCCTTTTTGCCAATCCATAGCGTAAAAATTCTTATTTAGTGGACCGCTGATGGAATAAGGTTTGTAATCAACTTCCGTCGGAAAAAAAAGAAGACCCAAATTGTTATCTGCAGCCCAAAGTCCGTTCGCGTTTTTAACACATCTATTTAAATTGAAATAAGCGTCAAAATTTGAAGAGGTGTAGGATTCAATTACACTCAATGAATTGTCATATACAAAGCATCCGCCATTTAAACTTACCACGAGATTACCATCAACCTCGTTTATCGAATTGATTTGTGCAATCCATGGAAAATTCGTGATATTCGTTTTTCCAAAGGGTTCAATGGCAAAAACTGAATCACTCACAACTGCCGTTTGACTTTTGAATAGTATTGTTAAATAGCCATTGTGAAATTCCAATTCCGAAAAATAGCCAACACTCGAATAGTTCGGTAATCCCTGACTTGAAACCCATTGAGATTCATCAGGAAGAGCTGGGTTGTTGTAATTACCTTTAAGCAATCTCGTAGGAGTAAGAGCAAAAATCGTATCGTTTCGAATACCAACATCATTGATTTTCTCCAATGTTCCGGTTGGATAATACGTTTCTTTTACTTCATTTTTAATGGGGTCTATTTTTAAAATGGAACAATCATTTGCCGCTAAAACGAATGAGCCAGCTCTCGCAAAATGATTTATTCGCTTAGAATTCGGTATTTGTGCCAACTTTAATGCAGGAATATTATAAAAGCGCCCATTTTTATATTTATCGATGTTGCCATTTGAGTATCCAATAAATAAGGCTTGATCAACATCATCGTAGAAAATACTGCTTATTTCAATGTCAGATAGGCCATTCAAGGAGGTGAAAAGCTCATGTGATTCGTCAGATAAACTTAAGACTGAAAGCCCATTTTCGTATGCTGTGTAGATAAACTGACCATCTTCTACAACATCTATGGCTTTTGCCGTGACAACATGCAATCGCCACTCGCCCATTCCGATTTGCGCTCGAACAAATCCAATTGTTATGAATAGAACGGAAAGGAGCTGCTTCATTTAAATTAAACGCAAAATCTTGACAAAAATTGAATTCAAAAGTTCTTTTTTATCATTTCACAAAACGAACTATAAGTTTATCATCTTCTTTTGATACTTTGAGTAGGTTTTGTTTTGTTAAACTCTTAATGCTAGTGTCCCACTGTTTATTACTCATTGAAAACTTATTTCGCAATTCTGGAAGTTCCATTTCATTCTCTCCAAGCATAATATTATAAATATCCTGTTCGAGGTCATTTAATTCAATTTTTACTGAAGTTGTTTCAGGTCTCATTTGAGGAAAGAAAAGAACCTCTTGAATCGAAGGATTGTTTGTTAGATACATAATCAATCGATCCATTCCGATTCCCAAACCACTCGTTGGGGGCATCCCATATTCAAGTGCACGAAGGAAATCCTGATCGATAAACATTGCTTCATCATCTCCTTTTTCTTGCAATCGAAGTTGCTCCTCAAATCTTTCGCGCTGATCAATTGGGTCGTTTAACTCTGAGTATGCATTCGCAATTTCTTTCCCGCAAACCATCAACTCAAATCGCTCCGTTAATTCCGGGTTGTCTCGATGAACTTTGCACAATGGCGACATTTCTTTAGGATAATCAGTAATAAATGTTGGCTGGATGTAATTCCCTTCACATTTTTCACCAAAGATTTCGTCGATCAATTTTCCTTTTCCCATCGTTTCATCAACTTCTATTCCCATGTTTTTTGCTGCAATTCGAAGTTCTTCTTCGGACTTTCCCTGAATATCGAATCCTGTGAAGTCAATTATTGCTTGTCGCATTGTTACTCTTTTGTAGGGAGCTTTGAAATCAATATTATGTTCACCAAAAGTCGCTTTGGTGGTTCCATTAACGGCAATCGCACAATGCTCCAAAAGTCGCTCCGTGAAATCCATCATCCAATTATAATCCTTGTATGAAACATAGATTTCCATGGCCGTAAATTCCGGATTGTGCGTTCGATCCATTCCTTCATTTCGGAAGTTTTTTGAGAACTCATACACGCCATCAAACCCACCAACGATCAATCGTTTTAAATACAATTCATTGGCAATTCGCATGTAAAGTGGAATATCCAAGGCATTATGATGTGTTATAAACGGTCTTGCCGACGCTCCACCAGGAATGGCTTGTAAAACAGGTGTCTCAACTTCCATATAACCGGCGGAATTGAAAAATTCACGCATCGCATTGAAAAGTTTGGTTCGCTTCACAAAAACATCTTTCACTTGATTGTTAACAACCAAATCCACATACCGTTGTCTGTAACGAAGTTCAGGATCGGTAAAAGCATCATGAACGCGGCCTTCAGCATCCGTTTTTGGAAGAGGCAATGGTCGTAATGATTTACTCAAAATTGTAAATTCTTTCACATTTACCGAAATTTCACCAACTTGGGTTTTGAATACATTTCCTTTAATTCCGATAAAATCACCTAAGTCAAGAAGTCGTTTGAACACCTCGTTGTAAAGCGTTTTGTCTTCATCAGGACAAATTTCGTCGCGATTAAAATATACTTGAATCCGACCTGAAGAATCTTGTAATTCAGCAAATGATGCTTTTCCCATGATCCGCTGGGACATCATTCTTCCCGCCAAGCATACTTCCTTACCATCTTCAAAAACCTGTTTTATGTCAGTTGCCAGCATATTCACAGGATATAATTCTGCGGGATAGGGCTCAATTCCCATCTCCCGTAATTTTTTTAAATTCTCGCGGCGTTGAAGTTCTTGTTCGGAAAGTTCTTGATGACTCATTTTACTAATAAATTTGGGCAAAATTACAGTTAAATCTGCAAAGATGAAAGCACGTGGAAAGTTATAATTGCGAATTGTGAACGTTGGAATTGCGAATGTTAGAGTTGCAAATGGTGAACTAATCGTTCTGAGTTAGCAATTCATAGTTCTTAAATTAACTTCTTTTAAAAAAATAAAAACGATCTCATTTCTCTATTTGTTAACTTTGTAAAAAATCAAAGATTATGTATCCAGCAGAATTAGTAAAACCAATGAAAGAAGACCTTACAAATGTTGGGTTTAAAGAATTAGCAAATGCAGCTGAGGTAGATCAGACGCTACAAAATGCAGAAGGAACACTACTTGTTGTTGTAAATTCAGTTTGTGGTTGTGCGGCAGGAAATATGCGCCCTGGTGTTAAGCTATCGCTTCAACATGATAAAAAACCGGCCAATTTAACGACTGTTTTTGCAGGAGTTGACACGGAGGCAGTTGCGCAAGCAAGAAAATACTTTTTACCTTATCCGCCTTCATCTCCCTCGATTGCCTTATTTAAAGACGGAAAATTAGTTCATTTTCTAGAGCGTCATCACATTGAAGGGGGAACAGCGCAAATGATTGCAGCAAACTTAGAAGCAGCTTACGACGAATTCTGTTAATGAAACGTATTTATTATTTGAGTTCCTGTGACACCTGCCGTCGCATTATGAAAGAATTTAATCGACGAGATGAATTTGAATTGATTGATATTAAAACATCGAACATCGATTCTAAAACGATTGACTTTTTGAGGGAGAAAACTGGATCTTATGAGGCTCTTTTTTCAAAACGTGCTATCAAATACAAAACGCTTGGATTGAAAAATAAAAACTTTTCCGATCAGGATTTTCGCCAGTTAATTGTAGATGAGTATACTTTTCTAAAGCGTCCGGTTTTAATTGATGGTGAAAAAGTAGCGATTGGAAAATTGATTTAAAAGTAAATCGGGTTAACTCCAATTTTTGAATCCTTAAGATAAATTGCAGGAAAAGGAACTTTAATCATGTTGAATTGCCGTAATACTTTTTTCAAAAATTCATTTTTTACTTCTAGCTCGTTGAGGTTTAAATCAAGGGAGAATAAGTATTCTCTTTTGGCATAGTAATTTTGATAGATTTCTGAATTCCCAGCCAATTTCTCATCTACACTGTATCCGAAACTTAGACATAACCATTTAGGAAAAGAGTTCCAGCCAAGGTTCCCTGGTGAAAAACTCAACCAATAGGTTTGACCGTTGTAATCTTTCAATAACTGCTCTGGGAAATTACTTCCTAAAACTTCTGGTCTGATCGAAGAATATTTTGTGGTCTGAAAAGAAAACTTTGGAATAAAAATTTGCTTTGAAAACGCATATTCTTGGCCTATAAACAATGCAGATCCCGTTATATTCGCCCCCATGTCCCATAGCGAAAATCCCCAGTCTTTTGAAAATCCATCTAATATTTCAAGTGTGGTCAAATAGCTAAATCCAAGACTCACTCCAATCAGATTCGATTCATTTTTACTCAACCCGGACCAACGGAAAGTTCTTGAAATTTTTTCTGACAAATAATAGCTTGTGTATCCATGTCCCACTTTATCCATCTGAAGCCAATTTTTTCCATCATTGAAAAAATGAAAATTTTTCTGGAAGCTTTCTTTATACCAAACTTGCTGCAAGTAAGTAATACTCCCAGCATAGATTGTTCCCATGATTAGGCTAGAGCCTAAAATTCTTGATTTGTTCATAGAATCAGAATCGCGCCAGAAAGATTTGTCGGATTGAGCGAAAATAAAGTTGGAAGCAAGAAAAAAAATGAAAAAATACTTATTCACTATTCGAAGTTAGAGAATAATCGCAAAAGATATGCGTTATGATGTAATCTAAGTTTATATTTGATTTTAAAATCAGAGCAATGGATCACGTAAGAAAAGATTGGAATGAGATAAAAAGTAATGACAGTTGGTCTATTTTTAAGATCATGTCGGAATTCGTCGAGGCATACGATCGCATGGCTAAAATCGGCCCCTGTGTTTCCATTTTTGGCTCAGCACGAACTTTACCGAGTAATCCGTATTATCAATTAGGAATTGAAATTGCAGAGAAGTTGGCTAAAGCCGGTTATGGGATAATTTCAGGAGGTGGCCCCGGAATTATGGAAGCCGCGAATTGTGGAGCTCAAAAAGGAAATGGTCCGTCAGTAGGATTGAATATTGATTTACCCTTTGAACAGAACCATAATCCGTATATTGATCCGGAGCATAACTTGGAATTTGATTATTTTTTCGTTCGGAAAGTTGTGTTTGTTAAATATTCGCAAGCGTTTGTTATTTTACCTGGAGGTTTTGGAACCTTGGATGAGTTTTTTGAAGCAATTACATTGATTCAAACCAAGAAGATTGCGCGTCGACCAATCGTATTGGTTGGGAAATCTTATTGGACAGGTTTAACTATGTGGATCGAAGAAGTTATGTTGAATGAAGAAAAAAATATTTCACCAAATGACTTAAATTTATTTAAAGTTGTTGATACGGCTGATGAAGCAGTGCATTACATCGAAGATTTCTTTCGTTCACATTCTTTGTCTCCAAACTTTTAATTCAAAAGCAATTGCTTATCTTTGTTAAATCAATAATCTAGCTCGTGATTCAACGATTAAAAGACTTTATTCTTTCTAAACATTTTCTCAAGCATTTTGGGCTTGTTATTTTGTTTTACCTTGTCCTTGTATTTGTGGTTAGCTTGTATTTAGATTTTTCGACGAACCATGGAGAAAAAATAGAGGTTCCGAATTTTGTGGGTTTGAACGGTGAGACGGCAAAACAGAAAATAGAAGAGTTAGGATTGCAATATCAAATAGTTGATAGTATTTATGATCCAAATTCACCGGAAGGAACTGTCGTTGAGCAATTGGTAGAGCCGACATCTGTTTCCCAAGTTTATGTTAAATCAGGTCGAATCATCGGATTGCGATTAACAAAAAGATCGCAGTTAATAGAAATGCCTGGGTTAATTAACAAGCAGATTCAATTTGCTGAAAGTATTTTGGAACAACGAGGTTTGCGGTTTAGAATTCAATATCGACCAACTTCAGAAGCGAATGGATCGGTTCTTGACCAACTATACAAAGGAAAGCGTGTGAAAGAAGGCGACCGTATTCCAATGGGGGCGGTAATCACTTTGATTGTTGGACAAAATGATTTAGGTGAACCGATACCGTTGATGAATTTTGTTGGAATGTCGATGGATGAAGCACGATATGTGATGGACACGATGGGGGTTACTTCATATACCTTTGTTTGTCCAGAATGCTCTACACGTGAGGATTCTTTGGCGGCCAAAATCTTTAGTCAGACGCCAGAATTTATTGAGGGAACGACGGCCTATAAATCAACTCAGTTTACCTTTTCTATGAAATTAGGTTTCGATTCAGAAATCGATTTTCCTTAAGCCATGAGATTTTTACTTACGTTATTTTTGTTTTTCAATTTTTGGGCTTTTGGTCAATCGTTGGAATTTGGACCATTAACAAGAAACACGTGTATTAAGGGAAATGGTTTAACTAAGTCCACGAATTCGATAGACAGTACCTTTGTTTTTTCACCTGACACATTAACCTTACCTTTTTTCGATGATTTTTCGACCAATAAATTCCAAGAATATCAGGCTGATTTTACCAGTCCAGGTTTGACAAACCAAGTTTTTTATCAGCTTTTGGACCCAATAACGCTAATTCCATTCTCTTCAGGAGCTAAGTTCTCAAACCAACAAACTTTTCGACGTACTTTTGATATAATTAGTGGTTCGATTACGGATTCAATTTTTAATCCAATATTAATCAAATCCGGCGATTTTAGCGCTTATCCTATTCAATATCAAACAATTGAAGTTTACCCACCTTATTATATCTATGATACGATTGGAATAGCAGATCAAAGTGACACTATCTGGTTAGAAAACCCTGCTTATCTCCAAGATTCCGCGAACATCTTTTTTGCTTCAATAAATGACCCAACTAAACTATGGGCCGACTCTTATGCATATCATAATTATCGTTATGGGTTGAATCCAAGATCTTTGGGAGTCGTTACGTTTGATGGTCTAGACGAAAATGGATATCCGTATCAAATAAATACAGCGATTACAAATTATGCAGATCGACTTACGTCTAAACCTTTGGATTTGAGCGGGCTAGGATCGTCGGATTCTGTTTATTTTAGTTTTCTTTATCAACCAGAAGGCCTTGGCGACATTCCAGAACAAAATGATTCCCTTGTATTAGAGTTTTATGCAAAAGATTTAGACCAATGGTTTAGAGTTTGGAGCGTAAATGGTGATACAGTTCATCCTTTTCGAGCTGCGCATATTTACTTGCAAGAAGATAAATTTTTTAAAAAAGGTTTTCAGTTTCGTTTTCGGAATTATGGATCATTAGCGGGCGCTTTGGATCATTTTCATATTGACTTTGTACACTTGAGAAAGTTATCGTTCTATGACGACACCTTGTTCAAAGATTTTGCTTTTGTTTATCCTTTAAATTCTTTAATAAAGACCTACACTTCTGTGCCTTGGGATCATTATAAAAACACAACAGAAAACAAAATGAATGATTCTCTTCTGGTTCAGTTATTCAACGGAAGCTCAACGCCAGAAAATTATCAAAATGGAAATATTTCGTTTTATCAGAACAATGCGCTTGAGGGGTCATTTATTTTGCAAGGTTTTACTTTAGCAGAACAAAACATTAATTTCTTGCCACAAACCTTCCATAGTAGCTATCACAACCTTTCTGGGGGAGCTGAATTTTCTCGAACTTTATTAGGAAATGAACAACAATTTACTGTAAAGTCTAATGTTTCGGCTCAGTTTCCGAATGAACCAATAAACGATTCTTGTGCATTTATTCAAGAGTTTTACAACTATTACAGTTATGACGATGGATCTGCAGAGGCTGCGTTTGGCCCAACAGGAACACAAGCTAGACTAGCAATTCGTTATGATGCTTATGAAGCTGATTCGCTTATCGGAATCAGTATGCATTTTGTTCCTTCGGTTAATGATGTATCCAATAAACTTTTTTTGATTTCAGTTTGGTCCGACAACAATGGTGAACCTGAAAACTTATTATACGAGGATGATGTATTCTTTCCTCGAAACCCCATTTATACGAATGGAATAAATGCATTTCATCAATATTATTTTAAAGACACAATGAAAGTAGCGGTTGGCCAAGCATTTCATATCGGTTGGAGGCAATTAGATGGCAATCGCTTAAATTTAGGATTAGATCGAAACATTGATAATTCTGAAACTATTAAATTTAGTGTGGATGGAGGAACTACGTGGTTAAGTTCTCCTTTTCCAGGCACAGCAATGATGCGTCCAATTTTTTCCACAGCACTTGATAATTCTTTGGGGATAAAAGAAGTCCCGAAGGATATGGATGAAATAACTATTTTTCCGAATCCCACAACGGGATTTTTTTCAATCGCATCGAAAAGTAATATTGAATTATCTGAAGTAGAAATTTATGATTCATTCGGTCGACTATTACTTAAAAATAAAGGGGCTGAAAAAATAGACTTATCTGATTTAAATTGTGGAATTTATTTAATTCGAATTCCTGAAATTTCAAACAAAACATTCAAGATAATCAAGCAATGAATGAGGATTTAGAATTCGATTCCGAACAGGAAGAAGAATTATTCGAACATCATCGTTTTAAAGCAGATCCAGGGCAGGAAATGATACGAATCGACAAATTTTTGATCGATCGTATGGCAAATACATCACGCAATAAAATCCAAGTTGCAGCCAAAAACGGAAACATTTATGTGAATGGGGGCAAGGTTAAACAGAATTATCGCGTTAAACCCGGAGATGATATTGCCATTGTATTACCCTATCCTATTCGAGAACTAAAATTAATACCGCAAAATATTCCAATTGAGATTGTTTATGAAGATGACCATTGTTTAGTGGTTAATAAACCATCGAATATGGTTGTCCATCCAGGATATGGAAACTATACGGGGACACTTGTTAATGCTTTAGTTTATCACATAGATAATTTACCAAAACCACCCAAAGATTATTACGGACGTCCGGGTTTAGTGCATCGAATAGACAAACATACAACGGGATTATTAGTTATAGCAAAAACAGAACAAGCTTTAACAGACTTGGCATCTCAATTTTTTGACCGTACGACGGAACGAATTTATCATGCACTTGTATGGGGAGATTTGGAAGGATCTGGGACTATTTCGGGGAATATTGCTAGGTCTCAGAAAAACAGAAAAGTTATGGCTGTTTATTCAAACAACGATCAAGGCAAGCACGCTGTAACGCATTATAGAGTTCTTGAAAGATTTGGTAATGTAACGTTGGTAGAGTGTAAATTAGAGACTGGCAGGACGCATCAAATCCGTGTTCATTTCCAACATATTGGTCATCCATTATTCAATGATTTAGAGTATGGGGGCAATAAAATAATTAAAGGGATAACTAGTTCTAGTTATACTAAATTCATACAAAACTGTTTTGATATGCTACCCGGGCAGGCTTTGCATGCGAAAACCCTTGGCTTCAAACACCCATTAAATAGGGAATACATGAATTTTGATAGTAACTTACCTTTAGATTTCTCTAACGTATTGATTCAATGGAGAAAATATAAACAACATTAACATTTTTTATTTATTTTTGCTATCCTTAGATTTAAAAGAAACTTAAAAAAATCGTCATGAGGCACCTTGTTAATTTAATTGTGGCATTGTTTTTTTGCAGCGCCTTCTATGCTCAACAAACGAAGCAAGATCCAAAATATTTGAGAGAGGCTAACAAAGCATTCGATGCCAAAAATTACTTTGATGCAAGTAAGAAATGTCAAGCTGCATTTAAAAAACTTGGAACCAAAGGCTCAATTAAGGATAAGGGAGCGATGGCTTTTAAAGTAGCTGAAAGTTACAGAAATCTTGAAATTTACGATAAGGCGAACGAGTGGTATAGCGTTTGTGTTGAGTTGAAATATTTCAACGAAAAGCCTGAAATTTATTTCTTAAAAGGCGAAATGCAACGAATGTTAAAGGACTTTGATGGCGCAGTTAAAAGCTATAACGAGTTTAAAAAACTTTCCCCAAATGCTAGAAAACAAGAGGTGGAAACAGCCTTAGCAGCATGTGAGAAATACAAAGATTTTGATTTGAACGAACCCAAAGTAGTCGTAAAATGCGAAACGAAAATCAATACAAAGAATTTCGATATGGCTCCAGCGTTTTACGACAAAAAAGGCAAGGTGATCTATTTTGGTTCAAGTAGAGATGAAAGTTTTGGTTCCGAAAGAGACCCGATTACTGGTGAAAAATACATGGACTTATATATGGCAACTTTTGATGACATGGGTAACCCAACTGGTGTAAAATCAATTGATTCAAAGGGAATAATAAATTCTGCTCAAAACGAAGGAACAGTTTGTTTTGACTCGAAAAAGAAAACAATGTTCTTTACACGATGCCCAAATGCTGCGAAAGCAAGTTTGGGATGTGATATATGGCGAGCTGATATCAATGGCGAAGAATATGAGAATATTGAAAAAATGAAATTAAAATCTGATAGCACTATTTCAGTTGGACACCCTTGTTTAACAGAGGATGGAATGATGTTAATTTTTGCTTCTGATATGAAAGAGAGTGGTGGCACGAAAAGCCTAGGAGGAATGGATTTATGGTATGTTACTTTCGATAAAAAAGCAAAAATTTGGGACTCGGTTCCAAAGAATATGGGCCCGGACTTCAACACATCGGGAAATGAACTATTCCCTTCTATTGGACCGAAAGGACAGTTGTATTTTGCTAGTAATGGTTGGCCTGGAATTGGTGGAATGGATATTTTTGAAGCTGAAAGGGTTTCCCAAACTGAAAATAAATGGAAAAACACGGTCAATAAAGGATATCCTTTTAATTCACCGGGTAACGATTACGCAATGTGTGACTTCGATGGAAAGTCTGGATTTTTCACCTCAGAAAGAAAAGCAGGTGCAGCGGTTGAATATGCTCCAGAAATTTGGAGTTTTTCTACACCACCGGATTTATATGATTTAAAAGTTGTTGTTTATGAAGTTGGGAAGAAAAATAAAAGAATTGAAGGTGCGAAAGTTGATGTTAATTGCACAACTTGTAAGGATCTGAAATGGGATGGTTTAACTGATGCGAAAGGAAGTACCGTGAAATGGGCTGATAAATCAAAAGGTGTTCGTTATATTACAGTTGATAATGACTACCAAATTATGGCTTCCAAACAAGGATATTATGAAAATAAAAAGGGAGCAAAAATTACGACAAAAGGTCTTGATCAAAGTCAAAGTTTCATCATTGAGATTCCTTTAATCCCAATCGGAGAAATTAGAACACCTGAAGTTCGCTATCCATTGGATCAGTGGTCCTTTATAAATGATGCAACATGTATGTCGAATGACTCACTTAAGTTTTTAGCTGATCTTTTAACTGAGAATCCAAACGTAACAATTGATTTGTTCTCTCATACTGATGCGCGTGACACGGAAATTCACAACAAAGCTCTTTCTGATAACAGAGCGAAGGCAGTATATAAATATTTAGTTGAGCAAAAAGGTATAGATCCAAGAAGAATTCGACCAGAGGGTAAAGGTGAATCAGATCCTGCAAAATGGAAAGATGAAACAGGTAAAGAAGTTGTATTAACGGAAGAATATATTAATCAATTCAAAACTTCGGACAAAGCGAAGTTTGAAAAATTACACCAAATTAACCGTCGAACTACAGCTAAAATCACAAGCGTAGATTTTGATCCAGCAACCTCTAAAATTGTTGCAGATCCGAAGTGGAAAGAATTTACTTCTCCTCTTCCAAGATAAATTATCAAGGCGTTCTTCGGAACGCTTTTTTTTTGTATATTCATTTGTAAAAAATTTTACAATGAATGAACGCTACTTACATCATTTATGGAAAAATAAACTTCTACCATTCCATAAGTTAAAAACTATCGACAATAAGGAAATTCAATATGTGAACCCCGGATTTCATAACGAAAATGAAAGCGGTCCAGATTTCACAATGGCAAAATTGAAAATTGATGATCTCATGTGGATTGGTTCTGTTGAAATACACGTTTTCTCATCTGATTGGTATAAGCATAAACATCATATTGATAAGGCATATGAAAATGTTATTCTCCATGTTGTATATGAACACGATAAAAGTGTCGAAATAACTAATCGTGTAATACCAACCATCGAATTAAAACCATTTATAGATCTTAATCATTTTAATCGTTTTTTAAATTTTTATAAGTCGCCAAAATTTCCATGCAAGTTTAATTTTTATGAATATTCCAAAACGGAGTTACCCAAAATGATCGAACTCGCCGTTGAAGGAAGATTATTGCGAAAAATAGCCGAGTTTTCTTCCCGATTAAATTCTGACTCACATAGGTTATATTTATTGACAGCACATTCATTTGGGTCATCGGTTAATAAGCAACCATTTGAACAATTTGCAAATAATTATTCCCTTGAGAGAATTTATGCATTACTCAAGAATAACAACATTGACAAATTAACAAATCAATTATGGGGCGAGGTGAAGAATTATAATTGGAAAACAAAGGGACTTCACGCAGCGTCTATTCCTTTCAAGCGATTTGAGCAGTTCATTAAATTTATAACTAATGCTGATTTAAATTTTCCATTTTGGAGTCTTCCTGCATCGTTAATTATACTGCATTTTCAAAATGAATTTTATAAAGTAGAAATAACTAGTAAAATTATTATCAATGGTTTTTTAATTAACGTGCTTTCGCCAATTATTTATCATAAAGGAATTGAAGAAAATAGGTTAGACCTAAAGATAAAGGCTATTCAGATTTTGAAAAACACCAATCCAGAGTCAAATCGTTTCACCAGGATATGGGAAGAATTAGGCGTTAAGCCTCAAAACGCCTATGATTCACAAGGTCTTTTGGAAATTTATCAGCAACTTTGTACAAGAAAAGATTGTTTAAATTGTCTGATTGGTAAAAATGTACTGAAATTATGAAACGATTTTTCCAAAAGGTTATTTTCTTTTTTGAAATGCAATCTTATGGTGTATGTGAATGGTGGGCTCGAAAACTAGGCATTCAATCTACAAAAGTTAGACTAGGTTTTATCTATTTTTCCTTTATTGCACTTGGTTCTCCAATCGTAATCTATTTGATAATGGCGTGGATTCTTGAGCATAAGCACTATTTTCAGTTGAAGGCAAAAAGAAAACGTTCGATTTGGGAATTATGACACATTGGAAAATATTTAGAAGGTTTTATTTCATTGCATTTCTATTGCTTCTAATCTTTTCAATAGGCGTAGGTGGCTTCATGATTATCGAAAATTGGAATTTCTTCGATTCTTTTTACATGACCGTTATTACGATTACAACGGTAGGATTTGGAGAAATTCATCCTTTGAGTAGTGTTGGCAGAATTTTCACTTCATTTTTGATTCTAGGGACTTTTGGTACTTTCGCTTATTTAATTTCAACAATCACTTCATTAATTGCATCGGGAGAATTAGGGAGAAATATAAAAAAGTATAAATTAATCGACCAAATAAATGTTATGGAAAATCATGTTGTTGTATGTGGATTAGGACGAGTTGGAATTCAAGTGGCCAATGATTTAAAATTTGCTGGTTTTCAAGTTATCGTTATAGAAGAAAAAACAGAAGGCAAACAGGATTTATTAAACTCGTTTCCTTCAGTTTCAGGTGATGCAACGCGCGATGAGGTATTAAACCAAGCTAATATTGAGAAAGCACGTTCATTGATTGCTTGTTTACCAAACGATGCTGACAACCTATTCATTGTTTTAACAGCGAAGGCAATAAACCCAAATCTTCAAATAATTTCGCGAGCATCTCAAAGATCTTCGGTTGCCAAAATAAAAATGGCAGGGGCGCATCATGTAATTATGCCTGATTCAATTGGTGGAACCCACATGGCCTCAATAGTTTCAACACCAGAAGTTATCGAATTTTTGGATCAAATTCGATTAGAAGGCCAACATGGCGCCAATATTGAAGGGATTTCTTTTGATCAATTACCAGAAAAATATAGAGGAAAAACATTGTTGGAATTGGATTTAAAAAAACAAACAGGCGCCACCATCGTTGGATTCAAATCAAATGATGGAACTTATGCAATTAATCCAGAGGAATCAACGCGTATTGAAGAAAAGTCAACTTTATTTGTTTTGGGAAATGCTCAACAAATTAGAAATGTAAATCAGTTTTTTGAATTAATATAGGCTCAAAATGAAGATATTAATCACAGGAAGTAACGGTCTTTTAGGACAAAAAATAGTTAAACAATTAACTAAAAGAGGAATAGATTTTTTGGCTACCTCAAAGGGAGAAAATAGAAATCCCGATTGCGATGAAACCAAATATGCTTCTATGGATATTTGTTCCGAAAGTGATATTTTGAGTGTTTTTAATTCTTATTTACCAACGCATATTATTCATACTGCAGCAATTACAAACGTAGATGCTTGTGAACTTAATCCTAAGGATTGTGTTGAGGTAAATGTAGAAGCAACGCTGAAACTTTTCAATACTGCTAAATCTATCAGGGCGCATTTTCAACTTTTATCAACTGATTTTATTTTTGATGGCCAAAAGGGAAACTACAAAGAAGAAGATCAACCGAATCCATTGAGCGAGTATGCTAAATCAAAAGTAGATGCAGAAAAAATAGTATTGACAGATGGTTATTCTAATTTCTCAATTGTTCGAACGATAATTGTTTATGGATTTGGAAATAATCTTTCGAGAACAAATATTGTTTGTTGGGCAAAGGACGCTTTAAGCAAGGGTGATCCAATGAACATTATCGATGATCAATTTCGTGCACCAACATGGGCTGATGATTTGGCTTGGGCGTGCATTCGAATTTGCGAATTGGAAAAGGTCGGAATTTATCACATTTCTGGTCCAGAAACGATGTCTATTTTCGAAATAGTTCAACGAGTAGCATTACATTTTGGATTATCAACAACCACTTTGAATAGAACGGACAGTAGTACGCTAAATCAACCAGCAAAGAGGCCGCCAAAAACCGGGTTTGATTTATCCAAAGCGCGATTAGATCTTGGTTATAACCCAAAATCATTGGAACAAACACTGGATTTGTTGTAACTATTCATTTGTTTTTCTTTGAGATTAGTTTATCTTTAACCCGTCAATCAAAAATTTAATATAAAATGGCAAAAAGTCCTTGGCGTAAAAAACCAATTTCTGCTTTTGAAGCAGATATGAAAAAAAATGATTTAAATCGTATTCTGGGTCGATGGGGATTAACATCGCTTGGAATTGGTGCTATCATTGGAGGTGGAATATTTACATTAACTGGAATCGCGGCTCATGACCATGCTGGCCCTGCTTTAGCTTTAGCCTTTGTAATTGCAGGCGTGGGCTGTTTATTTGCATCGCTATGTTATGCCGAATTTTCTGCTGTTTTGCCTGTTGAAGGATCTGCTTATGCGTATTCTTATGGAACTGTAGGAGAGATTTTTGCTTGGATTATTGGTTGGAATTTAATTTTAGAATACATGATGGGTGCTACCACCGTTGCAGTTAGTTGGAGCGGCTATTTTGGCAAACTGCTCGATTTGATTCATGTTCATTTACCTATTTGGTTAATGATGGATTATTCAACGGCTAAAGCTACAGTTGCTGATGCTATTGGCGTAACACAAATTCAAGACTATTTATTGTCTGTACAACCAAAAATGGACTTTAAATTATTGAGTCAAGCTCTAGTTGAAAAAAAGGAAGCTTTAAAGGCTTTAAACGTGGGCAGTAGCAAAGAAGTTATTGAACATATTCAATCACAACTTCCTGATATGGCAACGATAAAGAATAGCCTGAAAAATTCAAAAGAAGCCTATTCATTAATTAAAGAAGCTAAAAGTCCAACAACTCTAATTGATTTAGCTAACGGATCAAATGCTGCTGAATTAAATAAGCATTATTCGAGTATTAATTTGCCTGGATTTGCGGTAAACTTACCTGCCTTTTTGATAACATGGGTAGTAACTTCAATTTTGGTTAAAGGAATTAAAGAAGCGGCAAAAACGAATAATATCATCGTTGTTCTTAAAGTTTTGGTAGTATTATTTGTAATCATAGCCGGGGCTATGTACGTGAACACAGCAAACTGGACTCCTTTTATTCCAAATGAATATGTTGATTACAAGGGCGAATCACACTTTGGTATGAGTGGAGTTTTAACGGCTGCGACGATTGTCTTTTTTGCTTACATCGGTTTCGATGCTGTTTCCACACAAGCGGGAGAGGCAAAGAATCCTAAAAAAGATATTCCTTTTGCCATTATTGCGTCATTAATTATTTGTACCGTTCTATATATACTTGTCTCATTGGTATTAACTGGAATGGTTAAATATAGCGAATTAGATATGCGTGCTCCAGTTGCTTCTGCATTTTCTGGCGTTGGTTTAACATGGGCTGTATATATCATTGTTATTGCCGCAACTGCTGGTCTAATCTCGGTAATGCTCGTAATGATGCTAGGTCAAACTAGAATTTTCTTAGGAATGGCAAAAGATGGTCTTTTACCAAAAAATATCTTTGGTAAAATTCATCCTAAATTTAAAACACCAGCTCGAAGCACAATTTTAGTAGGAGCAATTATTTCAATCGTTGCTGCAGTAACGCCAATTAACAGTGTTTCTGAAATGTGCTCAATGGGAACTTTACTCGCATTTGCTATGATTTCAATTGCTGTCGTAGTTCTTCGTGTAAAACAACCAAATTTAGAACGTCCATTTAAAACCCCACTACTATTTATTGTTGGTCCGCTCGGTGCAGCATTCAATATTTCCTTGATGTATTTTGTTCGTCCCGAAACTTGGGTTGCTTTTCTTTGCTGGTCTTCACTTGGAATTATTGTATATTTCCTTTACTCCAGAAATCATAGTAATTTAAATGACTTAGAATTGGAGAATTCTCTTCGTGGTCACGACGCAATCTTAAATGCTTCAGAAGATAATACTGAGCAAGATTAATCAGCTCCGAACTCGGATTTATAATGAGTGAAAATTTCAAACGAAGCCTGGGATTAGTAGATGCCACTAGTCTTGTTGCAGGCTCTATGATTGGCTCAGGTATTTTCATTGTGACAACAATAATGATGCGTGATATTGGTTCCGCGGGTTGGCTAATAGTGCTTTGGGTTTTAACGGGAGTGATAACTGTTTTTGCAGCATTAAGTTATGGTGAATTAGCCGGAATGATGCCCGGAGCAGGTGGGCAGTACGTTTACATACAACGAGCCTATGGTAAAATGGCATCTTTTCTTTATGGTTGGACCGTTTTTAGCGTTATTCAAACGGGCGTAATTGCAGCTGTAGCTGTAGCTTTCGCAAAATATTCGGCCGTTTTTTTTCCGAGCCTAAATAATGTATTCATAGAAATAACAGGTTTTGTAAAAATCACCTTCGGACAACTAATTTCAATCAGCAGTATTGTATTACTTACTCTTCTAAATACAGGGGGCGTTCAGAATGGAAAATGGTTGCAACTTATTTTCACTGGTGCCAAGCTAATAGCCTTATTTGGATTGATTATTTTGGGATTAATAGTTGGTCTTAAATCAAATACGTTCGCAGAAAATTTTCACAATATGTGGGAAGCAAAAAAAACGATTATTGATGAAAGTAATGACATTCAAATTATTCCCTTGACTGGGTTTGCATTGGCAGGAGCATTGGGAGCCACAATTATCAATTCTTTATTCTCTTCAGACGCTTGGAATAATGTTACCTTCATCGCGGGAGAAATCAAAAATCCACAGAAAAATATTCCCCGTAGTTTGTTTCTTGGAACCTTGATTGTAACAATCATCTATATACTTGCTAATTTAGCCTATTTGGCGTTGTTGCCAATTCAAGGCTCGCCAAGCGCTGAGGATCCGATCGGACAAGGGATTTTATTTGCATTTGATGAAAGGCTCGGATCGAGTGCAGCTTCTGTTATTTTTGGAACAACTGGAGTTTTTCTAATGGCAGCGCTTATAATGATATCCACATTCGGTTGTAATAATGGGTTAATTTTAGCTGGTTCTCGCCTGTTTTATGCGATGTCTAAGGATGGACTATTTTTCAAGCAAGCATCATCGTTAAACAAAAAAGCTGTTCCTGCTGTCGCATTATGGATTCAATGTATTTGGGCCTCAGTTCTATGCCTTTCTGGAAAATATGGAGACTTATTGGTATATAGTACTTTTGCATCTTTATTGTTTTACATTCTTACGATAGGTGGCATTTTTATTTTAAGAAAAAAAGAACCATATGCAGATCGGCCATATAAGGCATTTGGTTATCCCGTAATTCCTGCGCTTTATATCCTATTAACGTTAGCAATTTGTATTGATTTACTTATTTATGATCCAGTGAATGCAGGAATAGGATTGTTCATCGTGTTTTTAGGCGTTCCATTTTACTTTTTTGCCAATAGAAGTTCAGTAACTTAAGTTCATGCAAGAACAGGAACCTTTGTATATTTCAAAAAGAAACAGACGAGGCGTTTTTACCTTGTTTTTCGTATCTCTCGCTTTGGTCTTCACACCCCGAATTTTAATGTATTTTTCGGAAGAAGAAAAGGTTGAAATCACTATTGAAGAAATACAAGAATTAGATGAAAAACGAGAATATTCTCAGTCGCGGAAGTTCGCTAATTTTTACCCTTCAAAAAAAGATAAATATAAAATTCCCGAAAAGGCGTTTGATCCCAACACGTACTCCAAAGAAAAGTGGATAAAACTAGGGTTATCAGAAAAACAAGCTAACGTCGTTTTGAAATTCACACGTCGTGGAATTAATTCCAATGAAGATTTGAAAAAGATTTTTGTTATCCCACAAGAACTCTATGAGAAAATAAAGGATTCAACTTACTATCCCAAAAAAGATTTTACCAATGAGCTTCAACAAGAGCTTCAACGAGATCGTGTAACGATAAACTTAATCAATTTAAATAAAGGTGAGCTTGAAGAATTTACAAAAATCAATGGGATAGGACCTTTTTATGCAAAACAAATCATCCGTTACAGAGATCAATTAGGTGGATTTTATTCCAAAGAACAATTACTCGAGGTTTGGAAAATGAATGTGGAGACCTATGATAAGATAAAAGATTATGTGTTTATTACCAAAGGGGAATTGAGACAAATTTCATTAAATAACACCAACGTCAACGAATTAAATAACCATCCTTATTTGAATTGGAACCAAGCAAATTCAATCATCAAACTTCGTGAACAGCGTGGAGGGTTCAAATCAATTTCCGATATAAAAGAATCTGTTTTAATTGATGAAGAAACGTTTGAGAAATTAACTCCTTATTTAACTTTGTAAAATGAGCATAGAACAAAAATTAAAAGCAATCATTCGCGATGTCCCAGATTTCCCAAAACCAGGAATCTTGTTTAAAGATATTTCCACCATTATGTTAAATCCTACTTTTTCGAAAGAGTTACTAAATCATCTAGTTGAAATATATCGAGATCAAAGAATTGACGCAGTAGCGGGTATTGAAAGTCGTGGATTTTTATTTGGGTATCCTTTGGCAATGGAATTGGGTGTTCCCTTCGTCCTTATTCGTAAAGAAGGAAAATTACCATATAAGAAAATCAAACATGCATATGATTTAGAATATGGAAGCGCAGTTGTTGAAATTCATGAAGATGCAATTGAAAAAGGTCAGCACGTTTTGATTCATGATGATTTACTTGCTACAGGAGGATCTGCTGATGCTGCTGCTGAACTGGTGAAAAAGTGCGGCGGAGAAATAGCGGGATTTAATTTTCTTGTTGGTCTTTCATTTCTGAATGGGGAGGAAAAATTAAACAAACATTCTTCAAATATTGTTAATTTAGCGCGATTTTAAAAAATGACCAATGAACTTCGAAAGAAATGAAAATCAAAATATGATTGCGCAAATGGTGCGTGATTTTGCTGAAAAGGAAATTCGTCCGAACATGAAAAAATGGGATGACGACGAGATTTTCCCAGTTGAAACAATGAAAAAAATGGGAGATCTCGGTTTGTTGGGTATTTTTATTCCTGAAGAATACGGAGGTTCTGGTTTTTCTTATTTTGAATATGCAACTGCCTTGATGGAACTTGGTCGTGTTTGTGGAGGTGTTGGTTTGAGTGTTGCTGCCCATAATTCACTTTGTACGGGGCACATTTATTACCATGGAACCGAAGAACAAAAAAGAAAATATTTACCAAAGCTAGCCTCCGGAGAATGGATCGGTGCTTGGGGTCTTACTGAGCCAAATACGGGTTCTGATGCCATGCGCATGAAAACAACTGCTGTTAAAGAAGGAAATGAGTGGGTAATTAATGGAGCAAAGAATTGGATTACACATGGATTATCAGGAGATGTAGCTGTTGTGTTAATTCGAACAGGAGAACTGCTGGATAGCAATGGAATCACCGCGTTCATTATTGAAAAAGGAACACCTGGATTCTCAGCAGTAAAAATCAAAGAAAAATTAGGCGTTCGCGCCAGTGAAACAGCAGAATTGATTTTTGACAATGTTCGTGTTCCTGAGGAAAATGTAATTGGAGAAGTTGGAATGGGCTTTCGTCAAGCAATGCAGATTTTAGATGGAGGCAGAATTTCAATAGCATCACTGAGCGCAGGAATTGCGCGTGGTGCTTATGAGGCTTCTGTAAAATACGCTAAAGAAAGAGAGCAATTTGGTCAACCGATCGCACATTTCCAGGCTATTGGTTTCAAACTTGCCGATATGGCAACAGAGGTTGAAGCTGCAGAGTTACTTTGCTTCCAAGCTGCATATTTGAAAAACAACAAGTTGCCGGTAACGAAAGCAGGCGCATTTGCAAAGTATTATGCATCAGAGGTTGCCGTAAAATGCGGTAATGAGGCAGTGCAAATTATGGGTGGATATGGCTACACAAAAGAATATCCGGCAGAGAAGTTTTTACGTGACGCCAAGTTAATGACAATTGGAGAAGGAACTTCAGAAATTCAGAAATTGGTAATTTCTAGAGAAATTTTAAAATAAGTCATTGTTTTAAAGAAATTGTCGTATATTTGCCACCCATTTAAGAATTTAAAATAATAAATATATATGTTAATTATTCCTATTAAAGAAGGCGAAAACATCGAAAGAGCGTTGAAAAAGTACAAAAAGAAGTACGAAAAAACCAATGTTATGAAGCAGTTGAGAAGTCGTAAAGAATTCGAAAAACCATCAGTTGTTCGTCGTCAGGAGGTTATCAGAGCTGCATACAAACAAAGAATGCAATCGCAACAAGCATAATAGAATTTATCTCATTGAAAGCCGCTTCGAAAGAGCGGCTTTTTTTTTGAATAAAGGTTATTTAATCAAAAAGTAAATCTGCGTCAATACCTTCGTTTTGGTCCTTTATGAAAATGGCTATTTCACTGAGGATCTGACTTTTCCTTTCATCGGAGTTTGATTTATTTTCAACATACTCTTTCAAATGCAGTTGTGCTTCAAGAAGTTGACTTTCTGAAAATGGTCCAGCCATATTTTCAATTATCGTTAAACAATCAAGTGCAATTAGGTAATCATTATCAACGCCAATTTCAACGAAGTCTGCAAGATATTCAGATAAGTTAAGTTTCGATTCCCAAAAAATCGGAAGAATTTGTTTCAAATTTTCGTCTTTTTCAATTTTTTTAAGTTCTGACATTAATACTTCGGCTGAATTTTGGTCATTAATATCGGAAAGTAAATGTTTGATTTGATTTTGGATTATACGGTCATTTGTTTGAATTAAGAGTTGAATTAAATCGGGAATTACAGATGCATCTCCTTCTTTTGCCAATTCCATTAAAGCTTTTGATATTTTCTCTGAAATATTTGATTTTAAATCGCTCGTAAGTTGAATAAGTTTTTTATTGTTGTTTTTTTTCACTGGAAACTTTTTTCAAAGTTAAAATATTAACTGCGAAATGAACGATTAAAGGGTTTATGAAAGTTGAGATGTTTAAAAAATATCATTCTTCAAGGAAATTATCAATCTATTTATTTCAATTTTGATACGATTATGAAGTTTTCATTGATCATTTAAAAATCATATTGATATGAAAAAGCTGAACGTATTCCGAATAAACTTTGAAAAACAAATTATAAATCTGAAAAGCGCATCATTTATTTTAATTTCCTTAATGGCAATTTCCTCTTGTGTGCCAGCTAAAAAGTTTAAAGAATTAGAGGAGCGTGAACGAATTTGTGCTGATGAATTGGTAAAGTATAAAAAAAGTAGTGCTGACTTTGAAGCGCTTGCAAAAGATTTACAAACTAAATATGACTTAGCATCAACCGATGTTGCAAAATTAAAAAAAGATACTTCAGTATTAGGAAGCACATATCGCCTCTTGAAAAGAGATTTCGATGTGCTAAAAAATCAACATGTTAGTCTTGAAACGTCTTTTGAAAAGTTAAAAAACCTAAGTGCAAAAGAAACAGCCGCTCTTCAAGCAGATCTTGAGAATAAAAATCGTGAATTACAAAAGAAAGAAGACGCTCTAGTAAAGTTGGACAAAGAACTAAAAGAGAAGCAAGCTTTATTGGTTGAAAGGGAGAAACGTGTTAATGAATTGGAGGAGGCGATTCGCAAGAAAGATGCCGTGGTGCAGTTATTAAAAGCAAAAGTTGCAAATGCATTGAGAGGTTTTGAAAATCAGGGCTTATCAGTTGTCCAGAAAAATGGGAAAATATATGTTAGTTTGGAAGCTAAATTACTTTTCAAATCCGGAAGTACATTTGTGGAGCCAGAGGGAAGAAAGGCCTTGGTTGAATTGGGGAGAGTACTTGAAAATGAAAAAGATTTGGAAATTGTGGTAGAGGGACACACCGATACGGATAAATTAAATAGTTCCGTATCTCCAAAAAATAACTGGGAATTATCTGTTTTGAGAGCAACATCCGTAGTGGACATTTTATTATCAAACTCAACAATGTCGCCAACTCAGGTAATGGCTGCAGGAAGAGGAGAGTTTTTACCGATTGACCCAAATGATAAAGCAAAAAATCGTAGAATTGAGGTAATTATTTCTCCGAATCTGAATGAACTTTTTGAAATAATCTCTACCGAGTAAAATTTAACGTAAGACATTGACATGTCCGGTCATCAGCTCTTCCATGCTTCTATTTGGCTTATAGGTTAGTTTCCAAGTGTAAACGCCATCGGGAACGCGCTTACCTTGATATGTTCCGTCCCATTTGAAGTTTTGATCCTCACTAAAATAGATTAACTCACCCCATCGATTGAATATTTCCATTTTAATCCATTTTACGCCTATAAAACTTCCAGAAAAGAAATTATTGATGCGATCCTGATCGGGAATGAAGGCATTTGGGATGTAAATATAAAATTCCTCTAAAATTGTTATGGGTTTGGTGATTGTATCAACACATCCTTTAGCATCCCACGCAACTAATGTTATATAGTAAGTCCCAGCGGTATCATAAATATTATTTGGATTTATCAAAGTTGACTGATCTCCGTCACCAAAATACCATTGATATGTATATCCATTTGTGGTTAGGTTATAAAATGAAATCGGAAGCCCTTCTATCAAGTTTTCACTTATCGGTATGAAATTGGCCTCTGGTTTTACAATCGTGACCACTACAAATGCTGATACAGTGAAGGTTTGACAATCGTCAGAAACGACGACATTATATGAAAATGTGCTGTTTGGTTTAACCCAAATGCCCTGCGAGGTATCACCGTTATGAGTCCAAACAAAGTGATAGTTTCCGTATCCTCCTGATGCGGTTGCAGAAATAAAAGCACTATCACCTGGACAAAGTTCAATATTTGGACTTGTATTCACGATAAGAGGAGGACTAAGAATGGTATATGTGACCGTGTCATAAGAAATTGCACCACAATTATCAATTACTTGAACAACGTAACTTGTGCTTGTGCTTGGATTTACCTGAATAGAAGCTGATTGTCCGATAAGTTGATTAGCTCTAAACCACTGATACGAATATATTCCAGATCCTCCAGATGCAATAGCATTTATTGTTTGTGGAACATAAGGGCATATTTCTACAATATCATCGGAGGCGATTACAGATAGTGGCACATATACAGGAACGGTGACCAAAACAGAGTCATAAACGGTTGTATCTAAACAAGCATCTGTAACTTGAATTGAATAGATACCTGTTGCGGTGGGTACAACTTCAATTGAACTTGAAGTTTCACCGGTGTTCCATAGATATTCATAGGTCGGCAGTCCCCCGGTGACATTTGCTGTTAAGTTGATATTATCTCCTGGACAAGTGATGGTTGGGTTATTCAGGGTAACATCGAGTGGTGCAACATCTTGAATGAATAAATTGATTACGATCGGAGTAATATTTCCACATGGATCGGTCACTTGAAAGGTCAAAGTTAGGGTTTCAAGTCCTTCCTGAATTCCATCAAATAGAGCATCAATCGTAAAGCTCGTATTACTTTGACCTGATCCCAATGTTATACTTGAAGGAACAGCAGAATAGTCCGTTCCATTTGTTGCGGTTCCAGATACTTGAATTGGTATTGTAACGGGAATGTTGAAGTTGTTTTCTCTTGATAATTCAATTGTTGCCGATGCACAGCCCTCTGCGATCCAATTCGGATTAGAAAAAAGCTGTGGCGATACAGTTTGATTTATTGTAATAGGCGTTTTAGAGGACAAACTATTGGCTTCCAAAAAGATACCCGAATCCCATTGTCCATCTCCTACGTCAGCAACAGCCAGTATTAAGTGATATGTTTGACCGCATTGGACTTTCGAAACAGCAGTTAATGCATCCGTAAAACCATCGTATTGAATAAAGTTCGGATTTGAATTATAGGGAGGCGAATTACCATCTCCATTGAAGTTATAAAATTGAGAATTAGTTATAGCGTTTACATTATTTATGGATACGATACTTCCATTATTTGGTAATTTTGCTATATTTTGTATTCCTGCAATGCCTGGACCGGAAATAAAAAAACCAAATACATCGTTATAACCTGAATTATTTGGCGGAGCAAATTCAGGGTATTCATCTGAACCAAAAACATATTTAAAACGCACAGTATCGGAATATGGAATAAAATCAAATTCCAAGATTGCCGCATTAAATGTTTGAGCTCCCGTTACCAGACTGGTTAGAAGAGTGGAACCTCCGACATTATTATCAACTCCCGCACCTGCTTGGTTATTTGGTCCTTGTGGCCCATTTCCATTGTTCAAGACGGTTCCCGTTGTCATAACAATTCCTTCATTTATCCCCAGATTTGTTCCTGCCGCTGTAAACGATCCAATTGCCGATGGACTGCCACTATACATGATATTTGACACAGTAACTCCAGGCCCCAATAAAACATTCTGAACCAATCCCGATGGTGAACTATTTGTGCTAGTAACTAATTGAGCAATCAGACTCAAGGGCATCGTAAAAACGACCAGTAATGATATAGTGACTTGCTTTATCAAATCCTCTTACCTAATTAACGTAAAACTTTGTTTTTCGTTGTGATTTTTAACAAGATTTTAAAATAAAAAAGGGTTGTACCAAAATACAACCCTCAAACTCGTGAAATTTAAACTCTGAATTATTCTATAATAAGTCGTTTTTGAACTTTTCTGCCATCGAAACTCATTTCGACTATATAAATACCTGAAGAATAATTTGAAGTATTCAATGTAATATCGTATGCCCCATTCATAATACCATAATTCTTTACGGCCAAAATCTTTCCTGACAAATCACTAACTTTTAATTCCACCTCTGATGATTTCGGTGAGTTAAATGAAATATTTGCAAAAGAATTTGCGGGATTTGGATAAATGTTAAGGGATTCAGCTAATTCGGAGTCAGAAAAATCATAAATACCAGCATTACTTCCTAAAACATATCCATTGGATACGGCCTCTGCAATCGTTGCTTTACCAGCATTATCAATTCTTCCTTGTGGATCAACTAACATTCCAACTATGTGGATTGAATTCTCATCCCATGAAGCCGGAAGTGTAAAATCGAAATTCAAGGTGTGAGTAGCACCAGGAGAAACGGTTGCTGGAAAACTATTAGCGTAACCTGTAAAGCTTGGGGCAATTGCACGGGCCACATGGTCATATACCATTTGAGCAGCTGGAACTGGATTTGCTAAACTCTCATAACCACCCATTGGACCTAGAGCATTGTTGGCATAAGCATTTACTTGGTTATATCCAGATCCTGTCCCTGTTACGCCATCCTCTGTAAGAACACAAAGTAATTTGTAATTGCTGTTAGCGGCTTGAACAAAATCTGCAGAAACAGAAACTTGAAGAACACGTGTAGATGGATCCCAAGTTGCTCCATTTTGAATGGTTGCCACAGGCGCGATTTGAATTCTTTCAAAGAAATCTGGAGACATTCCTGAAGGATCAACGTCTGCCCCTCTATCCACCAAAGCACTCGGGTAGCCAGAAATGAGGTTTCCAAAAGCAGAATCATAATCTGTAACCGTCATAGGATCTCCATTATGAACAGCAATTCCTACCCAAAATTGACTATATTTAGAATTAAATTGGTCCATGAAAACGGCTCCTCTTGGGCAATATTGACACCACGTACCTGTTCCTTCCTCACTTACTACCATTTTTCCTGCAGCCGGAACAATTGGATTTAACGAAATTGATAAGGTGTCGTCTGATGACACATCATCATTTTGCCCATTTACATTTGAAATAGTGGCTACAACAGGTAAATTCCCAGATGCTAAATTTACATTTCCTACGTTTATAGACTGATTAGCTGTACTAGCTAGATTCAGTCCAGTTAGATTTTGAGTATAATTTGTTCCATTGTAATTTAAATTGATGTCACAAGAATTAATTGTAGTTAAACCTGCATTTACAATTCTAATTTTTGGATAAACAATCTGCCCAGCCAATTCTCCTCCCATGTCAAGCATGGCTACCATGCCATTTAGGTTAGAAAGCGTATAAGGTTGATGATCAAAACTTACATTATCAATATAAAATTGACTGTTTTGAATAGGGAAATAATCAACTGAGGCTACAGAATTAACTCCATTAATCCATGTTCCAAAAAGATTGTTATTTACATAAGCTTTCCAAACTTTTAGTGTCAAATTAGCCTCAATTTTCAGTTTAAACCAGGCCCCTTCTGTGTAGGATCCTACTGCCAAGTTTGGAGTTGTGGCATCATCGATATAAATCTGGCCTCCATCCATATTAACGTTTAAGGCCCAAGTTGTACCGGGATTTAACGCTCCTTGAATGTTGAAATATGCATTTTTTCCACTGTTAATATAAAAATCTGTTTCAAGTGTGAAAATCCCATTTGTGTATAGTTGCCCAAATTTTAAAAGAACATCTTGAGGACCTCCACTTGCTGCAGTAGAAGAAAAGTAAACTGAATTGGGCTGAGAATTTGCTTGATTATTGGTTGTTTTGGCATCTTCATTTCCTCCTTCTGTTCCGCTCCAGGTTGACCAATATGTTGAGGTTGGTCCAATATAGGTGTTGATGGGAACCGCATCAAAGTTATCTGAAAATATTTGACCGAAAGAAAAGCCTGCGCCAAATAATCCAGCTAACAAAAAAGTAGTTTTTTTCATTTGAATGATTTTTAAAATTTATTAAAGATATTAAAATATTTAATCTTCACATAAAAAACGAATAACTTCCGCCGCACCCATCAAACCAAAAAGTGCTGGCATGTAACTACAAGTGCCGTAAAAAGATTTTTTAAAGTTACTGCCATCTGTCATTTTCAATGATTCTTTTCGCTGCAATTCTTCCGAAAAAACTGCTTTCACACCCCTAAGGGAAATGTCTTTTCGCTTCATCCGTTTTTTGATGTGTGATCCAAGTTTGCAGTTGTGCGTGTTTTCCAATTTGGTAACTTTCACTTTGGAAGGATCCATCTTTCCTCCTGCGCCTAGATGAGTAATTATTTTGATTTTTAAGCGTTTACAGGCGATTATCCATTCCAATTTTGGCGTAACTGAATCGATACAATCCATCACGTAATCTGGTTTAAATTCTTCAAGGAGTTCCCAAACGCGATTTGGTAATACAAACTCCTCAACAACATTAAGATTTAATTTGGGATTGATGTCTTTTAGTCGCTCGGCCAAAACCACCGCCTTGTTTTCACCAATTGTCGAATCCATTGCTGTCAACTGGCGATTTTTATTCGTTGGATCAAACACATCCCCATCAATAATGGTCATTGTTCCAACTCCTGCTCGAGCAATAAATTCCCCAGCAAATGATCCGATACCGCCAAGCCCGACTATGAGAACATGGGCTTTTTGAAGTTTTTCAATTTTCTCTTCACTAAAAAGGAGCGCTGTTCGCTCTAACCATTTTTCCATTTTTTGAAAACACGTTTAAAATTTTCGAATTGTATTTTTTTCAATTCTTGCAAAGTTATTTGTTTCGCATTTGCAAAAGCTGAAAAGATCTGTTCAATTTCTACCTGTTTGTTATCTGTTTCAAAGAAAATCTTATTCATTGGCACATCCAAAGTACTTTTTAACAAATCCTGATCATTCATTATTCGTTGACCAAAACTCACAAACATTCCTTCTGCGAGAACCTCATCCAAAATGTTGTTTTTCGAAAAGCCATGGTAGATCCAAGATTGGGTTGGATTTAAACTTCTTTTTAATAGTTTCAACTCATTCCAGGCTCTAACACAATGAATAATTACTGGAAGTTGGAATTCTTCCGACAATTCAATTTGCCGAGTAAAAATCTGAATTTGTGAATCAAGGTTAACCCCACTCAATTTGTCTAAACCAATTTCGCCGACAGCCAAACAGTTTTGGTGTTTCAAGGTTTCGTGAAACACACCAAAGTCTGAATTCGAATCAGAATCCCATGGATGGATTCCGAATGAAAACCAACAATCTTCTTGAATAGAAGATGCCTGAAAAATTGCCGCATTTTGTTTGTCTCGAAAATGCGAATGAATATTAAAATATGGAAAGCCCATCGCTTAAAATTAATTCAATAATTGCTTTGTTAAATCTTAAATTACTGAGGAAATACATTGAAGGTTAACATTTTTTAGTAAATTCGGCAAGTAAAGAAAACAATAATTATGGCAAATAACGGAGATTTAATCGATAGAATTGAAAGTCAAGGAACTATTTTTGGACATCCAAAAGGGTTATTCCTGTTGTTTTTCACAGAAATGTGGGAGCGATTTAGTTATTACGGAATGAGGGCTATTTTAATGCTCTACATGACAAAATTATGGATTGAGAATGGGTTAAACATTGATGGTTCTTCTGCGTCGCTCATTTATGGGTTTTTTACTGGATTCGTTTATTTAACACCGATTATTGGAGGTTGGATTGCAGATAATTATTTGGGTCAGCGAAAATCAATAACCATTGGTGGAATAACTATGTTTGCAGGGCAATTAACCCTTTTTGCTGTTAACACACATGTAGGTTTGGCAATGGGATTGGTGCTCTTAATTTTAGGAAACGGTATGTTTAAACCAAATATTTCGACAATGGTTGGGCAATTATATCGTCCTGGCGATAATCGAAGAGACTCCGCATTCTCTATATTTTATATGGGAATTAATTTAGGTGCTTTCCTTGCTCCACTTGTAATTGCTGTATTAACGGATGACATTTTTGCAGTTCGTAACAATTCAGGTCAAGTTATTAGTTATGGCTATAAGTATGGTTTCCTAGCTGCAGGAATTGGTATGGCAATCGGACAAATATTATTCAATTGGTTGTCTCCAAAATATTTACTTGAAATTGGAGTAGAACCTGCGGCAAAAGTGAGTAATTCAAGTCAAAACTCACGTTCTGATGACTCAGAAGTTTTGGATAGTAATTCGAAAAAACCACTTTCTTTTGAAGAAAAACAGCGGATTACAGTTATTTTCATTTTAACGTTTTTCGTAATTTTCTTTTGGGCTGGATTTGAGCAGGCTGGATCTTCAATGACACTCTACACAGACAAATATATTGATAGAAACTTTTTTGGATGGGAGATTCCAACTGCAATTTTTCAATCTGTAAATCCGTTGTTTATTGTTGCTTTGGGTCCTGTATTTGCTTGGTTTTGGAATTCCGATTTAGGGTCTAAATTAACCACCCCAGTTAAAATGTCTTTAGGCATGATTCTCCTTGGAATAGGCTTTTTATTTATGTATGTGGCAACATTTGGTGTAGCATCAACCGGTTCTGGTGACGCTGAGGTTGTCACTCAAAAAGCTGCATTAGTTTGGTTAGTTATGACTTATTTCTTTCATACGATTGGAGAACTTTGTTTGTCACCAGTTGGATTATCTGTTGTTACAAAATTAGCTCCTATTAAATTAGCTTCAATGTTAATGGGGGTATGGCTATTATCCTCTTTTGTTGCAAACATTATGGGAGGGTACATTGCTATGTATGTTGAGAAATTAGGTGCAGCAACAATATTTGTTTCAATCGCAGCGTTTGTAATTTCTCTTGGATTACTTATGCTAATTTTATCTCGACGTCTATCAAAAATGATGCATGGCGTTAGTTAAAATGAATAAAATAATTTAACGGGTTTAACGACCCGTTTTTTTTTGACTATGAAATCTAATCACCCCAAAGCACTACCTTTCTTATTTTTCTCCGAAATGTGGGAAAGATTCGGTTATTACCTGATGATAGGCATTTTTACGCTTTATCTTAAAGATGCGGATAAAGGTTTTGGTCTCTCGGAAAAGGAAGCTTCTGATTTATACGGAACATTCATCGCGCTTGTTTTTCTGACACCTTTCATCGGTGGATTATTAGCAGATCGCGTTCTCGGTTATCGAAAAGCAATTACAATAGGAGGGATTTTAATGGGAATTGGCTATTGTCTAATGGCCGTTCATAGTCTTGCGGCGCTTTATTTGTCCATGACCTTAGTGATTCTTGGAAATGGCTTTTTTAAACCGAACATTTCGACGCTACTCGGAAATGTCTACAATTCAGAAGAATACAAAGCGAAAAAAGATGAAGGTTACAACATCTTTTATATGGGGATCAACATTGGAGCTTTTGTATGTAATTTCTTTGGCGCTGCACTTTATAATATTTATGGATGGTATGCCGCATTTATTGCTGCTGGAATAGGAATGTTCATTGGAATTATCATTTTTTGGATCGGAACCAAACATTATGCCCATGCGGATGTAATCAAACCAAAATCCGATACTGACATGTCGTTGGGAAAGATTTTTGGTGTGATTCTGCTTCCCTCAATTCTATTTGGATTAATTCCTTTATTATTTCCAAGCCCGCTAGTTGGTTCTGTTTCAACAGATGCTTTTTTATTCGGATGCATTCCGGTAATCTTTTTTTACGGACGTCTTTTATACAAATCACCACAAGAAGAGAAAAAGCCGATTGCAGCAATGTTGGCAATTTTTGCGGTGGTAATTGCTTTTTGGGCAGTTTTTAAACAGAATGGCTCAACCTTGAATACGTGGGCAAACAACTATACAGATCGTGAAGTTCCTCACGCGTTGGTTCCTGTTACAAATAGCCTTCAGCTTGCAGAGAAAATAAAATACGAAAAAGACTCTGTAGTATTGGTAGATAATCAATTTCGACCGATTGCAGTGGACGGTCGCATTTTGCAAAAAGAAGACAAAAAAGTAAAAAAGCCCGATTATCCAGCCTACTTTAAAAATGTAAAAGCGTCTAAGAAACCAAAGGAAGGAGAGGAAATTTCTGCTTTCAACACGAATTTGTTTCAATCCGTAAATCCGTTTTGGGTGATCATTCTAACACCATTGGTAATAGCATTTTTTAGTTTTCTTAATCGCAGAAAAAAAGAACCATCAACCCCTACAAAAATTGCTTTTGGCTTGTTGATTTCTGCTCTTTCTTGTTTCGTAATGGTTGGTGCTGTATACGCAAGTAACAACGGAATGGAAAAATCTTCGGCATGGTGGTTTATCTCATCCTATGCAGTAATTACAATAGGTGAATTATTTCTAAGTCCAATGGGGCTTTCTCTAGTTTCGAAACTGAGTCCCCCAAGATTAACATCACTTATGATGGGAGGTTGGTTTTTAGCTACTTCAATCGGTAATAAACTTTCGGGAGTGTTAAGTTCGCTATGGGATAGTTACGAAGCAAAAGCTAATTTCTTTTACGTTAATGCAATATTGCTTGGCTGTGCAGCATTGCTGATGTTCGTCATCTTACGTTGGCTCAATCGTATTTTTGAAGAATATAAATAAATCATAGTTTATCTAAGCGAGTCGAATGCCCCTTCAATGTGTTCTAGCTCTGTCCGAAATGAATTGTGAACAATCGAAACGATATCAAATCGGACATCCAAATCAATTTGTTTGCTTTGGACATAGTTATCCGCAACTTTTATAATTTGCTTTTGCTTTGATTTTGTTACTGCTCTCCAAGGCTCGCCAATTTCCGCAGTTTCTCGGGTCTTAACTTCAATTACTACTAATTCTCCTTTATTTTCAGCTATAATATCAAGTTCTCCTTTTTGGAATTTGTAATTACGCTCGATTAATTTAAAGCCATTTTTTTGCAAATGTGTTGCCGCATATTCTTCCCCCCACTTTCCTAATTCGTCCTTTGTCATACTTTTAATTTTACTTTAAGTTAAGAAGAATCATCAATAAAGTCAATAAACGCTTTCAAAGGAATTGTATCTTTGAAAGAAAAATGTCCAAAATTCTCATTAAAAATATCAAAGGGTTAGTTCAGGTAGGAGAGGAATTGCCGATGGTTCGAAAGGGTAAGGAAATGCGGGAACTTCCGATTTTGGAAAATGCGTTTTTAGCGCTTGAGGACGGAGAAGTTGTAGGATATGGACCAATGAATGAATGGGAAGGAATTTCGGATTGGAGGGATTTGGAAATTGTGGATGCTGACGGATGTTTTGTGCTGCCAGCCTTTTGTGATTCGCACACGCATGCGGTTTTTGCAAAGACTAGGGAGGAGGAATTTGTCGATCGTATTCATGGTTTAACATATGAGGAAATTGCCTTGAAAGGAGGAGGAATCTTAAATTCGGCAAGAAAATTAACCGAAATGTCGGAGGATGATCTATTCGAACAGGCGCAAAAGAGAATCGAAAAAATGATTGCTTGTGGAACAGGTGCCATTGAAATAAAATCGGGATATGGATTGAGCGTCGATGCCGAATTGAAAATGCTGAGAGTCATAAAAAGATTAAAGGAGAAAAATAAAATTGTCATCAAAGCCACGTTTTTGGGGGCCCATGCATTTCCAGTTGAATACAAGCAAAATCACAAGGGATATATTGATTTGATCATTAACGAAATGCTTCCTCAAATTAAAAATGAAGGTCTGGCAGATTATATTGATGTTTTTTGTGAACGGAATTATTTTTCTGTTCAAGAAATGGAACAAATCCTAATAGCAGGGAAAAATCATGGACTAATTCCAAAAGTTCATGTAAACCAGTTTTCCACTATGGGAGGTGTTTCTAAGGCCATTGAATTAGGAGCTCTTTCCGTTGATCATTTGGAAGAATTAGCAGATGAAGATATTGAAGCATTGCAAAATTCCTCCTGTATGCCAGTGTTCTTGCCGGGCTGCTCGCATTTTATTGGAATTCCGTTTGGAGACGCGCGACGATTGATCGATTCAGGATTACCAGTTGCACTTGCCAGTGATTACAATCCGGGATCCACACCAAATTATAACTTATTTGCAGTTTGGTCGCTTGCCTGTATTAAAATGAAAATGACTCCTGAAGAGGCACTTAACGCTTTGACTATCAACGCTGCTTATGCAATTGGGTTGAGTGAAACTCACGGAACAATTTGCTTGGGAAGTAAAAGCCCGATAATTCTAACAAAAGAAATTCCTTCTTTGGCTTATTTACCCTATTCTTTTGGTGAGGACAATGTTCAGCGCGTATTTCTCTAGAAAATTCTAGCAGAAAATTTTTCTCAAATGACTCATTACCATTTCAGGTGATTCGATGTGGGCCATATGTCCCGCATTTTCAATGATCATTAGATTCTTCGAATTTGGAGTTTTGTTCTTGATTTCTTCTTTTTGAACCAATCGATCCTGAACACCATGAATAATGAAATAATCCGTTGGATTTAATCGAATCTTCTCTGAAAAATCTTTCCGTTCGCGCATTGCCAAAGATGCATAGGCGATTGACTCGGAACTCATATGAAGGGCTTCAGATTTGAGTTGTTCGATTTCCAGTGGGAATTTATTCGGTTCTCCAAACAAATTCGGAATGGCTTCATTTATTAAAACTCTTTTTGACTTGAAGGCAATATCTGCCATTCTGATTCGGTCTTTTTTCTTTTGCTCATTGTCAGCCCAAAAATTTGAATTCAACAAAACGACTTTTTCACAAGCATTGAGTTCTTCTTTAAGCAATAAAGCGACATATCCTCCCATTGAATGGCCAATAGTATGAAATTGTTTTATGTCCAATGCAGTCAGGACAGCGATAACCTCGGTTAAAAAATAATCTAGAGAAGGTTTGTCATTAACTGGATTTAGAATAGATTTACCATGGCCGGGTAAATCGATGAAAATTTTTCGAAAAGGCAGATTTTCCAATGGTAAATAGTTCCACATGGAACTCGACTCCATAAAACCATGTAAAAAAACGATTACAGGTCCATCTCCTTCAATTCGAAAATGCAACACAATTAAGCATTCATAATTTCTTCAATTTCTTCAGCTTCAAGCGGAATATCCTTCATCAAATTGAAAGGAGCTCCGTTTTCCTGAACAACTAAGTCATCTTCAAGACGAATTCCTAACCCTTCCTCAGGGATGTAAATACCAGGTTCGCAGGTAAACACCATTCCTGCTTGGATTGGCTCATGCCAGAGCCCTACATCATGTGTGTCCAACCCTAAAAAGTGCGAAGTGCCGTGCATAAAATACTTTTTGTAAGCTGGCCACTCTGGTTTTTGATTCGCAATATCTTGGGTAGAAATGAGATTAAGATTGACCAATTGCTCTTCCATTAAATGTCCTACCTGCTTGTGATATTCTGCCATAATGGTTCCTGGAATTAATAATTTTTCCGCCTCTTTTTTAACGTGAAGTACAGCATTATAAACTGCTTTCTGTCGAGCAGTAAAACGGCCATTTACAGGAACACAACGAGTCAAATCAGATGAATAATTGGCATATTCAGCGCCTACATCAAGCAGAATAACATCTCCATCCTTACATTGCTGATTGTTTTCGATATAATGTAAAACGCATGCATTTTTTCCGGAAGCAACAATTGGTGTATAAGCAAAACCTTTGGATCGATTCCGAAGAAACTCATGTGCCAATTCTGCTTCAATTTCATATTCCCAAACACCTGGCTTGATAAATTGTAGTAATCTTCTGAAACCAGACTCAGTGATCTTACATGCTTTTTGCATTAATTCCAATTCAATGGTTTCTTTTACTGAACGAATTTTATGCATTATTGGCGCCGACTTATAAACCTGATGCGCGGGATAATCTGACTTTACTTTTTTAATGAATCGATCTTCTCTTGTCTCAACCTCGGTTGAAGCTCGTAAGTGTTCGTTTGTGTTTAAATATATACCTTTTGCTTCAGCCATCATTTGTTTAAAGATGGTCGGAAATTGTTGCAACCAGTAAACCGTTTTAATTCCTGAAGTTTCAAATGCAGCCTGTTTGGTTAACTTTTCGCCTTCCCAGATGGCAATTAATTCACTCGTTTCTTTCAGGAAAAGAACTTCCCTATGAGCTTGATTGGATGCGCTCGGAAACAAAACTAAAATCGATTCTTCCTGATCTACACCAGAAAGGTAAAGGATGTCACGATGTTGCTGAAAAGGCATTGTGCTGTCGGCACTTACTGGATAAATATCATTTGAATTGAAAATAGCCAAGGTATTTGGCTCCATTCTTTCAATAAATTTCTTTCTGTTTTTTATGTATAGCTGAGAATCAATGCGATCGTATTTCATAAAATATATTTTACGCTAATTTAAAACTTTCCTTTGAGGTAAGTTTCAAGATGGTAATATCGAAAAGGATAGTTGAATTGATTAATAGTCAAACTTTGATATCATTCTTCATTTGAGACAAGGTAACATTCTTATAAAGGATAAAACCTAAAACAAAAACTAAGATTACTTTAAATATATTTTAGTTTCAGTATAACTCTAAAATGATAAGCGTGAGTCTTTATTGAATAAATTATATTACTGCTTAATTTATTTCGAAGCTTGATTAGAAGTTATTTCGGAATTAGCATTGTTCTGAGCGCTGTATGCATCACAACTAGCCTTTCCTGACTTACAAGCAAACATCATAGAAGTTAGAATTGTAAGTATTAAACCTGTGATAATATTTTTCATTTGACTAAGGTTAAAATTTTTAAGTATGAGCGAACAACAAATATAAACAAAAGTTTCTAAAATGTGTTCGTCTCCATAAACAATTAGGTTATTTCTTAAACCAACCTGAATACATTACGTAATTATTGGCAATTCGTTGCACTTCTCCTTCAAAAAGTTCAGGCGAAAGTGTTTTGACTTTTTTTGCTGGCACTCCTGCGTAAATGCTCCAGGATTCAACTCTTGTTCCTTCCAATAAAACGGCACCAGCAGCAATTATGCAATTTTCCTCAATGTAACAATTATCCATAACTATGGCCCCCATTCCTACAAGCACGTTGTCTTCAATTGTACAGCCATGAACCAAGGCGTTATGTCCAACCGATACGTTATTTCCTATGTTGACTTTTGTCTTTTCATAGGTGCAATGAATTACCGCGCCATCTTGAATATTCACTTTATTCCCCATCTTAATGGAATTGACATCCCCTCTAACGACCGCATTGAACCAAATAGAGCATTGATTTCCCATTTCAACATCACCAACAACCGTGGAGTTTTCAGCAAGCCAACAATCTTCTCCAATTTTCGGTGTTATTCCTTTGCATTCAATTATTAAAGCCATAAAAATGTTTTTCGAGCCAAAATAAATAAAATTAAAATACCGCTAAATTATCAAGTGTTAAAAATTAGCAAATGATTTTCCTCAATAAAACGTTCAATCACACGAGGAATAGGGAATTCATCGATTTCTTTTACAGAAACCCATGAATAATTTGGATGATGAATTTGTGCTTTTTCTCTCGAAATCACAAACGTACAATGCAAATGTTGATGCGATAGGATGTGTTTAATTTCATTAGATATAAAATCATAGGCTCTATTATTCAAGAAAGCTGACTTTTCGTCAAGCGATTCAAATTCGGTCAACGGAAATTGATACAAATTTTTCCAAATCCCTGAATCAGTTCTTTTTTCAAGAAGAATTTTCCCATTCTCCTTGATAATTGTAAATACAAAATATTTGTTTGAAATTTTGGTTTCACCAATTTTAATTGGGAACTGCTTCACTTTTTTTTCGGAGAAAGCAACACACATAAAATTTAGTGGGCAGTTTTCGCAATTTGGATTAATCGGAACACATTGCATCGCTCCAAATTCCATTATCGCTTGGTTGTGTGTTCCTGGATTGGCTTTGTCGAGTATCTCGTCCGCAAGAGCCTGAAACTCTTTTTTACCTTGAGTTGAGTTAATTGGTGTTGAAATCCCGAAAACACGGCTCAAAACTCGGTAAACATTTCCATCTAATACCGCTTTTGCTTCATTGAAAGCAAAGGAGGATATTGCAGCAGCTGTGTATGAACCAATTCCTTTTAGTTTTATAATGTCATCATAATTATCTGGAAATTTCCCATTTAAATTTTCTGCAATGTATATAGCAGTTCCATGAAGATTTCGAGCTCTGCTGTAATAGCCTAATCCTTTCCAAAGGTTTAAAACCTCCATTTCGGATGCCTTTGCTAAATCTTGTATCGTTGGAAAATTTGTTTTAAAGGATATGAAATATTTTAATCCTTGATCAACTCTTGTTTGCTGTAAAATGATTTCACTCAACCAAATCAAATAGGGATTTTTTGTTTCCCTCCAAGGTAGGTTGCGTTTTTTTTCTTCGTACCAGCGAACTAAATTGAAATGAAATTGTTCCATATTACAAATTTCTCTAAAAAATTAGAGTAAAGTGTAAAAGGTTAACGATTGAGATATATTTTTGTATCGAAATAAACAAAGTATAATTTTAAAATAAACTAATATGACTAAAGCTGACATTGTAGCAAACATTGCTGAAGAGACTGGATTAGAAAGAGCAGAGGCTCTAAGAGCTGTTGAAGCATTTATGAATTCAATAAAAACTTCATTAACAAAAGGACAAAATGTTTATTTAAGAGGCTTTGGGAGCTTCATTGTAAAGGAACGAGCGGAAAAAACAGGAAGAAATATTTCCAAGAAAACAACTATCATAATTCCTGCTCACAATATCCCATCTTTTAAACCTGCCAAAACGTTTGTGGAAGAGGTTAAAAATAAAGTGACTGTAAAATAAAGTTTTTTTATTTTCAAAAAAATAATTACCTTCGCACTCCCAATTTTTGGGGGTGCTTTTTTTTGAAAAAATAGAAATTAACATAAAAATATAACGATTATGCCAAGCGGTAAAAAAAGAAAAAGACATAAGATGGCTACGCACAAGCGTAAGAAACGCCTAAGAAAAAATCGTCACAAGAAGAAGAAATAATCTTCTATTTTTAGAAATAGGGAGCTCAGTGATTTTTCATTGAGCTTTCATTGTTTTAATATCTTTAAATTTAACTTGTGAGCCTGGAATTAGTTGTAGACGCAAGATCCAGCGGTATCTGGCTCGGATTGTTGCGTGATGGAAAATTAATTGAATTACACGAAGAGCGCGGTAATTCAGATTTTGCAGTAGGGGATATTTACCTAGGAAGAGTAAGAAGAATCGCCCCGAGTTTGAATGCTGCTTTCGTAGATGTTGGCTACGAAAAAGACGCTTTTTTACATTACCTAGATTTAGGACCTCAATATAATTCGTTAAGTCGTTTTGTAAAAGATAGCATTAGCGGAAAGCAAAGTGTAGCTGATTTAATGTATTTCAAACTTGAGAAAGAAATTCCGAAAGAGGGTAAAATCAATGATGTTATTTCATCTTCCCAGCCTATACTTGTTCAAGTCGCTAAAGAACCGATTTCTTCAAAAGGACCGAGGCTTTGTTCGGAAGTAACCCTAGCCGGAAGATACTTGGTGTTGGTCCCATTTTCAGATAAAATTTCTGTTAGTCAAAAGATTAAAGACCAAGAAGAAAAAGATCGTCTTAAAGATCTAATGGAGCGAATTAAACCAAAGAATTTTGGTGTTATCATTCGAACAGTAGCTGAGCATAAGTCCACTTTGGATTTGGAGCAAGATTTAAAAAATCTTATGGAAAAGTGGAAGACGATGCATGCCAACATTAAAGGAGGTCAACCACCTATGCGTGTTTTGGGAGAATTGAATACCACAACCTCCATTCTGAGAGATTTATTAAATGCTGATTTTACCAATATCCATGTTAACGATGCTGCTTTGTTAACTGAAATGAAGGAGTATATACAAGGCATAGCACCAGGAAAAGAAAAGATTGTTCGACTTTATGATGGGAAACTAGACATTTTCGAGAAGTTTGGAATTAACAAACAGATAAAAACGCTTTTTGGTAAAAAGGTTCCTTTACAAAGTGGCGGGTATTTGATTATCGAGCATACTGAAGCAATGCATGTTATTGATGTCAACAGTGGAAATAGGAAAGGTTCAGACGGACAGGAATCAAATGCTTTGGCTACAAACATTGAGGCTGCAGAAGAGATTGCTCGAGTTCTTCAATTACGTGACATGGGTGGAATTGTTTGCATTGATTTTATTGATATGCACGATAAGGAGAATAATCGAATTCTTTTTGAAAAAATGAAAGAATTCATGAAATCTGATCGTGCTAAGCATAATTTAATTCCCCCTTCGAAATTTGGGGTAATTGAAATTACAAGACAACGTGTTCGACCTGAAACAGATATCAAAACGGCAGAAAGTTGTCCTACTTGCAACGGAACAGGAGAAGTTCAGGCGAGTATTTTATTTGCTGAAGAAATTGAAAATAATTTGAGTTATCTCTTAACCGATCGTAATGAGAAGAACGTAACCTTGCTCGTTCATCCTTATCTTGAGGCATATTTCAAAAACGGACTGATTAGTAAGCAGTTAAAATGGTTTTTAAAATATAAAAAATGGATTCCAGTTCGTGGAATTACTGCACATCATCTTTTACAATATTCTTTTGTAAACAAAGAAAATGAAGAGATCGCACTCTAATGCGAAACTAAGCACGCAGGAATTAATTGTAAAGCTTGAAGCTTATTGTGCATATCAAGAGCGTTGTTTTTCAGAGATAAAATCCAAGCTTGTTTCGATCGGAGCTGAAGAAAACCAATGTAAATTAATTATTGATCATTTATCAAAGACCAATTTCTTTAATCAAAAGCGATTTGTAGAAGCATTTGTTATTGGTAAATTAAGATCTAATAAATGGGGTCGAATCAAAATCAAATCAGCTTTGATTCAAAAACAAATAGAAAAAGAGTTGATTAATCAATCTTTATATTCATTCATTGATTCGGATGAATATAATGAAACACTCAAATATCTTTTTGAACGCAAGTCGAATGAATTGGCAAATGAAAGCGATAAATGGAAGAAAAAAGAAAAAATCGTTCGCTTTTTAAGCTCAAAAGGATTTGAGTATGATTTAATAATGGATTTGTTTGAATATTAAACAACTAATATTATGAAAGTCTGTATTATTGGATGTGGAAGTATGGGGTTGATATATGCAGACCTGCTTCTAAAAACAAATACGGTTGAAAATAGTAACCTTTGTTTAATTGCAAAGAATGAAATTCATCGCGACAAATTGCAATTACAGAAATATTCCAATATCAAATTTTTAGACGAAAGTAATATTCATGCAGCGGATTTAATAATTCTAGCGGTTAAACCACAAGATTTCCTTTCTATAAAGGATAAAATAAGCGGTAAAATTAATCCTAAAGCACTTGTCATAAGTATCATGGCTGGTATATCGATTTCTTCCCTTCAGAATAATTTGTTACACAATTCATGCATTAGAGCAATGCCCAATGCCCCTGCTTTATTTGGAAAAGGGATGACAGTTTTTTGTTATAGTTCTGCGCTTTCAGAAGAATTGATAAATTTTGGTGAACAAATTTTGTCTTTAACTGGAAAAAGTATAAAAACCAATGACGAAAATATACTCGATTTGGTAACAGCACTTAGTGGAAGTGGTCCAGCTTACTTTTTTTATCAAGCAAAGCTTTTAATGGCGGCTGCAGAAAATATAGGAATGGATCTTGAGATGGCCGAAATTCTTGTGAAACAAACGCTAATTGGCAGCGCAGAACTTGTAGCGAACACGAATTTATCATTAGACCAGTTGGTGAATACCGTTGCATCAAAAGGAGGTACAACCGAGGCCGCAATAAATCATTTCAATTCATCTGGATTCGAAAAAATTATATTTGAGGGACTTCAAAAAGCCACCCAGAGATCCAAGGAATTGGCTCAAGAATTACTTTGAATTGATAATTGAAGTTGCTCCATCAACCCAATTTTGCGCTCCACCGGCAACATAACCCGTTTGACCTAACTGTGTCAAATTAACCTTTCCTTCTTTCGTTTTTTCGGGTTTTACAAACCATACAGTAGGATAACCGCGAACTGAAAATTGTTGTTGCAACAAATTATTTTGCTGCTTGACTTCAGCACTTTGTTTTTGGGCCGCCTCGCCATTTCTACTTGGAAAATCTACTTCAAGTAATACGACATTATCCTTTGCCCACTTTTTGAATTCATCTTGAAAGAAAACTTCTTTCTGTAACTTATGGCACCATCCACACCAATCACTTCCCGTGAAAAATAACATCAAAGGCTTCTTCTCTTTTTGAGCAATAGAAGTAGCTTTATTTAAATCTGTATGCCAAGTTAACTCATCTTTTTGAGAATTTGCAACGAACAGAACGAAACTAAATGCGAATAAAAATATTTTTTTCATAGTCTAAAATTAATAATAATTCCTGCTTTTCAAAAACCGTGCTAAAATTTTTATTTTATGTAAATTTATTTTTATTTAACTGAAAAACTCAAAAAGGTTAAACCTTTTAAATTAAAAATCGTAAAAATTTTTAGATTCGTTGAGAATATTTGGAAGTCAATAATTTCTGAGCATATTGTTTAAATTATTCGTAAAATGAAAAAAGTTATTTTAATTGTTTTTTTAAGTTTTATTTCAACAGCTTTTAGTCAAATACCTACTCAAACCGTTAGAGGGAAGGTATTTGATAGTGAAACTAATTATCCATTATATGGAGCAAAAATTGTTATCGACGTATCTGAAAAAAACCCTTTTCAGGCTGCAACAATTGAAGATGGTTCGTTTGAAATAAAAAATGTTCCCGTCGGAAAATACGATTTAACAGCGACTTTAGCGCTTTATGAAACAAAAACCTTAACCATAGAGGTAAATTCAGGAAAGGAAATGATTGTTAATATCCCATTAACTGAAAGAGTTTCTGAAAAACAAGAAGTTAAGGTTGTTGGGAGAAAAAAAGGTGAAGTAATCAACGAAATGGCTTTGATTTCAGCTCAACAATTTAGTGTGGAAGAAACAAATCGATATCCTGGTTCTAGAATGGACCCTGCGCGCATGGCTTCGAATTTTGCTGGAGTTCAAGGATCGGATGATTCCAGAAATGACATCGTGGTAAGGGGTAACTCGCCGCTTGGTGTAATTTATCGCGTTGAAGGAATTGATATTCCGAATCCGTCTCATTTTGCAATTGCGGGGAGCACTGGAGGTCCTGTTTCTATTCTTAATAATAAGATTTTAGGAAATTCAGATTTTTTTATGAGTGCATTCCCAGCAGAATATGGCAACAGCACCTCAGGTGTTTTTGATTTGAAATTGAGAAGTGGAAATAATAACCAACATGAATTTACTGGTCAATTTGGGTTATTCGGAACAGAATTACTTGCAGAAGGACCAATGGATAAACAGGGTAAATCCAGTTATTTAGCGATGGGTCGTTATTCAACACTTTCCTTGTTTCAAGCATTTGGGATTAAAATTGGAACGGATGCAGTCCCTGTTTATGGAGATGCCGCTTTTAAATTTAATTGGACCTTGAAAAATGGTGGAAATTTGTCTTGGTGGGCCATGGGTGGAAAAAGTGATATTGACATCCTTATTTCTGAACAAAAAGTAAATTCAACTGAATTTTATGGAGAGGGAGATAGAGATCAATTTTTTGGAACGAGCATGTACGTTTCTGGACTTACCTATAAAAAGACATTGAATGAAAAAACTTATATCACTTCAACCTTATCTGGTTCTTTCGAGCGTCAAAAAACACGACATGTTTACCTTCAAAGAAGTTTGATTGCCAACACTGATTCAATTCAAATTGATACCTCATACAATATGATGGGCTATGATTTTAAAACAATGAAATTTTCAAATTACACAGCGATTAATCACAAAATCACGAAACAACACTTAATTAAAGTCGGTATGAACTTGGATTTTATCTCATTTGATCAACAAGATTCAGTATTGAACGATTTAGATGTTCCCGATCAGTGGAATACACGTTGGAACAATCGCAGTAACGCTGTATTGATTCAACCTTTTATCCAGTGGAAATGGAAAATGAGTGATAACATGGACTTAACGGCTGGGCTTCACGCTCAATATTTTTCAATGAGCAAAAGTTTGAGCCCTGTAGAACCTAGGTTAGGATGGAAATATCGTATGAAAGGAAGCCAAGCAATATTTGCAGGCGCTGGTATTCATAGTCAAACACAACCCTTTTATACTTATACATATGATCCAGACAACAATGGTGATCCACACAACTTAAAAATGGATTTTTCAAGAAGTTTTCACAGTGGATTGGGATATGAAAAATCATTTGGTCCAGGGTTAAATTTCAAGACGGAAGTTTATTATCAATACTTATATAATTTACCAATTAGTGCTGACCCTAACTCATTTTCATTAGTTAATGCAGGAGGTGGTTTTGCCCGTGTTTTTCCAAATGACACCCTTGTAAACAATGGAAAGGGATATAATTACGGTATGGAATTTACACTCCAGAAGTATTTTAGCAAAACATTCTTTTTTATGATTTCAGGAAGTATTTATGACTCAAAGTACCTCGCAAGCGATGGAATATGGAGAAACACAGCATATAAAGGAGCTAATATTTCAGATAATATAGACCTGTCCTATGTTTGGAATGTTTTAGCAGGAAAAGAGTTTAAAATCAGTGAGAAACAAATTATTGGAGTTGGAACCAAAATTACACGTGCCGGAGGAAGACGATATGGTGTAGTTGACGTTCCCCTTACCAACGATTCAAAAGAATTAATTTTCAAGGATAGTTTATTTAATGAACTAACATTTGCCGATTATTTTAGAATAGACATAAAAATCAATTGGAGATTAAATACTACCAAATTAACACATGAATTTGGATTGGATCTAGTTAATGTGCTTAATACAAGAAACTTGTTGAGTTTAGCTTATGCTCCTCGACTAGACCCAAATGATACGTCTGCACCAATTGCTGAAAAAGCTCAATTAGGACGCTTACCAATTTTTTACTATAAAATTGATTTCAAGGTAAAGAAGAAATAAATTTTATTAAAACTCAGCATTCTGAGGTGTTCTCGGGAATGGAATTACGTCTCTGATGTTTGACATTCCTGTGACGAACATAACCATGCGTTCGAAGCCTAGTCCAAAGCCCGCGTGAGGAACTGTACCGAATTTACGGGTGTCCATATACCACCAAAGTTCTTCCGGGTGAATTCCAAACTCCTCACATTTTTTGTGCAGGATGTCGTAACGCTCTTCCCGTTGTGAACCACCAACAATTTCGCCAATACCTGGAAACAAGACATCCATTGCGGCAACCGTTTTTCCGTCTTCGTTCAAACGCATGTAGAATGCTTTGATTTTTGCTGGATAATCGGTTAATATTACAGGACAATTAAATTCTTTTTCAACCAAATATCGCTCGTGTTCACTTTGCAAATCGATACCCCATTCAACTGGATACTTGAATTTTTTCTTTTTGTAATGATTGGAATTGATTAAAACATCAATAGCCTCGGTATATGTCAATCGCTTGAATGGGTTATTTACAACAAACTCAAGTCTTTCCAATAGTGACATTTCATTGCGTTCATTTTGCGGTTTTTGAGACTGCTCTTGTGCATCGCGCTCACTTAAAAATTGAACATCTTCCTTACAGTTCGTCAAGATGTAATTGCAGATATATTTCAAAAAGTCCTCTGTCAAATCCATGTTGTCTTTCAAATCATTGAAAGCCACTTCCGGTTCGATCATCCAAAACTCAGCGAGGTGTCTTGAAGTATTTGAATTTTCAGCACGAAAAGTTGGACCAAATGTATAGATCTGACCTAGGGCCAATGCTGCCAATTCCCCTTCTAATTGTCCGGATACAGTTAAATTAACCGACTTCCCAAAGAAATCCTCTTTGAAATTCACCGAGCCATCTTCATTTAAAGGTGGGTTTTTGGGATCCAAGGTTGTTACTCGAAACATTTCTCCGGCACCTTCAGCATCTGAACCTGTAATGATAGGTGTATGTAAGTAATAAAATCCTTTGTCGTTAAAAAACTTATGAATCGCATAAGCAACTGCGTGACGAATTCTAAAAACAGCTCCAAAGGTATTTGTTCTGAAACGCAAATGCGCTTGTTCGCGAAGGAAGTCCAAACTATGTCGCTTCGGCTGCATCACCGTTTTCTGAACATCATCTGGGTTTGCATCTCCAAGGATTTCAATTTCCGAAACCTGTAATTCAACGGATTGACCCGAACCTTGTGATTCAACCAAGGTTCCTCTTACAGCCAATGCTGCCGCGGTTGTTATTCGTTTTAATAGAGCCTCTTCGAATTTCTCAAAATCAACTACAGCTTGTATAGAAGCCATGCAAGATCCATCATTCAATTGAATGAATCGATTACTTCTAAAGGCACGAACCCAACCTTTTACGGTGATTTCTTGATTGATTAAGGTTTGTCCTTCTTGTCCTAAAATTTGACTAATTCTCCAGCGTTTCATTGATATTCGATTTATTGAAATGTGGCTGCAAAATTAATTCTTTCAACTGATTTTTATGCATTCGTTCTTACGAAGTATACAAACTCATATAAAATTAAAATCTTTTTAAAATACGATGTAAAAAGAGTGACTAATCTTTTATGAATCTAAAAGACTTTGATTCCGAATCATTTTTTATATTAAGAATATAAATTCCGGCTGCAAGTTTTGAGACGTCTATTGTTTTATATACTAACCCGTTTTCGACTCTAAAACCAAATGAGTCATAAATAATATATTCATGTGTCTGGTCACTATCAATTTGAAGATTGTTCAGAACTGGATTTGGAAAAATTGGCCTTTCAGAAGCCATAATATTTTCTAGCGAAGAAACGGGGCAACTTTTGTCTGAAAGAAAATTCCAAATTATTTCAGGAGAATAAAAATCCATATTTATAACCCCAGCTCCTCCAACCAAGGTTGCAATCCCTGGCCATTGATGTCCTCCTCCAGTGATTTTAATCAACTCGAGTGAACTTTTACAATTAGCATATGTAATTCGTTCAGGTGAAGAAAGATCGGTTAAATTAGGATTGGTCATGTTTACTATCGTAGGAGAAGCATCACAAGTTAAAAAGGAAGCCCATTTTTGAATGGTCTGATCAACGGAAACGCCTGTTCCTGAACCGCCATTGTATGGAACAACGGCATCTGCAGTACCATGTATATGCAATACCGCCGGAGAAAACTGAGGACTACAATTTGCATAGGTTGTATCACTCATATTTCCGGCAACGGTAGCAATAGCCGCAAAACACATGGATGATTCACATGCAATTTTATGACTCATAAATCCTCCATTAGAGAATCCACACAGATACTGTTTTAGCGGATTTGTATTGAAATTGGTTTGAAAATAGGTGGCTAATGATTCTATAAATCCTAAATCATCAGCAGTTGAAACGGTTATATTCATGTTCGCATTCCAAGCATTACTAATCCCATTCGGATAGCAAACAATAAAATCATTCTGTTCTGCGATCTGGTTGAAATTTGTAATATCCATAACGCCAGGTCCCGTCTGAGTTAGACCATGTAAAACGATTAGCAAGGGCATTTGATTTTGCGAAGTCCAAGAACTAGGTTTGTAATACACAAACGTGCGATTCTGACCTTCGTGATTGATGCTACCATTAATTTGAGCGTTCAAATTAGGCAATGAAAACAATATGAATAAAGCAATTAAAAACCTCATACTTGCCTTGCTATTTTAAGACAAATATGAGGAAATATTTGGTTTTTTAAAATTTAGAAAATTGTATTTCTCAATCATTGAGCACTGCAACAACATAATATTTCCCGTTATGCTGAAATTCGTGGCAATAAAATTTACAATTTTTACCGAATGCATCCTGAAGGTGCTGACTTCTAATTCCCTCAATAAAGCTCTCTGACAAATCTAAATGATTGTAATTCAAAATAGATTCTTGTAAAGTCCAAATCTGGCGAAATCGAACGTGCTCATTTTCTTTCACATGAAAATTAGCATTGACATGTTCCAAAAAATAATTTTCACAAACCTTAGCCAAAGAAGTGTCTTCATCGACCCTTTTATTAAAGTTTCCTTCTAGTTTATTCATGCATGAATTCGAAAAAGGAATCGTGGGATTGGCCATTAATTGCTCCGTGGTTGGAATACGTCGAGGCCTCATAAAATCTAGTTCTTCTTTTGTGAAATTTCTAGGAACATAAGTTATGACATGCGTTCCATCCTCCAAAATTTTTTCTTCTTGCATTTGTGCATTAATTCCGATTGAAAAAAGACAAAAAGCGGCGACAATTAATTTCTTCATTTTAGTTTGATTTAGTTTAACAAGAGTTTGTTACATTAACTCGAGTTTCAAAGAAATATAACAGATTGAGAAGAATTTTTTTTATTTTCAAGCATAATAGCTTAAAATTCGATCGGTTAACATGCTTGCGATTCGTTTGTCTAGTTCCTTTTTGTTTTGCAGATAAAAATCAAACTCATCGTCTGTCATAAGCCCGCAAATTTGCCCGATAAAGAAATATTTGAGGTGAGGTTGAGAAATAAAATATCTTTTAATTTGAATCCGTTTTTCTGCGATAGTACTTTCCCGAAAAGATTTTTTTTGAATAATTAATTCTTTACTGGTTTGTTGAATGATTATGTCATGTTGATACTTTAAAATTGGCCTTAATACCTCATTTTGAAAAAGCTCTAATTCATTTGAATCATTATTTTTCTCTATCGGAATAATTGGCCTAATAGATTTAAGTTCTTTGTCTTCTCTCACAAATAGTCAGAACAATCGAAATCAGAAGCTGTTCAGAAGAAATTGGAATTTAATTTTCAAATTCAAATTTGGTAATAGGTGCAACGAATTGATCAATATAGTCGATTGTTCGTTCTTCATCCGAATTGCAAGTAAAAATTAGATGGCGACATTTTGGAAGGCTTTCTGCAATTCTTAGAATATAGCCTTTATTTCCAGCGCGCATCATTTCATCGATTTGTAATACAACCAGTAGTTTTAATTTTCCGATATTAAATCCATTTTGAAAATACAACTCACAAATTCTTTTTGGGGTACCAATAATAATTTCAGTTCCATCAAAGAGGTCATTGCGTTGTTTTAGTTTATTTCCTTTTTCATGAATAAGGTCAACCGTTATATCTTGTTTTTTGGCAGCAATTGAGGTAATCTCATGGACTTTAATAGCCGTAGAAACATCCTTACAAAAAACAATTGCACGAGGAGACCCCTCTTCAGGTTTTGGAATCATTTCGAGTAAAATCTTTGGGATGTCATTCTCATAACTCGTTGGTTGAGCAATTCCCAAGACAGACTTACCCGATTTAAGAAGTTTAGTAATTTCCTCTATGGCTGCATTTTCATAATGATTTTCCATTTCAGTTATTTCAATTTAGGGTTGTTTGCGTGTCGTTCTTTATCGCGTTTTGTCTTTTTCTCCAAATTTTTTAGCAGTGCATCCTGCAAATCGATTCCTGTTTGATTGGCCAAACAAATAAGAACGAACATTACATCTGCCATTTCATCACCAAGATCTTTATTTTTATCGCTTTCTTTTTCACTTTGTTCGCCGTATCGCCTTGCAATAATCCGTGCAACTTCACCAACTTCTTCCATCAAAATGGCTGTATTCGTAAGTTCATTAAAATAACGAACACCAACCTCTCGAATCCACTGATCAACAATTTTTTGTGCTTCTGAAATTTCCATTGTGTCAAAGTTATAAGATAAGTCGCGTTTTCCATTTCTTTTTTCGAAATTTGTCAAACTAACATCTCTTTAAATGGAAAAGCTTCAAAACTTCGTTAATGGCAAATACTTGGCTCCGATTAATGGGTTATACATTGATAATTATGAACCAGCAACGGGTCAAATTTACTCTTTGATTCCAGATTCTGATGAAGGCGACGTCAATTTAGCCGTTGATGCGGCAGAAAAAGCCTTTCCAATCTGGTCTGTTATGTCCGCTGAAGAAAGAAGTAAAATTCTTGTAAAGCTATCAGAAGGGATCGAAAAACGAATGGATGAATTTGTTGCGGCTGAAAGTCGGGATAATGGCAAGCCAATTTCCCTTGCAAGACATGTTGACATTCCTAGGGCTGTTTCGAATTTTCATTTTTTTGCAACTGCCATTTTACATTTTGCTTCTGAATCACATTACATGGAGGGGGTTGGAGTTAATTATACGACTAGAAAACCAATTGGTATTGTAGGTTGCATTTCACCTTGGAATTTACCGTTATACCTTTTTTCGTGGAAAATTGCTCCTGCACTTGCTGCTGGAAATTGTGTTATTGCCAAGCCATCTGAGATTACTCCCTACACTGCTTATCTTTTAGGTAAAGTTGCCCAAGAAGCAGGGCTTCCGGATGGTGTTCTAAATATTCTTCATGGTACCGGACCAAAGGTTGGTGATGCAATTGTGCAACATTCAAAAATTAAAGCAATTTCTTTTACCGGCGGTACAAAAACAGGTGAATACATAGCCAGAACGGCTGGGCCAATGTTTAAAAAACTCTCTCTCGAGCTCGGTGGAAAGAATCCAAATATCATTTTTGCAGATTGTGATTTTGATGACATGTTGAGCACTACAATTCGTTCTTCTTTTGCCAATCAAGGACAGATTTGTCTTTGTGGTTCGCGTATTTTCGTTGAAAAGAAAATCTATAACAAGTTTAGAGATGCCTTTGTTGAAAAGGTTTCCAAATCAAAAGTTTCTTTTCCACAGGATCCAGAAGCAAAACTTGGGGCTGTTGTTTCGGAGCCACATATGGAGAAAATCCTTTCATATATTGAACTAGCTAAACAGGAAGGAGGAACAGTTTTAACAGGAGGAAAACGTGTTTTTCTAGAAGCGCCACACGACAAAGGTTTTTACATTGAACCAACAATCATTGAGGGGCTTTCGTACGATTGCAGAACCAATCAAGAAGAAATTTTTGGTCCGGTTGTGACAATTACTCCTTTTGAAACGGAGGAAGAAGCACTTATGATGGCGAATTCAACGCAATATGGGCTAGCCGGAACAATTTGGACTTCAGATCTTAAAAGGGCGCATCGTGTGGCCGATCAATTACAATCGGGAATCGTTTGGATCAATTCCTGGCTCGTTCGTGACTTAAGGACACCATTTGGTGGAGTAAAAGCATCTGGGGTTGGTCGCGAAGGCGGTTGGGAAGCACTTCGATTTTTCACCGAGGCCAAGAATGTATTTATAAAATATTAAGTTAATATGCGATTTCTTTTTCCTTTTCTTTTTTCTGTTATTATTGTCAATGCCCAATTGAAACCAATATTACTTCAAGTAAAAAAAGACACTATCATTTCTTGGAATTACCATTTTGGAGATGAGTTTTATGGAGATAAATTAAATACTGATAAATGGTATAACGGCTATCCTTGGGGAGGACTTGTTATGGAACGAAGGATTTACGCCGCGCCTGAAATGACAACCCAAAAGGACGGATTATTACATCTAGGGGCTAAAAACACGAATGAGTGGCGTAAATTTCCAGAATGGATGTTAAATCCTGAACAGGCCAAGAAATCGGGCATTGAACTAAGGGACGGCGCTATGCAACTTGATTATTTGACTTCATGTATCTGGAGTAAGAAAGAATTTAAATATGGCTACTTTGAATGTCGCTGTAAAGCTCCTCAAGGGAAAGGTCTTTGGCCTGCATTTTGGCTTTATGGACAAAACCAAAGGGACGAAATAGACATTATGGAAATGAAAGGGGAAAAGGATTTTGAATCGCATGTAGATATTCACTGTCCGAATGATTGTGATAAAACTCCAGGAATTTTTGGTATAAAAAAAGGTTGGGGTGGCTGGGTTAAAATGAAGGAAAAACTCACAAATAATTGGGTTATATTTTCAGGTGTTTGGGTGCCTAATTCGCTGACTTATTATGTAAATGGTGTCCCAGTTTCACATTTTGAAGGGGATTTTGCCACACCTATGAATGTAATTGCCAATTTAGATGTTGCAAGAGATAATGGTCCTTTTAGTCCTGGTCCGGATAAGAAAACCGTTTTCCCAAATGAATTTCAAGTCGATTATATTCGTGTATGGAAATCAGTAAATGATCCTTTAAATCAACAAGCTGAAAAATGGGAAATCCCAAGAAATTACAAAGCCATCTCGCCATCGAGTGCCTCTGCGAAAATAAAACGTAAGGTCCGTCATGTCTATTCAAAAAAGAAACTAAAAGATGCTGTTGGATTTATTTCATTAATTCCCCAGAGTGAATTCGTTTATGTTGTCCAAATAAACGGTGCTATTGAGACTAATTTTACGATTGAATTGGATGATCATAAGAGCACGCCAAAGCGAATTCCAACCGATACAAAAACAATTGATTTATCTGCTTTCCCAAAGGGTAATTACACGTTGAAAATTGAAGTTGGTGGATTGAAAACAAAAATTTCGATTGAAATTTAGGGTATTGACTGACTGCAATCGCTCCTTATCCGAGGATAGATAGAAATTTAAAGTAACTGAATTGCTGTTTTAACATGGGGGATTAACCTGATTACAACTATAAAAATATTAAGAAAATTTTTATAAATTTGGATAGTGATTACATCAATATGAAGTTAAAAATGGATTTAAAAGAAAATCTATTCTGGTTTTTGCCAAATAAGTACTTTCTGTTATGGTTGTTAATTCATTTTATTTTTTCATCCAGTAAAGCACAAACCTATTTGATGTATCAAGGAGGAGTAATAACTACTTGTTCAGGTACAATTTACGATCCTGGAGGTAATAATAATTACAATGATGACCTCAATATTTCAACAACAATATGCTCAAGTACTGGCGGTCCTTTCACTTTAACATTTACTCAATTTAGTACTGAGACAAATTGGGATGTTTTAAGAATTTTTAATGGTACTACTGTTCTAGCTTATTCCGGAAATTCAATTCCACCTCCAGTGACTTCTATGGGGAATTGTATAACACTTGTATTCAAAAGCGATTATTCAAATACATCTTCAGGATTTGTAGCGACAATTTCATGTGGAACAGTAAATTCGTGTCAAACCTATAATCAAAATAATCCTTTTAATCCAACTATTTCTGGTTCAACCTCAATTAGCTGTGGCAACAGTACCACATTAACATGTTCAGAAACGGATAGCAGGTGGTATGCTCAACCAAGTGGCGGCTCTTCTTTAAGTTCAAATAACACTTTAACAGTAAGTCCAACATCAAATACTACCTACTATGTTCAAAGAGAAAAAATAATGTTGCAAACCAAATCCTTCAGTTACACAGGAGTCCAACAAAGTTGGACAGTGCCCAATGGAGTAACTTCAATAAATGCTATATTGTATGGAGCTAAAGGTGCTGACGCGACATATTCTAATCCAGGTGATGGAGGAAAAGGAGGTAAGGTTCAAGCTAATTTGCCCGTGACTCCAGGAGAAACATTGTATTTTTTCGTTGGTAATACTCCGACTTGTCCAAATTGTGCTGGTTGGAATGGCGGGGGTAATGGTTCGAGTGGCAATTCGGGAGGAGGTGGTGGCGCGTCGGATATTAGAACAAATGGAACAAACTTATCAAATCGAATTTTAGTTGCGGCCGGAGGAGGAGGAGGAGGATGCTATTGTTTTAGTACATACGGCACAGACGGTGGGGATGGAGGTGGTTTAGTTGGCGGAAGTGGTGTCGATAACAACAATTTAGGTAATGGTGGTGGTGGTGGTAGTCAAAACTCAGGAGGGATCGCTGGATGCAGCGGAGCCAGTGGTTCACTTGGCCAAGGTGGGACAGGAACAAATGGCGGTGGTGGTGGTGGTGGTGGATACTATGGTGGTGGTGCCGGATGTTATGACCAAGGCGGTGGTGGTGGCTCGTCATATGCGGTAGCAAACGCAACAAATGTTATACATAGTTTTGGTAATAATTCCGGATTTGGATTCATTACAATAAATTACAATGAACTTTGTGTTAGTAATAGAGTTGCTGTTAATGTTACCGTAAATTCAATTCCAGCCCCCTCAAACCCAACAAGTAATTCTCCTCAATGTTATACTGTTACAATAACACGTTCAGGGACTCCCCCAACAGGCACGACATGGTATTGGCAAGGAACGAATGCAAACGGTACTTCGACAAGCCTTGGTTCAGGAACCACTTACTCTGCTAGTTCGAGCGGAACGTATTACATTCGCGCATTAAATTCCTCTGGATGCTGGAGTTCCTCAAGTGGTAGTATTAATGTGCTTATTACAGGAAATCCACTTTCTCCAGCAAACCCTATTAGTAATTCACCGCAATGCTCTTCAGTGACTATAACACGCGTTGGAACGCCACCTTCGAATGTTTCTTGGTTTTGGCAAGGTTCGAGTTCAAATGGTTTTTCCACAGCATTGGGATCAGGTTTAAGCTTTACGGCTAATTCCAGTGGGACTTACTATATTCGAGCAAAAAATAATAATACTGGTTGTTGGAGCGATCAAAGTGGTAGCGTGAATGTTATTGTTTCTTCCCCATTGCCTCCGCCCAATCCTACAAGTAATTCACCTCAATGCAGTTCAGCAATAATCAATCGAAGTGGTTCTCCAGCTAGCGGAGAAATATGGTATTGGCAGGATACAAATTCAAATGGGACATCAACTTCATTTGGTTCAGGACCTTCCTATTCCGTAAATTCAAGTGGAACTTATTACATTCGCGCATTAAATTCTAATGGCTGCTGGAGTAATGCAAGTGGTAGCACTATAATTGACATTACTGGTTACCCCACCTCACCTACTTTCCTAACTAGTAACTCACCAAATTGCGATTCTGTAACAGTTTCAAGAAGTTCTGCACCTCCAACAGGAATAAATTGGTTTTGGCAGGGAACCAATAATAGTGGGACTTCTACATCCCTTGGTTCAGGACCAAACTTTATTGCCTTAACATCAGGTACGTATTACCTTAGAGCTAAAAATTATGCAAATTGTTGGAGTCTTAATAGTGCTGAAATTCCAATTACCGTTTTAAATGCATCAAGTGCAATTCAAAATTTATCTTCTTGCGATTCTTTCCTTGCCCCGGATGGTCAAATTCATAATTTAACTGGTCAATATTTAGCAACTCTGGTAAATTCTCTAGGGTGTGATAGTCTGATAACGCTAAATCTAACAATAAACCCCTCATATTCAATATATGACAATGTATTTGCTTGCCAAGAATTCACTTGGATAGATGGAAACACCTATACTCAAAATAATAATACTGCAACATTTATGTTAACTTCAGATGATGGGTGTGACAGCTTGGTAAATCTAAATCTTCATATTGGACAGCCATCACTTGACACGACGATTATTCAAAGCACTGCAATAGGTGTTTATACCTTAAATGGCGTTTCCTATACTGAGAGCGGGATTTACTATCAGACATTACAAGACATATTTGATTGTGATAGTATTATCTCTATCGAATTATTATTTGAAACCGATAATTTATCAGAAAATCTTATTGATGAAATCAAAGTTTCCCCCAATCCTTCTATTAACGGGATTTACGCTCTAAAAAGTGATGGCCCCTTTGAAATTATAAAAATAACAGATTGTGGAGGAAAAGTATTGCCGTTTAAATTTGAAATGGGTGTAATAGATATAAATGAATTAAGTAAGGGAATTTATTTTTTGTGGATAAAACAAAATGAAAGCATTTATCAATTAAAGTTGCTTCTTGAATAACTAGAATTAAAAAATGAAATATTTCTTATATGGCCTATTTTATTTGAGTTTTTCCATTTACGCCAAAAATTCAAACCATAATCTCGATACATTAATAAATAGCGATTTTCTCAAAAAAAGTAGTCTAATTAAATATTCAAGCACCGATTCACTCTTGGTCGATTCTATAGGCATTAATTCCTTTTTAGGCCTCGTTTATTCCAAAAATTACGAACAAAATCGTGATTGGACTTTACCCATTTATGAAATTAATAAGCACCTGTATAATGGGTTAATTCGTGTAATGGATTTTCAAAAGAGATTAATTGAAATAAAGCTTGTTGTTAAGGGTTATATTCTTGCAAAGATAAAATATGACACAAATTATATGCACAGCGATACTCTTCAAATTAAACAAATTAGTTTTTAC
>CANMHB010000008.1 GCA_947497485.1 Flavobacteriales bacterium
AAGGAATGATTAAAATTTCATTCAACACTAATTTTTTCAGTAGATTTCCCAATCTGTAAGAAATACACCCCGCTCTTTAATCGTGAGACATTCACTTGTTGGTTTAAATTATTTATTTGAAACTCCATAACGATTTTTCCACTTAAGTCCATAAGCATTGCTTTTTCACCGAGAGTGGAAGCGGAAACGCCTGAAATTGTAAATGAAGTAGAGGCAGTAATCATTGAGATATTGATTCCGATAATATATGAGACTAAATGAGGTGTATAGTATTCCTTTTCTGACCGATTTACCTTTTGTAATAAAATTATGTTTTGTATCTTACATGTCAGGATTAACCTGACAATTAAACTATAAATAGTAATTATTTTTATAAAATAAACAATTAATTTAATTATGTTTCGTATCATTGCTGTCAGGTTTATCCTGATATTGCTACTATGAAAAATAAATACATATCAACGCAATCTAATGAACTTCTATCTTATTTTAACGAACAAAATAGGAACTGTTTTGACTATTCATTGGCTTATAAAGCATTACCCAACTCTAAATCAAGTGCGGTAAGAGAACTACTCAGTGATATGACTAAAAGAGGCCTTTTGATGCGGTTAAAAGAAGGGGTATATTACATTATTCCATACGAGCAAAATGCAGAGACTTATATGCCTGATTGGCATTTGACAGCCGAACATTTGGTAAATGATGCCAAACATTATATTGGCTATTATTCAGCCTTGCAAATACACAATCTCATTACTCAACCATCCTTGAAGGAACAAATCGTTGTATCAAAACAAATACGACCATCTGAATTTAAAATCAAAGAAGTTCCCTTTCAATTTATCTATCACAACGAGAAACATTTTTTTGGCTCAAAGAAAATCTGGATTGACAGTTTTAATAAAGTGCTGTGTTCCGACTTGGAAAAAACATTTATTGACTGTTTGTTTAAACCTGATTATGCCGGCGGGATTGTTGAAGTCGCAAGAGCATTATACATTTCAAAAGACAAAATAAAATACGATACCCTTCTTGAATATGTTAAAAAATTTGATTCGCAAGCGGTAATAAAACGTTTGGGTTTTCTCTTAGAAATATTGGACATCAACACCCCTATTATTCAGGAATTACAATGGTTGAAAACAGCCTCTTATGTAGTACTCGATACCGAATTACCTAAGACAGGGAGACGAATTAGCCGTTGGAGTATTCAGCAAAATTTGGAAACGGAAACCATTAAATCTGCTATTTACACATGATTAAACCCGGAGAAATACAGCAAAAAGCAAATGCAGTTGGCGTGCGAGACCAGCAGATTGAAAAGGACTATATCCTTTCATGGATTCTTTTCGGTATTTCAAAACAGGAGAAACTTTCTAAGGCAATCGTTTTCAAAGGTGGAACGGTATTAAAGAAAGTCTATTTTGAAGATTACCGTTTTTCAGAGGATTTGGATTTTACTCTACTATTTTCAGAATTATCCAACGAGCAAATTTTCGAATGGTTCAAAGAGGTTTTTGAATTTATAAAAGTTGAAGCCAATATTCCGCTTGACATCATAGACAATAATGAGCATGAAGATGGAGGTATAAACTTTTACATCAGCTATATTGGTCCACTTGGCGGACAAGGAAACAACAAAAGAGTAAAGGTTGATATTTCACGAAGTAAACAACTGGTTTTTGAACCTATAAAAAAAGACGTTTTTATTGGCTATTCTGATTTGGAGGAGCACCAACTTTTGTGTTATCCATTAGAAGAGGTGCTGGTTGAAACTACAAACAAACAAATTTGGAATTATCTAAATAAAGGCACACACGACAAATCCGATCGAGATGATTTTGATTCAAAGATAGTTGAGAAGTGCTAAATAAATTAATTCAATTGGAAATAGAGTTATATAAAAACAAGAAATAGAAATGCCCGAACAACAAAACATAGAATACAAACAAAGTTGGCACGATGACTACCTGAAATGGGTTTGTGGCTTTGCCAATGCTCAAGGCGGTGTAATATTTATCGGCAAAGACGATAATGGAAATGTGGTTGGAGTTACCGAATCCAAAAAGTTGATGGATGATATTCCGAATAAAATCCGCAACGCAATAGGCATTACTGTTGAAGTGAATTTGCACGAAGAAAATGGAAATCATTTTATTGAGATAATTACACCACCCTACTCTGTTCCCATTTCGCTAAGAGGAAGGTATTACTACCGAAGTGGAAGCACCAAACAAGAATTGACAGGTGCATCATTAAACGAGTTTTTATTGAAGAAATCGGGCAAAACTTGGGATGATGTAATTGAACCAAGAGCCAATTTTGAAGATATTGACAAAAAAGCTGTAAATACATTTCTGAAAGCATCTGAAAATGCAGGACGTTTACCAGAAAATAATGATTTGTCTATTCCTGAACTTTTTGAAAAACTACGATTAACAGAAAATGGTCAGTTAAAACGCTCTGCTTTAGTTTTATTCGGTAAAGACCCTGGCAAGTTTTATCCGAATACTTTTGTGAAAATTGGTCGCTTTGGAAATGATGATGCCGATTTGAAATTTCAGGAAACAGAAGAAGGGAATTTGATTGCTTTACTTCAAGGAGTTTTAAATCAACTCAACCGTAAATTTCTGACAAGACCCATAGAATTTGAAGGAATGCACCGTATTGAAAAAGGAGAATATCCGGTTGCAGCCATTCGAGAAATGTTATTGAACGCATTGGTGCATAGAAATTATGTGGGAGCACCTATTCAAATTCGAGTGTATGACGACAAAATAAGTATTTGGAACGAAGGTACTTTGCCAGATGGCTTGACATTGGAAGCTCTAAAGCGTTCGCATTCATCAAGACCGAGAAATCCGATTATTGCAGACGTTTGCTTCAAAGGTGGATACATTGACGCTTGGGGCAGAGGAACAATAAAAATCATAGACACTTGCAAACAAGCTGACTTACCTGAACCCGAATTGACGGAATTAGACGGTGGTTTTAGTATAACACTTTTCAAAGACAACATTACACCTGAAAAGCTAACTAAACTTGGTCTGAATGACAGGCAAATAAAGGCGGTATTGATATTAAAGGAAAGAGGAAAAATTACTAATAAGGAATATCAAGAATTTAACGAAACTACCGAAAGAACAGCATCAAGAGACTTATCAGACTTAGTGGAAAAAGGAATTATTAAAAGTTCAGGTGTTAAAGGAGCAGGTTCATTTTATTCACTTAGTTAAGAATAGCGCCATAATAACGACAATAACGCCATAATACAGACAAAATACAGACAAAAAGAAACACAAAAAGGACTCAAAAATGAAAAAAGAGATAACCACTAGCTTTTTAGTCTCGCTGATGGAATTAAAAATTGGTTATATAGAAGTACTATTAACTTACTTCCATCACTTTCACATACACACCCACATCTAACTTTTGGATGAGTTTTCCTTCCCATTTTTCAAGGCAATAATCTACAGAACGGGTTTTGATTCCGTACTTTGCTCCAATTTCCACTGCTTCCTTTCGCTGAAAATTTAAGGGTAGTGCATCGTAGAATTTTTGTTTTTTAGGTGGGTTTTGAACTGAATGTTGTGCGGATTGATTGGGTAAATTGGTAAACATCAAAATGCTGTGTTGTATGTAAATATCGACTAATTGAATGGCGTTCTCGAAGTCGTCGTCTGAGCAATATATCTCTTGGGCGCATTCGCCATTTTCGAATTTCCGAACAGCAGTAAATATCATACATATTCGATACAGGATTAAGCCCATTCGTTTTATTACACTGGTTGCTTCTTCCCCTGCAAATTCGGTAATGTCTTTCAAATAATCTTTGAATTCTCGGTTTAAGCGTGACCATTGATTACTTGTCAAATGCACGAGTGTGGGATTATTTTCCAAAAACAGAACCATTTGATAGACTCGTTCTCCTAACTCTTTGAAATGATCGGTTAAATTTACTCGAAAGGGATCGGGAGCTGGGGAAACCCAATTGGCATCGGAGCGAAATGCGTAAAAAATAAAGCGACTGAAAAGTCCATCTTCTGCATTGGGAATGATGTTGAAAATTTGATTTGGTGTTCCTGTCAATGCAACTGAAATGCGCGGATGATTTATGTCCACAAACTCACTATTTGATTTTCGGCTTAAAGACACTTTTTCGTGATGAAAGCCTTTGCGCAACAAATCTGAATAAGAACCCCATTCGTTTTTAAAAACTGCTCCCAAGGTATCGGCTTCTGTCTCACAGATTATTCCTTGTTCATCGTTGTGTTGTAAATGCAGGTATAATTTGGCGGTTGAGGTATTGGCCGGTATGTAAACGACTTTAAAAGGAGGTTCAACAGGTGGGTCAATATCTGTTTGGGAATTTGACTTGGCATTGAGTATGGATGTTTTTCGTTTGTAATCGCGTAATTCTCGTTCATATAAAACTTTCAATTCCTTGCTTTCATCCAAGACTTTGTTGTGGTAAACATCTGCTAGTTCTTTGGATGATTGCATCGATCCCTTTCCACTTGCAGGTGGCGCAAGTATGAAACAAAATAAATTGGGGTAAACGGTTCTTTGGCCATAGAGACCTTGCACACCGGGTAAACATCCTGAAAGAATCACCAGGGCTGATGTTAAAAACACGTCCTTTTCGCGGTGAATGTCAAATGCTGCAGAGCCTTCTTTGAGTATCTTGGGTAAACTTTCATGTACTGATAAAGGGATTTTAGGTGTATTGAATAACAAATCTTTCGACCAATCAAACTCTTTGAATTCTTCAACCTTTTCTTTTGCAACAGTTGCAACGTTTGCAAACTTTGCAAATTCTACTTGATTGTTGTTAAATGCACTTTCAACTGCTGCTTTGACCTCTCTTGTTTCTAAATCAAAGGAGCTCAAACAATGTTGTAAAACTTCTTCTTTTTCTATTCCCAAGCGGTTTGCATTGCGCGCCAAGAGGTAAATATGGCTGTTTCTATTTCCTTTTTGATAGGTGGATACTTTCTCTGTGAATTGAACACAGTAATCCAAACTTTGAGTTGTGAAATTTATTCCGTGTGGCATCATTTGTTGGTCTGCTACTTCCGGACAAAAATATTCGCTGTTCGCATTGAGGTAGGCATTTTCATCCCAAGAGAGAAAGCATAAGCGTGTGATATCCTTACACTTTGCATCGGGTTGATATCCGGTGAGTTCCTGGTAATAGTGCATGAGCTGAATAATCATTTGCTGGTGCTCAGAAACACCTGATTTTATGCGAACAAATATTTTTATTCCCGTTCCGCTCGGACTTATAAAACTTGCAAAGGTAATTCCGCAAGTATCTACCTTGTTTCGAACTTCCTGAATTTCTGTTGCTGAAATATCGTCAAAATCTAAATGTGCTATGCCACTGTATTGGTTTAGAAATTCTAATTTTCGGCCTTTGGTAAATGTTGCCGAGGGAGTGAATGCCGGAAGTTCTTTCTTCAATTTATCTCCTAGGCTCTCCAAGCCTTTGTGGTAAGCATAACGAATTGACTTTATTTTCTCCTCAAAGTCATTGGATTTTATGGTTTGTAAAACGGCAAGAAAATCCTTGTCTTCCACTGGAGTGTGGAAGTCATGATATAAAGTGACTTTCATCGACTATGAATTAAAGTTGGGTTAAATGTGATGAGGTGTGTTCAGCTGTATTTACTCTGCTTGATTTTGCTCGAGCATTAAATAGATATCGGTTAAGCGATAATAAATCTTACCTTTTATTTTGGAGTATTTGAGCATGCCTGATACTCTAAGTCTTTGCAAGGTTCTTGTGCTTATATGGAGCATTTCTTTGACATCTGTATTATCCAACCACTTATCAGATTCTTTGTTCATGGTTGGTTTAATTAATGCCGATTTTATTTGTTTAACTTCCTCTAAAAGCTCTTTCATTAATGTGTTGTTGTCTTCCATAGAATCAATGATGATTTGAGTTAAACAATGCTTCTTTTAGTTCTGAATACTTATAATAGGTTCTATTTCCTAACTTATAAGGTTTTAAAATTCCGTTATTACTCCAATCATGAATGGTGACTAAACTGACTTTGAAAAGTTCGGCTGTTTCCTTTCTGGTGAGGAATTCTTGTTCCTCTTCTTTTTTTGACCCTTTCAATTCTGTGAAGAGTTCTTTTAAATGACATTTTACATTCTCTGAAATAATGTCTGCCAACTCATTTGGCGTTACCTGAATTAATTGTACTTGACTCATGTTTTCGATTTTTAATTAAACATGGGGCAAACTTAATTCAGGGGTATTTCGGGGGGCGATTGGATTTCCCCCTATTTTAATTCTTGGATAAATTTGAAGTTAATTGTATTAATTCAGCCACTTTTTCTTCAGGTAATTCCGTTTGTCTGGAACCGAAAGATAATTTGTAACTATCTTCTAAATTCACTCCTGTAATGTGATGAATTACTTGCTTTTGTGTTTCCTTTGAAGAGTTGGCAAGTTTCTTCCACAATTCCGGACAAAGGATTTTTAAGGATTGAATGCGTATATTGTTGGTGGGTGCTTTTTCGCTTCTCCTTGTATCTTGTGATCGGTCTTTGGTTGTAACTTGGGGGTGTTCTGAGTCGCGATCGAAAATAACCTCTGTTTTCAAATTTAACTCGGGTACAAAGTGCATAAAAAATCGAAGTATCCCAAAGTAATAGTAGAGTACGTCATCTACCCGATTTAAAGCTTTTAATTTGGATTCGTCATCGGTGAGATTCTCGACAAATAACAAGTCATCTATTAATTCCTGCGTTTTATAATCAAAACGTGATACGATTAATTTTATCTTTTCTTTGAGGTTTTCGGGATTTGAGAAGTAATATTCATCAAATGACTTTTGTGTGCAATTTCTTACAATTATCGAATATAATAACATTAAATCCTCAAATTCCTCGTCTGTTAAGTCTCCAAAATAGGTAAAATTGATTGCTGAAAAATTTAACAACACATCTATATTTATCTCTTGATTATTATTTCTTTTTAGCGGTGCACATACTTTGTTTACCGCGATTAAATGTCTATGCATAATTTTCTATTTAATTTTCTTAACTACTTTCAAACTACTTACCTCATCTAAATTTCTTTGATCTATTTACTTCTTGCCGATTTTAAATCTACGACATTGGTACTTGGATTCTCATCTTTCTTTTTTAAATTGTCTTGTTCCCATATTGTCATAAAATCATCCAAATGGGTGTTTTCAGTTTCACCAATGTAATTTAACAACATCTTCTCAGTTGAATGTCCTGTAACTGCCATAATTAATTTATTCGGCAATTTATTGTAGTGGTTCGTTGCGAAAGAACGCCTGCATGTGTGGGAACGTATCAATTCGTATTTCTTAAATATGCCCGTGATTTTCTTGTGCGAATCCAAATCTTGTTTGGTGCCATAGACTTCTTGGGTGATACCTGCACTTTTGCAAACATCTTTTATCCATTTATTGAACTTGACATCGGAAATCGGATGAGGTAAATCTCCAAGTCGGTCGATAATTTCTTGTACATCCGGGTGAATTGGTAAGTCTACTTGCTTTCCTGTTTTGCTTTGGGTATATCGAATAAACTTCTGACCTTTTGTATTTATCATGATATTATTCTTTGTCAAGGCCATTAAATCATTTACCCTGCATCCTGTCCAGCAACCGATAATCAACCAATCTCTTGCATTTTGCAGGTAGTTTGTTCCTTTGAACTTCTTGATTAATTCGATTTCTTCTTCGGTTATTGTGACAAAGGTTGTTGGTTCGAGAGGTGCATTGAATTTCCGTGATAAAACTTGCTCGTTTATTGAAATTCCTTTATCTCTGGCATCAATGCAAACGGTTTTTATTTGTTTGATGTCCTTGCTGATACTATTTTGTGCTAACTTTTCTTTATTCCGCAAGAATTTGATAAAGTCGCTGTGAAAGGTTAAGTCTATTTCGTGGATGTAGTATTTTCTTTTCTTATGGCTTTGAAATAATTTCAATCTGCGAATAGTGGTGTTGAAATTTCGTATGGTAGTTGGTGCAATTCTTTTTCCTGTCTTTGGATTGATTTTGATTTTCATTTCCTCTTGATAGGCTTCAATGATTGAAAGCATGTAATCAGTCCGTTTCACCAAAACGGGATTTTTATAAGTCGCAATTATTCCTTCTAACCATTCTTTGTCGATGAAAATTCCTTTGTCTTTGTCTAAATTCAGAGAATCTCCAATCTTATCCTTTAATTTTCTCAAATCTTCGGATAAATTTTTCTTTTCGTTATTGTTTGCAATCTGTCTAATAGTTCCTTTTGCTACGCTCCAAAACTTAGGATGCACTGTGTAACCTGTTGAAACGGTTAAATCAATCTTCCGACCATCAAGCAATCGCACATATATTGTCGATAGTTCACTTTTACCACGAATAAAATATTTGATTGTTGCCATGGTCTGTATTTATAGGGATTTACAAATATAATTCTTTCCCGACATTTTCCCGACATTTAACTAATTTATCTATAATTAAGCTAATTTACCCTAATTTCATTAATCGGTAAAAATGAGCTATAACCTTTATTTTAAAAGGGTTTTAATTAAAAAATGAAGATTAAAGGTTAGGATAGTTGGTGTTCAGTCGTGGGCACAAGCAAAAGTCCGGTGCGAAAGTATCGGACTTTTTTCATTCCAAACAATGAACCAAGCTTGCTTGAGTGAAGAAGTGAAGGAATGAAAAAAGGTTGTGCGCAGCAGAACCAACTTTTGCTTGTTGGAGTTTAAACCTTTTAGGTTCTTTCCGAAGGAAAAATCCATAAAAACACTGAACCAAGCTTGAGTGAAGAAGTGAAGGAATGAAAAAAGGTTGTGCGCAGCAGAACCAACTTTTGCTTGTTGGAGTTTAAACCTTTTAGGTTCTTTCCAAAGGAAAAATCCATGAAAAAACCGAACCATGCTTGAGTGAAGGAATGAAAAAAAGGTTGTGCGAAGCTTACTTTTCGAATGAAAATATTATAACCGAACAATGAACTTCAAATTGAATCTTCGAGCGGTAAGGTAATTTGGAATGGAATAGTAGCGGCCTTCGACATCTTGAATCCATTGTTTTGAAAGGACATTTTTAATTCCAAGTAAATTGAAAACTTCTAATGATATGATTGCATCGGTAAAATTTTTAGTCCAGAAAGTCACTTTTTTATTTTTTGTTTTCAAAAAGTCGTATGACATACCTAGATCAACTCGAAAATAGGACTTCATTCGAAGAACATCCTTGTAGCGATCGTGATCCGGAGGTCCATAAGGAAGTGGCGAACCATATTGCAATCCCATTTGCACAGTGAAATTCTCCAACCCTGGCATTTGATCTTGAACCAAAGCGCCAAACGTGAAAATCTGGTCTGTTGGTCTTGGAATGAATCCTGGATAAATCGTGGCACTGTCTACAACAACCTGATCTTCACTATATCCAAATATAATTTTCTCTCCGGCAGCATTGTAATATTCCTTGTATGAATCGTTTTTGAGATCTTCATAAGTTGATAATATTCCTAGTTTAAAAAATGACTCGATTCCCTTGACGAATTCTCCGTGAATGTTCAGATCTAAACCATAGGCATAGGCAACAGCATTATTTTCAGCAAAATAACGTGTTCGAACATTTTCAATCTCGTAAGGATTTACATCCCATAGGTATTTGTAGAAAAGCTCACCCGTTAATTTAAATGGTCGCTCTCTACCCCACATATTGAAGAAATAATCAGTTCCTGCGACAATATGTAAGGATTTCTGTGATTTAACATTGGTTCTCAGTTGACCATCAAAGGTTCTGAATTCCCTATAAAATGGTGGTTGATAATAAAGTCCTGTTGAAAAACGATAACTCATATTTCGTCGAACGATTCGCTCATCTTTGACCATATAAGCTCTTGGGAAATAGGTTAATGATAATCTTGGTGTGAAATAGGGCTCATTGTTTATTTGTGTATAACCACCGCGTAATCCAACAGCTAAGGCAAACTTACTGCTTGACTCTGCCATTTTGTTTTCATACGTTTTGATTTCTTTGATTTTATCGGTCTTTATCTTTTTCGTAATACGAACCAAAAAGTCTTTTTTTAATCGAGACCAACTTGTATTCCATTGTGTAAAACCACTTAACCGATAGGTAGACAACGCTAGATTTCCTTTAATCGTTTCAAATAGTTCAACTTGATTTGGTGAAGCCTGGGGTAAACTATAACCGGCTGAATCAATCATTTTCCACTCACTTAAAACGTCTGAAAAATAATCCTGTTGAAATTGAATACCCCATTTTATGGTCGAAATCTTAAAAACATTTTTTGAGGAATTAGTGTAATTCGAATAAAGTTGGTACTCGCCATTGTGATAAACACTTAAAATTGTGGCGTTGAGTCTATTTCTAGCATGATTAAGAAATGTACCCACACCAAGCACAGCGATGGAATCACCATATTCTTCTTTTGAAGGATCAGTTTCTAACTCATTAATGTAATATTGACCTTGAATATCAAAATATTCGCGTTCGTCCGAATTAAACGCAGAGGCATAAAAATCTAACTTAGTGCGTTTATTTGGTTGCCATTTTAGAGACAAACCACCGAGCATCGTTTGAAATCTGGTTTGTTCTTGACCATCAAAATAGATTCTAAATGAATAAGCTTCATTAGCAGTTCCAAAATCAGTCTCGGAAGTTTCTGGACTGAATCTAAAATTATTACTCGAATAATGACCCAAGAAACTGAGCGTTAATTTTTCGTTTAAATTGTAATTCATTAAAATTTGAGCATCTGCAAAAACAGGATTATACGAGCCTTTTGTTGGGAGTGAGTTAAGCAAATACCCATTTGAACGGTATCTTGCTCCTACTAAGTAATTGAATCGATGTGAAACCTCTTGCTCAACATGTGATTCAACCCCAAGTAGCGATGCCAGACCAGATGCTCCAAATTTCTTGGGTGTATTGTAGGTTATATCCAAGACTGAGCTCAATCGGTCGCCATACTGGGCGTCAAAGCCCCCTGCTGAAAATCGAACAGATTCAACCAAAGAAGAATGAATAAAACTCATACCTTCTTGTTGTCCGCTTCGAGTGAGAAAAGGACGATAAACCATGAATCCATTCACATAAACCAAATTTTCATCATAGTTTCCTCCCCTTACGTTGTAATTGTTAGTCAATTCATTATTGGAGGTTGCTGATGTGGTTAAAACCAATGCTTTTTCCAAACTTCCTGAAATTTTTTGAAAATCAATTAGTGGAAGTTTGTCAAGTGTAAATGGGTCATTTTTTGATTGCAAAAAGGTAATTTCTTGTTGAGGCTGCACCGGAAAATATACCGCAGGAATTTCTATCTCTTTTGGGCTTTGAATAATTAAACTCTTAACCTCTTTGAAATCCTCATAAATATAGGTCAGCTTGAGTGAATCTCCAACCGAAACAAAGAATGAATAATAACCCGAAGAATCTGAAATTTGACTTTGAACTTTATTTTTTGATTTCAATTCAACCATTACACCTGATAGTGGAATGTTTCTTTTACCAACACATATTCCTTGAACCGTAATGGATTGACCAAGAGCCTGAAATAGAAAAATTGAAAAAATAAATGCGGTAAAAAATCTCATTCGACACAAAGTTAATTTCTTAACGTTGCATATCAAGGATTATTGGATATTAATTATCACCTCCTTTTTGAAACAATTTGAGGGAATTCGCTGTAAAATCAGTCAACTAATTTTATTTTTAAGCTAAATCAATTCGACTTTTATGATAAGATATATTCAACTCGTTACAATCATTTTTCTAATTTCTAATTTTCAAAGTCAAATAAACTTTAAGCCCAAGGATTTTCTAGGATATGAAATTGGTGAAAAATTTACCCGTCATCATCAGGTTATATCCTATTTTAAGGAGCTCGAAAAATCTTTTCCTACTAACATTAAAATTCAGAAATACGGCGAAACCTATGAGAAAAGGGAATTAATTATTGCTTATTTCGGGAGTTCAGAAAATCTCAAAAAACTTGAACAGATTCGAAGCAATCATGTTAATCTTGACAAAAATGAAAACTTGGCCATTATTTGGCTTAGCTACAATGTGCACGGAAATGAATCTGCAGGAACCGAAGCAGCAATGGCAACAGCCTACCGATTGTTGACCGATAAAAGCAATCTTCTGAAAAATACAGTTGTGATTATGGATCCTTGCTTAAATCCCGATGGTCGAGAGCGATATGTGAATCACTACTACCAATATGGAAATCAAAAGCCAGATGCTAAAATATTCAGTGCCGAACATAATGAGCCTTGGCCAGGAGGAAGACCAAATCATTATTTATTTGATTTAAATCGCGACTGGGCATGGATGACACAAATTGAAACTCAACAGCGTTTGCTTCAGTTTAATGATTGGTTACCACACGTGCACGTCGATTTTCATGAGCAAGCCGTAAACGAACCTTACTATTTTCCTCCTGCAGCTGAACCCTATCATCAAGTTATTACAAATTGGCAACGTGATTTTCAGAAAGACATTGGAAAAAAACATTCGGCTGAATTCGATAAAAATGGTTGGTTATATTTTTCAAAAGAAGTTTTTGATTTGTTGTATCCAAGTTACGGAGATACTTACCCAATGTACAGCGGTTCAATCGGAATGACCTATGAGCAAGGAGGAAGCGGTAGAGCAGGATTGGCAGTAATTACAAAAATTGGAGACACACTTGAACTAAAAGATCGCGTTTTGCATCATGTTACAACTGGTCTTTCAACCATAGAACTAAGCTCAAATCAAGCTGAAAAACTAATCAAAGAGTACCAGAATTTTAGAAAAGAGAAAAAGAGTTTATACAAAACCTACGTTTTATCTGGAAATTCAGATCTTTTGAAACCTCTCATCGATTTACTTCGGAAGAATAAGATAAACATCGAGCAAGCCAATGAAAACACATCTATTAAAGGCTACAATTATCAAACCGGTAAAATCGAAAACTATTCAACAAAAAAAGGCGATATTCTCGTATCAGTGGATCAGGAAAAAGGAACCTTAGCAACCGTTTTACTCGAACCAAAAACAAAGTTAAGTGACTCGTTAACCTACGACATTACTGCTTGGAACCTACCCTATGCTTTTGGAATCGACGCTTATGCTTGCGAGAACAAAATAATAGGGACAACCTATCAAAATCAACTATTTTCTAAAAATAACATTAACAAGGATTGTTATGCTTATTTGTGCCGATGGAATTCAGTTAAATCGGTGCGTTTTTTAGCAGCTTTGCAGCAAGCAGGAATAAAAGTATCCTTCAATGATCAACCTTTCAAGCTGGCAGGGCAAGCATATGATGCAGGAACGTTGATTATTTTGAGAGGAGAAAATAAGCAAACTAATTTTGATGAAAAGCTAATTGAAGTTGCTAATTCGAATGAAATAAACTTGTCTTCAGTAAATACTGGATATGTTGAAGAAGGACTCGATTTTGGATCAAGTCATGTAAATTCGATTCCTGAGAAAAAAGTTGGTTTATTAATTGGAGACAATGCTTCCTCGCTTTCCGTTGGAGAGGTATGGCACTTCTTTGAGCAGCAACTTAACTCATCCATACATTTGTTTTGGGAGTCGGAATTATCCGATGCCTTAAGTGAAATAAATACACTTATTATTCCAGAGGGTAGTTATGAATTAGTTTCAAATCAACAACTTAAGGATTGGATACAAAATGGCGGTAAATTAATCGTTTTAGGTTCGGCTGCCTCGAGCTTCACTGATTCAGAAAATGATTACTATGGCATCAAACGTACTGAACAACAGGATACGAATATCAATAAGGTAAGATATGGAGATATCGAGAGGAATGACATAAGTGGTGTGATTACTGGAGCAATTTTCAAGTGTAATTTGGACCCTACCAATCCGCTAACATTTGGTTTAAATCGTTATGAAACAATACGTCAAAGTGCTGACATTTATACTATGCAAAATGCACCTGCATTGCAATTACAGAAAAATGCAAATGCAATCAATGGTTTTGTTGGATATGAAGTAAAAGAAAAACAGTCAGAAGCGCTTATTGCTGGAACACATGCTTTAGGATCCGGAAAAGTCATTTATTTGATTGATAACCCTTTATTTCGTTCGTTTTGGGAGCGTGGAAAGTTACTTTTTTCGAATGCAATATATTTTTGAAACTAGTTTCGCATTTTCTAACGGAAATCTGTAGTATTTTCGGCCATTAAAAAAGTAAAATGAAAATTGAATTAAATCGAATTGAGGAACCTTATGTTTTTCAATTACAAAATCAAACAGGAGCGATTTGCGTATTTGATGCGAATGAGGCATTAGGAGGAAAGAATAAAGGATTAACACCTATGCAATTATTAGCTGGCTCGTTAGCAGGATGTAGATGTATGTCGATAGATATAATTTTAATTCTTCAAAAGCAAAAAATCAATCCCTCCATTTATCGTGTTGAAATCGATGCAAAACGTAAAGAAGGAACGCCGGCGCCTTTCGAAGCAATGCATTTAATATTTACGGTGGATCAAAATGTTCCAGTCGATAAACTTGAACGTGCAATTGTACTTTCAAAAGAAAAGTATTGTTCGGTTTCTCTTTCGCTAAACCCAGCAATTAATATTACATACGAAGTGAAGGTTGTTTGAATGGGGACAAAACACCTGACAATAAAAAAAGCGCCTTGAAGGGCGCTTTTTTTGAAGAATCAATATAATTAAATTCTTATTTCTTGATTTGAATTTTCTTCAATGTTTGGGTGTTTTCACCTGTTAATTTAAGACTGTAATTTCCAGCTGCATAACTTGATAAATCCAAATTCAAAGGATTTCCGTTCACAGTCCAGTTGCCAACGATTCTACCAGCCGCATCAATTAACTCAAGACTCTTGTATTGATTTAAAGTTTCTCCTTTAAGTGTTAATAGACCGCTAGTTGGATTTGGATAAATTAAAATAAATTCATCTGTTGCTTCCTCAATACCCGCACTACAATCAGTTACAACAATTGAGAAAGACACTGGATTTCCGGTACATCCATTTAAAGTTGGAGTTACCGAAATGATTGCAGTTCCTGCTGAGGTTGGAGTAAATGAAGCAATATTTCCAGTTCCAGAAGCAGCTAAACCAACACCTGTATTACTATTCGTCCAAGCGTAAGTAGAAGAATTACTACTTCCTGTGAAGTTTATTGCAGTCGTTGTCGCACCAATGCAGGCTGTTTTATTTCCAGGATTGTTCACCGTCGGAATTGGTTTAATAGTAGCAACAACAGCTGTTCTTGCAGAAGTACAACCATTGGATGTAACATCAACATAATACGTAGTCGTTGCACTGATAGATGGAGTAGTCCAACTTGTTCCTGTTCCCAATGCCGTTCCTCCGGTTTGAGCAGCATACCAATTTACTGTTCCAGAAGTAGCAGAAGCCCCTAAAGTGAGTGTTCCTGCGCCACATCGATCAGCTGGGGTCGTAGCACCCAGCGTAGGTGTTGTATTGACAGTTATATATGCTGTTTGGTTGGATGTGTTACTTCCGAGCGAATTCGTTGCCGTTAGCGAAACGTTGTATGATCCTGCTGTTGCATAAGTAACAGTTGGGTTTTGAGCTGTGCTTGTTGCAGGAGTCCCGCCTGGGAAAGACCAAGAATAAGAAGTTGGGAAACCTGTTGAAGTACTTGTATATTGAACAGTTTGACCAGTACATGCTGTATTGGAAGGAGTTGATGTAAAACTTGCAGTTGGCGGAGTCGTAACATTAACACCGGTAATATTTACATTGTCAAGATAAAGTTTTTGTCCCCAACCTGACTTATTTCTAAATGCTACATAAACAGCATTATTTCCAACAAATTGACTTAAATCTACCGTTTCATTTCTCCAAGATGTAGGAGCATTGAAAGCTGCAGTCTGATCAGCCTGAGTAGCCAAAGTAGATCCACCCTTGTTGTAGGCTGTTGTCCATGTTTGTCCACAATCTGTAGACACAACAACATTCAAGGTATCGGAATATGTTGCGTTATATCGCGCATATGCAACATCAAATGTTAATGTTGCCGAAGTATACCCTGTTAAATTCAAAGCAGGAGTTTTTAAATCATCAACATCTCCCGCAATTGTTGTGCTTGACGTAAAATTGTCCATCATTGCTGAATTACCTGTTGTCGGTGCAGTACCAACAGTTGCTCTCGCCCATGTAACAGTATTTCCACCATTAGCTAGAGTCCAGTTAGTTGGAGGGAAAGTCGTTGAAGTAAACCCTTCAGTTAAAGGTAATGCTACACCTGTTACAACCGCTAGAGTAAAGTTGCTACTAAGTGCATCATTTCCTGGATTTCCGTCCGCTGCTCCGTTTGGAGAAGATGTTGAAGCGTTAAATACGTGGTTACCTGCTGTTGACGTAAATGCATTAAGTGTAATATTTGCAGTAGAATTAGGGGTTAAAGTGCCCGTCCAGTTATAAGTCTGGTTTGCTCCACCATCAATATTGTAAGTAATTGTACAAGCTGTTAGATTAGAATTACCTAAATTCTTCAAAGTTACTTGGGGCGTAAATGACAATCCACAAATTGTTCCAGTTGGTGTTATGATAGCACTAATTGTCGCATCATTTGCTGCTAAAGAATTACATTTTGTAGAACTTGCTAATGTAGATCTTCTTGGAGAGACTTGCATTACAGTTCTTACTCTAGTAACCTGATCATTGGTAAAAATATTCATACAAGCATCATCTGTATAATCCATGTAATTTTGGATCATATCCGGGAAATTATCTGTTGTACATGAATTTTGATTTGCTGGGCATCCGTAGTTTGCAGCACTTGCTGGAGGTGTATCTGCACAGAAATCTGTAGCGGAACAGTTACTACCATCTCCCCAAATGTGACGAAGTCCCAACCAATGTCCCAACTCGTGTGTCAACGTTCTACCTCGTCCATATTGACCTCCAGCAGGATTTGGATTAGCAACAGAACCTAAGGAAGTATGCAGGATTACAACTCCATCAGTTGTTGCGGAACCACCATTTGCATTTAACCCTTGAAGTCCTGAACTACTCGGAAATTGAGCATAACCAAGCAAACCGCCAGAAAGATCTCCGACCCAAATATTAACATATTGAGTAGGATCCCAAATTGTAGCTGGTTTGATTGTATTATCAAAATTAGTGGATCCGAAAGGGCCTGCACCGTATGTTGTTACACGATGAATTCCAGGCTCAGTAAGCGTAACATTGTTTGGATCACGCAAAGCTAAACAAAACTGAATTTCGCAATCGCCTGCAGCAGCATTCGTACTTCCAGCTAAATCACGATAATCTATGTTAAGTTGATCAAGTTGTCTTTGTACCCAGGTTGCTGAAACATTTGTAGCACCAGTTCCACTTGTAATAATGTGGAAAACAATTGGTAATGTTAAAACGGTAGCTTTGGGTTGGCCTTTAGAAACTTTTGCGTTTTGCTGTTCATTGTAAATTCTAATTTGCTCTTGAAGCCAATTCTCTTCTTGTTGAAGCGTTGGTAAATTAGGATTTAAGGCGCGTCGAATTGAATCTGCTTCCATTGTATAACATCGAACACGACCATCGGGCCCTACCTTAGATTTGTAAACAATGTCATTCGACTTCTTTTCGTTCGTTTGCGCATAAAGAGTATTAAAACTAAGCATTAGCGCACAGAACAAACCAAAAAATAAATAATTCTGTTTCATAGTATAAGAAAATAGTTTAATAGTTTGACGGAAAATTACAAATTTTAGTTGTATGAAAATAAAATTTCTTTAAAAATATCGGAAGCTTTTAATCTTTAATGCAACGAACTGAGAGTCCTACATCAAAATCATCGTCCTCTTTGTTGAAGCTATTGGAATCATAAACGAAACTTCTTAACCAGGCATTATCAGTGAAATGCGGACTTGAACACCAAAAACCTGAGTAAAATCCTTGGTAACTAAATTTTCCATGATCATGAAGTCCCGAAGGAATTGCATTAAAACCAGATTCATTTGTTCCGTTGCCATTTTTATTCCAGCCTGTTTTGCTTTTTATTTTCTTTCCAGCAATTACCTTCCCTCCAAGAAAATCAGTAAGTTGAGTCCATTCGTCATTCGTGGGAATATGCCAGCCTTGTGGGGCAAGCCCTCTTGAATCATTTACGGCATACCAATTATAAAGCTTTCCATACTTCCCATAGTTTGTTTTATCAAAATTATAATAACTCCAAACTGGCGTTTTATTAATTCGTGCATTTTCCCAATCGTCGTGTGTTTTAGCCTCAGGAATTACCTCGCCATTACGGAAAGTTGAAACCGCTAAATTTTCTTTCATCCATGTTTGCGATCCAATTGTAACAGACTTTTGTGGGTTCGACTTTGCAGGAACTTGACTTTCTAAACTAAAAAAAGATATAATGAAAATCATTACCAAAAAACCCCTTCTACTTTTCAAACGAATATTCATAATCTAATTTCATTTTAGCAAAAATAAAAAAGGCCCCTCATATGAGTAGCCTTTTCAAATTTATATTCAAGATTAATGTCCTTTGCAACAATCTTTTTTCTTCGTGCATTCGGATCCTTTCCCTCCAATCCATTTACCATCTTTTCCATAATGTGCCATGCAGATTGCTTTTTCTTCTGCTGAACATCCTTTTTCATCACACATTTTAGCACATTCTTCTTTTGTCATTGTAGCACACTTAGACATATCACATTTCATTTCTTCCTTACACATTCCTTCTCCGTGACATTTCATTCCTTCTTTGCAATTTTCCATTCCGCATTTTCCAGCGCATTTAGACATATCACAATTTTCTTTTTTGTCACAAGTTGAAGGGTCGCAAGAAGAAGGATTGCAGTTCGATTTCATTTCACACTTTTGCTTTCCGTGACATGAAGCATTTCCATTTTCATCACCATGGCCGCTTCCCAAAATTGGTGCGATAACTAATCCAACTAAACAAGTTAATTTAATTAAAATATTCATGGAAGGACCAGAAGTATCTTTGAAAGGATCTCCAACCGTGTCTCCAGTAACCGCAGCTTTGTGAGCATCTGAACCTTTATAAGTCAATTCGCCATTAATCATAACGCCTGCTTCGAAAGATTTCTTAGCGTTGTCCCAAGCTCCTCCGGCGTTGTTTTGGAAAATCGCCCAAAGAACCCCTGAAACAGCAACTCCAGCCATATATCCACCAAGAACTTCAGCTCCAAGCTTCATATCACCAGAAATAAACCCAGTTCCTAATCCAATTAAAATTGGAGTAATGATCGTTAATGCTCCTGGAAGCATCATTTCACGCAAAGCAGCTTTTGTAGAAATTTCAACACATTTACCATACTCAGGAGTCCCTGTACCATCCATAATACCTGGTATTTCGCGGAACTGACGACGAACTTCCATAACCATATCCATCGCAGCTTTACCTACAGATTTCATTGCTAATGCTGAAAATACAACTGGAATCATTCCTCCGATAAATAAAGCAGCCAAAACAGGCGCCTTGAAGATGTTAATTCCGTCAATTCCAGTGAATGTAACGTAAGCAGCAAATAAAGCAAGAGCAGTCAATGCAGCCGATGCAATTGCAAATCCTTTTCCAACTGCTGCAGTTGTGTTACCAACAGAATCTAAAACATCTGTTCTTTGACGAACCTCTTTCGGTAATTCACTCATTTCTGCAACTCCACCTGCATTATCTGCGATAGGTCCAAAAGCATCAATAGCTAATTGCATTGCAGTTGTTGCCATCATTGCCGAAGCTGCGATCGCAACACCATAAAATCCTGCAAGTGCATATGAACCCCAAATTGCCGCTGCAAACAAGATTACCGAAGAGAATGTCGAAATCATTCCTGTCGCTAAACCAGCAATAATATTGGTAGCAGCACCAGTTGATGAATTTTGAACGATATCCAAAACTGGTTTTTTACCTAATGCAGTGTAGTATTCCGTAAAGAAAGAGATTAAATAACCTACACCAAGACCAACTAACGTAGCGTAGAAAATATTCATACTTGGAATATCTCTTGGAGCTTCACCAAAGAAATTCATTCCTTGTATTTTTGCAGGTAATAACCAATTTACAAGGAAAAATCCAGCAGCGGCAGAAAGAATAATTGAAGCAATGTTCCCGATATTTAAAGCTCTTTGAACATCGTTTTCTTTGGCGTCATTGCTTGAAATTCGAACAAGGAAAGTTCCAATTATAGACGCAATAATACCAACACCAGCAATCATGATTGGTAATAAGATTGGGCCCATTCCATTGAATTTCTCAACTACCTGACCTGCATCTGCCATATCTTTGATAATGTAATTACCCAAGACCATAGATGCTAAAACAGTTGCAACATAGGAACCAAATAAATCAGCACCCATACCGGCAACGTCTCCAACGTTATCTCCAACATTATCAGCAATTGTAGCAGGGTTTCTTGGATCGTCTTCCGGAATTCCAGCTTCAACTTTACCAACTAAGTCAGCACCGACGTCAGCAGCTTTTGTGTAAATACCTCCACCAACACGTGCGAATAAAGCTATCGATTCAGCTCCTAAAGAGAAACCAGCCAATGCCTCTAATACCATAGTCATTTCTTCGTAGAAACTTTTATCTCCTTTAATAAACATGGTTGTAAAGAACATAAAGAAAAGTGAAAGACCAAGAACTGCCAATCCAGCAACACCTAGGCCCATAACCGTTCCACCTCCAAAAGAAACTTTTAATGCATTTGGCAACGAAGTTTTTGCAGCTTCAGTTGTGCGCACATTCGCATCTGTTGCAATTCGCATTCCGATATTTCCGGCTACAGCAGAAAAAACTGCACCTACTATAAATGCAGGAACAATCATCCAACTTGTTGTTTCAACAATTCTTGAAATTCCGAATAAAGCAGCAGCAGCAATTACAACAAAAATAGCTAGTAAGCGATATTCCGCACTTAAAAAAGCCATTGCTCCTTCTTTAATGTTTTTTGCAATTCCTTGCATTTTATCATCTCCTGCACTTTGTTTCTTTACCCATGCCATTTTAACAAGCATAAATAATAAGCCTACAATAGATAAGGCGATTGGTACAATAATCAATTTAGATTCCATATTTATTAGGTTATTTAATAATAGCGGGCAAAAGTATATTTTTCTGCCAACCTATGCAAATACGTCAAAGAAAAAAAAGGGTTTCAGAATTCTAGGAAATATGTTGTTTAAGAACAGAAATTAATTGATTCAAAGGCATAGCGCCCGATTCTCTCCATAGTTTCTCACCATTTTTAAATAAAATTAAAGTTGGAACTCCTCTAATTTTCATTTGCTCCGCAAGCGATTGATTTTTGTCGACGTCAATCTTAAGAATTCTAATTTTGTTGCCGAAATGTTTTTTCAATTCATCCAATGTCGGGTGTAGCGTTTTACATGGTCCGCACCAAGTAGCATAGAAATCTACCAAAGTTGGAACTTCCGCTGAAATTATTTCTTTGAATTTACTCATAACACAAAGTTACTACAGCTGATTTCAAGTTTTGCAACTTTTGATACAAAAAAGGCTACTTCGACGAAGCAGCCTTGTAAAAAAATGAATGAATATTTTATTGCTTTGTGTATGTTGCTGTGCAAGTTCCAGATCCTCCTATAGCAGGTAAATCATTATTATAAGTGTAAGTTACAGTAAACTCTGTTCCTGTCGCATTCATTGTACCAACACCTTCATAGGTAATTGTTCCTATTCCCGAAACATCATATGATTGAGAAGGGACTGTTATAGTTGCTCCATTAATGGTAGCATTCGCCGTTCCACCTGATGCAATATTTAATCCATTTGGTAACACCAAAGGAATAGATGGTATTGAAATTGAAAACATTCCATCAATGACCAAAGCAGAATTATTTGCACCTAGGTTGATTGTTGGTGTGCTATTCAATGGAAAAGATGCGCCACAATCACTTGAGACAACCCAATTTGCTAGCCAATTGTCTGAACTTACAACAACATTTACTTTTCTTTTTGCCGTTGAAGTTCCATTGCTATTTGATGCTGTATAAGTAACTTCATATACACCTACCGTTGATGCATTCACTTGATCAACCGTTGTCACAGTAGCAGATGACCCATCCTTATTAGTTGCTGTGGCTCCTGGATCATTGTAAGTTGAGCCGACACTGATTGTTGTATCAGCGCTTCCGATAATATTTATAAATGGGGTATAAAGACATGAGCCATCATCTTTCTTAGCTGCACTATTAAAATTTGATGCTGTTGGGTCTGTGCATCCTTTTTTCTTACAACTTGTCATTGAAAAGATTCCAATAGAGCAGGCTAAAAAGAATAAAATTAATTTTTTCATACGTAGATTTTTTTCAAATATAAAAAATTTAAAAATAAAACGGCACTCAAATTTGAATGCCGTCTCATTGAACCAAACGATATGCTCATTAATCTTGTAATACCTGATTTTTTGCATCAGGAGAAGCAAGAGCATCTTTAATTTTACTTTCTAGTTCTTCTGCCAACTCCAAGTTATCTGCTAATAACGATTTGATTGCATCACGTCCCTGGCCAAGACGGGTTTCTCCGTAAGAAAACCAAGAACCACTCTTTTTAAGAATATTAAGGTCTACACCAAGATCAATTATCTCACCAATTTTTGAGATTCCTTCACCATACATAACATCGAATTCAGCTTTTCTAAATGGAGGCGCAACCTTGTTTTTAACCACTTTCACTTTTACACGATTTCCGATGATTTCTTCACCATCCTTAATTTGTGTTGCTTTTCGAATGTCTATTCTTATGGAAGAATAAAATTTCAAGGCATTCCCTCCAGTTGTAGTCTCCGGGTTTCCAAACATAACACCAATTTTATCACGTAATTGATTGATGAAAATACAGCAGCAACCAGCTTTGTTAATGGAAGCTGTTAATTTACGAAGAGCCTTTGACATTAAACGCGCCTGAAGTCCCATTTGAGAGTCTCCCATTTCACCTTCAATTTCTGCTTTTGGTGTTAGCGCAGCCACAGAGTCAATGATAATTAAATCAATTGCACAGGAACGAATTAAGTTGTCTGCAATTTCTAATGCTTGCTCGCCATTGTCTGGCTGTGAAATCAAAAGGTTATCAATATCAACACCTAATTTTTTAGCATAAAATTGATCGAAGGCATGTTCTGCATCTATAAAAGCGGCAATTCCACCTTGTTTTTGAACTTCGGCAATCGCATGTATCGCCAATGTTGTCTTGCCTGAAGATTCAGGACCATATATTTCTACAACACGACCTTTTGGATAACCATTTACCCCTAAAGCCAAATCAAGTGTTACTGAACCGGTTGGAATAACCTCTACTTTCTCAACAGGAGAATCACCTAATTTCATAACAGAACCCTTACCGAAGGTTTTGTCTAATTTTTCCATTGTCAGCTGAAGCGCTTTCAATTTTTCTGCATTTACTTCTTTATTCATATCGTTTGTTGTTGTGAGTTAATACTCGGTTAAATAATTTAAACAAATTTAATAATGGATGATCGTAAACTATTTACGAACAAATTAAAATCCATAATTTTTTAATATTTCGTTTCCGTGATCTTTGGTATTTGGTTTATCGATAACACATTTAAGCGTTGAGTCTTCATCAAATAAAAAACTCGTTCGATGAATTCCATCATATGTTTTACCCATAAATTTTTTCTCGCCCCAAACACCAAATGTTTGAGAAATCATCTTGTCTTCATCAGGTAAAAGTGAGAAAGGTAAATTAAACTTATCGCCAAACTTTTTGTGAGAAGAAATAGAATCCGTGCTAATACCAATCACAACAATTCCTTTTTCATTTAAGTCTGAAAAGGAATCTCGAATACTACAAGCCTGAGCAGTACAACCTGGTGTGTTGTCCTTCGGATAAAAATAAACTACTACCCTTTTCCCATTCAAGTGTTCTGAATTTATTTCATTTCCTAACTGATCAGTTCCAGTGAACTTTGGAAGCTTACTTCCCAATTTTAACTTTTCCATATTGCTCATTTTATAATCTTATTGTCGACGATTTTCTAATCAAATTTAATAACTAATTTCTAATGATTAAACAATTTCAGAAAAAAAAGTTCATTAAAATAAAAAAGACTGCCAAAAAATGACAGTCTTTCTTGCTTGTGCGTTCATTCAATCACCTTTGCACAAGGATGTTTTTGCTATAAATTATTTCACCATTTGAGATAAAATTAATTTTATATGATCCGTTGATTAAATCATTCAAGTGAAGCGAAGTTGCGTCCAAAACTGGAATTGAAGGCATAAACTGTCCGTTATCACTAATGATCTCGATAAAATCAATTCGACTATCCGTCCATTTAACAGTAGCATCTCCAGCGCTTAGTTCACTAACAGTAATTTGAACTTTATCATCCTTCTTAACTGGTTCGTCACCTTCACCATTATGTGCCATTACAACATTTGAAACTAATACTACCGCTGCGATTAGTAACCCTCTAAAAATATTTTTTGTTTTCATAATCTTTTATTTAGTCGTTATTCTTGAACAAAGATTGGATGAATTCAAAAGAAAAATGAATACTTCTATTTAGAAGAAAGTAAAAATAATGAAAGACACCTAAGCACAACTACGTGTTTTCATCATTCGTCTAAGTGGAAATACTTAGTCGCGTGAGGTCGTAAGTGATAAAATGGAATGGAATTAATTATTCAATGAATTGAAAAAGAAATACAGTTTTGATTAAAGTTATTCATCTTCGTTTGATTTCTGCTTCTTAAAAAAATCAACATTCATCGTCAAGCCAACTTTAAATGGAAAAATTTCGACAGTCTTGTTATTTTTAAAGAGCGAAGAAAGCTGATACGAAGCATAAACGCCCAATAAGCCATAACCTGCTCGCATAGTTGCATCTAATGTAATCGGATTCAAATTATATTTTGAGCGAACAACATTTTGAAATCGGTCACCATTCTCATATTTTCCTGTTTTAGTCGTACTTGATGTAAACCGAAGTCCACCAACTACTCCTGCAGCAACATAGAAACTTTTCTTTTGCTTTGGTTTTGAGGCAAATTCAAGTAAAAGAGGAACAGTCAAATATCCGGCGCTCAGACTATTCATTCTGTATGACTGAATTGTATCTTTTAGTGCAAAAACGGAATCTTGGTTGTGCTGAAGAATGTAATTATCCTTGAATCCAATTGTTGAAACAGCCATTCCCAAACCGGTTGTAAGACCAAAATATTGCTTGAAAATCGGTAATTTATATTCGAAAAGATTAAGGTTTAAAGAACTTGATTTCCCAACATTATTTTCCCAATAGGGATTATTTTCAAAACTCGAATTAAAACCCTTACTCATTAGTATCAGTGTTCCAATATCAAATCCAGCCCAATGCGCATCGTAACGTTTTGTAATTTCCACGCCATCATCAATAATGTCTGGTTCATCTGAAAAGGAAGGAATTTTTGACATATCATCATCCAAAACAAAAGTGATTGGGAGCTGCACCCAATAAGCTTTTTGCTCGGAGCCTTTTACAGGATTCCAATTCGGCATCATTTTTACTACTCTAATTGCCTCTTCATCACACATTGGGCAATTCGTTGCGCCTTTGGCAACTGATATACTGTCAATTTTTCCATTTGAATTATCGATCCTAAACTTAATATAAACTTTTCCCTGGAGATTCTTTTCGATAGCATCTTGCGGATAACGCATATTGGAGGCAATGAATTTTTGCATTTCAACTTGACCACCAGGATATTCTGGTGTTTCCTCTGAAACAAAAATATCCTCTGAAATTTCCTCAACTTGGGAGTAAACAGAAAAGGTCGAAAATAGTAAAGCAAAAAGGAACCCAAAAATTGATTTCATAATAAAAGTTTTATCGAAGATAATCAAATTTCATTGAGAAGGTGTTTATTACAATTTAATCAAAATCCTTCCCATAAAGTTTCTACCGGCCTGCGGATAATAGAAGTTTTCCGTTGTGGTTTGTCCTCCGTAAATGTAAGAGAATGTGTAACCATTATTTGAATACATCGCGTTAAACAAATTATTGACTTGTAATCCGAATGTAATTTCCTTGAAAAACAAATCAGTAATCGTATAGGAAATAATGAGATTGGAAAAGGTAAACGGATCAATACTTCGTTTGACATTTGAAGTGTTATCTAAAAACTGTCTGCCAACATATTTGGACATCCAGTCGATCGTTAAACCTTTAACTGGAACGTATGTGAAGCCACCATTTGCGACGATATTCGGTGAAAATGCCAAATCTGTGTTTTCGTGAACGATTACTTGTTGCTGATAATAAGGCTCATTGTCTAAGTATTCATCCACAAACTCTTCAAAATACTTGATTTTATTTTGACTTAATGAAACAGAGGCGTTCAAACGAAGTCCTGGGATAATTTTATAATTTCCATTTAATTCAATTCCGGCACGGTAGCTGTCCGCGACATTGGTTCGCGTATAACCACCAACATCATTGATTTTTCCAGTAAGTGCTAACTGATTCGTGTAATCCATCCAATAAAGATTCGTTGATAAAGCCAATTTTTCTCTTGTGAAATTATATCCAACTTCCAAATCGCGCATTGTTTCGTGTTTCGGACGACTCGCAGGGGTACTTTCACGGAAATCCCTTCTTACTGGTTCTCTGTTTGCAATACCATAACTTGCAAAGATTGAATGATTGGAATTTACGATATAACTTGCCGAAACTTTTGGATTGAAAAAATCAAAAGAAACCTGCTGTTGAACATCTTTAATTTCTCCACTAACATCATCAAACCCAATAAAACGATAATCAATGTGGCGATACTGTAAATCCCCAGCAATTAAAAATTTACTTGTTCGGTATGCGCCTTTGAGGTAATTACTAAATTCCGTTTTTTGTCCGTTTTCGTCATAATATCGGTCACCTAATTCAGAATCAGATGCATTTCGAGCCCAAATCACTTCGCCAAAATGTCGTCCAAGGTAAGTATTTGCCGATCCCCCAAATGTAAGTTCGACTCTTGATTTATTGTAAGATAACGAATAAACAGTTCCGATAAAATCATTATCCAACCATCTTCTGCGGATTAAATCAGTTGAAAAAATCGTATCGCCTCCGGCAACAACGGGGCTTATTCCATAATTAGAAAGATTCTGACCTACTTTGTATTCTTCATAATATCCACGACCATAAGTGTAATGTCCAGCAACATTCAAAATCAAATGAGATTTAATGGAGTGGGTAAAATGCAATTGAAAATTATCTTGTTGGTAGTTATCCTCTTGATTCTTGTATGTGTAGTAATTATAGGTTCTGCCCGAATTCAATAAATTCGCTCGTTCTTCATCTGTCAAATAATTGCGATCAGCATAAGCATTCATTTCAGTAACGTCATCCTTAATTCTCGATTCCGGTGTTCCATACCAAGATTGATATGTAATTTCCCTTCCACTGAATAAAATTGCTTTTAGAACTGATTTTTCACCCACGTATGAACCGGCAAGATAATAGGAACGAAGATTCGAGGTGGCTCGATCGATATAGCCATCCGAGACAATTCTTGATAATCGAGTCTCCAATGAGAATTTATCATTGATTAAACCCGTTCCCGCTTTAATGGTCGTTTTCCACGTATTGAAAGAACCGAATGCATTATCGATGGAACCAAATGCTTTTTTCGAAATATCTTGCGATTTGATATTCAAACTGGCTCCGAAAGCAGCAGCTCCATTTGTCGACGAACCAACACCGCGTTGAATTTGCATATTTTCAATGGAAGAAGCTAAATCAGGCATATTCACCCAATATACATCATGCGATTCAGGATCATTTACCGGAATTCCGTTGATAGTAACATTTATTCGAGATGCGTCAACACCTCTTATTCGAATTCCTGTATATCCGACTCCTGTTCCAGCATCAGAAGTTGTCACGACAGACGGTGCTGATTCCAATAAAATTGGAATATCCTGACCAAAATTCTTTCGTTCAATAGGATTGGTGCTTTTAACTATTGTTGTGGAAGTAGCCAATAGATCGGCTCGCGTTGCACCTACTTGAACTTCTTCCAACGACTTGGCATTGTTTTCTAATAAAATTGAGAGTTTTTGATTGAAATCTGTTGGTTTTATGTTTATCCTTGCATCCTGAAACCCACGAAATTGTGCAATTAGAACACAGTTTGTTGGTTTCAAATTACTGAACGTAAAACTTCCATTTTGATCGGTTCGCGTAAACAAATCGGTGTTTTCAATTTGAATTTTAACGCCTGATAATGGTTGGTTGATTTGGTCTTTTACTTCACCGAACAACTTGTTTTGAGCACGACTGTTCAAGAACAAAAATAAAGTAGCAGTTAAAAAAATAATTCTTGTTTTCATTTCTTAAAAAATTAAACAAGAACAAGGGGCTAATTCTTGGTGGTTATACAAATTTAAATTAGCTCAAGTCATCTTCCCTGCGCAAGCATTACCTTACAGGTTCAATGGGTATAATCTCAGCCCTTTCGGACACCCCTTAGAGACATTGCAAAAATAATAAGTTTTTGGATAGGGGTTATAGTTTAGAGTTAAAAGTTTAGAGTTGAGAGTTGAGAGTTGAGAATTGCGAATTGTATGTCCCTGAAATAGGTTGACCAAAAAAGTCAATTTATTATGGAAAAAAATGTGCGATTATTACGAAGTCCGAGGAAATTTACAACTGACTTCAAAAGGAAAATTGTCAAAGATTTTGAACAGGGAACAATGAGTGTTGGTCAACTATCCAAGCTTTATGGGATTGCAAATACCCAGATCTACAGTTGGATTTACAAATTTTCTATCTTTAACGAGAAAGGAAGTAGAATTGTAGAAATGAAAGATAGTCAATCAGCCAAATTTAAAGAATTAGAACAGCGCATTAAAGATCTTGAGCGCAATGTAGGGCAGAAACAAATAATGATTGAATATCTTGAGAAAATGATTGATTTAGCCAAGGAAGAACTGAACATTGATATCAAAAAAAACTTCGCTACCCCACAATCAAATGGTTCAAAGAAAACAGTCAAAAAATAACTTTTTCTATGAATCAATTATATGATGCTATTGGAATCTCCAAACAGGCGGTTCACAAGCAATTAAAACAAAAATCTTATTTCAATACAAATGTAATTCAACTGATTACTAAGGCTGATGAACTAAGAAAAAAGCATCCAGGTTGTGGGGTAGAAAAGATGTATTATACATTAAGCCCGAATTTTCTGGGCAGGGATAAGTTTGTGTCTACTTTTATGTCTTTGGGTTATCGATTAAAGCAAAAGAAAAACTACCATAGAACAACGATTGCCTCTAAAATATATAGACCAAATCTCATAAAGGGTTTAGTTATCGACGCTCCTTGCAAAGTTTGGCAATCAGACATAACCTATATTCAAGTGGGAGAAACTCATTGTTATGCTGTTTTCATTATTGATGTTTACACAAAAGAAATTGTTGGATTTTCTGTATCAGACCATATGAGAGCAACAGCAAACATAATGGCTTTGAAGATGGCTTTAAAAAAGTGGAGAAATCCTCAAATACATCATTCTGATAGAGGAAGTCAGTACTTAAGTAAAGGCTATGTTCAACTTTTAGAAGTCAATGGCAGCAAAATAAGCATGGGGAAATCGGCTCAAGAAAATGCTTTTGCAGAAAGAATAAATAGAACAATAAAAGAGGAATATATTGGAAATAAATGGATCAGATCTATAAAGCAGTTAAAAGCTGTAGTTTCAAAAGCTGTATTGCATTACAATCAATTTAGACCGCATAGGAATTTGAATATGATGACTCCATTTGATTTTATCCAAAATTGGAACAAATTGAAAATTCAAGAAAGACCGAAAATCACTATTTTTGATGACCGTAATTTATAACAAAAAACGGTCAACTTATTTTAGGGAAGTACAAATTCAGAATTAGCTTCGCTGCTGCCTTCGGCGGTGCGAATTGCGAACGACCTGTCCGCTGAAGCGGAATAGATGCGAATTGGGGATTACAGATTAAAAAGAGTGAATACTACTTAACGATGTGCTTTACAACTTCACTGTTTTTTTCGCCATTTGAGATGCTAATAAAATAAATTCCTGGTGAAAGAGTTTCATCAATAACGAATAAATTGATTCCGTCTTTAATTTCAATGGTTCGAGAAATGACAGCAAAGCCTCTTGAATCGAATATCTTGAGTTCGCTTTCGCCACTAAAAGAAAGGTTATTTGCAAGTAAGTTGAAGTTACTTCCACTCGGATTAGGATAAGTGGTAACATAAGCCTTGTTTGACTCCGCACAAGAAACTAGAATTGGTCCATACAATTTGGATTTACCATCGTTATCAACTTGATTCAAGCGATAGTAATTGTTGCCACTATGGGCATTTTCATCAATTGCATTATAAGTTAAATGCTCATTGCTATTGCCCGCAGCAGTTAAAGTCTGAATGGTTTGCCAATTTTCACCATCACGGGATTTTTGAAGGTCAAAGTAGGCGCAATTATGCTCAGAAGCTGTTTGCCATTCGATTGAATTTTTTGATTCTTCACAACTTCCAGAAAAAGACAACAATTCAACTGGCAATGGTTCATTTGTGCCAGCTGCACCTCCAAATTCAGAGAAAGTCGTTAAACCATCCCATTGGAGTATTCCATTTGCAAATGGATTATGAATTCCCTGAATAATCGTGTTCGTAAACGCTGTTGTTATCGCATCTGGCTGATACCACTGACCTGAGCTTACTTTTACAGGAACGATATCTGAAGCTGAATATTTGCCCACCCTCACATCAGTTGGGAGATAATCCAATAGTATGTTATAATTGAATCCTAAGATATTGAATGGCTCCACAATCCAGTTTCGATCGATGTATGTATCAATTACCGTATTCATTGCTGAAGTTCTCGCATTGGAAACGCGTGCAGAAACGTATGCACCTTCACCAAAAACACCTGAATTGAAAGACAAAGTTACAGGCGAATACTCATTGCCGTTTGCCGTTGTTCCGACTGGAAATAAGAAACTTGAAGATGAAGTAAACTTTTTTCTCAACTCACCAGCACCTGATGCAACAATCATTTTTGACGCTGACATAGTTCCACCAACATTGTTTATTGCTGCACCAAGCGTAAGGTTTTTCGAGCCTAATCGAATGTGACCATTTGTAAGGGTTAAAGAATTAGAAACCTCAAGGTTCTTGGCAAGTGTTACACCAGCACTATTATTTAATGTTAAACCATAAAATAACAAAGATCCAGAACCATCAATTGTTTGAGCAGTATTTCCATTTAATGTAACTGTTCCCGTCCCAGTATTAAATGTTCCATTGTTTATGAAATTTCCTGAAATACCTAGCGTTGAAGAGCCAAGATTAAAAGAAGACCCATTTTCAATAATAAAATCTTTTGCGTTAAATGAACCTGACGTGATTGCAGGTAAATTACTTCCTGAAATACAATTACCTCCCAAAGAAGTAGGAACCACGAAAACTCTGTTAGAAGAAGTTGGCGCCTGCGTTGCAACAACATAATTCCCTGAACTTTTTTGGTACCAATTTGAGGTTGTTACTGCATTTGTGTTTGTGTTACCATTCCAAAGGTAATCTCCATTTTCTAGTAATATACCTGACACAGCAATTGTTGTATTTGGTTGACTAATGGAAATCGTAACCGGAGAAGAAACACTACAGCCATTGGATGTAGCTGTCATTATGTAGGTGGTTGAAGTTAATGGCGTAACAGAACCAGGAGCATTGGATGAAGATGAAAAACCTTCAGGTGAAGACGCCCAAGCGTATGTTACAGATGCATTCGAAGCTTGCTTACCAGTGATTATAACATCGTCAACAAACCAATAATAGATGTTGCCATTTTGACCATTAATTCGGAAACGAATGCGAAAATTCTGACCATTAACGGCACTTAAATCGACATTTGAAACGGTTGTACCAGATACATCTGTATTTGTTGAAAACGTCCATCTTGGCGTCCAAACATTTCCATCAGTGGTTGTTTCTAATGAAAGTATACCGGCAGTTCCAGCTGCTCTGTCAACCATGTGTTTAAATGACATTTTTAAATCAATCCAACCTGTAGCATTGATGTAATTTTTGAGTGATGCATTTGCGTCAACAGTAATTGTAACATCTCCTCCAGAATACCCTAGTTCGGGAGCTGTTCCTCCTGCGGAATTATTCTCCGTAAATACATACCAACGATCAACGTTGTTTGTTTGCCAATCGGCCATATCTCCGGAAAAATCTCTTGTGTATAGCGTTCCAGCGTTATATACTACTGCTCCTGTTGCGCTTCCGCTTAAGCTAGTCGAGTTCCCCAAACAAATGGATGTGTTTGAACCCGCTGTAACCGAAGTTGGCTTTGAATTGGCGGCTATATTTATTGTTGTATTCGAGTTACATCCACTCGCATTTGAATAAGAAATTGTATAATCCGCAGAAGTAAAAGTTGTCGAAGGCGTTCCAGATAGCACCCCTGTTGCTGAATTCAACAAAATTCCAGTTGGTAGCGCTGGTGTAACAGAAAATGAGTTAGGAGACCCATTTGTAACTGGGGTTTGATTCGAGATAGCTGTATTTTCGCAAAAAGTAAATGGTGAATTCGAATAGGCTGCTGAAAATGATGAGGTTGTAAAACTGATTTGAGTGCCATAAGTAGTGCCATTGCTATTAATAGCATAAGCTCTTACGTAATAGGTCAATCCTGGTGTTAATCCTGTAATTGAACTTGAAAAGGAACCAGTCGTTCCACTCGCAGTAACTTTAGCGTTTGCGGTAGTTGGATTGGCTGTTGTCGCGTAGCAAACACCACGCTCAGTAACTGGACAGCCGCCATCTGCAGTAATATTTCCTCCTGTTGAGGCAGAACATCCTGTGATTGAGCTTGCTACTGTCGTAGCTGAAACTGTAGGTGAGGAACAAGACGTTCCCTTTAGCGCTAACAATATTCCTCCCTGATATCCATTTCCCCCCGTAAAGGTAACCGAACCAGCACCTGTTGCGCCGGCAGTTGCTTTTATTTTCCACGCAACACCAGTCGAACACCAATCGCCACCATCAGAAACATCCGATAATTCGGTTAAAGAACCTGGTGAGGTTGTCGTCCATGCAGAGTAAGAATTACCATATAATCCAGAAAAACCTAACATTACCACAGCCGCGTTTGCGTTTGCCGTTGTAATTGAAGTTGCTGAAATTGATTGTGAACCTGAAGTTGTAATAGTTCCTGTCGTAGCATCAAATGGACCAGATCCTACACCTGCCACTCCTGATCCGCCAGTTGTATTGACACCTGAAAATGCAACAATTGTTCCGGCGGTATAATTAGGAAGCGTAATATTAAAAGAATAACTACTTGGCTCAGTTGATGTTGCTACTTTGTATAGGATTGTTGCATAACTTTTAGTTCCGCCAAGTAGTCTACTATCAATTTTAGTCCAACCACTTAAATTTGCTGCAGTGGCACCTGAATTATTGCAGTACTGAGAGATGCTTGCAATCATTATATCTCCAGCTACAACACCAGTTGGTTTATTTATAGTCAAAACCGTTGTGGAAGTATTCCCTGAAATCGATGCAGAGGTTGCAGTTCCCCGTTGTGCAATTTGGGAAAATACCTTTGAAAAAGATATAGTACAAATAATTACAGCAAAAAGGATTTTAAAAGAGCGCTGAGTAGATATTTTAAAAATGTACCTTTTACTCAATAGTTCATTTAAATTTTGAACTAATTGTCCAATCGAATAATTCATAGTATAGCATTTTAACCAACTATCATAAACATGCTGCAAAAACACTTTTAAATGATTCTACATCCGTTTACTTCAGTTATTCGAACTGAAACAATTTTATGAAGAAAACCAATAACACGAGCCTTCTTCAGAAAACAGCCATTTCAATTCGAACGCAAAAATATAATATTTAATTCGATAAGCAATTGTGAAATAAAATTATTTTCAACATAATTTGCTGTTTTTCAACTAAGTGTATATTTTACACAAAGACAGATTTGATGAAATAAATAACTTGATTTTAAGCTAAATTTTTCAATAGATGGGCAATCTGAACAGCATTCGTTGCGGCTCCTTTTCGCAGATTATCGGCGACAATCCAAAGGTTTAGGGTTTTCGGTTGACTTTCGTCTCTTCGAATTCGGCCGACGAAAACATCATCTTTTCCTTGAGCGTATTTCGGCATGGGATACGTGAATGTCTCAAGACTGTCTTGAAGGGTGATTCCTGATGTTTCGTGAAGAATTTTCCGAACCTCTGATAAATCAAAATCTGATTCAAATTCAATATTTACAGCTTCAGAATGACCTCCAACTACTGGAACACGAACTGCTGTTGCTGTGACATTAATACTTTGATCAAGGATTTTCTTGGTTTCGTTGGTCAATTTCATTTCTTCCTTGGTGTAACCATTTTCAGTAAAAACATCACACTGCGGAATGCAATTTTTATCGATTGGATATTTATAGGCCATTTCACCTGAAATCCCATTCCGTTCGTTTTCCATTTGCTGAACAGCCTTCACTCCTGTTCCTGTGATGGATTGATAAGTAGAAACTACGACCCTTTTCACACCATATTTCTTATGCAATGGAGCCAAAACCATTACTAATTGTATCGTACTGCAGTTTGGATTGGCAATAATTTTATCTTCTTTTGTCAATAAATTTCCATTGATTTCGGGAACAATCAATTTCTTTGACGGATCCATTCGCCAGGCCGATGAGTTGTCAATTACGGTTGTTCCTACCTCAGCAAATTTCGGGGCCCACTGCAAGGAAGTATCTCCTCCGGCAGAAAAAATTGCAATGTCTGGGCGCATTTCAACAGCCGTTTGTAACCCTACTACCTTGAAATTCAAACCTCCGAATTCAATTTCCTTTCCAACTGATTTCTCAGATGCCACTGGAATTAACTCCGTAATTGGAAAACTTTGTTCCTTCAAAACTTGCAACATCACATTACCTACCATTCCTGTTGCGCCAACGACTGCTATTTTCATTATTTATAATTTAATAATGTATTAAAATGTAAAATTTCGAATGTAAAATTATAAATTTGAAATCAGATGAAATTCGCAAGGCTTTTTTTATTTTTTTGCATCCTCATAATTTCTAAGTTTTCCATTTCCCAGGTAACAGATGATTTTTCAGACGGAAATTTTAGTTCAAATCCAACTTGGTCTGGAACAACGAATGAATTCATTGTTAATCCAAGTGGTCAATTGCAATTAAATAATACGGTTGCTGCAACATCTTACCTTAGCTTACAACATAATTTAGTTGACTTAACAAATAAGGAATGGCAAATTTGGGTGAAACAAAGTTTTTCTTCTTCTTCGAGCAATTATGGTCGCGTTTTCTTAACATCCGATAATGCTGATTTGACGCTGGCACAAAATGGCTATTACCTTCAATTTGGGGAAGCAAATGCCATTGACGCTATCCGACTTTTTAAATTGGAAGCAGGTGTATCTACTCAACTTTGTTCAGGTGTTGACGGACAAATTGCCAATAGCTTTACGGCGAATATCAAGGTGAAACGCGATGCTACTGGAAATTGGAGTCTTTTTGCAGATTTAACCGGTGGACTGAATTTTGTTTTGCAAGGAACATCAGTAGATGCAAGTTCTTTACTTGGAACTCATTTCGGAATTTTGGATGTCTACACTTCAAGTAATGCGACCAAATTTTTCTATGATAACATCTATATAGGGAATGAGATACTCGATTTGACTCCGCCAAATTTAGTAAGTGCCTCAGCAATTTCAGCCAACCAAGTAGATGTGTTATTTGATGAAGCCGTAAGCAACTTGAGTTCCGAAAATGTTTCAAATTATTCGCTTTCGCCAGCTATTTCTATTTCAAATGTTATTTTGGATAACTTAAATCCTAGTTTGGCTCACTTGACATTGGGAACGAATTTGTCGAACGGAACTAATTACACACTAACGACCAACAACATTGCTGATTTGTCAGGAAACGTTTCCGCAAATCAAAGTACGAATTTTCAATATTTGGTTTCCGATTCTGCGATAAAAGGAGATGTGATCATTACCGAATTTTTCCCTGATCCTTCGCCTGTGATTGGATTGCCGGAAGTTGAATTTGTTGAAATTTACAATGTCAGTTCCAAAATCTTCAATATAAATGGTTGGAAAATTGGAGACGCCTCAGCCGATGGAACAATTGGAGATGCGTGGCTTTTGCCTGGCGAATACAAAGTTTTAACTGCCAATGCAAATGACTCGTTATTTACAACTTCAGATGCAGCGGGCGTTACTAGCTTTCCGAGTTTGAATAATGCTGGAGACGATGTTGTTTTGAAAGACAGTTATGGAAATATTTTAGATAAACTAACTTACACCGATGATTGGTATCGAGATGAAATTAAGAAATCAGGAGGATACACCTTGGAATTAATCAATCCGAATGACCCTTGTTCAGACAGTGAAAATTGGATAGCCTCAAATTCTGCCTCAGGAGGAACTCCTGGTGCGCAAAATTCTGTATTTGATTTGTCACCTGATACAGTAGTTCCGAGTGTTGATTTATGGCTAGCATTAGCTCCAAATTTTCTTGAAATTCACTTTTCCGAGGGTATGGATTCCACCTCACTTGCCAATGCAAACTTAAGCTTCTCCCCTGCCCTTTCGATTCAAAATCGGTTTATTTTGGGCGCTCATCCAAATCTGATGACGCTTCAATTCAATGAGCAATTAACGCCTTCGACTGTTTATACTGTTACGCTCTCAAATGTTGGAGACTGTTGGTTAAACTATGCGAATGCAGAAGGTCAATTTGCACTTGCTGACGTTCCTCAAAAAGGAGATATTGTGATAAACGAAATCCTACAAAACCCTCTCAATGGTGGTCAGGATTGGATTGAACTTTACAATAATTCGGACAAAATATTTAACCTGAAAGACTGGCAGCTCGCCAATTTCGACAACGATACGATTGATAATTTCAAGACGATTTCAGAAAATTATTTTTTGTATCCAAGGGATTATGCAGTTGTGGGCAAAGACTCAAATTTTGTAAAAGTAAATTATCCAGCTTCTGTTTTAGGTAAATTCGTTTATGCCGAATTACCGAGTTATAACAACGATTCAGGATCCGTTTATTTGCTTTTCAATTCAGAAATCATTGACAAAGTTTCTTACTTGGATGAATGGCATTTCGACTTGCTAGACAACACCGATGGCGTTTCTTTGGAACGAATTGATCCGAATGGTCTATCAAGTAGTGAATTTAACTGGCATTCCGCCGCAGAGGATATTGGATTTGCAACACCAGGTAGGGTTAATTCACAATTTCTACCAGCAGTTTCAAATGGAGAAATCAAGTTGACCTCCGATATATTTTCTCCTGATAATGACGGTTTTGAAGACATTCTTCAAGTCTCCTATGAAATGAACGAACCCAGCTTACTTGGCAAAGTGACCATATATGATGATCGTGGAAGATTAATTAGAAAACTTTTTAGCAATGAACTTTTAGGTTCAAAAGGAACATTTACTTGGGATGGATTAACTGATAGTCAGGTGAAAGCGAGCATTGGTGTGTATGTTTTATTGTTCGAAGCTTTTTCAACAGATGGCCGTGAAATTTTTACAACTAAAAAAGCGGTAACGCTGGCTGGTAAACTTTAGCTTTGTAAAAAAGTTTACCAATGAAAAAAATAATCTTCTCTTTATTCGTCTTAACACACTATTTTTCATTTAGTCAAAAAACGTATCAAACTGCAATCGGAGTCAAAGGTGGATTCCCAGGTTACGGATCCATCAATGTAAAACACGGCTTAGGAGGCTCCAAATATATTGAAGCTAGTATGGGTGGTTTGGGTCGTAGAAGTTATGGAAACGGTTTTTATGTCCTTGGAGATTTGGTTTTTAATAACAATCTTTCTGACGGATTTTTATGGTATTACGGAGCTGGAGCAATGGTAGGTTTCTCTTCGAATACAGTAAACTCCTATTTTCAGCTTGCCCCAAATGCTGTTGCAGGTCTTGAATATGTTTTTGAAGATCTACCATTAAACATTGCCGTTGAAACTGGACCCTATCTCTTTGTTTTACCACAACTAAATTTTGTTTGGGGAGGAGGAGTCGCCTTGCGCTATGTTATCAAGTAAAATAAACTTTTCACCGGGAGCTAAAAATTGGATTCCCAAATATTTTCAACTTGTTGATCAGGGTTTTTTGTCATACAATGAAGATTTTGGAAATGAAGATTCCATCCATCCTTTGAGATTTATCTTAAATAAAACAGGACTTCTTTATGGATCTGTTTCTCAACTAATTTATTCCGTAAAATTAGACTCGAAGCATTTTACAAAAGATGAAAAATTAAAACTATTATTATTCGAAGCACTAATTTTTGTCTATCGAAAAAATGTCAAAGAATTTAATGAGAATGAATTTTTAAGTGCCTTAGGGGAATTTTACGGTGACTCGGAATTAAACCAATTTGAGCATTGGCTAAACTATTTTTCTGAAAAGACAATCGAATCAAAAATTGAAAAAATTCTTGCAGACCGAGTTAAGGTTAAAACTGCAATTTTCGGAACAAATTATTGGTTGAATCACTTATCAAACAGCTTTGTTTTTCTCGATGTTATCTTATTCGATCAATTCTTAAAGAAGGAAACAAGTTCATTTTTTGAATCTTACCAATCTTATTCTTTTGTCACGCTAAAGTGCCTCATTTTTGTTGCCTATCTTGACCAGCAAGTTGAAGAAAAGGAACAGCGACTGCTTTGGCATTTTTTGGCTAGTGCAGATCTTGACAAAGAACAAAAGCAATTTTGTGAAAAAGCAATCATTGAAGGGATTTCAGAAAATTCTCTGGGATATGAAACGATGAGCGATTCACTGATGAAAACTTTGATTTTTGAACTGAGTATTTTCGTTTCAAAAGGCACTCATTTTCTATCCAAAAAGGAAGAGGATAAAATTATTGCATTCGCAAAGAAATTGACGCTTTCCGATACGGATGTGCAATTGGCTTTTATGCTTTGTAATTCTTATTTGTTGGAGAATGCCGACGAAATAGCATTATTAAAATCAGAATCGAACACCCAATTCGTTTATAAATCCTTCTCAAAGAGGTGGTATAAAATTCTTGGTCGCAATAAAGAAAAACTAATTCATGAATTAAAAGAAAGTAAAGAATTGGTTTCGCTCATTCAGAAATCCACGAAAGAAGAATTGACAAAAGAGGAAAAAGAATTGGTAAAAAATCAGTTTCTTGACATTCTCAAATCGATGCCTTCAATGGCTATATTTCTTTTGCCAGGAGGAGGGTTTTTACTTCCACTAATATTGAAAATTGTACCAGACCTATTACCCTCTTCATTCAAAGAGAATGAGGTGGAAAAATAATTTTTGCTTAAACAACGATCCTTATGAAATGTAACATTCATGTCTTTTTGCTAAACGAACTGTATTCGCAGGAATTTGCAGATAAACACCATAAAGGGAAAGCTTCCGAAGATAATCGGCAGTATGAGTGGGAAGATGAAATGGAAATTTCAACACCCGTTAAAAAAGTTAGTGAACACAAAAATGAAGTTTATCATTTGGCTGGAAATTTAGCAGATGGGAATTCTTTTTCATATCCTGTTTCCGACATGCGATTGGTAAAAATAACACCTCAAAATTCACCTGAGATTCATGTTGGTTGCTCTGAAAGTATTCTTCATGAATTAAAAATTATTGAAGAGCAAAATAACGTATCGATTGAAATCTATTTAAAGGATTACGAGCCTTTCTCAAATCCCATTCCTGGAATATATATTGGTTCGAAATCATTTCCAAAGGAACTTATTTTTTAATGCTCCGCGCTGAAAACATATCACTTCATTTTGATAAGGTCATTCTAAAAAATGTCAACTTCAAACTGAATTCAGGACAAATTATCGGCTTAGTCGGAAAAAGTGGAGCTGGAAAATCGTCTTTGTTAAAAATTCTTGCTGGGTTTTTAGCTCCAACGGATGGGAACCTATATTTTGGCGAAACCGAGTTACCTCCTTCAAACTCACTTCTCGTTCCGGGATATCGGAAAATATCCCTTGTCAATCAGGACTTCAAACTTGATCCGTATCACACTGTTTCAGAAAATATTCGCGAGTCAATTTTGCATTTACCAAACGATAAAAGGGAAAAACGCGTATCCAAAATGCTGCGGCTTTTCGAACTTACAAAAATCGCCGATCACCAAGCAAAGCAAATTTCAGGTGGTGAGCAGCAACGTGTTGCATTAGCTCGTGCAATTGCCATCCAACCACATTTTTTATTACTCGACGAACCTTTCGGTCATCTTGATACAGCCCTTCGAATTAAATTAAAAAATCATTTATTAGCCATTCGTGAAGAGGAAAATATCGGAATTTTACTGGTTTCACATGATGAACAAGATATACTTGGGCTATGCGATAAAGTTTGTATACTGAAAAATGGTCATTTAAGCCGAAAACAAAATCCTGAGGATCTCTACTACAATCTTGCGAACCCTGCCCAAGCGATTATTTTTGGAGCTGTTAATAGCATTATGATAGAAGGTAAAAAAATCCATTTTCGTCCTGATGAATTTGAAATAAATTCAAAATCAGGCATTTCAGTTCAATATATTCGAAGTATCTTCGCGGGCGGTTATTACGAGAATATCTTTTTAACTGAAAAAAACGAGCGAATAGTGCTATACAACAGCAACCCGATGGATAACATTAAATTTATCAATGTCCGAAGAAAAATCAATAAATAAGCATTGGTACTCTGTATTTTTCACAATTAAGGATGCTATAATCGAGTATATTCAGGAGGGAGCTTTTTTCCATGGCGCCGCACTAGCTTATTACACTTTATTTGCATTCGTTCCAATTGTTTACCTTACAACATCCATTTTCGGACGAATTTTCGGACAGAAAAATATGGAGAACATTACCATTGACTTGCTAAAAAATCGCGTTGGAATTAGCAATACCGATGACGTTATGTCTATTCTGCATCAGGTTAATTTCGACAAACCAAATCTGTTTTTAGAGATCATCAGTATTCTCGTATTACTGTATGGGTGTTCAGCTTTTTTTGTTTCCTTAAAACGCAGTATGAATGAATTTTTCAATATCAGCCGTAAAAAAAGACATGAAGAAAATATTTTGATGGATATCGTCGGTTTCCGATTTCTTTCTGTAGCCTATCTGGGAATATTCGCATTAATCATCATACTTTTTTATTTTACGCAAACGTTCGCTTTTTCGATCATCGAACATTGGATGAAAAGCACAAGCGGATTTGTTGACGTCACGTTTTCCATTTTACAATATATTATTTCGATTCTGAGTAATATTCTAATTTTTGTTATCGTATTTAAATACATCCATGATGGCTCAGTACCTTGGCGAATAGCGGTAGACGGCGCATTTGTGACCTCAATATTTTTGTTTGTTAGTCAATTAATAATTAAATACTACTTGATAAATTACTTTTTTCTTGGTAACTTAGGAATCGCTGGTTCACTTTTTATTATGTTGGCATGGGTAAATTATTCGGCTCAAATTGTGTTTTTCGGCGCTAAGTACACATCCGTTTTGGCTAAAAAAAATGGAATATTAATAAAGTAGAGTGCTTTTTTAAAAAGAACTAAAATGAAGAAAATTCTTACTATTTTGATTTATTGTTGCACGTTAATCCTCGTGATGAGTTGTGCTCAGGAATCCCTCAAAAATCCAATTTATAATACGACTGTATTTAGAGGACAACGCGGCGAAAAAGAAGTTACTTCGTTCAATAAAAATAGAGCAGAACGAGAAAAGTTATTAGCCGAAACCATCGAAAAAGCAGATGAAGCAAAAAGAAAATTAGAGGAGCAACAAGCTACTTTAAATTCGATTGATTCAACCGAAAGAATCGGTGATTTGGATGGTAAGTTAAAGATTATCTTTAACCGAACGCAACAAATCATTGATGAGTTAAACAAAACTTCTCCTTACACCTCGGCTGGACAAGAAAAAACATTGAAACTTGCAGCAGAATTGAATGATTTAATGCATAATTACATTAATCCGCTTGCGAAACTTGTCGAAGCGAACAAAGAAGTTGTACGGCTTGGTTCCGACATTAATTTCAGCACAGGTAGTGCGACACTTTCAAAAGAAGGAAAAAAGAAAATAAGTCAATTAGTTACGAATATTACGAACGAGATTGAAAAATGGAAAACGTATCTGAATCACCACAATGAAAATATCTTTAGTAATTCTGAATTTAAAACAATTATTCTTATTAATGGATATGCTGATATGCAAGGAAGCATGGATGAAGCTACTCGTCAAAAGAACAACCTCGAGTTGTCTGAAAAACGAGCTAAAGCAGTAGCGGATGAACTAAATTTACAACTAACTGCAATCAAAGAAAAATATAAATTAACGTTCGAAATTCAAAGCAAAGGTCGCGGTGAAGAATTACCTGAAAATAATGCATCATCCTCTAAAAAAGGAGAGAATTCAACAAGAAGAATAAGTAGTATAAGTCTTGTTGTTGGGCCAAAAGTTTTATTGCTCAACGAGTAATTCTTATAAGAAAGCTGGTGGTTTTCTGATTTCGATTTTCGCATCTTTGAAAATAGACGAAGAATTTCGAATGCTGAATAGAAAACTCTTATTACCGCCAATTGGAACCCAATAAAAAGATAGCATCCAACAATGCAAGTTTCTGTTTAAAGAAAAATAGGCATTCGTTAATCTTCCGTCTTTCAAATTGAAATTCACATTGCCCGATAAGTTCCATCTTTTCGTAAATGTTACATCACCATTAAGTACTAAAGTCTGAACCTGGAAATAAGCATCTTTGTTATTGGCAGAAATTGATTGATTGGCATTAAATGAAAGCACATGTGATAATGACATTTTCCAAGGAATTTCGAAGTAAATTGCTTGTTCAGGATGTAATGCAAAAAAGTTAAAATCACTTCGCCAATTGTCATTTAGCGAGGCATTATTCTCTGCTATTTTCTCACGTGATTTCTTCGGTGCAATCGTAATTGATGTATTGAAATTTGTTGACAAGAAACGACCGAGCCCTTGTCCATTTTGAATTGCATAATCCGAAATTGTCTTTCCTGTGCTATCAACCCAACCATATGGACTAAAATTCGCATTGGAAACAAAGTTTAACCAGTCAAAAGGGCTAATTCGTAAATTCAATGAAATATTGGATAGTTTCATCGAATCTTTCGTGAAATCATAGTTTCCATTGATTGAAAACTGATCAACCAATCGTACTTTTTCAAATCCAGTTACGGTATCTTTATCTGATTTGAATTTCATTTCGAGTGTATTGTTGATGCCAAATGTCAAGAAAGAAGCTTCACTTGTATTCCCAACACTATAGATACTTCGCTCATAAACTGAGTAGCTCACTGAAGATTGATTTACTCCTACATTGGCAGTTTGCAGTGGATTAAGCAAGGGAACAAATCGATACCCGATTGATGGTGTCATTAAATGACGTAATTTCGGCTTATTCTTACCGATGAATTGGTAATAAGAATAAAGGATCGTTGTCATATTCACATTCATATTGAATTCATGAGCCATTCCAAATTGGTTCAATGTATCTGTAGTCGTATTATTTAAAGTTGAATTATAGGTCTTGTTTACTTGCTGAAAATTCATCTTGTTTCCGTATGAAATTCCTGGCGTTATTTTAATTGCATTTCCAAACAATCCTGTCGTCGTTTGAAGGTTTATGTTTTGGGAAAATCCATTGAAAAACTGCTGTGAAATGCGTTCAAAATCTCCATTGGATAATAAGGTATCGGCAAAATTTGATCTGTTTTGACCTTCAAAGTTGTAGGTAAATCCAATGCGTTCAATGGTTTTTTTCCATTCTTTGTTAGAAGTTTTGAATAAGTTTTTGAAAGGAAAAACTCTGGTGAGATTGACATTCAAAACAGGACTGACAAGTGAGATGTTATTTGCAATAGAATTCTGTCTCAACGAAACTTTCATCCCCGTCGTAAGAGGTTTACCAGGAAAAAGTCGATTTATATTTATATCCGAGTTAAAACTATTACTGAAATATTCCGGATTAATTGGATCAAGGTTATTTTTTGAATTATTATCTGAAATGAAATTTACGTTTGAAGCAAAATTCCAATATGGATTCGACTTAGGTTCTTTGCGATGCGACCAAACAACTGAAACTTTATTCTGATTTGAATTTTCAGGAAAGCCAGAACGAAATTGCTGAAAGCCAAGCGACAATTTTCCTGAGAAACCATATTTTTTAGCATAATCCAAATCGTTTCTCAATCCCCAACTTCCGCGACTATATAAATTAGCGTAAACCGAAGTTTGCAAGTAGTCACTTATTGGAAAATAATAGCCCAAATTTTGAAAACCAAATCCGTAGTTTGATAGAGGAATAAACTCTGGGAATAACAGACCATTCGTTCTTTCACGCTTTTTGGTCGGAATTATTGCAAAAGGAAGTCCAAAAGGTGTTGGAATACCATTTAACCATAAATTCATTGGTCCTGTTACAATGCGTTCTTCAGGAACAATAACTCCTTTGGCTAATTGAAAATGATAATGAGGATCTTGTAAATCGCAAGTTGTGAGACGACCTTGCAACAAATGAACTTCCTCATTAGCCTGCCGTTTGGCAGTTCCCATCTTGAAATAAAATTCATCTTGTTTTATTGCTAATTCTTCGAGAAAACCTTTTTTAGTCTTTGTGTTGAAACGCATTCGTTCGCAATTAATCAACTCTGTTCCATCAGAGAAAGTTGGAAACTCAACTTTATTACTGTCTTTGTCGTAACGATAACTTGCCGTGATTTCACTCGAATTCAAATCAACTAAAATATAACCAGCAGACATTTTCGTGTCTTCCATTTCAACGGTGGCCTGACCGTAAAGATGAATTTTTCGGGATTTTAGATCTGTGAAAATAGAGTCTTTTGCATTGTAGCGGATAATATTCTCAATGGATTTATCTATTGTCACAACAGTATCTTGCGCCGTAACTTTTTTCGCAAAAAACATTATTAACATTAACACGAAGAAAAGTTGTCTTAATAGCCGCATGCGAGCTGAGTTATCTATGTAATTTTGAAACAATGAGACAATTTGGTGCAAAACTACCAAAATTCATCGGGCTTTCAATAAACGAAAGCAGTTCCATTTTATTTGGATTTTTCTGCTGTTTCCTTATTTTTTCGAATTCATTCATCGGATTTTCTCAATCGAAAACAGAAAAGCAGGCTCTCAAGACGATTGTTATCGATGCTGGTCACGGAGGAAAAGATCCAGGTTGTCATGGCGGATTTGCCCATGAAAAGCATGTTTGTTTGGCAATCGCCTTAAGGCTTGGTGAATTGATAAAATCCAAATACCCCAACATTAATGTAATTTACACCCGAGATAAAGATGTTTTTGTTGAACTAATCGAACGAGCAAATATTGCCAATCGTGCCAAGGCAGATCTATTTATCTGTATACATGCAAATGCGGGCAGCAATGTTGCATATGGAACCGAAAGCTATGTACTCGGACTTCATCGCACAGAGGCTCAACAAAGGGTTGCTGAACGTGAGAATTCCATTATCTCATTGGAAGACGACAAAGGAGCAAAATACAAAGATTTTGATATGTCACCCGATGCAATAATCGCCAAGCAACTTCAGCTTTCTGTTTTCTTGGATCACTCGATATTGTTTGCGACAAATCTTCAAAAAGAATTCAAACGAATTGGTCGTTACGATCGAGGTGTAAAACAAGCTGGATTTTTGGTTTTGTATAAAACCACAATGCCAAGTGTTTTAATCGAAACCGGATTTTTGACAAATCCAACAGAGGAAAATTTCTTAGGAAAAAATGATGGCCAAGAAAAAATGGCAAATTCCATGTTCAAGGCATTTGAGAATTATAAAAATCAATTGGAAGGTAAAGCCACAATTATTGAATCCACCAATATTGTTACCCCAGAGAAAAAAGAAAATGAGGACATAAAAACTGAAAACAATAATGTTACAAAAGATAGCACAGGATTAATTTTCAGAATACAAATAGAAACATCTGGAAAAAAATTGGCAACCAATTCGACGAGATTCAAAGGACTTGAAATTTATGAATACCAAGAAAATAACCTATTTAAATATTGCACTGGGCTGTTTCAAAATGACCTAAAAACAGCGAAAGAATATAAAATAGAATTAATCGAAAAGGGCTTCAATAATGCATTTGTTGTTGCATTCTTAAACGGAGAACGAATTAGTATTGAAAAAGCTATTAAATTAGCAGAAAAATAACAACTTGAAGTATTCAAAAGAGATAAAAGCAGGAATTATTGCCATACTTTCAATTGCTGTATTGGTTGCTGGTGTCAATTTTCTGAAAGGAAATAGTTTTTTTGGAGGAGACGACAAATACTACGCCTATTTTCCAAATTCTGGTCAATTAATGGTTTCAAGTAATGTTACCTTGAATGGTGTTGTGGTAGGGAAAGTAATGGATGTTGCATATGTTCCGAGTAATCCAGCAGACAAACGTGTAAAAATAACGTTCAGTGTTCAAAATGAAGATGTTAAACTCCCAAAAGGAACAGTCATCGAAATTGGATCATTGGATTTACTCACAAAAGGTTTATTGGTTCAAATACCAGCCGATATCTCCAAAGGAAACTACAAACCGGGTGATGTTCTTCCGGGGAAACTTTCGGTCGACATGGTAACACAAGTTAAATCTTATGCAGATCCAATCTCGCAAAGACTACAAGCTATGATGAGTTCAATTGATAAAATGGTTGTTTCACTTTCTGCTTTTTGGGATGAAACGGCAACTTCTGAATTGGAAGGAAGCTTGAAACAAGTAAAAATAACTATTCAGAAACTCGGGAACGTTGCGCAAGAATTGGAAGGATTTGTTTCTGAAGAAAAAGTACATTTCGCTCACATTATGAATAATGTAGAAAACATTACTGGAAATCTTAAGAAAAGTAACGATCAAATTACATCCATTATTGGAAACACGAAGAAAATAACGGATGATCTTGTAACCGCCGATTTCAAAGGGGTAATTTTAAATGCTGAAACAACATTGAGGAAATTAAACAATGTATTATCTGAAGTTGAATCAGGAAAGGGTTCTATTGGTAAATTATTGCATGACGACAAGCTATACAACGAATTAGTTGAGACGAATAACGAGTTACAGAATTTAGCTTCTGACATTCAACTTCACCCGGAAAGATACATCCATTTTTCAGTCCTTGGAGCTAAAACGAAAGGCGTTCCGCTTACAGGTCCAGAAGAAAAAAAATTAAGAAAAATTTTAGATAGTATTCCTGAATAATTTAGGTATGATAGCTCATTTAATATTCGTTATTTTATTGATTACAAGCTTTGGTCTTTTTGGCTATAACGTTTGGAAAGTTCGCTACAATATTCTGCTTGGCCAAGATACCAACCGCACCGATAATCGTTCTGAGCGCTGGAAAACAATGTTTTTGGTAGCATTTGGGCAGAAAAAAATGTTTACACGTCCAATTCCCGCTTTGCTACACCTGGCGATTTATGCAGCTTTTGTAATAACACAAATCGAACTCATTGAAATTATTGCAGATGGTATTTCTGGAAGCCATCGGTTTTTCCATCATTCGCTGGGTGCCTTTTACACATTTATGATCAGTTTTATTGAGATACTTTCTGTTGCTGCATTTATCGCTACAGTTGCATTCCTATGGCGAAGAAACATGCTAAAACTTCCAAGATTATCAATGCAAGAACTTAAAGGTTGGCCAATGAAAGATGCTAACCTGATTTTGATTATGGAAATCATTTTGATTTGTTTCATTTTCATGATGAATGGTGCTGATGAAGTTGCGCAACAATTAAAATCGAATAACGGATATGGATTTACGATTAGTCAATTTGTTGGCCCAATGTTATTTGGGAAAATTAACTCTTTAGAAACTTTACATATAATCGAACAAATCGGTTGGTGGGGCCACGTAATTATGGTATTCACTTTTATGAATTACCTCCCCTATTCTAAGCACTTTCATATTTTTCTTGCATTCCCGAATACGTATTATTCGAATCTTGAAAAGAAAGGTAAGTTTTCAAATATGGAATCTGTTACCAATGAAGTAAAATTGATGCTTGATCCCAATGCAGATCCATATGCGGCACCAGATCCAAACGCTGCGCCAACTCGTTTTGGAGCTAAAGACGTAACTGATTTGACCTGGAAGAATTTGTTAGATGCATATACTTGTACCGAATGTGGAAGATGTACATCATCTTGTCCTGCGAACTTAACAGGTAAAAAATTATCTCCCCGAAAAATCATGATGGATACCCGGGATCGTCTGACAGAGGTAGGTGAAAATTGCAGAAAGCACGGGAAAGATTATTCCGATGGAAAAAGTTTATTAGGTGATTATATCACGGAAGAGGAAATTTGGGCTTGTACCAGCTGTAATGCATGTGTGCAAGAATGTCCAGTAAATATTGACCCACTTTCCATTATTGTAGATTTGAGGCGATTTTTAGTCATGGAGGAATCGAAAATTCCAACCGAACTTACTGGAATGTTAACGAATATAGAGAACAACGGAGCGCCTTGGCAATTTTCACCAAGTGATCGATTAAATTGGGCAAATGAAGAGTAACGAAAAGAAAGAAAATCAACTAATTGATTTAATAGAAGACGGACAACATGTTTCACCCGTGTTACCAGAACATGTAAAAAACTATTTAATTGACATTGACGGAACCATTTGTGATGACATTCCCAATGAGGAGCCTGAGCGCATGGAAACGGCTTTCCTTTATCCGGATGCTCTAGAAACGATCAATGGTTGGTATGACGAAGGACACATTATTACATTTTTCACCTCTCGTTTAGAAAGCCACAGAGATGTCACAGAGCGCTGGTTAGACAAACATGGGTTTAAATATCATGGTATCTTAATGGGTAAACCTCGAGGAGGAAATTACCATTGGATTGACAACCATATTGTAAGAGCTACGAGATATACTGGGAAGTTCACCAATCTCGTGGAGAAAAGTGCAAATGTTCAAGTTTTTGAGGATTAAGATATGAGTTTGAAAGTACCTACAATGGCCGAAATGATGGCTCAAGGAGAAACACCAGATGTTTTATTTTGGGTTGGTTGTTCCGGAAGTTTTGATGACCGAGCTAAGAAAATAACTAAGGCTGTAGTTAAAATACTGAACCACTGTCAAGTAAAGTTCGCAGTTTTAGGGACGGAGGAAAGCTGCACTGGAGATCCTGCAAAGCGAGCTGGAAATGAATTTACGTTTCAGATGCAAGCAATGATGAATATCCAGGTTTTGAATGGTTATGAAGTGAAACGCATTGTTACGGCTTGCCCTCATTGTTTTAATACGCTGAAAAACGAATATCCAGAACTCGGTGGCAATTATGAAGTAATTCATCATACGCAATTGATTCAGGATTTAATCAATACTGGTAAACTAAAATTAGAAGGAAATCAAACCTTTAAGGGAAAGAAAATAACATTCCACGACCCTTGTTATCTTGGAAGAGCAAATGATGTTTATGAGGCTCCTCGAGCTTTGATTGAAAAGTTAGATGCCGAATTGGTAGAAATGAAGCGTTGTAAAACCAATGGTTTGTGTTGTGGTGCAGGTGGTGCTCAGATGTTCAAAGAAGCAGAAAAAGGAAATAAAGAAGTAAACATTGAACGAACGGAGGACGCACTTGCTGTCTATCCTTCAATTATTGCCACAGGATGTCCTTTCTGCAACACCATGATGACAGATGGCATCAAAAATTTTGACAAAGAACAAGAAATAAAAGTACTCGATGTTGCCGAATTGATTGCCAATGCTGCAGAACTTTAAGAACCTCTTTCCAGAATTACCCGATCACAGTCGTGTTTGGCTATACTTAGCCAATCGTAAGTTAGATTCAACTGAATTGCATTATGCCGAGGAGCAACTTCAATCTTTTTTAAAATCGTGGGCTGCACACGGAAAAAATTTGTTCTGTGATGGACGTTTTCTATTTGACCAATATTTAGTTCTAGTCGTTGATGAAAAGCAAGAGTCTGCATCAGGTTGTTCGATTGATAGCTCCGTTCGATTTGTCAAATCGCTTGGCAATGAATTAGGTGTTGATTTTTTCAATCGAATGAACGTACTAGAATTTGATGGTGAGAAAACAAATACCACAAACTACTTCGAAGCAATTGAAAAAAAGAGAACTTTTTTAAATCCATTGATAAAATCTTTGTCTGAATTGCGAGGTTCCTGGCTACAAAATGCCTAGAACACAAACCAATCCTAACGTCATAACAATTTCGAATCTCATTTAGTTGGCTTTTTGCTTATAATTAAGTAATTTAGGTTAATGAATCGAAAAATAGGACTATACATTTTTCTCGGTCTTTTTTATACATGTACCTTCTTTGTTTATGCGCAAGAAAATCAAGAAAAACAGCTCTTATCTCGATTAAAATCAAGTAAATCATCCTTCGAGCGCATTCAAACTCTTGATTTATTGCATAGCTACTATTCAAATCACAATCTTCGCGAAAAAAGGAAAACTACAGCTAGTCTTAAAAAGTTAGATTCGCAAGTTTTAGGTGACGTTGAATCATCTATAATCAAATTGAACTTAGCAGAGCAACTGCTCATCGATGGTGATTTGAAAGAATTTGAAAAACTGTTTTCGAGACATTTGATAAATTATAACTTTTCAGACGTCGTTTTAAATCACCGTAATCAAATTTTGAAGTGCCATTTTTACTATTATTTCGGCGGAAAAGACTATAAACAATTGATTCGGTCTGAACTAACTGCAATAAAGAAGACACGAAAGAATAAGCTTATTTCAGAATCTTATCGGATGTTATCAACCACATTTAAGTGGGATAAACAATTGGATTCAGCTTTGTATTACAGTGAAATAGCAACTGATTTAGCTTCCCGTTCGAATAGTAAAATTACTTTGTTCCAAGCACTTAAAAATCAAGGTGAAATTCAGAAATACTTTGGGAATAATCGGGAAGCAATTACCAAAGAGTTAGAGTGTATTCAAGTTTCCAATGAGCTGAAAAATGACCTTTTAAAAAGTTTCGCCTACCGAGACATTGGATTTATTTTGCTAAGCACAGGCAATTCAGATGGGGCATACTTATATTTTGAAAGAGCTCTGCAAATTGGTGGTCGAAAACTAGACAATGTGGAAGTTGACAAATTAAGTCTTGCTCAAGCGCTTTGTCGAATTAATAGCGGAAATCAGAAACAAATAAAATCGAATTTTAAAAACTTATTTGATAACGAATCGATTGAAAAAGACGGTAATTTAAACACATTCAAAGCATACGTCCAGGGAAGATTCTTCGAAAGTGAAAAAAACTGGAATTCTGCAATCAATTCTTACAATAAAGCACTTATTTCATTTCAATCACGAAAAGATTTTGCAAATGTTAGCCTATCGAAACAAAGGATTGGCAACGTATTTCTAAAATTAAAAAAATACCAAGAGGCCGAATTAAATTTAAATGAATCACTAAAAATTTTATCGAGATGGCGGAATCTAGACCACACTACAAACGATAATTATCTGCTTTTAGCCCAAATTTATAATTCAACAAATCGAATAAAGGATGCTTTTGACTTCCAAAAAAAATACATCGATAACCTAAATAAAAACAATTTCTCCCGTGAGGCTGTAATCATTTCAGACTTAACGGAAAGTAACCTTCGAGAAGAGCGAGAACAATTCATTAACCTTCAAAAGGCTTCCATTGAAAAAGAAAAAAAAGCAAAAGAGAAACTTGAATCTCAACGAACAAGAAATCTCTTAATTACGGTTATCATTGCTTTAACTCTTATTTTGGCACTTGTTATTATGTATTTAAGAACAAAACAAATACGGTCATTACAAGATCAAAAGGAAGCCGAAATGTCTCAAGCATTATTGCGAACGCAAATGAATCCTCACTTCGTTTTTAATGCGATGTCGGTAATTCAAAGCTATATTTTCACACACAATCCAGAAAAGTCGTCGAAATTTCTTGTGAATTTTTCAAAGCTTATGCGCTTAATTTTGGAGAATTCACCAAAGGAGTTTATTTCTCTTGAATTAGAATCAGAGATCCTAGAAAAATATCTGAATACACAAAAACTGCGTTTTGAAGAACGCTTTGAATTTGAAATAGATTTTGACGAAGATTTAATTTTCCAAAAAGCGATGGTTCCACCAATGATTACCCAGCCTTTTGTTGAAAATGCAATTGAACATGGTCAACTTCATACAGTAGAAAATGGAAAAATATCTGTTTCTGCATCGAGGAATAATGACATGCTTCAAATCGTAATTAAAGATAATGGCATCGGTAGAAAAAGTTCTGCGAAAACAAAAAAAATTAAGACGCACAAGAGTATGGCAATAAATATGACTCGTGAGCGAATCGAAATTCTGAATCGTAAATATCGATCCAACGGAAACTTAACCATTGAAGATACTGATGCAAAAACAGGTCTCGGGACTCAAGTAACCATTTTGCTTCCTCTTAAATTTGAATAAATACATAAATTATGCGAAAAGTTTTAATAATTGATGACGAAAAACCAACAAGGGAACTTATAAAACGAATGCTCGAATCATTCAATTTAAATATCTCAATTTATACCGATGGTGAAAACGTTGCCACAGGAGTGAAAGCAATTGAGCAAATAGAACCTGATCTTGTTTTACTCGATATTCAAATGCCGGATGGCAATGGCTTTGATGTGCTTAAACAAACAAGTTATAAGAACTTTCAAGTCATTTTCATCACCGCTTTTCAGGAGTTTGCCATTCAAGCCATTAAATTTAGTGCCCTTGATTACATCCTTAAACCTATCGATATGGAAGAATTGCAAAGTTCTATCACTCGGGCATTGGAATCGATTACAGAAAAAATTGATGAAAGCCAATATAGTGCTTTGCAGAATAATATTCAACCTCAACAAAAGAAGAAACTGGTATTGAAAACATTAGAAAGCATTCACATTGTCGACATTGAAAATATTATTCGCTGTGAAGCAGACAAAAACTACACCTCTTTTTATCTTGCTGACGGCAAACGAATCATTGTATCAAAAACATTGAAAGATTACGATATTCTTTTATCAGGACATAACTTTTTTAGGGCACAACAATCGCATTTGATTAACGTAAATTTCATCGATCGTTATGACAAACATGATGGGGGTTCCGTAATTATGAAGGATGGTGCAGAAGTGCCGTTATCACCAGCAAAAAAAGATCAATTTTTCCGACTTCTGGAAAATCTATAATTGATTTAATGCCTGATCTAAATCTGCGATTAGGTCCTCTGCGTCTTCTATACCAACACTCAATCGAATGAGTGAGTCTACCACTCCACTTTGCTCGCGAACTTCTTTTGGAATAGAGGCGTGTGTCATCGTTGCTGGATGGCCAATTAGCGATTCAACTCCTCCTAACGATTCGGCCAATGCGAATAATTCAACTTTTTTGACAATCTCTAAGGCGTCCTCTAGTTTATTCCCTTTAATCGTAAATGATATCATTCCGCCGAAGTCTTTCATTTGTTTTTTTGCAACTTCGTGATTCGGATGTGATTCAAAACCAGGCCAGTAAACTCGGTCAACCTTTACGTGATTTTTTAAATATTCAGCGATAATCTTTCCGTTTTCGCAGTGGCGCTGCATTCTTAAATGAAGGGTTTTTATTCCTCTTAACACCAAAAATGAATCCATTGGACCCGTTACCGCACCAGAAGAATTTTGGATTCGATACATTTCTTTGGCAATGTCATCATTTGATGTAATCAAGGCTCCCATAACAACATCTGAGTGTCCCCCTAAATATTTAGTTGCTGAATGCATCACAATGTCTGCTCCAAGATCTAGAGGCGTCTGTAAATAGGGTGTTGCAAATGTATTGTCAACAGCTAGCATTGCTCCAGCCTTTTTGGCTAATTTCGACATAGCTGAAATATCAACTATATTCATCATCGGATTAGTAGGTGTTTCAACCCAGATTAGTTTGGTGTTTTCATTTAACATTGCTTCAACCTCGCTTGGGTTTTGCATATTGACAAAGTGAAACTTTAATCCGTATTTCTCAAAAATGGTTTTGAAAATTCGATAAGACCCTCCGTATAAATCGTTCGTTGAGATTACCTCATCACCAGGATTCAACATTTTGATTACACAATCAATTGCTGCAAGTCCTGAACCAAAACAAGCCCCGTGTTTACCATTTTCGATAGCTGCTAAGTTTTTCTCTAACGCGTGACGAGTAGGGTTTAAAGTGCGTGAATATTCATATCCCTTGTGGTTCCCAACTCCTTCCTGAACATACGTAGAGGTTTGATAAATTGGAGTCATAATAGCTCCTGTCGCTGGATCTGGTTGCACGCCTGCATGAATGGCTTTGGTTCCGAATTTCATCTGAAAAAATTTTAGACAAAATTAATAGATTACATAAAAGCGGAAGGAAATAATTTAATTAAAGATTTAATTCTTTGGAAGGATCCCAAAACAAATCGGAAAAATGAACGACTATATCATTTTCGATTGTCACACCTTCTTCATTTAATAGCTCTTGCATCTGTGTTGGTGTTTTAAAATGATTTTTTCCAGATAAAAGCCCTACCCTATTGACCACTCGATGTGCTGGGACATCATTCAAAACATGTGAAGCATTCATCGCCCAACCAACCATTCTAGAAGATTTTTTCGACCCCAAAAATTTAGCAATAGCTCCGTAAGAAGTTACCCTACCTTCTGGAATTAATCGAACGACCTGATAAACTTGTTCAAAGAAATCGTTTGTTCTATGGTTTAATGATGAAATCACAAAGCAAAGATATAAATGGATTACATAAATTCCTTCTAGATCTTCTTTCGGATAAAGCCTCAATATTTCTCGATTTATAGTATTTTGTAACGTATTTAAATCTAAAAGTTTATTATACTTTTATGTTAGTTTATAAATTCAAACCATGAAAAATCTTTTGAAGTATCTCGCATTTATTTGTTTTCTATTTTGTCTATCAACTGTAAACGGTCAAAAGGGATGGAAAAAATTTAATTCTAAAAAAGATGGTTACGAATTATTATTGCCTTCCTCTTTTGAATTAGGTCCTCGATTATCCAGCGGAATTATTCAATGGTTTAGTGACTCTACTCATTCAGATATTCAAATGTGGATTGAAGTAGATTCAAATTCAAAAAAATCGGCTGTTCTATTCGTAGAACATCAAGAAGGTTTTTCAAATATTGATTTTAAAAAACTAGATACTAATTCGTTTGTGATTTCAGGTTCTCAAAGTATTGGTTTGAGTGAAAATAGTTTCTGCTTTGAGAAATGTTTAATCAAAGATGATTTCGTTTGTATATTGCGGATTTTGTATACCGGGGCGAGCAAAGCTTTTCTTGAAAAAAACGTAAATAAAATTTCGGATTCTTTCAATTCAATTGCAAAAAAATAAAGGTAAATGGGGTTTTTAAGTCGTTTAGTTCAACTTCAAGGGGAGGTTTGATTTATTTACTGGCAAACATTTTCGGCATTTCAATGTTTGCATTTGGACAATGATTATCTTTGCAACGTTTTTTTTAGATCACATCAATGATTCAAACAGATATTATTATAATCGGCGCCGGACCCGTTGGTTTATTTACAGTTTTCGAGGCAGGACTTTTAAAGTTAAAATGCCATTTAATTGATTCTTTGCCACAAGCAGGAGGACAATGTTCTGAAATTTATCCCAAAAAACCCATTTACGACATTCCAGGATTTCCATCTATTTTGGCTGGAGAATTAATTGACAATTTAATGGAGCAAGCTGCGCCTTTCAAACCTGGATTTACACTTGGTGAAGCAGCTTTGTCTATAGAAAAGACAAACGAAAACAAGTTCATTGTTACGACCGTTAAAGGAACTAAACACGAGGCTCCAATCGTAATAATTGCTGGTGGACTAGGTGTATTTGAACCAAGAAAACCACCTATTTCCAATATTTCTGATTTCGAAGATAAAGGAGTTGAATATATCATTAAAGATCCGGAATTCTATCGCGGCAAACGATGTGTAATTGCCGGAGGAGGAGATTCTGCTTTGGATTGGTCTATCTTTTTAACTGAAAATAAAATTGCAAGTGAAGTCGTTTTGGTTCATCGAAGCAGCTCGTTCAGAGGTCACTTGGATTCAGTTCAAAAAGTAATCGATTTAGCCGAAAAAGGTGAAATTCGATTGATAACAGAAGCTGAAGTCACAGGTCTTTCAGGAAATGACCAACTTGACAAAGCGATCGTAACACATCAAAAAGATGGTGAAATTGCCATCGAAACGGATCATTTTATTCCATTATTTGGATTGAAACCAAGCTTGGGGCCAATTGCAGATTGGGGGTTAGAAATCGAAAAGAATGCGATCAAGGTTGATACACTTGATTATTCCACAAATATTCCAGGAATTTATGCAGTTGGTGATGTAAATACATACGAGAATAAATTGAAACTTATTTTGTGTGGTTTCCATGAAGGGACGTTGGCTGTTCAATCTGCTTTTGCCAGAATTCATCCTGACAAGAAAAACGTTTTAAAATATACAACCGTCAACGGTATTCAAGGATTTTAAAATTAATTGTTTATGAAAACGATTACAGTTCAAGAGCTTAAAAAATTAATAGATCAAAACGCCGATTTTCAATTGATTGATGTGCGTGAGCCGCATGAATATGAAGATGCAAATATTGGTGGTTATTTGATTCCATTGGGTGAAATTCCTGTTCGTTTTGAAGAAATCAGCAAAGAAAAACAAGTGATCATGCAATGCCGTTCAGGGGCTCGAAGTGCCAACGCCGCCATGTATCTTGAACAAAATCACGGGTATTCGAATCTTTACAACCTTGAAGGTGGAATTCTTGCTTGGATTAGTGCTTTTGGGGAATAATTAATTTATCTTTGGTTTGTGAATCGTCAAACCATCAATGCTGTTGTTCTTCTTGGAGTTCTTTCCCTTGCGAGCATCTTAATTGTTCAATTGGTTTGGGTAAGAAAGACGCTTGAAATGCAAGAAAAAAACATTGCTATTCAAGAAAAAGAAGATAGTCTAAACCTAAATTCTTTCTCAGAAAGTTCCATTATTGCATTGAAAAACGTGTTGGAGGAAATTCAAAAAACCTCAACGGATAGCCTTGACACCTATGGAACGGTTCGACAAGTCAGAAACAATCAATTTACAGTTGATTTAAGTGAGGAACTTCAGCCTTTTTACCTTGAAACGTTGTTACAAAAAGAGTTTTATAACCAAAACATTCATCAAGATTTCATCTATGGTATTTATGATTGTTTTACTGACTCCATTTTCTTAAGTAAAATCATCCATTTTTCGAAGGACGAGGCATATATCGTTACTAAAGATTCAATTCCTGGCATTAGTGCTGAAAAATTAGACTTGAAAAAAGACGGGCATTATTTTACTGTATTTTTTCCGAATGTGATGGCTAAATCAATAAAACCAGCGGTATTTATTTCGCCTTGGATTTATATTTCAATTATCATTGTGTTGGTTCTCGTATTTTTTGGTTACAGTTTGGCTATTATTATCCGTCAGAAAAGGTTGTCAGAAGTAAAGAATGACTTCATTAATAATATGACGCACGAATTAAAAACACCAATTTCTACCATTAGTCTTTCTAGTGAAATGCTAATGCGAATGGATTTAAACGAAGATCCTGAGAAAATTAGGAAATACGCCGGTATCATTTACAAAGAAAACAAACGACTCGAAAATCAAGTAGAACGTGTCTTGAATGTGGCCAAACTAGACAAGGACCAAGTTATTCTCAACAAAGAAAATTTCAACGTACACGAACTGTTACTTGAAGTAAAGGAGAATTTTGAATTCAATCAAATGAATCAAGGTGGAAAAATAGATTTACATTGTGATGCTTCAATTTGGCAAATACAGGCAGATCCCGTTCATTTGACCAATGTGGTTTATAACCTATTGGATAATGCTGCTAAATATTGTACAACCATCCCCGAAATAGTTATTTCCACTCGAAATGATAAGCAGAACCTGATCATTGAAATCAGTGATAATGGAATTGGTATAAAGCGTGAGGATTTGAAGATGATTTTCGATAAATTTTATCGGGTCCCAACTGGCAATGTTCACAATGTAAAAGGCTTTGGACTAGGGTTATATTACGTTAAGCTCATCATTGAAGCACACGAAGGAAAGATAGACGTAAAAAGTGCATTAAACAAAGGAACAACATTTAGTATCTCTTTGCCTCTAAATTGATTTATCTGACTGAAATCATGGGATTTTCAATCGCTGACCTGGTCTAATAATATCACTTCGCAGACCATTGTGCGATTTTAATTTTACAACTGAGACTTTAAATTTTCGAGCGATTTCAGACAATGTATCTCCCGATTTAACAACATATGTTTTTTGAACCTGAACTGTTTTTTTCTTTGGTTTCGGAACATCATTTATAACTTCAGGCTTTTTTTCAATCAGCGTGGAATCAGATTTGTCGATTGAGGGGATTTCTGTTGAGTCAACTTTAAAATAATTTTTACCTGTAACGGTATATTCTGAAATGGAATTATTCTTTTTGAATAAATCGATCGAATTCATAAATGAATTATAGATCATTTCTCCCTTTATATCGTATCCCTTCTTGGTAAGATGAATGCAATCTTTTTGGGCGTACCCCTCATCATACCAAGTTCTGATTGTTTTCAAACCACCTGCAAGGTCATACCAATTCCAAAACAAACAATCATTTTTACGCGAAATAGAGTCCATTAAATCTCGAAAATCAACTCCTGCCGTGATATATTTTCCTTTATAATATAAGTCTTGAGTTGATGTTAAAACAATTAAAATTTCGGGATTAATCTCTCTGAACTTTCGTATCGCCTTTTCAATCTGACCTTGTAAATCACTTTCAATTTTATTCGTATATAAAATATCATTGGTTCCAAAATCAAGAAAAACGACATCCGGTTTAAGAATTGCCGCTTGTTCAGGTAATTTCTCAAGGATCAACATTGCACGATGCGCAGCTGCACCAACTCCCGTTGAATGATAAACAATGCCTGTGTTTTGCTCATTTTCAATCGACATCCCATAAAATCTAAATCTTTTTCCTTTCGGGTTAGATTTCACTTTCAATTCAATCTGTTGAATTGCTTCAGACCAAACAAAACTCATTCCGTAAGGAAAATAATTTAAATCATTCTTTTTCTTGTCTATCAGTTGATTATTAAATAAAACAGCAACATCATTTGAAATAGAATCATTTTCAAAAAATAAATAAATGCGGTGATTATTAGGTGCAATTTCATCTTTGAATTTAAAGCTTAGATTTGCGTTCGTATCTGATGTTTCGACTGTCATTCCGCAAATGCCCAGTGGAAGTTCTGCTTTTCTTCCCATAAAGCTTTTATTAAACTTCCATTTTCCTGTATATGTGGATGCATAATTTATTGATGAATACGTATTTGCTGCACCGTAGTTAAAAATCAATCCACGACCACCCGATCCGAATTTATTGTGGAATTTTTTCCTTGCGACTGTTGTTGGATATTCCGCTTGAATGTGACTTCCACCATAATGAATAAAGACAAGTTTATCCTTATAAACATTTTCAAAATGATTTGCAAGTTTCTTAATGGTAGAATTTGAGTAGAACTGAATGTAGGCGTAGGAAGTGTCGACTTTCAATATCGAAGGATAATCCAAATTTTGAGCAAAGAAAAACGATTGAATGAATAAGACGAAAACTAAAATTAGGTTCTTCATTCGTTAATTTGAATTAAGTGTGTCTGGAACAATTGGCTGCGGAGTAACCTCAATTATCGTATCTTTTTTCTCGTTATTTTGCTCTTTTGGTGGAGCACTATTACCACTTTGAATTGCAAGATTTCTCATCATATTTATGGTTCCTTTACTCATAGCGCCATACATTCCCATTGCAAAAATCATGTCATTTATATTATTATCACGAATGGTTTGCATAATATTCTGTTTTGAATATCGAAAATCCACAACCCAAATTTCCTCATAATGACTGACTAAAAACACAATGAAGGCATTTCCATAAGAATTTTTAACAACTATTGCTTTTTTGCCATTCTTCGTTGTGGTGTTTATACGCATCATTGGAGCATCCCCACTGATAAAAGTTGAATAGGTATTTCCTCCAGAAGAAGAATGAGAAAAAACCTTGGATTGGGACGTCTTAGAATATCCATAAGGGGTATATCTCACAGCTGTAGTTCCAACTTTTGGAACGTAATACTCCATTGTATCAGGATTGTTTTTTACAGACGGATCTCGGGTATGCTGATATAAACTACCAAGGAAGTTGTATTTTATTTTTTTATCCATTTTATTCAAAGGAATCGGTTCAAATCCAGCAGCTTTGCAAAATGCGACATATGCGTAGTAGGCCCCAATAGGTTTCCAGTGATGATCTGTACTGAAATACATTTTTTCACCAGCGTGTTTGTTCATTTCCTCGAAAACATCACAAAAAATGGCTCCGTTTGTTAGATTGGCACCAATAGCTTTCAATGTGTTTTTATTTTGAGTGTTATATTGCTTGTATTTTTCAACTGGAATAAATGCAGAAGAAAGTGGCGCAACTGCAGAAAAAACGCGCGTTTTCCCTTTTAATTTTTCAGCATATTCGCTAACCATCTTACTAAAATGTTTAGACATTGCGGGACTACCTCCTCCCATTGGGTAGACCGAGCCGTTAATAATAAGCATACTGCCAGAATAGGCCTGATCAAATTCATCCAAAAATTTCAATGACGATTCAGTCGAATCCTCTTCTTGATTTTTCTTTTCAATCTTAGGTTTCTGTGAAACGAAAATCTTTTCTTGCTCTTTCAAATGAATCCCTTTCAAAGAATGAAATTCAACAGCCATATCAATCATGGAGGTTCTGAAGGGAAAATGATCATCGACATATTCATCCATGCTGTCAGCCCATGCTCCTTTTATGTAACTTTCATAATTCAATTCTGGTACGATAGCCAACTTTCTTTTTTCTCCCATTGATATTTTCTGCTTTGGAAGAACAAAATATAAAATTGGAACTCCAAAAAGAGCAACAAAAAATAAAATGGTATTGATTCTATTTGACATTAAAACCGGGTATATAAAAACGGGTTATAGGTTGAATTTACCAATAATAGCGTAGCTAAAAACAGCATAATAAAATTTAGCGCTGGCTGAGAATATTGGTAGAATCGATTCGCAGTTAAAGCAACTTTTGTCTCTTTCGTATAAATCTCATCCCAAGGAATACAGAACAATATTACCAATACAAACCAAAAAACATGTTCCATTAAATCTGTCGCGAAACCAACCCCAACCGGATTATCAGATGAAAATAAGTTAGCAACAAACAATTTTAATTTTCCAAAATCAGTAAAATAAAAAATTGCACGACTGAAAACGATTAGTATCAATGTATACATGTGACGAATGGCGCGCGGCGTTTTAGCAAGGAATTTTTCAAATATTTTTTCGATAATCATTAAACAACCGAAATAAAATCCCCACAATGCAAAGTTCCAACTTGCTCCATGCCAAATTCCTGTCAAAAGCCACACAATCATGATGTTTCGAAACTGTAAATTTCTATTGCCACCAAGTGGGATATATACATAATCCCGGAAAAATTTCCCCAATGAAATATGCCATCTTCGATAAAAGTCGGCTACCGAAATTGCCGCATATGGATGCCTGAAATTCTCGTCAAAATGAAAGCCAAAAAGCTTTGCTAAACCGATTGCCATATCTGAATAACCACTAAAATCAAAGTATAATTGTATCGAAAACATGGTTATTCCAAACCAAGCCTCGTAAGTTGAAAGATCATCAAAGCCAACATCCAAATATTTTTTCACCAAAACCCCAGCAACATTGGCAATAACCACTTTTTTAAATAACCCTAAACAAAATCTTGATACACCATCACTGAGTGTTTGCCAATTTACCGTTCGTGAATCAACCTGATCTGAAATGTGTTTATAACGAACGATTGGACCTGCAACCAAATGCTGAAACAAACTGATAAACATCAAAAAGTTAAGTGGATTTTTTTGGGCCTTTAATTCTCCTTTGTAAACGTCTACCATGTATGAAATAACCATGAACGTATAAAAAGAAATTCCAACAGGTAATGAATTAGTTGGGCGCTCAAAAGGAAGTGGAAATAAATAACTCAAATTATCATGAATGAAACCTCCGTATTTGTATGCTATAAGAAGGGCAATATTTACGATGACCGAAAAAGTAACCGCTATTTTTGCTCCTGCTCGACCACGCCATCGTTCTACCAAAAGCGCCATCGTATAATCAAACATCGCCGTGAAAATCATTAGGAAAATCCACATAGGTTCGGCCCAAGCGTAGAAAATCAACGAAAATATGGTAAGCGTTAAATTTCTGAAAAGATTATTTGAAGTGACATAATGAAATATCAAGCTCAGTGGCAGGAAAAGATAAATAAACGTTAAACTGGAAAATACCACGAAGTACGAATTGTTAGTTTTGACTAATTTTAGCGGACGAATTTAACAATTATTCTCTATTTTTTTTCAAATATTTTGGATCCACTTCATAGCAACAACCTCATTTCAGAAACATCTCCATACTTACTGCAGCATGCACACAATCCTGTTGATTGGGAACCTTGGAGCGAAAAAGCGTTCGAACGTGCCAAAAATGAGAACAAACTCATTCTTGTAAGTATTGGTTATTCAGCATGTCATTGGTGTCATGTCATGGAACACGAATGTTTTGAAGACCAAGAAGTCGCAGATTTAATGAATGAACATTTCGTGAACATCAAAGTGGATCGGGAAGAACGCCCTGATGTCGATCAAGTATACATGACTGCTGTTCAACTAATGACGCAACGAGGAGGATGGCCATTGAACTGCTTTACACTGCCCGACGGCAAACCTATTTACGGCGGAACTTATTTCCCGAAAGACCAATGGATACATGTATTAAAATCTCTGGTTTACACCAAGGAAAATGACCCCGAACGTGTTTCCGAATATGCCCAAAAATTGCAAGAAGGAATCGCCCAAAGTGAATTAATAAATGTTCCCGAGAAAATCGCTGAATTTTCAGAGGAAAAATTGCACGAAATGGCATTGCGTTGGTCACGGCAATTCGACAATTTGGAAGGAGGAATGAACAAGGCCCCGAAGTTTCCAATGCCAAATAATTATCTTTTTCTTTTGAAGTATGCAGAAATTTTTCAATCTGAAAAAGTTTCTAAACATGTTCAATTAACACTTCAAAAAATGGGACTAGGCGGAATTTTCGACCAGATAGGCGGAGGATTTGCTCGCTATTCAGTTGATATGCTCTGGAAAGTTCCTCATTTCGAAAAAATGCTTTACGACAATGCGCAGTTGATTTCCTTGTATTCCAAAGCCTTCACCATTCAAAAAAACGAGCTCTATCGGGAAACTGTTGAGGAAACTATCAATTGGCTTGAATGTGAAATGTTGGATTCATCAGGAGCATTTTACAGTGCGCTTGATGCCGATACAGAAGGAGAAGAAGGGAAATTCTATTGTTGGACAGAAAAAGAAATCGATGAGATTCAGGATTTTGATCATCAATTAGCTGAATCTTATTTCAATATCAATCAATACGGGTATTGGGAGGAAGACAAATATATTCTTTTGCGGAGGGAAACCGATGATGCCTTTTCTAAATCTAAGGGGATTTCCACTGAGGAATTAAAGTCAAGACTTAAACCAATTAAAGCACGTTTGTTTGAACAACGATCTCAAAGGATTGCTCCAGGATTGGATTATAAATGTTTGACTTCCTGGAATGCTATGACGATTCGTGGACTGTGTGATGCATACATTGCTTTTCAAGATGAAAAACACCTGCTTTTAGCCCGAAATTGCATGAAATGGCTTATCAACAAGCAATATGCTGATGGTAAATTGATGCATGTTTTTTCAAAGAATGAAACGAAAGTTGAGGGATTCCTGGAAGATTATGCACACACAATTGATGCACTGATAATTCTTTATCAACTAACAGCAGAATTAAATTGGATTGAAATTGCAGGTGAATTGACAACGGAAGTGGATTTCAATTTCAGTAATGAATCAAGTAAGATGTGTTATTTCACGAGAAGCAATGCCAATTTGATTGCGCGTAAAATGGAAATTAACGACAATGTTATTCCTTCTAGCAATTCAGTTATGGCAAGAAATTATTTTAAAATGGGCCATTATTTTCGAAATCATACTTGGATTTCGAATGCCAAACAAATGCTTGCCAATGTTTACGAAGGAATGGAGCTTTATGGCTCAGGTTATTCAAACTGGGGTCTTTTACTGATAGACATTTTAGAAGAACCAATAGAAATTAATGTGGTTGGAATGAAATTGGAAAGAACTGATTACCTAAAATTAATTGGTGATCGATCAATCGTTTCTTTTCATCAAGAAATTCCTATGACAGAAGCTTATAAAAATCAAGGGATTTATATTTGTTCAAAAGGAACATGTTATGAGCCTAAAAACAACTTGAATGAAGCGCTGAAAAGTTATTCCGAGCTTATTTCTTTGTCAACCAATTCCAGTTCTTTGTAAAATCCTTCGCCAAAAGCTCGAATCAAGGGTTCTTTCAAAAAACGATAAACGGAAACGTTTAGTTTGTCTCCGCAACTGCAAGCGGGAGAGCAAATTTCCCATCGGTTGTAGTTCAAGGCAGTGTAATCTCCAAATTTCTTCAAACGAATTGGATATAAATGGCAAGAAATCGGTTTGTTAAAATCTATCTTTTTCTCTCGATAGGCCTTTTCAATCGAGCATTTGGCAACACCAGTTTCATCGCGATAAACGAAAGCGCAATCTTTCCCATTAACCAAAGTCGTCACAGGTTCGGATTCAACATCCAAATAACTGACTCCTGATTCTTCAACCACTTCGATTCCTTCTTTCGTCATAAAAGGCTTGATGTCATCCAGGTGTTGTTGAATTAAAGTGACTTCATCCGAACTTAGAGGGGCGCCTGTATCTCCTTCAACACAACAAGCACCTTTACATGCATTTAAATCACAAACAAAATTTTTCGTAAAAATCTCCGTAGAGATAATCTTATCATCGATTTCAACAAGCATAAGCAAAGTTAAGTTAAATAATTCTGAAATAATTTTGTCAAATCAAATATTCAGCTTACTTTTGTATCAGAATTTTAAAAATGAAGATGAGAGGGGACGAAAGTCCCCTCTTTTATTCTACAAATGATAAGTAAAGAAATCATACAGCAATTAGCCGAAGAACGGATGAATGAATTAAACAATGGTTTATACATCGTTGATCTTTCCATTTCTTCTTCGAATGTTATTCATCTTGAATTAGACAAACTCAAAGGTGGTGTAACAGTTGATGATTGTGTTTCGGTTTCGCGTAATATCGAACACAATTTGGATCGAGAAAAAGAGGATTTCGAATTGCATGTTTCCTCCGCTGGTTTAGATAAACCTCTCCGTCACATTAATCAATATGTAAAAAATATTGGAAGAAATTTAAATGTGGTTCTTAAATCCGGAATTAAACTGGAAGGAGAAATCATCAAGGTAATGGACGAAAAAGTGATCCTTGAAAGTAAAACATTGAAAAAATTAGACCCAAAAAAAAGGAAAGAATTGGTAACGGAATATCACGAGTTACCCTTTAATGATGTAAAAGAAGCAAAAATAATCGTATCTTTTAAATGATAAAATATGAATAGTTTAGAGTTAGTAGACTCATTTTCGGAGTTTAAGGAATTAAAAAACATTGACAAACAAACCATGCAGCATGTTCTGGAAGACGTGTTTCGTGCCATGTTTAAAAAGAAGTTCAATACAGACGAGCACATCGATATTATTGTAAATATTGATAAAGGTGATGTTCAAATTTTCTTGAACAAAGAAATTGTTGATGATGGTGAAGTTGAAGACCCAAATACCGAAATTGCCTATTCAGATGCTGTCAAAATTGAGCCTGACTTCGAAATCGGAGAGGAAGTAACTGAAGAATTCAAATTTGCAGATTTCGGAAGGAGAAACATATTATCGTTGAGACAAAATTTAATCTCACGCATTCTTGAACTTGAAAAAGACCATTTATACAAAAAATACAAGGAGCGTGTTGGAGAGATTGTTACAGGAGAGGTTTATCAGGTTTGGAAAAAAGAAATTTTGGTTATGGACGATGATGGCAACGAGCTTATTCTTCCTAAATCAGAGCAAATCCCTGCTGATTTCTTTAAGAAAGGTGAAACTGTTCGTGCCGTTGTTTCAAAGGTTGATATGCGTAACAGCACACCAGTAATTATTTTATCTCGTACAGCTCCAGAATTCCTTGAAAGATTATTTGAGTTGGAAGTACCTGAAGTATTCGATGGGCTTATTACAATTAAGAAAATTGTTCGTGAACCAGGAGAAAGAGCTAAAGTTGCTGTTGAATCATACGATGATAGAATTGATCCAGTTGGAGCTTGTGTTGGTATGAAAGGTTCAAGAATTCACGGGATTGTTCGTGAATTAAGAAATGAAAACATTGATGTAATAAATTACACGACAAACAATCAACTTCTAATTCAGCGTGCATTATCTCCTGCTAAAGTCTCATCAATGGAGATTTTGGAAGAAGAAAGTAGAGTAAAAGTTTATTTGAAACCGGATCAAGTTTCTTTAGCAATTGGTAAAGGAGGAAATAATATTAAACTTGCTGGTAAGCTATGTGGTTACGAAATTGACGTTTACCGTGATGGTGAAGTTGATATTGAGGATGTTGATTTAGAAGAATTCGCTGATGAAATTGACAGCTGGATCATCGATGAATTAAAAGCCATCGGATGTGACACTGCAAAATCAGTTTTAGAAATTAGCGTTGATGATCTTGTTCAAAGAACAGATTTAGAAAAAGAAACGATTGAAGAAGTATTCAAAATCTTAAGAGCTGAATTTGAATAAACCATTGAATCGTAACAATTTTAGAAAAGGATAATTAAATATGGCAGGTAAACCAATTCGTTTAGGAAAAGCGGCAGGAGAACTGAATGTTGGAATTCAAACTTTGATTGATTTTTTGCATTCAAAGGGAATTAAAATTGATACCAATCCAAATACGCGTTTGGAGCAAGAACATTTTGAGCTTTTATGTCAGGAATTTGCTGCTGATCAAAATTTGAAAGAGCAATCTAAATCTGCCGCGCGCAGAGAAAGAAGAGAGAGCATTTCATTAAAAGACAAGCCAGAGGAAACTCCAATCGTTGAAACAGAAGAGGAAGATGATGTAACGATAAACATCGAAGAAATCAAACAACAAGTTTACACGAATGTTTCAACTGAACCAGTAAAAAAGGTTGAGCCTGCAGGTGATGAAAAAGATGTTAAAGTTCAGGTGGTTGGTAAAATTGACTTGAGTTCCATTAACCAAAAAACAAGACCTGATAAGAAAAAACCGCAACCTGTTGAGCCTGAAATTATAGCAGAAGAAGAAAAAGTTGAAGAAAAAGCTCCTGAAAAGGAGGTTGAACCAGAAATCGAAACCATTCGTTTCGAACGTCAAGTTCTTTCAGGGCCAACCGTTCTAGGAAAAATTGAATTACCCGTTGAAAAACCTAAAACTCCTTCAACACCTTCGTCGAATGCTGAAAGTGCCGACTCAAAGCGCAAACGTAAACGCATTAAAAAGGTAGAAATTAATCCGGGAACGAACGCGCCAAAACCAGGACAGAATAAATTTACGCCAGGACAAAAGTTCGAAAAGAAAGAAATTTCTGAGCAAGATATTCAAAAGGAAATTAAGGAAACGCTTGCCAGACTTTCGAATCAAGGTGGAAAATCAAAAGCATCAAAAAATAGAAGACAGAAACGTGACATCGTAGCGCAACGTCGTCAAGAGGAACTCGAACAAGCTGAGTTAGATGAAAAAATCTTGAAACTGACCGAATTCGTAACAGTTTCTGAGCTAGCTTCAATGATGAACGTTCAACCTACACAGGTTATTTCTGTATGTATGTCCCTCGGGATTTTTGCCTCAATTAACCAACGATTGGACGCAGAAACAATTCACATCGTAGCCGACGAATTTGGTTATGAAACAGAATTCGTTAGTGCGGAAGTTCAAGAAGCAATACAAGTAGTTGAAGATAAAGAGGAAGACTTAGTTGATCGTCCGCCGATTATCACCGTAATGGGTCACGTTGACCATGGTAAAACTTCATTGCTTGATAAAATACGTAATGCGAATGTCACTGAAGGTGAAGCAGGTGGAATTACCCAGCACATTGGTGCTTATTCTGTTACATTGAAAGATGGTCGTAAAATGACTTTCCTAGATACTCCAGGTCACGAGGCCTTTACCGCCATGCGTGCTCGTGGAGCTCAGGTGACCGATGTCGCAATCATTATCGTTGCGGCTGATGACGACGTGATGCCTCAAACAAAAGAAGCTATCTCGCACGCTCAAGCAGCCAATGTTCCGATGGTATTTGCAATCAATAAAATTGATAAACCAGGTGCTAACGCGGATAAAATTCGTGAGCAACTTTCAGCAATGAACATTCTTGTCGAAGATTGGGGTGGAAAATATCAGGTTCAAGAGATTTCGGCAAAACAGAATTTGAATATTGATGCATTATTAGATAAAGTACTTTTAGAAGCAGAATTGTTGAATCTAAGAGCAAATCCGAATAAAAATGCTGTTGGAACCGTAATCGAATCCTCCTTGGATAAAGGTAAAGGTTATGTGACTAACATGCTTGTTGAAGCTGGCACCATGCGTGTCGGTGACGTCATTCTTGTTGGTCGCTACTATGGCCGTGTTAGAGCAATGCACGATGAGCACGGCAAGAATTTAAAAGAAGCAGGTCCAGCGCAGCCAGTATCCGTATTAGGAATTAGTGGTGCTCCAAGTGCGGGTGACAAATTCCACATTTTGGATGATGAAAAAGAAGCTAAATCTATTGCACAGAAACGAGAGCAACTTTACCGAGAGCAAGGACTTCGTACAACGAAACATATCACCCTTGATGAAATTGGTCGTCGACTTGCGATTGGAGACTTCAAAGAACTTAACATCATTGTTAAAGGAGATGTGGATGGTTCAATCGAGGCTCTTTCTGATGCATTGTTGAATTTGAGTACGCAAGAAATTCAAATCAATATTATACATAAAGGCGTTGGAGCAATTTCTGAAGCGGATGTTAACCTTGCTTCTGCGTCAGATGCTATCATTATTGGATTCCAGGTTAGACCTTCATTAGCAGCTAGAAAACTTGCTGAAAATGAACAGATTGACATTCGATTATACTCTGTAATCTACAAAGCAATAGAAGAAATTAAGGCAGCGATGGAAGGAATGCTTTCTCCAGATATTGAAGAAAAAGTACTTGGTTCAGCCGAAATTCGCGAAACTTTCAACATTACGAAAGTAGGAACCATTGCAGGTTGTTACGTACTTGATGGAATAATTAAACGTAGCTCCAAAGTTCGCGTTATACGTGATGGTATTGTGGTTCACACAGGATTACTTGGATCATTGAAACGATTCAAAGATGATGTTAAAGAGGTGAAAAACAACTACGAATGTGGTTTGAACATCGACAAATTCGATGACATTCATATTGGAGATATCATCGAGGCATTTGAGGAAGTAGAAGTAGCAAGAAAATTATAACATTCATTAATAAACTTGAATGAATTATAATTACTAGTTTTGAATAAGAAATAAACAAACACGAGAAATGGGTAAATTTGGTGTTACAGAAATCATTTTAATTTTAATCATAGTTCTATTGTTTTTTGGTGGAAAGAAAATCCCTGAATTAATGAAAGGACTTGGAAAGGGAATGAAAGAATTCAAAGATGCTTCCAAAGGAGAAGATAAAACAAGCTCTTCCGAGATAAAGCCTGAGGATAAATAATACTCCCATGTATCGAACGATAAGCCAAGTTAAGGAAGCCATGCTTTCCGGTGTCTCGGTTTTGGAGATTACCCAAAACTACTTGCAGCTTATCGATAAAAACAAGCATTTAAATGCATTTCTAGAAGTCTTTTCTGATTCTGTTCTTGCTGATGCGAAACGTGTTGATGAGAAAATAGCTAAAGGAACCGCTGGTAACCTCGCCGGAGTTGTAATAGGCATTAAAGACAATATCTGTTATCGTCATCATCGTGTTTCAGCATCGTCTAAAATTTTGGAAGGGTTCGAATCACTATTCACTGCAACAGCTTTACAAAGATTACTCGATGAAGATGCGATTGTCATCGGACGCTTAAATTGCGATGAATTCGCGATGGGAAGCTCGAATGAAAATTCGGCTTTTGGTTCAGTTGAAAATAATTGGAAATCGAACTACGTTCCAGGTGGATCATCTGGAGGTTCTGCTGTAGCTGTTTCTGCTGGACTATGCACCGTTTCTTTGGGAAGTGACACGGGTGGTTCTGTTCGACAGCCAGCCTCGTGGACAGGAACATATGGTTTAAAACCTACGTATGGTAGAATCAGTCGATATGGCTTGATTGCTTACGCTTCTTCCTTTGATCAAATTGGTACTTTTACCAACTGCATTGAGGATACTGAAACTTTACTTTCAATTATGGCTGGTAAAGACGAGTTTGATTCAACGTCATCCAGTATTCCAATGACTAAAAATAATCCCATCAAGGATAAACTCAAAGTAGGAATCATAAAGGAATGTCTTGACCACGATGGTCTTGATAGCGAAGTTCAGAAAACCATTTCAACGAAAATAGAATCTTTGAAAGCAGCTGGCCATGAGATTGTCGAACTTACTTTTCCATACTTGGATTTCATGGTGCCTGCCTATTATGTTTTAACGACCGCTGAAGCTTCTTCTAATTTGGCTCGTTTTGATGGCGTTCATTATGGTTACAGAAGCACAAAAGCAGAGGGAGTTGAACAAACGTATGTTAAATCTCGTTCAGAAGGATTTGGGGCAGAAGTTAAAAGACGTATTATGGCTGGAACATTCGTATTGTCTCATGGTTACTATGATGCATATTACACGAAAGCCCAGAAAGTTAGAAGATTACTGAAAAACAAAACCGATGAAATGTTCGATTCGGTTGATTTTCTGTTAATGCCCACCACGCCTTCAACTGCATTTGAAAAGAATTCGATCAAGGACAACATTCAAATGTATTTACAAGATATTTTTACTGTTCATGCCAATTTGACCGGTAATCCCGCTTTAAGTATTCCATTGGGGGTTCATTCAAATGGTTTACCTTTTGGTATTCAACTTATGACCGATCAATTCAAGGAAAATGAACTATTTGAATATGCAAAAGTTATTGAAAAAATATAGCGAGCTTGCTCTGGTAATTCTTTTCGCATTTCATTTCGTTGGAAATAGTTTTGCTCAAAAGCCAAATCCGTTTGGAAAGGTTTCCGATACGCTTAATTCAGAAGCATTTATCAATACAGTTCAACAAAGCCTTCAATTATTTTATTCTGATTACGCGAATGACACAAAATATGATTCAATCATTAACGCGCTAAATTACGAACCTGGCCAAGTACCAACATTTACCGATGAACAAATTTGTGAGCAACTGCAAAAAATGAATGAAATGACTCCATTTCACCTTGATTGCAATTCCGCAACGATTTCAACGATTCGTTTCTTTGCTCGCGAACGTAGAAGTTTCATACGAATAGCAATGGGTCGGTCAGCTCTTTATTTCGATATGTACAAAGAAAAAATGGCTGAATACGGCATTCCTATTGAACTTCGTTTTTTGTCAGTCATTGAAAGTGGTTTACGGCCTCAAATTAAATCGAAGGCCGGAGCTTTAGGACTTTGGCAATTCATGTATAAAACTGGACTTTATTTTGGGCTTGAAGAAAATTCCTACATTGATGAACGTATGGACCCTGAAAAATCTACGGATGCCGCTTGCCGATACCTGAAACAACTCTATGGAATTTATGGTGATTGGAATTTAGCACTCGCAGCCTACAACGCTGGACCAGGAAATGTTAACAAGGCTATTCGTAAATCCGGGAATAAAGCAACTTATTGGGAGGTTCGCCCCTATTTACCGAAGGAAACCCAAGGTTATGTTCCCAATTTCATTGCAGCTGCATACATGATGACGTATCATGCGGAGCATAACATTATTCCAATGGAGGCTAAAATTCACAATGCTCAACTTGATACAATGTGTTTAACGGAGGGTGTTCACATGGCAACGATTTCAAAGTTAACGGATTGGGAAGTTGAGGATATTCAAACTTTAAATCCTGTTTATAAAACGGCTTTTATCCCGAAAACGAAACCAGCCCGCTGTATAACGGGACCATTGGAAAAAATAAGTTTGTTGGTGGGAATTCAGGATTCACTATATGCTTTGGAAAAATCCATTTATTCGCCTGTTAAACCATCTACAAATATTGAAACGCCTGATGCAATTGTTGCTGATTCATCCGACACGACAATAAACGTTGAGCCAATCATTGTCGACTCGCTTCCGAAAAAAGAAAATTTACAATATCACAAGGTAAAACCGGGAGATAACCTGAAAAACATAGCCTTGAAATTCAATGTGAATGTTGAACAAATAATGGAGTGGAATGCATTGCGAACAGCTAACATCTATGTAGGACAACGCTTAAAAATCTATACGGATCAAGCTCCTAAAGTGAATGTTGTTCAGACTCCGAAACCGCCAGCGAAAAAATATTACATTGTGAGAAGTGGCGATACATTTTCGCGTGTTGCACAAAAACATAACCTTACCCTAGCTCAATTACAAAAACTAAACCCAGGTGTGCGTGTTAATCGAATAACCGTGGGACAAAGACTTAGAGTCAAATAAATAAACTTCAGACACATGGTCAAATTGTCTGCCGTAATCATCGCGTTTAATGAAGAAAAAAACATTGGTAGATGTATTGACTCACTTAAAGACCTAGCGGATGAGATTTTAGTTGTGGATTCTTTTTCAAAAGACAATACGTTAGAGATTTGTAATCAAAAAGGAGCAAGAATTATTCAAAATAAATTCGAAGGACATATCCAGCAAAAAAACTTTGCTCTTTCTCAAGCAACGAATGATTGGGTGTTATCCTTAGATGCAGATGAGGCACTTACTGACGAACTCAAACAATCAATTCATGCAATTTTACAAAACCCTTCAAAAAAAGGTTACCGATTCAATCGATTAACGAATTATTGCGGAAAATGGGTGAAACATTGTGGCTGGTATCCAGATTCGAAATTAAGGCTCGTAAATCGTAATTTCGCCCAATGGGGAGGTATAAATCCACACGATAAACTGCAACTTTCATTAGGCCTTGATGAAGGATTTCTTTCAGGTGATTTATTACATTACTCTTATTATACCAAAGAAGATCATTACCGACAAATTGAGTATTTTGGTCAGATAGCCGCTCAAGAAGCCATTAAAAAAGGTGAAAAAGTAGGAGTGTTGAAAGTAATGATAAAAGTAATCGCACAGTTTATTAAAAGCTTTATCCTTAAATTCGGTTTTATGGATGGGCTTACCGGACTAAAAATTTCCTATCGCAGTGCATTTGCCACCTATCGTAAATACCAACTAATCAGACAAGTAAAATGAATCTTTCAAACATAATTATTTCTAGAACGGATAGCATTGGTGATGTAGTTTTAACATTACCACTGTGTGCTTGGATCAAAACAAAATTTCCGGAAGCAAAAATTACTTTTTTAGGCAGAGCATATACAAAAGACGTTGTGTCAGTTTTTCATGCGGTTGATGAATTCTTAAGCATTGATGAATTAGAATCAATGCCGATGATTGAACGTGTAAATCGCATCAAGTCGGATGTTTTTATTCATGTTTTTCCAAATAAGGATTTGGCAACACTTGCTAAGAAGGCAAAAATACCAATGAGGATTGGAACCTCTCACAGGGTTTATCATTTGTTAACCTGCAACCATCGTTTGAATTTTAGTAGGAAAAAATCAAATTTTCATGAATCCCAATTGAATTTTGAACTTGTAAAACCTTTTGGGCTGAAAGAACTGCCTTCTTTGAACGAAATCAACGGATATTTGAACCATTTTAAAATTCCAAACATTGAATTACCTGATTTTCTGAAGGAGACTGATTTTAAAAACACAATTATATTACATCCAAAATCGCAGGGAAGTGCGTTAGAATGGCCACTTGAAAAATATATTGAACTTGCAAGCAATTTAGTAGAACTAGGAAAAACGGTTTATTTTACCGGAACAGAAAAAGAAGGCGAATTATTTCGAGACAAGATTCCACAAAACGAGAAAATTATTGATACAACAGGAAAGCTTTCTTTGTTACAACTAATCAAACTATGTGCTTCAGCAGAAGGTTTGGTAGCGTGTTCAACCGGACCTTATCATTTGTCTGCTGTTTATGGTAAAAAGGCTATTGGCTTGTTTTCCTCTCGCCGACCGATTCATCCCGGTCGTTGGGCAGCCCTTGGTGGAAATTCGAAAGCAATTGTTTATGATGAAAACTGTCCAACATGTAAAAAGGGAACTTCTTGTAAATGCATCGAAAACATTGAAGTCGATCGTATTCTAACGATTTTCAAATGATAAAAAAGCTGATATCGTTTACGATTCACGCTCACGTTTTATTGACGATTTCCGCATTTGTTTTTTCCTATGGAATTTTGAAGTTGGAACCAAATCAACTTGAATTTTCATTGGCTCTTGCATTAGCTGTTTTTGGCATTTATAATTTCCATCGGTTAATCAAACTAAAAAACAACGAGTTGCAGCAAGAGTTGATTGGCTGGTACACTCAAAATCAGCTTTTTCTGAAATATTCATCAGTTATTTCGCTTTTCATTTCGGGAATACTTTATCTCGTTTTAATAATATGGTCAACGCTTTCTACTCTGATTCTGCTTGCTTCAAGCTTGATAACGGTTTTCTATATTTTGAACTTTAAAAATCTGAACCTGCGACTAATCCCAATGACTAAATCATTTTGGATTGCCCTAGTCTGGACAATAATAGCTGTAGTAATTCCAAAATTGACGATTGGCTCATTTCAATTTAATGATTTGAATTTTTTCGTTCTCTTTATCACGCTAACGATACCAGGAGATATTCGGGACTCTAAAACTGACAAACCTGGAATGAAAACAATTCCTCAACTAATTGGAATCCGAAATTCAAAAATTTTGTTTTTTGTTTTAATATTGGTTTTTTTACTCTTTAATTATTCATTAAATCTAAGTTTTCTTTTGCTTTTTATCGTAGTTACATTATTCTGTTTTGTCCTTTTTCAAAAACGGATTTCATTTAAATATGAACTTTTAGATGGATTGCTAATGTTAATAGGAGTTTACCATTTTTTGCTTTGTTGATCATTGCGTTTACAAATATTCTGAAGATATCTATCCTCTCCCTTCGTCTAGAGAAGTGAAAATTTAAAGTTTTTATGCTTTGGCAAAAAATGTTGAAGTCAATATATTTCCATTAATTTCCTTTTTGGCAAGCCCCAAAAAATCATCCCTTTCAGTCTTTCATGAAATAAGAGAATAGAAAAAATACATTTTATCGACAATAATTACAATTTGTGAAAATTTTCGTAACCCGACTCTAATCGTTACTTAGACATCCTTTTAGAGTTACTTTCTGTAATGACTTTTTTGCCCGTTTTCTCTTCAATTTCTTTTCGTGTGTTACCTGCAATTGTTCCTCCTTGTTTTGCGATAATTTTACTTTCATCAAAACCTTTTGGTTTTTTCTCTTTGGAAATTTCGGTAGTTGTGGCTTCAGCAAGCATATTTAAAACAAGTTCAAGATTTGACATGTGATCCCGAAGATTTTCTTTTTTCAACTGCTTTAGATTCTTGTATTGCTTTGTGGATAATCCGCTCCAGGCTTTTGTTATTTCATCTGTTAAAATTGCAAATTCCTTTCCCTGTTTGATCCCACGATTTTCCCACTCATCGGTTAATTCTTTCCGAACCTCAATACTTTTTAATCGTTGATTGATCCACTCCTTGGAGTAGCCTTTTCTCAAATAGGTTGCCATTAAACGTTCGAAACCGATTTCGGGGTCTTCAATTTCATCCATACGTTCGCGACCAACTTGCGCCAACCAAAGCTTAAATGGTTCTGCTTTCGGCGATGGAATGCTTTGAATTAGTCTAAAAAGTTGTTCTGTATTTGCAACGTCAGTTTTATAGTATTTACCATCAGATGCTATTAATTTCAGTTGTCCGATTTTTTCGGACAACTCACTTCCCTCCTTTTTTAGCTTTGTTTTTAAGTCACTCCAATATTTTCTTGGGCGATCTGTTCCCGATAAAGCTTCCATCACATCTACAACAGAAAAATACCAGCATTCTTGTTCCTCATCCCAATGCGTGCGAATTTGATTTTGATTAAAAAGCTTTATAGCCGAGTTTTTGTCCATAACTCTAATATAAGAAAAATTAATGAATAATCCAGCGCTTTTCCTTTTGTGAAATAATTTTTACATTTGCTAATCCCAACGGGGAAATAATTTTATAAGAAAAAAATAGCGTTTGCTAAACGTCCTGCAAGAGAAAAGTCGAAATTTCATTGCCGCAGGGAAGTTAAAGTGAAACGCTCATGTTACGGCGTGGGCGTTGCTTTGCTTTGCGGCTCGGGCTTCGACTCCCTCTCTTGCAAGCTAAAGCAACTGTCCCACGCTTTTTTATTGGTATAAACTCACTGCGGGGCGGGTGAAACTAAAACTTTAAAAATGAAGAAAAGTTTATTTACAGCCTTTGCAATTTGGCTTGGTTTAACTGCGAGTGTATGGACACAAAATTGTAACTTAATAAATTCAATAACATTGAATACCCCCTCTAATAAATTTATCGGGGGTGTAACTTATGCGATACCAAATTCAGCAAATGGCGGTTGGGATGGTTATGGTGATTGTGAATTGTCGCTAAATAATTGGATTTATATTGCTTATTCAAAAGATCAAGCTAATAATATGAATTTGTATTTTAACGGTAATTTGGTAAAAACGGGCACTTACCAAAATTTTCCTTATTCTTGGAATAGTTTAAGACTAGGGACCGATTCTCCTACCTCGGCAAATAATTTTTTTAATGGGAAAATTGATGAATTAAGAATTTCAAATGTGGTAAGATCTGCAACTGAAATCACACAGCACTTTAATTCTAATCAACCATTTAATCAAGATCAAAATACGATTGCACTATATAATTTCAATCAACAAAATGGAGGTCTAATTTCAGCTAGTTTTGGACCTAATGGAACTTCCTATAATTCAACTTTTGTTTCGGGATTATTTGGGAACTCTATTTCATTTAACGGTGTTAACAGCTATGCTGATTTTCCCCTAAACGTTCCTGAATCAAATCTTACAGTAGAATTTTGGATTAATATAACAAACATAATTGGTTCTGATTGGGTGATAAATTATCCTGGAATATATGGCGCTGGTTTTCAGATAAATAATTTTTCACCATCATATTCATGGTCTACGGGAGCAACAGGAAATGCAATAACAGTAGATCCTTCTCAAATGCAATATGTCTGGGTAACTGATGGGAATTGCACAGACACTGTTTGGTTTGATTCTCAGTCAGCGACAGTTTATGACACACTACTAACAACCGTTACAGACACCTTAATCATCAATACAACATTGAGTTTACCAGCTCCAAACAACGAAAACACGATATTGATTTATCCAAACCCGGCAAGTGATCACATCACCATCGATAATGGCAACTTCACAGCCATGGCAGGTTATACCATCAAAATTGAAAACAATGCCGGCCAACAAGTATTTCAAAGCGCCATTAACCAAGCACAATTCTATGTTGATCTAAGCACGTGGACAGGAAATGGTTTGTATTTCGTTCATTTGATTGATGCGCAAAATAATACGGTGACGGTGAGGAAGATTGTATTGCAGTAGGAAAATGGTTGAAACCATTATTGATTTTTCGAAATTACCCATAGGGGCGGATTTAAATCCGCCCCTATGGGTTTAAATGTGTTTAATCGATTTTCTCAAAAAATCATCATTTCATCACATAACGAATAATTTGAGTTTATCTTTGCACTCTAAACAAAAACAATGGATTACGATTTTAGAGCGATAGAAAACAAATGGCGAAAATTTTGGGCAGAAAACAAAACATTTAAAGTTTCTGAGGACACATCAAAACCCAAATTCTATGTGCTCGATATGTTTCCATATCCATCTGGTGCTGGACTGCACGTAGGTCATCCTCTTGGGTATATCGCTTCTGATATATATTCACGTTATAAGCGACTGCAAGGATTCAACGTTCTGCATCCAATGGGATACGATTCCTTTGGTTTGCCAGCAGAGCAATATGCGATTCAAACAGGTCAGCATCCAGCAATTACAACCGAACAAAACATCGCTCGATACCGGGATCAATTGGATAAAATCGGATTTTCTTTCGATTGGGATCGTGAAGTAAGAACCTCAGCACCAGAATACTACAAGTGGACGCAATGGATTTTCATTCAGTTATTCAATTCTTGGTTTAATCCTAAATCAAACAAAGCCGAGCACATTGATTCGCTGGTTGCCATATTTGAAAAAGAAGGTTCGAATGGCGTTAATTTGGATCAGTTAACAGGCGACATCGAAAAAGATATGATTCCATTTACGGCAAATGAATGGAAGAATTACAACGAAAAGAAAAAGCTCGAAATTCTCATGAATTTTCGTTTGGCTTATCTCGGAGAATCCTATGTGAATTGGTGTTCAGCGCTAGGAACTGTCCTTGCAAATGATGAGGTTGTAAATGGTGTTTCTGAGCGTGGTGGTCATCCAGTTGAACGTAAATTAATGAAACAGTGGAGCATGCGTATTACAGCTTTTGCTCAGCGATTGTTAGATGGTTTGAATGAAATTGATTGGTCAGAAAGTATCAAGGAAACACAACGAAATTGGATTGGAAGAAGCGAGGGATGTAGTATTAAGTTTAAAGTTAAAAGTGAAGAGTTGAGAGTTGAAAGTGATGTTAATATAGAATCTATCATTAACGAAAATTCTCCACTCTCCGCTCTCCACTCTCCACTAGAAATCGAGGTTTTCACCACCCGTCCAGATACAGTTTTTGGAGTATCCTTTGTGACGTTGGCACCAGAACATGACCTTGTTGCAAAGATTACCACTCCTGAACAAAAAGCAGAAGTTGAAGCATATGTCGAGAAGGCAAAAAATCGCAGTGAACGTGAGCGACAAGCAGATGTGAATACCATAAGCGGTGTTTTTACAGGAAGCTATGTGGAGCATCCTTTTACCAAACTTCCTATTCCGATTTGGGTTGGAGATTATGTGTTAGTTGGCTATGGAACAGGAGCTGTTATGGCCGTTCCAGGGCACGATGAGCGTGATTTTAAATTTGCAAAACATTTTGGCATTCCAATCAAACAAGTGATTGTTCCCACAAATGATTCTCACGATATGGATAAAGCTGCTTGGGTGGAGAAAGAAGGAACAATTATCAATTCCGATTTCTTAAATGGTCTTTCCGTTAAACAAGCGATTTCAAAATCAATTGAAGAAATAACAAAAAATGGATTCGGAAAAGGTCGTATAAATTACCGCTTACGGGATGCTGTTTTTGGTCGTCAGCGCTATTGGGGCGAGCCAATCCCCATTTTTTACAAGGACGAAACTCCATATGCGCTGCAGGAAAGTGAATTGCCATTAACCTTGCCTGAGGTTGATAAATACCTTCCAACAGAGGATGGCGAACCGCCTCTTGCCAGAGCTAACAATTGGAAATACCAAAATGCAAATGAATACGAACTTTCGACTATGCCAGGATGGGCAGGGAGTTCTTGGTATTTCTTAAGGTATCTTGATCCTAAAAATACTTCTGAATTTGTCAGCAAAGATAAGGTTGACTATTGGGGCAATGTAGATTTATATATCGGAGGCTCCGAACATGCAACCGGGCACTTATTATATGCTCGTTTTTGGACGAAATTTCTTTTTGATCGTGGATTTATTCCATTCGATGAACCATTTAAAAAAATGATTAATCAGGGAATGATTCTCGGAAGAAGTAGTTTTGTTTATTTGGTAATAGGTGAAAATAAATTTGTTTCCTATTCACTCAAGGACAACCTCGTCTGCGCACCCATTCACGTCGATATCTCATTGGTTGATAACGACAAGTTGGATATTGAAGGATTCAAAAAATGGCGTCCGGAATACACAAATGCTGAGTTTATTTGTGAGGAAGACGGAACTTATATTTGCGGTTACGAAGTGGAGAAAATGTCGAAGTCGAAATACAACGTTCAAACACCAGATGAATTAGTTGAAAAATTTGGCGCTGATACACTACGCATGTATGAAATGTTCCTGGGGCCACTTGAGCAAACAAAACCATGGGATACCAAAGGAATTAATGGTGTTTTCAACTTCTTACGGAAGCTTTGGCGCTTGTTTCATGATGCAAATGGAAATGTTGCTATTTCAGAAGATCAGCCAACTAAAGAAGCCTTAAAAACGCTGCACAAAACCATCAAGAAAATGACAGATGATTTGGATCGTTTTTCATTTAACACGGGCGTTTCAAATTTTATGATTTGTGTGAACGAATTAACCGATCAAAAGTGCAACAATAAGCAAATTTTGCAGGAATTAATCATCATGCTTTCACCATATACTCCTCATATTTCAGAAGAACTTTGGGTAAAATTAGGGAATGCATCAGGAACAATTAGCACAGCAAAATTCCCGGTTTTTAATGAGGAATTTTTGGTTGAATCAGCATTCGATTATCCCGTTTCATTCAATGGAAAAATGCGTTTCAAAGTGAATTTGAGCCTGAGTTTGAATCCTAAAGAAATTGAAGAGCTCGTTTTAGCTTTGGAAGAATCACATAAATGGTTGGAAGGAAAAGCCCCGAAAAAAGTGATTATTGTTCCAGGAAAAATAGTGAACGTAGTAATTTAATTAGCCTTCAAAATATTTGAACTATTTTTACTTTCAGTATGAAAAACCGCAAGAACTTTCAAATCTACAATAGCCTTTCCGGTAAAAAGGAAATATTTGAACCGCTAAATGACAATTTCGTTGGAATGTATGTGTGTGGGCCAACTTTATATAGCGAACCACACATGGGTAACATGCGCACGTTCATCAATTTTGATTTAATTTATCGCTATTTATTACATCTTGGTTTCAAAGTAAAATATGTTCGCAACATTACAGACGCTGGACACATCACCAACAGCGCCGGACAAGAAGAAGACAGCATTGGAAAAGCTGCAAGGTTGGAACAAATGCAATCTTTAGAAATTGTCTACAAATACAACGTGAAATTTCAAGAACTTCAACGAATTTATAATTTGCTTCCACCGAGTATCGAACCAACGGCGACTGGCCACATCCAAGAGCAAATTGAAATTATCGAGCAAATTTTGGATAATGGCTACGCGTATGTTGTTAATGGCTCCGTATATTTCGATACGAAGAAATACATGAAAGATTTCAATTACGGAATCTTGAGTGGACGCAAGGTAGATGAGTTGGAAAACGAAACGAGAACATTGAATGCGCAGGATGAAAAACGTTTTTTCGCTGATTTTGCACTATGGAAAAAAGCAAATCCAGAAGACATGCAAATATGGCGTTCACCTTGGGGTGATGGAAATCCAGGTTGGCACATTGAATGTACAGCCATGAGTACCAAATACTTGGGTAAGCACTTCGACATTCACGGAGGAGGTATGGATTTGAAGTTTCCTCATCACGAAGACGAAATCGCTCAGAGTTGTGGTTCTTTTGGGTGTAATCCGGCAAAATATTGGATGCATGCAAACATGTTGAATGTCAACGGTCAGAAAATGAGTAAATCGTTTGGTAATTACTTTTTACCGAAAGAGATTATTGAAGGAACAACCAATTTGTTCAAAAAAGCATATCCGGCAAATGTCCTTCGATTCTTTATGATGCAAGCGCATTACCGCAGTACACTTGATTTTACGGAGACGGCATTAGACGCCTCTGAAAAAGGTTTTTCTCGTTTGACAGATGGATTGAATTTAATCGAAAAATTGAATATTTCAGAATCATCTTCATTTGATGTTCAATCATTAGTTGACAGTTTTTATGCAGCGATGAACGATGATTTCAATGCCCCGATTTTAATCGCGAATTTATTTGAAGCAGTTAAGCAAATCAACCTGATCAACGATGGAAATGTTACAATTTCTAAGTTAGACAAAGATTTACTTGAAACAGAAATGAAAGGATTTATTTTCAATGTTCTTGGACTTGAAATTGCTTCATCAAACAATGATTCTATACTTAAACCTGTAATGGAATTGGTTTTGGATCTCCGTCAACAAGCACGAGCCAATAAAGATTGGACAACTTCCGACAAAATCCGCGATGGGTTGGCTGCTGCCGGAATCATAGTTAAGGACGGAAAAGAAGGTTCTTCTTGGAATTGATTTGAGCTATAATAAATCTTAGAATTCGTTTTTTAAGGAAAGATTTTGTAACTTAGGTTTTAACCTATCTAAATGAAATTAATTTTTATCCTTATTTGTTTTTTATTTTGTTTGAATTGTTTTGGTCAATCAATTAAAGCAAAGATTGATAAATGGAACGCAGTGTTTTTCGAAACCTATGATCAAGATCTAGAAAAAGCATTTCAAATTGCAAAAATGGCTCTTAAAGAGTCTCAAAAACTTAATTATTTAGCGGGAAAAGGAGGGGCACTATACCGAATGGGTATTTATTACGATATCAAATTGAGGAGTGATTCAGCAAGAATCTATCTTTTCAAGGGAATAAGAATATTAAAAAAAACAAACGCTTTTGCCGATCTAGGTGACGCACTCAATAATCTTGGTGCGCATTATTACTATCAGTTTGAGTATAAGAAAGCAATTTCTGCCCATCAAGAAGCCATCACTTATTTTAATCGAGCAAATCAGCCAGAAGGAGCTTCAAAAGCACTTAATAATATTGGTATTTGCTATAAAAATTTAGGAAAACTAAATCTCGCAAAATCTACTTACAATCAATCCTTGGCGCTCGGAATAAAGTACAATGATTCACTCATGATTTCGATTGCAAATGCTAGTATTTCTGGTCTTTTTATTGAATTAAAAGAACTTGATTCGGCTTTAATATACAATGTGAAAAGTGAGTTGTTTGTTCCTGAAAATGACAATTACACGCGAATAACCATTTGGTTTTCAAGGGGGGAGATTTATAAAGAAATGGGTAGATTCTTTGAAGCTGAGAAAGCCTATCAATTCGGACTAAATCTTGCAGAAAAATCTTCGAATAATGAACGAATTCAATATTTCTACAAATCACTGGCTCAACTAAATGAAAGTCGAAATCAATTCAATGAGTCTATTCAATGGTATAAAAAATACGATTCGTTAAGAGACTTAATGTACAACACCGAAAGGAATGATTTCTTGACCAAATACGAAAAGAAATTCAAACTTGCGGAAAAAGAAAAATTTATCAAGCAAAAAGACATTTTACTTCTTAAAGCTAAAAACCGTAGTACTGAACAACAAAATAAAATTCAGGTAGGTATTATAGTTATTTTGATTTTAATAGCACTTTCAATTATTTTATACCTCGCTTTCAGATTAAAAAGACGGAATCACGAGATTGCGAAGCGTATGTTAAATGAAACGGATTTGCTTTCCAGAGAATTGCATCACCGAATAAAAAATAATTTACAACTCGTTTCAAGTTTACTAACGATCGAATTAAATCATTTAGTTGGCAACGACAAAAACAAATTAACAAAAGTGAAGGATTCGTTGCAAGTGATAGCCAGGCTTCATGAAAAACTCTTTGAATCAAAAAAATGGGAAAAAATCAAACTTTCTGAAATTTTGGTTGAAATAAAAAATCAATCCACTAAATTGTTGCCCAGTCTAAATATTAAGCTTGAATTTGAAGATAAACTACTTGACATTAATGCGGGAATTTCGTTGGGGATAGTTATAAATGAGTTGATTACCAATTCTATGAAGCATGCATTTTTTCAGATTGAAAACCCTTCAATAACTATAATCATAAAAGAAATTAAAGACAAATTAGAATTAACCTATATTGACAATGGAAATGGATTTGATTCTTCCATCGAAAATAGCTCCTTTGGTTCCGAATTGCTATCCTTACTTCTCAAGAAAATCGGTAGCAACACAAAAATATCTGGTCAAAATGGATTCGAATTAACCTCGCAATTAACCATCCAATTTTATTCAAATGAAAATCATATTGATTGAAGATGATCCTTTAATTCAAATCGAATTGAGGTTATTGTTATTAGAATTAGGTCATGAAGTTGTTGGTGAATTTGATCGTTATGAGGAGGTTGAAAGTCGTTTAGAAGAATTTGATTCCGTAGAATTAGCTTTTATTGATATTCAATTGGCGAGCTCGTATGACGGAACAGATGTCGCTGAACTGCTTCAAAATCGGCACAAGATGAATTTAGTATTCTTGACTTCTAATGTGGACGATCGTGTAATATCCAAAAGTAAGCAATTAAAAATAGCGGATTTTTTAGCTAAACCCTTTCGAAATGAGGATATTAAAATTTGTTTAGCACGATTGCCTGAAGTAAACAAAAATCCCAACATCAACGAGTTATTCTTAAAAGATGGTCATACATTTTTTAAGGTAACGATTGACGATTTCCTTTGGGCCAAGGCTGAAGATAATTACATTACCATCAAGACAACCAAGGAAAAACGGCTTATCATGCTTCCATTAAAGGAATTTATCTTAAAATTTTCAAACCCCAACGTATTTCGTGTGCACAGATCTTTTGTCATAAACATTTTAAAGATAGATCAAATTCAAAGTACTGAATTAAAAATTGGTCAAGAAGTTATCCCAATTAGTGAAAGCTATAAAGAGCTGCTTCTTAACATACTAAATATTTCACCCCAATAAATTCGTATTTCACCCATCAAGTTTTCTAGTTCACCCAATATTTTTTCAGACTTCATCTTCCGTGCGTAATCTTGCAAGAAAAAAGCACTATGAAAAAAATTAATTTAATCCTATCTACTCTATTTTCTCTTCTTGTATCAACAAATTTTGCTCAGTGGACCTCAGTTGGGCAACCTGATTTCACAAGTTCGGGAGTGACAGATGTAAAAATGGACATAAAGCAAAATGGTAATTCCGTTGTAGTATATAAAAACACCAACAATGATTCAATTTATGCCTTTGAATGGACAAACAATCAATGGATCCAGCTCTCGAATTCAGCAGTCAACTCGACATTCGGTTATCAATCGGAATTAGCATTAGATAACAATGATGTTCTTCACGTTATTTACAGAAATGCCGCCGATAGTCTTTTTATTAAGAAATGGAATGGCTCTACTTGGGAAAATTTTGGTTCCTCAACTGGATTTGTTGGAAGAGGATCCAATGCAAAGTTAAAATTCAGTCCAAACAACGAACCTGTTGTTGCATTCAGTAACCTCGCTATTTGGCCATGGCCTGCATCAGTAGTTCGATGGGACGGGAATAGTTGGGGTAACGTTCTTTCGCCTTCTGTGTCTAATTTTCAAGCAGGTGATATTGATTTTGAATTCACAACAGATAACCAAATTTACATTGCAATTACCAATTCAAATGGAGGCGCGTTGTCCGTATATAAAACGGATGTTTCATCTTGGGTTCAAGTTGGGCCGTCATCAAATATTTTTGGTGGATCAACTTTTTATGTTGAACTGGAATTAGACTCTTCAAATGTTCCATCCGTTTTGTGCGCTGAAAGTAGTTTAAATAATGCTGCTAGTATGAAAACGTGGGATGGAAATAATTGGGTTTATGTTGGAAATCAAGGTTTTTCTGTAGATCCAATTGGTTATACAGATTTTAAGATAGTCAATCAGATTCCTACAGTCATTTTCCAAAATGGAACATCTCGCGTGATGCAATATCAAAATGGTTCTTGGTCAACTTTAGGATCCACTTTAGGTTTAGGAAATTCACATGCACTTGCCATTAGAAATGACAACACTATTTTTGCAGCTTATAATAATCTTTTTAATGGGTACAAATTAAACGTTAAAAAATTCTGCGTTGCGGAGACATCACAAGCAACAGAAACAATTTGCCAAGGTCAAAGCTATAATTTTGGAAGCCAGACACTTAATGCTGCAGGTTCCTACAGCGAAGTTTTTGTTAATTCAGATGGCTGTGACAGCTTGGTAAATCTTTCCTTGACTATTTTACCAACATATTCTTTGAATCAAGCCATTACATTGTGTGCCGGTGAAAGTTTACAAATTGGCAATTCCAATTACTCTCAATCTGGAAACTACCAAACAATTTTAACATCACAATCTGGTTGCGATAGTACAATTAACACGCAGTTGACGGTATTAAGCCCTTTGGTAACTTCAGAACAACAAACAATTTGTGAGGGAAATTATTTAGTTTATAATGGCGACACGCTAACTATTGAAGCTGACTATGATTATGTTTTTCAAGCGCAAAATGGTTGTGATAGCACACACACAATTCAACTAACGATTGAAAATGCATTGAACCCAATTATTACAGAAACCGATGGTATTCTCTCTTCCTCAGCTTTGGGAGATAATTTTCAATGGATCGATTGTAATAATAACTTACAAATCAATGGTGCAATAACGAACCAATTTACTCCAATAAATGATGGGAATTATGCAGTTGAGGTTACGAATAATCAATGCGCATGGATGTCGGATTGTTACACTTTTAGTACCGTTTCACTGACTCAAATTAATGAAGAAGGAGCCTATTTTGTTTATCCAAATCCGGCTGTAAATGCAATCAGTATAAATATTCCAAATGGCAAATCAATAACATCCATCATCATAGCTGATGAATTAGGTAGAATGGTTAAAAAATTCGCTAACGATGAAATTCATAGTTCCCTTAATATTTCTGACTTAGAAAATGGTTTTTATATCATTCACATTGACGAGAAGGGTACAGAAACGACATTAGAATTTATTATCAGAAGATAATAGTAAATATATAACGTAAAAGAGAGTCGCCCCAGAAGGCGACTTTTTTACTTTTATTCAATTACTATGAAAAATTTCTATTTATGCAATCACACGAACCAAACTCTTTACTCGTAAAGCTTTTTCCTTAACTTGGTTCAGATCATCTCCTGTTATGGTAATGTGACCCATTTTTCGAAAAGGTTTCGTTTTTTCTTTGCCATAAATATGTGGGTATACTCCGGGGATTTTCAAGGCTTCCTCCAAACCCTGATATATCGCGTTTCCTTCGAAATCTTTTTCACCAAGTAAATTAATCATAGCTCCTGCTTGAACAATTTCAGTGCTGCCTAGCGGAAGATTTAAAATTGCACGAAGATGCTGCGCAAATTGAGAAGTAATGTTACATTCTATTGTATGATGCCCACTATTATGCGGTCGAGGCGCAATTTCGTTAATTAATAACTCATCATCCTTCGTAAGAAAGAACTCAACGGCCAATAAACCTACCATTTCTAGTTTCTCTATAATTTCAACAGCCAATATTGAAGCTTTTTCTTCAATTGCAACTGAAACCTCTGCAGGAGAAAATAAAAATTCAACCAAATTAGCTTCGGGATTAAATTCACATTCAACAATTGGGAATGTTTTTACATCTCCGGATTCATTTCTTGCAACTATAACGGATAATTCTTTTTTGAATGGAATCATTTCTTCCAAAACGCAAGGAGCATCGAATGCCGATGGAAGATCTGAAGAGGAATGCAATACCTGCACACCCTTTCCATCATATCCACCTGTTCGTAATTTTTGTACAACAGGGAAAGTACAGTATTCAACTAATTCCTTGCGATTTTCAAATAACTTATACGGTGCAGTTGGCAATTTAAAATTGGTGTAAAATTCCTTCTGAATTCCTTTGTCGCGAATGATACGTAATACACGAGGTTGTGGATAAACTTTGACTCCCTCTTTTTCCAGTTGTTCTAATGCTTCTACAGAAACATTTTCAATTTCAACTGTTATCAAATGTTTATCTTTTCCAAACTGGTAAACAGTCTCAAAATCTGTTATGGAACCACACGTAAATGAATGGGCAATTTTGGAACAGGGTGCGTTCGCATCTGAATCCATACAATGCAAATGGATATTCAAATCAATTGCCTCCTGAAGCATCATTCTGCCTAATTGGCCGCCTCCTAAAACACCAATTCGCATTTGCTCACCATACCATTTCGAATTCATAGTGCAAAGATATATTTTTAAACTTTTAAGTTTAATTAATTCAAGTATTATAAACAAAAAAGGCTACCCCACTAGAGATAGCCAATCAAATATTGTGTTTTAAATTATTTCAATTGTTTACCAGATTCCTTGTACCAACCAACATTGTCTTTAATTTCAACTGGAACGTTTGATTTTGCATTCAATTTTTTCTGAATATTCATCCAATAGAAAAACCCGAAGAATCCAAGAATTAACAAGGCGTCATTAAATAGATTTCCAACAGCATCATAGAACAAAAATGCACATTGAAATAAGTCACCGATTGCGTAAATAATATCTGTTGAAGTCATAATCGATTTGTTTAATATGCAAAACTAAAATAAATTTCTATTCAAAATTAAAAGAAATTAAATTTCTCCTAATAATTGTAAAGTTTCTTTTGCTGCAATTTGTTCAGCGACCTTTTTAGAAAGTCCTTTACCAAAACCAAATTCGTTATTGTTAATTAATACCTTAACCTCATAATGCCAAATCCCATTTTCATGTGTTTCGGAAATTACGATAAATTCTAGATGTAGTTTTTTCTTTTGACACCAGATAAACAATTTCGATTTGAAATCAATCTCTTCTGTTAGTAATTTATTGAAATCTAAGTATTTACGGAATACATAATTATTGATTGCTTGTTTTGCTTTTTCGAAACCACCATCCAAATAAATTGCACCAATAATGGCTTCAAAAGCATTACCTTCTACCGTAGATAAATTAATCGCCCTGGCCTGATTATAATTCAGTACCTCTCGTATTCCCATGTTCTCGCCTATTTCCGAAAGTGTTTTACGATTAACAATTTTAGACTTAAGTTTGGTGAGAAATCCCTCATCATCATCTGGAAACTTTAAAAACAAGTGCTCAGCCACAACAGCATCTAAAATAGCGTCTCCTAAAAACTCAAGACGTTCATTTGAAGACTCAATCTTGGATTCACTCAGAATCGACTTATGGTTAACTGCTTTAACAAAAAAAGAAATGTCGTTCAGCTTATAGCCAAATCGTTTAAGGATGAAACGAATGAGTTTTAATTCATCCTCAGTTCTTTTATTTGAAAACAGAGGAAGTTTCAGAAGCTAAGTTATTTAGTGAATTTTTTTACAATTACGCTTGTATTGTGACCTCCAAATCCAAAGGTGTTGGAAAGTGCTACATTCACAGTGCGCTTTTGGGCTTGATTGAATGTAAAATTCAAATTCGAATCTAGCTCAGGATCATCAGTAAAATGATTAATTGTAGGAGGTACAATGTCATTTTTAACGGCCATTATGCATGCAATAGCTTCAATTGCTCCTGCTGCTCCGAGTAAATGGCCAGTCATTGACTTTGTGGAACTGATATTTAAATTGTAAGCATGTTCGCCAAACACCGCTTGAATTGCTTTAACTTCAGCAACATCACCAAGTGGAGTGGATGTCCCGTGAACATTTACATAATCTATTTGAGACGGGTTTATTTCAGCATCATCAATTGCTGCTAACATTGTATTTCTTGCACCAAGGCCTTCAGGATGAGGTGCTGTCATATGATAAGCATCACCAGACATTCCTCCTCCGATTACCTCGGCATAAATTTTTGCGCCACGTTTAATCGCGTGTTCATATTCTTCTAAAATCAACGCACCTGCTCCTTCTCCGAGCACAAAACCGTCACGCTCAGCATCAAATGGTCGTGAAGCAGTCTCAGGAGATTCATTCCGAGTTGATAAAGCTTTCAATGCGTTAAATCCACCCATACCCATCTCATTTACGGCAGCTTCAGAACCACCAGTTACAATGGCATCTGCTTTTCCTAGGCGAATAAGGTTAAACGCATCAATAATGGCATTTGTTGATGAAGCACAAGCAGAAACTGTTACATAATTTGGACCACGCAAACCAAATTTAATAGAGATATGTCCTGCAGCGATATCAGCAATCATTTTTGGAATAAAGAAAGGATTAAAACGAGGCGTTCCATCACCTTCAAAAAAAGCTTTTGACTCATCTTGGAACGTTTTTAATCCTCCAACACCAGATCCCCAAATTACACCGATTCGGTCTAAGTTAGGATTTGCTTCCAACAAGGCAGAATCTGCCATAGCTTCAGTAGCTGAAACTATGGCATACTGCGAAAATTGATCAAGCTTACGGGCTTCTTTTTTATCAATGTGGTCTTCAACATTGAAATTTTTAACCTCGCAAGCAAACTGAGTTTTAAAGAGTGATGCATCAAAAAGTGTAATTGGGGCAGCACCACTTTTTCCTGCGATTAACGCTTCCCAATATTCATTCAATGAATTACCTATAGGAGTCAATGCTCCCATTCCTGTAACAACAACTCTTTTTAATTGCATAGTTTTTCTAAAGAATCAACGATTACTTTGCGTTGTTTTCTATGTAAGCTACAGCGTCACCAACAGTTTGGATTCCCTCAGCTTTATCATCTGGAATAGAAATATTGAATTGTTTTTCAAATTCCATGATTAACTCTACGGTGTCCAATGAATCGGCACCCAAGTCATTTGTGAAGCTCGCTTCGTTTGTTACTTCACTTTCTTCAACATTCAGTTTATCAACGATAATCGCGATAACTTTAGCTTTGATTTCTGACATTTTATCTAATTTAAAGGTTTCAGCCTGCAAAGAAAAAAACAAACATTCAAATAACAAAATAAATCGCAATAATTTATTAACATCCTTCATCTAATCTTTAAATTTGCATCGTGATTAATAAAAAGCGTATTGCAATATTTATCTCCGGAAAAGGTTCAAATGCACTGAACTTAATAGATTTCTTCAAAAATCATCCAATCATTGAAACAGCTTTGATTTTCTCAACTCGCGAAAATGAATTGGTTTCAAATGCATGCAAGGATTGCAAAGTGGATTATCATCAAATCGATCATAACCAATCGAATTGGGATAAAATAGCCCTTGAAATCTGCGATAAAAATAAAATTGACTTGATTGTTTTGGCAGGTTTTCTAAAAAAAGTAAGCCCTGAAATGATCCGATCTTACCCAAACAAAATCATCAACATTCACCCTTCGTTACTTCCAAAATTTGGTGGTAAAGGGATGTATGGTAACCACGTTCATCTTGCGGTAATACAAGCTAAGGAATCCGTTTCTGGAATCACGATTCATTACGTAAATGAAGAATTTGATAAAGGAGAAATAATTGCACAATTCAAGGTGCATTTAGTCAATAACGAAACTGCAGAAACACTTTCTGCAAAAATACATGCGTTAGAAATGAAGTTTCTTCCAGAAGTGGTTGAAAATCTTTTAAGTTAATCAAGCTATTGGATCGCTTTCTCTAAAAGTTGTCCAAACCACCAACAATCCTCAAATGAATTATACAATGGTGCTGGTGCCACACGTATAACATTTGGTTCTCGCCAATCCGAAACAACACCGAGGTCACTCAGCACATCAAACAAGGCTCTGCCCTGCCCCATAGCCATAATCGAAAGTTGCGCACCACGTTGATTTTTATCTCGAGGTGTAATTAATTCAAATGTGCACTTCTCTTTATTTCGTTCAGAAATCTTGTCTATTACAAATTCAAGATAGGCAGTCATCAAATCCCTTTTTTCTCCAATCGCAGTCATTCCTGCCTGATCAAAAATTTCAACTGAAGCCAAATGAGCCGCCATTCCTAAAACGGGAGCATTGCTCAATTGCCAACCTTCTGCTCCAATCATCGGCTGAAAACCAGGTTCCATTAAAAATCTCTTTTCTTTGTTGTATCCCCACCAACCTGCAAAACGTGGTAAATCTGGATTGTTTGCGTGACGTTCATGCACAAACATTCCCGAAACGCCACCAGGTGAGGAATTTAAATATTTGTATCCACACCAAGCCGCAAAGTCCACTCCCCAATCATGAAGTTTAAGATTAATATTTCCTGCAGCATGAGCCAAATCAAAACCGACAACAGCGCCAACCTTATGCCCTGCCTTCGTTATTGTCTCCATATCAAAAAGCTGTCCAGTATAATAATTAACTCCACCAATCATCACCAAAGCTAATTCATCTCCTATTTCTTCTATTTTGGAAAGAATATCCTCCATTCGGATGAGTTGTTCTCCCTCTCTTGGAGCAACTTCAACCAAATTTTCCGCTGATAATCCGTGAAATTTTACTTGCGACTCCAATGCATATTGATCACTTGGAAATGCTTTTGCCTCACATAAAATTTTTGTTCGTTTACCTGTAGGGCGATAAAAAGAAACCATCAATAAATGCAAATTAGTCGTCAATGAATGCGTCACAACAACTTCAATCGGTTTTGCGCCAACAATTCGCGCAACTTTTTCTGTTAAATTTTCATGATACGAATACCAAGGTCTTCGAGCAAGAAAATGACCCTCAACACCAAATTTCGCCCAATCTTCAAGCTCTTCTTGAATATATTTTGCTGCAGATTTCGGTTGCAAACCCAAGGAATTACCTGTAAAATATCTTACTTCATTTTTATGAAATGTAGGAAAATGAAAAGCATCACGAAAAGATCTCAATGGATCAACCTTGTCGAGATATTGAGCAAATTCTAAAGTGTTTTCAAACTGCATAAACGATGGATTATTGCTAATTTTGTTTTTTCGAGTACAAATATAAACTTTTCAAAAATTATGTTTCAAGAAGGAATCAAAAGAACGAATTCGAATGAACTTTATGAGGAATCTAAAAACTATTTTCCAGGTGGTGTAAATTCACCCGTTCGTGCATTCAAATCAGTAGGCGGAACTCCTTTGTTTATTAAGAAAGGTGACGGGCCATATATTTGGGATGAAGACGGCAATAAATTTATTGATTTTTGCTGTAGCTGGGGGCCTTTAATTCTTGGACATAATGATACAAACGTTTTCAACTCTATTGTAGAAACTTTACAAAATGGAGCTAGTTTCGGAGCTCCTACGCGTAAAGAAAACGAATTAGCATCTTTTATTTTGGAGCGAATTCCGTTTATTGATAAACTTAGATTTGTAAGTTCTGGAACCGAAGCGGTTATGTCTGCCATTCGTTTGGCAAGAGGCTACACAGGGAAAAATAAAATTGTAAAATTTGATGGCTGTTACCATGGACATGTGGATGCTCTTCTCGTAAATGCAGGAAGCGGACTCGTTACCTTTGGAACATCCTCGAGCGCAGGTGTGCCAGATTCATTCGCCAAGGAAACGCTTGTTTTACCGTTAAATGACATTCATGCTTTAAGATCTTGTTTTGAAAATTATAGCCACGATATTTCATGCGTAATTATTGAACCAATTCCGGCGAATAACGGCTTGTTACTTCAAGATAAATCTTTTCTAACTGAACTAAGAGCGCTTTGCTCGGAATTTAAAATTCTTCTGATTTTTGATGAGGTAATTTCTGGCTTTCGTGTTGCTTTTGGAGGCGCTGCGGAACTTTATGGTATTACACCTGATATCGTAACTTACGGCAAGATCATTGGTGGAGGATTACCTGTTGGAGCCTATGGAGCAAAGAAAGAAATTATGCAATTTGTCTCTCCTGACGGACCCGTTTATCAAGCAGGTACGCTTTCTGGGAATCCAGTGGCAATGGCAGCGGGATTGGCTCAACTTAAGAGATGTGCAGAAGATAACTTTTATCAAGAATTAGAGTCCAAGACACGTTCCTTTACGAGTAAGATTAATTCTTTCTGCCTAGAAAACGATGTGCCATTAGAACTAATTTCTATTGGTTCAATATTCTGGTTTTCATTTAATGGTAAAAAACGAATTACGGTATCGAATCAAATTAACCCAGATATGAGTTCGTTTAACAAAATGCACCATTTTCTACTTAATAATGGAATCTATCTCGGTCCGAGTGGGTATGAAGTTGGTTTTGTTTCGGACAAACATTCTGAACTTATTTTAAATACTGCTGCTGAAAAGATTATTGCGGGTATTCGTGTTTTTTCAGAACATAAATAAATTAAATATTGTTATTTGGACACAAAGTCATTTACTGAAAAATAAATTCAGTAACTTTGTATGTTTCAAAATAACTGAAACGAACTATTTTATTAACCGATTTACTACTTTGATATGCAGCACAAAGGACAAATCTTAGAGAAAGCAGTAAGGGATAGCGGAATGCCTCTCACTAAGCTAACTAAAAGACTTAACAAAAGCAGACGTTGGATTTACAATGCTTTTGAGAACCCAAACGTTTCAATTGATTACATTCTTGAAATTGGGAAAATTATTCATCATGACTTTTCTGAAGACATTACAGAGCTTAAAAAGTATCGAACGATGGCGGCATTTATGCACCTAGAGCATTCTTCGGAAGCTGACCATGATGAGAAAAATGGTCAAGACTATTGGAAGAACAAGTATTTAAAGTTACTTGAAAAATACAACCAATTATTAGAAAGAGGTCTATCCTAATTATTTTCAAAACTATTTCTTAGTAGTTTTGAAAAATGATATTAGTTACCGGTTCAACTGGATTATTGGGAAGTCATCTTTTAATAGAGCTTGCTCCTTTGCATTTAAAAATTAGAGCGACTTTTCGAGAAAAATCTAGAATTAATCAGGTTCGAAAATTATTTCACTATTACTTTGACACGAATTCGGATGAACTATTTGATAATATCGAATGGGTAAAAGCCGATTTACTTAATTTAGCAGATCTTGAGACCATTTTTCAAGGTGTTGAATATGTCTATCATTGCTCTGGTAAAGTTTCATTTTTTAAGTCAGACTTTAATAATTGTTTTCGGCAAAACCGCGATGTAACTGCGAATATTATCAATTATTCGCTGCAATTTAACATCAAGAAACTTTGTTACGTAAGTTCAACTGCCGCTATTGGAATGAATCCTTCTGGGGTAACGACCGAACTAAATAAATGGGAAAATGGAAACACCATCAGTGGTTATTCCGTTTCGAAATTTTCTGCTGAAAAAGAAGTTTGGAGAGGTATCGAAGAAGGATTAAATGCCGTAATTATAAACCCGTGTGTAATTCTAGGACCGGGAAATTGGAACGAATCTTCGTTAACCATCTTTAAAACTGCTCAAAAAGGATTGTTATTTTATCCAACTGGTTGCAATGCAGTAGTCGATGCACGTGATGTAGCAAAATCAATGCGACTATTAATGGAATCAACAATTTCCTCTGATAGATTTCTTTGTACTGGCGTTAATTTATCATTCAAAGACTTATTTTCAAAACTGGCTCAAGAATTCGGAAACAAACCTCCTTCAATTGAAGTTCCCAAATGGCTATCGTTAACAACAGCTTTTATTTCAGAAACAATTGGTCGATTTACAGGAAATAAAAGCGGACTTTCTATTGAAACCGCACATTCTGCTTACAAGACGATCATTTACGATCATTCAAAAATCAAAAATTCAATCGATATCCAATTTCACTCACTAGAGGAGACAATTGAGAACACCATTAATTTCAAACAATTTGATTTATAGTTTGTTAAGTTTTTCAATGAACAAGAAAGCGCTTTTCTTAATTGCAATTATTGTAATTTTTTATTCAGTCGGTATGATTGGTACACATATTCCAAACTACCGAAATTCATTTTTTGAATTATCTTATTTTAATCTGCTACTTTCTTTTGGGATTTTACTTGCATCACGAGTAAATATGAATAAGAAATTCATCGGTTTTCTCATTTTCAGTTTTTTAATAGGAATGTCTGTCGAATGGATTGGTGTTCATACAGGATTATTATTTGGAAATTACAAGTATGGTGAGAATTTAGGACTCAAATTGTTCGAAGTTCCACTAGTGATTGGATTAAACTGGTCGATGCTAACGGTTATTACAGCATCTATTGTCGATCGAATCAAGTCAACGATGATTATCAAAATACTTTTAGCCGCAGCTTTAATGACCTTATTTGATGCCTTGATGGAGCCTGTTGCAATCACCTCTGATTTTTGGCACTGGAAAGGTGATATTCCTTTATATAATTATGTTTGTTGGTTTATTGTTTCACTTGTTCTGCAAGCTGTTTACTTCCGAAATCAACTAGCGGAGTCAAACAAAGTTCACGATGTTTTGTTATTTTCGATGACTGTATTCTTTTTGTCACTTTTAATTTATTAATATGTTCTGGTGGGGTCCGATAGTATTAGTTTTAGCATTCTTAGGCATGGAGTTCATGGCTTGGGCAACTCACAAATTTCTGATGCACGGAAAAATGTGGTATTTTCATAAAGATCATCATCAAGTTGAACCTGGATTTTTTGAGAAAAATGACGTTTTCTTTCTGATTTATGCTATTCCATCTTGGCTTTGCATTATGTTAGGGATGATGTATCAAACCTATGTGCCCGTTTGGATTGGTTTTGGAATTGCAACATATGGCTTCGCTTATTTTCTTGTTCATGACGTATATATTCATCGACGTTTTAAATGGTTAAGAGATATTGATCACCCCTATTTTTGCGCTATACGGAAAGCGCACAAGGTTCATCACAAACATACCGATAAAGAACATGGAGAATGTTTCGGAATGCTGATTGTCCCGCCAAAATTTTATAAAGAAGCAAAAAAATCCTACTACAGCAAAAACATTCAGAAATGAGTTTGTATGGCTGGGTTATTCTTTTATCTTTTATTGGACCTTTTGTCTTAAGTTTCGATAAAAAAGTTCATTTCATTAAATTTTGGAAGCCTCTTTTAATTTCAATTCTATGTGTAAGTATTCCATTTTTAGTCTGGGATGAAGCATTTACAAGAATTGGCGTATGGGGTTTTAATCCAGATTATTTAGCGGGAATCTTTCTCGGGCATTTACCTTTAGAAGAAGTACTTTTTTTTCTCGTTGTTCCATATTGCTGTGTATTCATACACGAGGTCTTAAAGGTGTATTTTCCAAATGTCCAATTACTCAAAATTTCTTTCGCTTTCGGGCTGATCATGATGCTACTATCTTTTCTGCTTGCGGTGTTGAACACAAATAATTATTATACATTCTCTGCTTGCTCATTGACTTTCATTTACACAGGTCTGGCACTTTTAAAAAAATTCTCTTGGTTTTCCAATTACGCGTTTACATACCTCGTTTGTTTGATTCCATTCTTAATTGTGAATGGAATTTTAACCGGAAGTGTAACTCCTGAGCCCATTGTTTGGTATTCTGAAAATCATATAATTGGACTTCGAATTATTACTATACCCTTTGAAGATTTATTCTACAATTACAGCCTACTTTTTCCGATTATTTGGATTTTTGAATATTTAAAGTCTCGCAAAAACATCAGGTGAAATAATTGCGCTGAAAATTTTGTTGAACGAAAATAATACTTAAATTTGTCACCCCAAAAGACGATTTGGGTTAGTAATTAAAGATTAAGCGAGAATAGCTCAGTTGGTAGAGCACGACCTTGCCAAGGTCGGGGTCGCGGGTTCGAATCCCGTTTCTCGCTCGCCAAACCACAAAAGTTCGAAAGAACGATTGTAGCCCGACAGTCCGGTCGGGATTCGCTCGAGTGGTGGAATTGGTAGACACGCCGGACTTAAAATCCTGTGGGCATTTGCCCGTGCGGGTTCAAGTCCCGCCTCGAGTACAAAATACCCTTGACTTTCAATAAGTTAAGGGTGTTTTTGTTTTGTTAAATTCAAAAAGTTTTAATTGTTCATCAAGATACAACCAAAACTTATTCAGTTACTTTTTTAGATTTTTCAATATATTTGAAAATGAACAAAGTAATTCTCTTTTCTTTTTTAGTCTCCAGTCTCAATTTGCTTTCTCAAAATGAACAGGCCTTTGTGATATATAATTCAAAAGGAAAGGAAACAAACTTTAGAGCACTCGCTAAACATGCAAAACAAGCGAACTTTGTCTTTTTTGGTGAATTTCACGACAATCCGATTTCGCATTGGCTACAATTTGAGTTGACAAAGTCTCTTTTTTCATCGAGAGGCAATGATCTCGTTTTGGGATTTGAGATGTTTGAGCAGGATCAGCAATTAATTTTAAACGATTATGTGACTGGTAAAATTTCGGAAAAACAATTTTCGGACTCGTGTCGTCTTTGGCCAAATTATGAAACTGATTACAAACCTTTGGTTGATTTTGCCAAGGAAAATAATTTAGTGTGCCTTGCCGATAACATTCAACGAAAATATGCTTCTTTACTCTTCAAAAAAGGTAGAAAATCTTTGGACACATTGTCCCCAGACATAAAGGCTCAGATGGTCGATGTTAATTTTCCAGTTGATACAACGCTATCCCAATATCGCGAAATTCGTTCAATGGGAGGCGAGCACATGGGAATTAATATGATTGAAGCCCAAGCAATAAAGGATGCAACAATGGCGAAATTTATCTGGAATGGGATTAAGAACGAAAACAATTTAGTTCTTCATTTTAATGGCGCATTCCACACAGACTTCTATCAAGGAATAATCTGGTATCTTAAAAACGACAAACGTTGGACCCCTGACAAAAAAGTGATCACTGTAACAACTGTCAGTCAAAAAGAAATTGACAAGTTGGATAAAGAGCATTTTGGAAGAGCTGATTTTATTATTTGTGTGCCGGAGTCTATGACAAAAACACACTAATTCAGTCTATTAACAAATCGTAAATTGTTTCAGCATAAAACTCAAAGAGCTCTTTTAATTGGAAGAAAAACATTGTTCCAAAAATTGTAATCGGATTTACCTTTTAATTACTGACCTTTTCCAATCAGAAAAACAGCTGGACTTTTTGACAAATCGTAGGCTTTTTCCCGCCAATCTTTAACAGTAAGGGTGTTAATTCTGGCATTCGAAAGGGTAAGATTTGAAGCTATACACAATTCGGTTAAATCACTTAATTCATTGAGTAGATCCTCTAGAACATTCATATTTCGAAAAGGCGTGTCCATAAAAATATGGGTTGTTCCTGTTCTTCTTGCATCCATCTCAAAATCTTTTAACTTTTTGATGCGATCTTTTCGCTCTTTTGGAAGGTACCCATGAAAAGAAAATTTTTGACCAGAGAAACCACTTCCCATTAAGGCCAACAAAAAAGAAGAAGGACCAACCAATGGCAGTACCTCAATTCCTTGTGAATGTGCTAAATGAACGAGATCTGCACCAGGATCTGCAACACCAGGACAGCCCGCCTCTGATATAATACCTGCATTCTCACCTTTGATGAGTTTCATGAGGATTTCCATAATTTCTTTTTCACCAGAGTGCTTGTTCATTTGGACAAATTGGCATTCATCGATGGGAAATTCACGGTCCATTTTTCGAAGAAGTCTACGCGCAGATTTTATTTCCTCAACCGCAAAGATTCTTAGGCTTGTTGCAATCGAAATAACATCTTGCGGAATTATATCCTTAACGGACTCTCCGCCAAGCGTGTTAGGAATTAAAAATAATTTACCCGATCTCGCCATCTTTAATTTTTTGAATGATTTTGTCTGTCACACCATCAAGCAAATCATAAACATCCATAAAATCCTTCTTCGTTCCGTAATAAGGATCTGGGACATGCATGTTTTGATTGGGATATAATTCGTCAAGAATCAACTTCACTTTCTGTTTGTTAGATTTATGTTCACTTAGTTTCAAAACATTTGTTAGATTCGATTCATCCATCACGTAGATGAAGTCAAAATCAACAAAATCACTTTTCATAAATTGCCGTGCTCTCAAATCCTGTATTTCCGTTCCTCTTGTACGAGCTGTTTCGATCATTCGTGAATCGGGAGCGGATCCAGTATGATAATTGGCTGTTCCGGCCGAATCAACAAAAATGTTCAATCCCTGTTCTTTGACTTTTCTCCGTAACAATCCATCTGCCATAGGAGAACGGCAAATATTACCCAGGCACACCATTAGAATGCGCAAGTCAAATTCGGTTTTTTTCAAAGTGATTTTTATTGAATGGTTAGCTTCTTCTCTAATTCTTCAATGTAATGACGGAATTGTTTATCTGTTTCAGAAAGATTGACAACCGTTCTACAAGCATGTAAAACTGTCGCGTGATCTTTCCCTCCGCAGTGCGCTCCAATATTTGCCAAAGAAGACTTGGTCATTTTCTTGGAGAAATACATTGAGATTTGACGAGCTTGAACCACTTCACGCTTACGCGTTTTTGATTTCAACATTTCAATCGGTAAATCGAAATAATCACAAACAACTTTTTGGATATATTCGATTGAAACTTCTCTTGCCGTGCTTCTCACAAATTTGTCTACCATTTGTTTTGCTAAGTCAAGCGTGATTGCTTTTTTATTCAATGATGCTTGAGCAAGTAAGGTATTTAAAGCGCCTTCAATTTCACGAACGTTGGTATTAATTGAGTAAGCGAGGTATTCCACAACTTCTTTTGGAAGTTCGATTCCGCTACCATACATTTTCTTCTCGAGAATTGCGATACGAGTTTCCAAATCTGGTGTGCCTAAATCTGCAGATAGTCCCCACTTAAAACGAGACAATAAACGTTGTTCCATTCCTTGCATTTCAACTGGAGCCTTGTCAGAAGTCAAAATAATTTGCTTACCGTTTTGGTGTAAATGATTGAAAATACTAAAGAAAACATCTTGTGTGCGCTCTTTTCCAGCAAAGAATTGAACGTCATCAATAATCAAAACATCTATCATTTGATAAAAATGAACGAAATCATTTGTTGTTTGATTTTTAATGGCATCGATAAACTGATGAGCAAATTTCTCCGATTGAACGTACAAAACCGTTTTATTTGGGAAATTGTCTTTAATTGCAATACCTATTGCATGCGCCAAATGCGTCTTACCTAATCCAACACCACCATAAATCAAAAGTGGATTAAATGCAGTTCCACCTGGCTTGTTTGCTACCGCATAACCAGAAGCACGAGCTAATCGGTTGCATTCACCTTCAACAAAATTTTCAAAAGTGAAAGCAGGAATTAAGTTTGATTCTATATTTACCTTTTTCAACCCGGGAATTACAAACGGATTACGAATCTGTTTTTCAGTTACGTTAATCGGCATGTTAACCGGAGCATTTTTCAATGAATTCGTGTTGTGAGCAGGTATCTTAACCGTATACGGATTCGCATTTTTTGCATTGTTTTCCATAACAATACTATATTCCAAACTTCCTTCGGACCCAAGCTCTTTTTTTACAACTTTCCTTAACAACGTAATGTAATGTTCTTCTAACCATTCATAGAAGAAATGCGAAGGGACTTGAATCGTTAATACACTGTTTTCCAACTTAACAGGAACGATCGGTAAAAACCAAGTTTTAAATGCCTGAAGAGGAACATTGTCTTTAATTACTTTCAAACAAGATTCCCAAGCGCCTTCGTGACTTTTGCTCATAATTTAAATTCTTTAAAACTGTTATTTTGTTTATCGATTAGACGTAAAAACTTAACAATCTAACCGTGTTGAAATAAGGAGTACAAATGTTTGTATAAAAAAGTTAAAAAAAAAACGTTTTACCTATTGACTTTTTAAAATCTTTTACTTGTATGGATTTTTTTTACAAAATTGTTTTGTTTGATTGTCTGACACTAAATTTAACAATTTATTTTTATACCCAAAACTTTAAACAGTGAATTTAGATATTCAATATAAGCATTCTCACGAAATTCGGGTTCGTTACGGGGAAACAGATCAAATGGGTTATTGCTATTATGGGAATTATGCCGAATTTTTAGAAGTTGGACGAGTTGAGGCTCTTCGGTCGAAAGGCATAACCTATAGCGAACTTGAAGAGATTGGTATAATGTTGCCTGTATTAGAGTTTAATATTAAATACCTAGCGCCAGCAAAATATGATGACCTACTGAGAATTTTGACCAACATTACACAACTTAAAGGAACGCGATTGTTTTTTGAATACGAAATTTACAATGAAAGAAATCAGAAATTGGTTGATGCTTCAACAACGCTAGTTTTTGTAAATTCCGAATCAATGAAGCCAATCGCCGCGCCTGAAATTTTCCTAAATGTTTTTCAATGAATTTAAAATCAAAGAAAAGTAATTTTTCATATAATTCCTTTGACGAGAAATCCTTGGCTAAGTTTACAGCTCATAGAGACGGGGAAACTCGTATTGGAGAATGTAATTTATTCAACAAGCAAGCACGTTTTGTAATTTTAGGAATCGAAGAAAGTATTGGTCCAATCGCAAATAATGGTTTCCCAGGAGCTGAATTTGCCTTTAATGCGTTTTTATCGGTTTTCCTCAATAGTCAAGTTCATGAAAATTTTGAAGCAAAAGACATTTTGATTTTGGGTGCTATTCAACAGAATTCAATAACACCCTCAGTAAGTGAAGCAAGCGAACAAATCGCAGAGTTAGATGAGTTTGTATTAAAGATTCTGAAGGAAAATTTGAAAGAAAATCAAATTCCAATTGTCATTGGAGGAGGACACAACAATGCTTACCCTTTAATAAAATGGTCAGCTCTAGAAAAAAAGATAAATGTCATCAACTTAGATCCACATGCTGATTGCAGAGAACCAAATCGAAGGCACAGTGGTAACTCATTTTCTTATGCTTTGAATGACTCACTCTTAAAAAACTATGCTGTTTTCGGTTTGCATGAAGCATTCAACAATTCATATATTTTGGATTTTTTGAAAAAAAACGAGGTTAACCATACTTTTTATGAGGATTATCTCGATAAAAGTCGCGATTTAACTTCTGATTTCAATAAACTCGTCGAAACATGGAATCAAAAAGAGAAAATAGGTTTAGAAATCGACATGGATTGTATCGCAGGGATGCCTAGTTCCGCTTTCAGCCCGTCGGGTTGGACATTGGATGAGGTACGATCATATCTCATAAATGCGACAAAAAGTGTTTCGAATATTGCCTATCTTCATTTACCCGAGGCTTCGCCAAGAAATGATATCGAAAAACGACTTGTCGGGAAAGCACTTACATATCTAGTTCGCGATTTTATTAGAAATGCTAAATGATTTTTTTTTCTCCTAAATATTCTTTAAATTTAGGCGAAAGCTAAAAATTTGAAAAAAATCATTCTCATACGGGACTTCTTTCCACTGCGATTAATTCAAGCTCATTTAAAGTATAACTTTTTTGGGTTGATTTATTGGATGCTATTATTCTTAATAGTTTCAGATTCCTTTGGATACGCCTTTGGAGTTCCATTTTTATTTTTTTCACCAGAATACCTAGGTAAAGTAAGTTACCTAAGTTTTTTATTCCTGGGATTCAGCATCGGGGGATTTACAATGGCGTTCAATGTTTACAGTTATACCAAAATTGGACCAAGGTTTCCATTTTTAATTGTTGTATCGACTCCCTTCTTTCGTTTTTGTATTAATAATGCGCTTATCCCTATTATTTTTATTATTTTCTATCTCGGAAAGATGTCGGCCTTTCAGTCTTCGGAGGAATTAGCTTCGAGGTATCAGATTTTTATTTATTGCCTATCATTTATTTCCGGATTTTTAATTTTTATAGCACTATCTATCCTTTATTTTTTTCCATTAAGGAGAAATCGAGATCAAAACGACGATGAAGAAGAAAGTTCTCAAAATCCGGTATCGTCTGTCACAATAAAAGGTGCAAAGTGGTATAATTATTTTCGCTCAGAATCAAAGAGACCGATTTATTACATCGGTAAGAAGTTCAGAATTTATAAAAGCAGGAGCATTCAGCACCTCGATCAAGATTTGATTGAACAAATTTATGGTCAGAACCGAATCAATGCATTTATTTTTGAGGCAATAACGCTAATTTCCTTTCTTGGAATGGGTTTTTTTCGAAATTACACGTTTTTTGAAATGCCTGCTGCAGTAAGTGTTGTAACACTCTTAACGATTATTTCGATGCTATTCAGCGCTTTGATGTCTTGGTTTCATCGTTGGGCCTATCCAATCATTATCGGAACAATCATAACGATGTCCTACCTGAGTACCATAACTCCACTTTTTAAGTATACGAGCTTCGCTTTCGGATTGGATTACACGAAGGCAAAACGAACCGCATACACGGTTGAAGATATTGCAACTAATAGTAAAGATTCGAATAATATTGAGTCTTCAAAAATCGCTATTTATGGTATGCTCCAAAATTGGAAAGAAGAGCAGCACATTAAAAAGCCGAAATTGGTCATTCTAAACACATCCGGTGGTGGCTCACGCAGTGCTTTATGGACGTTGGTTGTATTAAGTAATTGCGATAATGAGTTAAAAAACAAATTATCTTCAAGATTACAACTCATAGCTGGAGCCTCCGGAGGAATGGTTGGAGCTTCCTATTATCGTGAACTTGTTTTGAGAGAAAAATTGAATTTGATTGAAAATAGAAATGCAAAGTCATATCGGGCAAACATTTCGAAAGATTTATTGAATAAGTTATCTTTTTCAGCCTCGACAAGCGACTTGTTGATGCGTTACAAAAAGTTTGACTACAATGGCCACAGTTACACACAAGAGCGAGGGTCAGCATTTGAAACCCATTTACATCAAAATTTGAATGATTTCCTCGAACATCCTTTGGGATATTATTTTCCCTTTGAGCAGAATGGAAAAATTCCCCTGATGATTTTCAGTCCTACAATAATTAATGATGGAAGAAGATTACTCATTTCATCACATAGTTTGAGCTACATAATTAGCAAGCGAAATGGCAATACGGCCTTTGAAAATATTGACTACCAAACATTCTTTCAAAAAAATGAACCAAATTCAATAAGATTTTCGAGTGTTTTAAGAGCTAATGCTTCTTTCCCCTTCATTATGCCAATGATTACGTTACCTACAAAACCTGAAATTCAACTAATGGATGCAGGTATAAGAGATAATTACGGAGGTAAAGTAACGGTTGAATACCTTTTTGCTTTATCAGACTGGATTAAAAAAAATACCTCTGGAGTAATTATCTTGGAAACAAGAGACACGAAACGAATTTTGAATGATGAATCCTATAATGATATTTCATTGATGGATAAAATAACGCTGCCGTTTGGGAATATGATTACTAATTTCACTCGAACACAGGATTTCGATCAGGAACAATTAATGAAACTCTGTTCGAAGAGTTTTGATTTTCCAGTTGATGTAGTGACATTCAATTTAAGAGAACATTCCAAAGATCGAATTTCGTTGTCTTGGCATTTAACGAAAAGGGAGAAAAAGAAAATTCAAAAGGCCTTTTACAGCAAAGAGAATCAATTAATGCTTTCTAAACTTAAGGCGTTACTTCTGAACAATTGAAATATTTTCCAAAGTCACAACAAAATCAACTGGGCAATTCTCTGGTGACGGAGCGCGACTAATAGTTGGATTAAAACGGATAAACAAGTTGTTTTTCTGATACTCTTGATTTAGCTGAACTGGATATAGTTTCTTACCTAAATAATACGATAAATTTGAAACAAATACCTGTTCAACTTCAATGTAATATGGACAGCCATTCTCACTCAAATGAACTTTCCCAATAATTGGATTAAACTCATTTTCAGAGGATGAATTGTCGGAAATCTCCCGTTTCGTTTTACAAGAGAACAAAATAAAGAATACCAAAAGATATAAAAAAAAGACTTTATTTTTAATCATACGGATTCAAAAATAACAAAAAAAGAGGCCCTGAAGCCTCTTTTCAAATCAACCTGTAGCAAAGTTAATTTAGATCCTGTCAGAATATAACGTGTAAAGGTTCTTTTTGGTTACATCTAAAAATTAACATTTTATCATTGATAAAGATTTTTAGCATCTCAAAATATCTAGGTCACAACAAATAAATTTGCTTCAAGATGCAAGTCAACACATCCATCCAAGCATTAGTTAAACTAATTGACGATCCAGACGAAGGAGTTTTTGGACATGTAAAAGATCAATTACTAAAATGTGGTGTTGAGGCAATTCCGTATTTAGAGCACTCTTGGGAAACAGATTATTATGGATTGATTTTTCAATCACGTGTGGAGCAAATCATCCATGAAATACAATTCGAAGAATCAAAAATCCTCTTGTTAAATTGGAGTAACTCTTTTGAAAAAGACTTACTTGAGGGAGCTATAATCATTGCAAGGTATCAATACCCAAATTTGGATGAAGAAAAAATTCGTGAGACGATTCAGGCAATTAGAAGAGATATTTGGCTCGAGATCAATGATAATCAAACTGCTTTTGAACAAATCAAAATATTCAATCGTATATTTTTTAATCATTACCAATTTCATGGTGATACCAAAAACTTTCATTCTCCGGTAAATTCATACATTAATACAGTATTGGAAAGTAAAAAAGGGAACCCACTGAGTTTGTGTCTAATATACAGCGTAATTGCTCAGTCCTTAGATATACCTGTTTATGGTGTCAACCTTCCTAATCACTTCGTTTTGGCATGCATGGACACGAAATATTCTAATTTCATGATTAATCAGCAAAATGAATATGGTGTGTTATTTTATATAAATGCATTTTCACGAGGAAGTATTTTTGATGTAAATGAAATCAAGAATTTTCTTGAGAAATACAACCTACCTCAAAACCGAGAATATTTTGAACCTTGTTCGAATTCCTCTATAATTAAGCGCATGCTTACAAACTTAATTGCATCCTTCCAGCAAATTGGTAACGCCGAAAAAGTGGATGAATTGCAACAGCTGAGAGAAATCCTCAACTAATTTCTTTTCAACAATTCAATTTTAAGCTCTTAAGAAATGTATCTTTGAATGCAGATTTTTTCTGTAAAACGTCTTTTTATAAAACGATAAAAAGTCAAATTCAATAACATTTAAAACTAAAAAGAAAGATGAACAGTTGGTTTACCGTGAAGGTTAAATACACCAAACAATTGGAAAATGGAACGTTTAAACGAGTTTCGGAACCTTATTTGCTCGCTGCAATGACCTTTACGGATGCAGAAGCTAGAATTTATGAGGAGCTCGGGGCAACAATTCGTGGTGAGTTCTTGGTAACTGGTATTGCAAGAACAGATATTCATGACATTTTCGCTTACGATGACGCAGATACGTGGTATAAATGCAAAGTTTCATACGATAAAATAGACGATGAAGCTGATAAGAAAAAAACAATCACTCAAAATTTCTTGGTTTCTGCAACAAATGTGAAAGAATCGTATGAGCGAATTGTAGAAAGCTTATCTACGTTGATGATTGATTTTCAAATCACCTCCATAATCGCTTCACCTATCGTGGAAATTTTCCCATACCGTGAAGATGAAATAGAAGCTCCAAAAAAGAAAATTCAACCAATAATTGAGCACGAGCCACAGGCAATCGGAAAGATTTTCAGTGCTTCAGGTTCTGATTTTGAAGATTTCGAAGAAGATTCTGATGAAAATGATGAACCTCAGGAAGACGAAAGTGAAATTTCAGATGAGTATACGGATTCTGATGAAGCATGAGTGAGTGGATAAATAAATTGCGTGATAGTCATTCCGATTTTGATAAGGGTGGATTGATTGAGTCGTTGGGAAATGATCCATTTCAAGGATTTTCTTTGTGGTTTGATGAAGCCATGGCTCACAATGAATTAGAGGCTAATGCTTGCGTTTTGTCAACCGTAAGTGTTTCGAGTCTACTGCCCTCATCACGCATTGTCTATTTAAAAGAATTAAAAAACAACCATTTTGTGTTTTTTACCAATTATCTCAGTCAAAAAGGAAGTGAACTTGCTGAAAATCCGAAAGCATCGCTTTTATTCTTTTGGCCTGGATTGCAGCGTCAAGTTAGAATTGAAGGATCTGTTTCAAAAGTTTCCAAAGAAGAAAGTGATACCTATTTTGCTTCAAGACCGAGAGAAAGCCAGTTGGGTGCATGGGCATCACATCAATCTGAAATATTGGAAGATCGGAATGAATTAATTCAGCGCTTAGAAGAATTAAACGCACGTTTTCCCAACCAAGTGCCGAGACCTGCTCATTGGGGCGGATATGGCTTAAATCCTCAATTATTTGAGTTCTGGCAGGGAAGACCATCGCGCCTTCACGACCGATTGGTTTTCCATAAAATGGATGAAGATTGGACAACATTCCGAAAAAATCCGTGATGAGAAAATTTAAACCAACTTGTCATACACTAACTAATGGCGTTCGTGTAGTTTACCTCCATGTTCCTTCACAAGTAGCACATTTGGGATATTTTTTTGGAGCAGGCTCCCGTTATGAAAAAGAAAATGAAGTTGGGTTAGCCCATTTCCTTGAACATTCGGTTTTTAAGGGTACGAAACATCGTAAAGCGCTACATATTCTTTCAAGAATTGATTCCGTTGGTGGAGAATTAAATGCATATACAGCAAAAGAAGAGTTGTGTTTACATGCTTCATTTTCCAAAGAATATCTTGCGAGAGCAGTTGACTTACTTTCAGATATTTCGATTAATTCAATTTTCCCCGAAAAAGAAATCGAGAAGGAGAAAGAAATTATCCTTGATGAACTTAATTCTTATTTGGATAGCCCTTCAGAAAAAATCTTTGACGACTTCGAGGCGGCTTTATTTCGAAATCATCCACTTGGAAATAATATTCTTGGAACCAAATCGAGTGTTGAGGGATTCCAACAAAGCGATTTAACGAATTATGTAGAAACCTATTTTACGGCTGACAACCTAGTTGTTTCGTATGTTGGAAACACGCCATTTTCACGACTAGAAGCTTTACTTGAAAAGAATTTAGCACCAATGAGGAAAACAGCTTCAAGAGAAGCCATTGCTCACTTTTCAGACTATAACCATTTCAATATTCGAACTGCTGAAGCGAATTATCAGGCTCATGCAATTTTGGGTGGAATTGCCCCTAGTTACAAAAGTGATGATCGTATTGGTATGTCCTTGTTAATTAATATGCTTGGTGGTCCGGCACTAAATTCCCGATTGAATCTATCTGTTCGTGAAAAATATGGGCTGGCGTATTCCGTTGAAGCAAGCTATAGTTCATTTGTCGACACCGGATTTTGGCAAATTTATTTCGGATGCGAAGGTAAAAATGTAAATAAAACAAGAGATTTGATTTTCAAAGAATTGAATTTATTCTGTTCGCGTGAATTAAGCCCGATTCAGCTTAAGCGTGCTAAAGAACAATTCAAGGGTCACCTTGCACTAGGAATGGACTCAAACAATGGCTTAATGCAGGGACTAGGAAAAAGTATGCTTGCCTTTAATCAAATCGATACAATTGCAGAAATTCATCAGGAAATCGATAAAGTAAGTTCTGAGGATATTCTGCGTTTGGCAATTGAATTTTTCCAAAAACAAACTGTTTCCGAGATTATTTTCGATGTTGCCTAGTTTTTCCAAATTCATCCTAATTCTATTTTGTTGCCCTTTTTGGGGTTGTCTTTGTCAAAATCAAGAATTGGAGGATCAGAAATTGTTTGAATCCTTTGGTCCAGATTTTCTCTGGGGAACTGCTTGTGCAGCATATCAAACGGAAGGAGCTTGGAACGTTGATGGAAAAGGAGAATCAATTTGGGACCAGTTTACCCAAAATTCCAAACGCATCAAAAATGGAGAAAATGGAAATTTAGCTACTGATTTTTATAACCGATTCAAAGAAGATATTCAGTTGGCTAAATCAATGAATTTCAAAGTTTTTCGATTTTCTATTTCCTGGTCAAGAGTTATTCCAAATGGAATTGGCGAAATAAATCCAAAAGGGATTCAGTTTTACCACGATGTCATTGATGAATGTTTAAAACAAGGTCTCGAACCTTGGATTACTTTGTATCATTGGGACTTGCCACAAAACCTTCAAAATAAAGGTGGTTGGGCTAATCGTGAAATAATTAATTGGTTCCGAAACTACACCGAATTGTGCGCGAAAGAATATGGACAAAAAGTCAAGCACTGGATGGTGTTTAACGAACCTGCAGCTTTTTTAGGTCTTGGATATCTAGTAGGTTATCATGCTCCGGGTAAACGAAGTATAAAGGCATTTTTGAAAGCAACACATTACAGTTGTCTTGCACTTGCAGAAGGCGGACGAACGCTGCGAAAAAACATTGCCGATGCATTAATTGGCACAACATTTAGTTGTTCATCTGTTGATGCTTTTAACGGAAAGTCCAAGCATACAAAGGCCGTAAAAAGAATGGATGCCATGTTAAACCGATTGTATATTGAGCCTTGCCTCGGCATGGGTTATCCAACAAACGATCTTCCGTTTCTTAGGAAAATTAACAAATACAAATTACCTGGGGATGATGAATTAGTCAAATTTGATTTCGATTTCATTGGCCTTCAAAACTATTTCCGTGTTGTTGTTAAAAGATCTCCATTTATTCCTTTGGTTTGGGGAAAACAAATAAGTGCCAAGAAGCGAAGCGTTCCATTTAATGAAATGGGATTTGAAATTTATCCCGAAGGTATTTACTGCATTTTAAAACAGTTTTCTGAATACAAACAAATTAAGAACATCGTTATCACTGAAAATGGCGTTTGCGTTAAAGATTCAATCCTTGATAAAGAAGTTAAAGATTCTGCTCGAATAGATTTTTTCAGAAACTACATAAAACAGGTCAAACGCGCTAAAGAAGAAGGCGTTCCAGTTTCCGGTTATCTTGTTTGGAGTTTAACCGATAATTTTGAATGGTCAGAAGGGTTCAATCCAAGATTTGGCTTGGTTTATATCGATTACAAGACTCAGAAACGAACTATAAAGAATTCAGGATATTGGTTTCAGGATAATTTATCTCGACGAAATTGAGTCTATACATCTGAAAGATAAAAAATTTATTTATAAATTTATTCTCAATATTTAACGTATTTTTTGATTTCAATGAATTTTTACACGATCTCTAATAGGAGAATTAAGGCAATTATATTTGGTCTCGCTTTAATCGTTTTTTCTCATAAAGCAATTTCTCAAAACACAAATTTTACTTGGGCTAAACAATTGGGTCCTCAGGGTTCAGATAACACGCACGTCAATGCAACATTATATCCTGATGATGGACAATCTTTGGTTGTTGATGCTTCTGAAAACGTTTATACCTTAGGGACATTTGTAGGGACAGCTGATTTTGATCCTGGAACGAGCACTTCAAATCTAACATCAGCAGGCTCAACAGATATTTTTCTTTCCAAGTTAGACGCCAATGGTAATTTTGTTTGGACAAAACATTTTGGTGGGGCATCTGTAGATGACGGAAACGCTATAGCCTTAGATGCTTCTGGGAATCTCTACATAGCTGGTACTTTTTCCGGGACCGTTGATTTTAATCCAGGTGCAGGAACTTCTAATTTGACCTCTTCAGGCGAACTCGATATGTTTCTTGTTAAATTAGATGCCAATGGTAATTTTGTGTGGGCAAAACGAATTGGCTCTGCTCTTACAGAAGAAGTTTTTTCGATTGATCTAGATGCTTCCGGAAATATTTATGCAACAGGTTATTTTGGCGATTTAATTGCTGTTAATTACAATTTAGATTTTGATCCTGGCGCAAATGTTTCTAATCTCTCTTGTTCAAATTCATATGCTTCATTTGTATTAAAACTTGATAATACAGGGAATTTTGTTTGGGTAAAAAAAATTGGTGGAGGAACATCGAGTTCTCAAGTAAATGCCTACTCTATTTCAATTGATAATAGCAATAACATCTATACAACTGGTGGCTTTGGTGGAACAACCGATTTTGATCCTGGAGTTAGTACCTTTAACCTTGTTTCATCGAGTGTTGATGTTTTTATTTCCAAATTAGATGTTAATGGTAATTTTATTTGGGCTAAGAAAATTGGTGGTTCTAATTTTGATCAAGGTTTATCTATTGCATTAGATGGCGCAGATAATGTTTATACTACGGGTTATTTTAACGGAACTTCAGATTTTGATCCAGGAACGGGAACCTTCAATCTTACTTCAGCCGGAATTAAGGATATTTACATAACCAAATTAAATGCCTCAGGGAATTTTATATGGGCAAAGAGGTTTGGAGGAACACTTTCCGATGTTGGAAATAATATTACTTTCGATAATTCTGAAAATATTTATGCCATCGGAAATTTTAGTGGTACTGTTGATTTTGATCCAGGTTCAGGAACTTTTGATCTAACATCATCAGGGAGTAGTGATGTTTTTATCTCTAAATTGGATTCATCCGGTAATTTTTTATGGGCCAAACAATTAGGTGGAACAGGAATAGATGCTGGCCAAGAAACAAAAGTAACAACAACAGGAAATATATACTCTACAGGAAGCTTTGAAGGAACGGCTGATTTTAACCCTGACACAGGAACTTTTAATTTAACATCCACAGGAACTGATGTTTTTGTACATAAATTATCTAATTGTCCAACTATCAACGTTTCAAGTTCTACCTCATCGCCTACATGTAGTAATCAGACTAACGGTTCAGCAATAATTAACGTAAACGGAGGAGCACCAGGCTATAATTTAAGTTGGACTGGCACTTCTTCGGGTAACCCAACGGGAACTGAAATCACTTCTTCTGGAGGATCTTATACGATTTCCAACCTTGGCGCAGGAACTTATCTCGTTACCGTTACAGATGCAAATGGCTGTAACACAACAACAACGTTATCAATTACAGCGCCTTCCATTGTATCTGTATCTAGCATAGCAACTAATGCTGCATGCAATGGTCAGACAAACGGATCGGCAGTTATTACTGCGAGTGGCGGCTCTGCAGGTTATAATGTCAGTTGGACCGGGGCCGCAACAAGCAACCCCATAGGAACAGAGATCTCTGCTTCAGGAGGCTCTTACACAATGACTGGCCTTGGTTCAGGAACATATAATGTTACTGTTACCGACATAAATGGCTGTTCAGCAATTTCGACAGTTTCTATTTCCCTAATAAACAATGGGTTATCCCTTTCGGCCACTCCCACTGCATGTGTTGAAAATCGATACGATTTGAATGGCTTGATAACTTTTACTTCCTCCCCATCCTCTGATACTATCATAGTTATTTGTTCTTCTGGAAGTTCACAAACATTTTTGGCTCCATTTGGTGATACGCTTGTATATACATTTCAAAATTTAACAGCAAATGGCACTAATGGTAATGTTAGTGCAACGTTTTCAGGCTCTAATGTATGCCCCACTGTAGCTAACTTCATTTCTCCAATTCCTTGTGTCTGCGAATTCCTACCTTTTTGTGTTGATTCTTTGTCATATCCAGCTGGAACTAATGAGAGTGATCCTCATATATCCTTTCCAAATAATAATTATGGTTGTTTATCGACTGCCCCAAATCCTGCATGGTATTATATGCAAATTTCACAAGGTGGAAGCCTAGGTTTGTCCATAACTAATTCGGCAAATGTTGATGTTGATTTTATTCTATATGGACCTTATTCAAGTTTAGATAATGCATATTCTTATTGCAATAATTTAGGTAATGGAACTTCAACTAATACTATTTTAGATTGCAGTTTTAGTCCAAATTCATCTGAAATTGCCAATGCTCCAAATGTTCAAACGGGAGAGGTCTATGTAATGTTGCTTACCAATTATTCGAATTTACCTACAAATATCTCATTTCAAAATTCAGGTAGCGCAAGCACTGACTGCAGTATTTTAACAAATTGCAATATTTCTAATTTAACTTCTACGTCGACATTATGTAATAATGGTTTATTCAGTGTAAATGGTACCGTTAATTTTACAAATCCCCCTTCAACAGGTGACCTGACTATTTCAACTTCTAGCGGTAGTAGTTTAGTATTTACTCCTCCTTTTACGAATTCAATTGATTTTACTATTTCAGATTTAGAAGGAGATGGAAATCCTCTTACATTATATGCCATTTTTTCCGAAACAAATTGCTCTGATTCAATCGTTATAAATTCACCACAATGTGGCTGTCTTTTATCTGATTCGAACTCTGACTGTGATGGTGATGGTGTAACGAATGGAGACGAAGTTGATCCAGATGGTGACGGTACTCCTGGTCCAAACGGAACAGATCCAAGTGACCCTTGCTCATTCGCATCAGGCTCTCAAACAGGAGCTACATCGCAATTATGGCAAGACGCTGACTGCGATGGTGATGGTGTAACGAATGGAGACGAAGTTGATCCCGATGGTGACGGCGCTCCCGGTCCAAACGGAACAGATCCAAGTGACCCGTGTTCATCTGACACCTCTTTGAATTCTTTATCACAAGGTCAAATTTGGTTGGATGCAGATTGTGATGGTGATGGTGTAACAAACGGAAATGAAATTGATCCAGATGGTGATGGTACTCCTGGACCAAATGGAACCGATCCAAATGATCCGTGTTCATCCGATACCTCTTTGATTTCTTTGACGCAGGGTCAAATTTGGTTGGATGCAGATTGTGATGGTGATGGTGTAACGAATGGAGATGAAGTTGATCCAGACGGTGATGGTACTCCTGGTCCAAACGGAACAGATCCGAATGATCCTTGTTCATCTGATACCTCTTTGATTTCTTTATCTCAAGGTCAAATTTGGTTGGATGCAGATTGTGACGGTGATGGAGTAACAAACGGAGATGAAGTTGATCCAGACGGGGATGGAACACCTGGTCCAAACGGCACCGATCCGAATGATCCGTGTTCTTTAACGGCATTAACACAAACTGGAAACCCAAATCAGGCGTGGTTAGATTCTGACTGCGATGGCGATGGGGTAACAAATGGTGATGAATTTGACCCAGACGGAGACGGCAATCCTGGACCAAACGGAACAGATCCAACGAATCCTTGCTCTTTTTTATTGGCTTCTCAAAACTTAACACCATTACAAACGTGGTTAGATTCGGATTGCGATGGAGATGGTGTAACGAATGCTAATGAGGTTGATCCGAACGGTGATGGAACTCCTGGTCCAAATGGCACCGATCCGAATGATCCTTGTTCATCTGATACCTCTTTGATTTCTTTGACGCAGGGTCAAATATGGTTAGATGCTGACTGTGACGGTGACGGGGTAACAAACGGTGACGAAGTTGACCCAGATGGGAATGGCACTCCTGGTCCAAACGGAACAGATCCAAGTGACCCTTGCTCATTCGCATCAGGCTCTCAATCAGGAGCAACATCGCAATCATGGCAAGACGCTGACTGCGATGGAGACGGTGTGACAAATGGCGAAGAGCAAACGAACGGAACTAATCCTTCAGATCCGTGTGACCCGAATGAAAATTATTTAGGTTGCAACCTCGATGTGGATGTTCCTGAAGGATTTTCTCCTGATGGTGATGGAATAAACGATTTATTAGTAATTACAGGAATTGAAAACTATCCGAATAATCGTATTTCCATAATTGGCCGATGGGGAGACGAGGTGTTTTACAAGGATAATTATCAAAATAGTTGGAACGGAAAAGCGAACAGAGGACTTTTAATTGGATCAGACGAGCTTCCATCCTCGACTTACTTCTATATTCTAGATTTAAATGGCGATGGAACCCAAGTATTGAAGGGATACATTTATTTACAACGTTAAAAGAGCATAAGATGATACGATTAGCAATAATATTAGTGGGAATTTGCTTATTTACAAGCAAATTGTTTTCACAGCAGGATCCTCACTTCACTCAGTACTTTGATAATTATTTATTTTTAAATCCTGCATATGCAGGAAAAACGGGAAGTCTTAACATGAGTGCATTACATCGCGAACAATGGGTTGGTTTTGAAGGGAGACCGCGTACGAGTGTTGTTAGCGTGAATTCACCTCTATCTTATAAATCAGTTGGTTTAGGATTAAGTGCAGCTCGAGATGTAATAGGCCCAATCAATAGAACGATGATTTATGCAGATTTTTCATACAGTTTAAGATTGACTGAAAAATCAAAACTCAGTTTGGGAATGAAGGCTGGAATAACTTCTAATACTGCGTTAATTAGTCAGTTGCAAACTGCACAGTATAATGACCCGAGATTCCAAAATAACTATTTAAATCGAATGAATCCAAATTTTGGATTTGGTGTTTTATATCATACTCCTAAATTTTTCGCAGGGGCATCGATTCCTCGAATCCTGGAGTCTTCAATGTACGGTAATTCAACAAACAAAGAATTTAGACATTATTATTTTAGTGCAGGAGGGAAAATAAAATTAACTGAAGACTGGGAAATCAGACCAACGGGAATGTTGAAGGTAGTGATGAATTCACCGTTGAGTGTTGATTTATCAATTTCGGGCATATATAATGAACAATTTCATTTCGGAGCAATGTATCGATACAATTCAGCCTTTGGATTATTTGGGCAGTTTGTTATTAATAAACAATTCAAGGTTGGAATTGCAACTGATTTTTCTACCACCGCAATTCGATCAAATTCTGCAGGAACCTATGAAATTTTACTTTCATATGATTTGATTTCTAAATAACTTCCTTGATTTTCATATTTAACTAAAATTATGAATTATATAGAAATTTAGTTTTTGTATAATTGTTAATCTTTTTATTTTCAGTCAAACACCGCTTTTATTCATTTTAAACCCGTAAATCTTCAAGAGCCTGAAACTTTTTTTAAAAAAAACGTCTTATAGTTAAACCTTTCGTTCCGATAGTTCGTTAAAGGTTAAAAACTAAAACTGTCATGAGACAACTAAAAATTGCAAAACAGGTTACAAACAGAGAAACCGCCTCTTTGGATAAGTACTTACAAGAGATCGGGCGCGTTGATTTAATATCTGCAGACGAAGAGGTTGATTTGGCAAGACGAATTCGTGAAGGAGATCGTGTTGCGCTTGAGCGATTGACAAAAGCAAATCTCCGATTTGTTGTTTCCGTTTCTAAGCAATATCAAAATCAGGGCTTAGCTCTTCCAGATCTTATCAATGAGGGAAATCTCGGATTAATAAAAGCTGCTGAGCGCTTCGATGAAACGAGAGGTTTTAAATTCATTTCCTATGCTGTTTGGTGGATTCGCCAATCTATTTTGCAAGCATTAGCTGAACAGGCTCGTATTGTGCGTTTGCCATTGAATAAAATTGGTAACATCAACAAAATAAATCGTGCTTATTCTGAGTTGGAACAGAAATTCGAACGTCCACCTTCTGCGGATGAATTAGCTGAATTTTTAAATTGTTCACCAGAAGAAATAAAGCAGTCACTGGCTCAAAATGGTCGGCACGTATCAATGGATGCTCCTTTGGTTGAAGGCGATGAGTCATCATCAAGTATGTATGATGTAATGGTAGGCGATTCATTACCAAGTCCAGAATCTAACTTAGTTCTCGAATCACTCAGAAGTGATATTCGAAGATCATTAACTTCTTTGACAAGCAGAGAAAGTGAAGTAGTTAGTATGTTTTATGGATTAGACGGAAAAACTCCTATGTCACTTGAAGAAATTGGTGTGAAATTTGATTTAACAAGGGAACGTGTTCGTCAAATTAAAGAAAAAGCTATTAGAAGGTTGAAACAAACCTCAAAAAATAGATCGTTAAAAAGTTATTTGGGTTAAATTCAGAGCGGATCAACATCCACCACCACCTTTACCACTCTGTTGGTTGGCTTTGAATAGAATTCATCGAGGAGCGCAGCAATGCGCTCCTTTACTTTTTTATCCGGTGCAGTTCGCTCTATTTTTAACTTTATTTCCTTAAGGAATTGATTTTGTATACGCTTGATAATTGGGAATTCAGGACCCAGAACGCGTTCTTTAAATATTTGCCTCAACATTCTAGCTAATTCAGATGCCGCTTTTTCAACTACTGGCTCCTCCTTGTGTTTTAAGGTTATTGTAATTAGCTTATAAAAAGGCGGATAGAAATAATTTTCTCGTTCAATAATTTCATTTTTATAGAACGAAATATAATCATGTTGTTCAACTAATTTGATTACCCAATGATCAGGATCAGTCGTTTGAATAATTACCTTTCCGCGTTTTTCTTTTCTACCAGCGCGGCCAGCAACCTGCGACATCAATTGATAGGATCTTTCGTAGGCACGAAAATCTGGTCGTTTCAATAGCATATCTGCATCTAAAATCCCAACTAGACTAACATTATCGAAATCAAGTCCTTTGGAAACCATTTGTGTTCCGATCAAAATATGAATTCTTCGATTTTCAAAATCATCTAATATTTCTTCGTATGCATTTTTTGAGCGCGTTGTATCAAGATCTAAACGTTTGATGATCTTGTCTGGAAAAATCAAGGACAATTCATCTTCAATCTTTTCGGTTCCAAAACCAATCATTTTTAGTCTATTGCTACCACAAGCCGGGCAAGAACCAATTGGAGCACTAGTATGACTGCAATAATGGCATTTCAAAACATTTCCATGCTTATGATACGTCAAGGACACATCACAATTGTTACATTTGGGCGTCCAGGAACAAATTTCACAGGACCAAAGAGGTGTATATCCCCTGCGATTTTGAAATAGAATAATTTGTTCATCATTGGATAATGCGGTTCGTATTTCGTCGATTAAAAAAGTAGAAAAGTGAGATTGATTATCTTTACGTTGTCGTTCCTTCTTTAAATCTGCACATAAGATTTCCGGAAGTTTCAATCCTTTATAACGCTCATTTATTTCAACTAAACCGAATTTGCCAATTTTTGAATTGTAATAAGTTTCTAACGCGGGAGTAGCTGTTCCTAAGAGAACTTTAGCCTGATGATGAATACCAAGTATAATAGAAGCATCGCGCGCGTTGTAGCGAGGGGATGGATCATATTGTTTGAATGAACTTTCATGTTCTTCGTCCACAATAATTAATCCTAAATCCTGAAACGGAAGAAAAACAGCTGAACGCGCACCTAAAATAATTCGGTAATTCGTAAGGTCATTGTTCAATACTTTATTCCATATTTCAACACGCTCATTTTGGTTAAATCGTGAGTGATAAACCCCTACTAAATCACCGAAATAGGAAGAAAGTCGTTGAATTAACTGGGTAGTCAAAGCAATTTCAGGAAGCAGAAATAATATTTGCTTCCCTTGTTCCAAATAATCTTGAATCAATTGAACATAAACTTCTGTTTTTCCAGAGCCTGTAACACCATGAAGTAAGGTGACAGAATTTTTTTCGAAAGAAGAAATTATTTCTAGATATGCTATATTTTGCGCCTCAGTTAGTTCTTTAAATGGAAGCTTCACCCTTTGATTGCGCATCAATCGATCTATTTGATAGCGCTCGCAAGTGATAATTTCATTTTTATCCAACGTATTTAAGGCTGAAAGACTTATCCCCTTTTCAAGAAGCTTTTTTTTAGGAATAGGAACGTGAATTCCACCTTGATCCAAACTTTCTTTTAGGATCATTAATATCGCCTCGAGTTGTTTTGCATTTCTTGATGATTGTTCCAATTCTTCTATCAATATTTGGAGGTTCGATTCATCTTGATACGCTGAATTTATGGAAACACACAAAATTGTTTTTGGTGAGTAACGATTTGAAATTTCTTCTTTCGTGGCAACAATTCTCCGTTCAATTAGTTTTTTAATTAAAGGTTGAATTGTTTTAATACCGACAATCTCAGATAATTCTTTTAAGTCAATTTCTTCATTTACTTCTAAGGTTTCTATAATCTTTGTTTCTCGCTCATCCAACTGATCAAAATTTGAATCAAATTCAGGGTGGACAACGATCTTTGTTTCACTTGCTAACTTAAAATTTGATGGTAAAGCAGCATTCATTACATCGCCTATCGGAGCCATGTAATAACTTGCGATCCATTTCCAAAATTCAAATTGCTTCTCAGTTATAATAGGCAATTCATCCAATAAGTGCTCAATGTATTTCGCTTGATAAACTGTAGGAATTTCCTCATGAATGCGAATAACGATTCCAGTAACCAGTTTGTTTTTTCCAAAAGGTACAATCACACGTTGCCCAAAACAAATATGATCGTTTAAATCGAAAGGAATCCGATAGGTAAATGCTTGATGAATTGGAACAGGCAGAATGACATCGGCAAATAAAGTAACTCTTTCACTCATTAAGATGCCAAAGGTTAAAATTTAATTACACGCAAATGACTCTTCCTGATTAATTATATTATCACCAGGGTGATTAGAACAAAATAAGTACGTTCCTGTAATTGGACCTTGACACAATTCCCGGGTCGATTTTTTATCGATCGCTCGAATATATGCTTGGGCAGTAGAAACATAAAAAGGCTTGAAAATCTTTAAAGTTTGTCTGGAGGAAAATATTCCAACAACACGTTTATCGTTTGAAACACTCAAATTGGTATAAGTTGGCTTACTTTGGGCAAGAGAGGAAGTTGGCTTGTTAACCACCATGTAATTGTACAAATCTTCAGCTCCTCCTGTTATTGTTACAGAAATCCCGTTGAATGTACGTTTATCAATTGTTGGGTCATCTGTGACGTTTCTCTGAATCAAATCATAGAAGGTTTTTCCAAGTGCTGTAAAAGTGGTACTTGTATTTGGTTGAACATCATTTTCACCAAGTTGCCAATTAATTGATTTAGTAGTGAACGTTGCTCCTGTGTGTTCATTGATTAAGACATCCAATTGAGCATTAACGATAAACGCATTTCCGGTGCTTGATACTGCAACGCCCGTCGAAATATATTCAGCTGGATCATCAGCAAATTTAAATGTAAAGTTTTGAGAAGAAGCAGAAGTGCTTAATCCATTTACCAATTCTGTTTCTCCTGTTACTTCAAATTCCCCATTATTAATTTCCGCTTTCATTTTATAGGTTGCGCCTGGTTTTAAAGAAGTTAATAGTGGATTTGTGGAAGTCTGAACAGTTCCAGGAACACCCATAGATGAGGTGACTGTAGGCAATGTTTTAAAATAATAAACCTTTTGTTCTGGAGCATAAAAAGCTCCGTCAACATCTTTATTCGTAACGATTGTATCTTGAAGTAACCAAGTACGCTGAAATACACCTCCTATATATTCTGAAACAGTCAGTTCAACATTTTCAAAATAACTCGAATCAGGAATTTGAGCAATTTCTAATGCATTACCTGGACCGATAAAGGCCCTTGTTATCTTAATAAAGTGCAAAGAATCTGAATGATCTAATAAACCATATACAACGGCAGTTTCTTTAAAATCACCACTTAGATTAATTTCCTCACTGCAACTTGTGAGCAAAGCAAGAGAAAGGGCAAAATAGATCGAAATGTATTTCATTCTCTAAAATTAAGACAATTATTTGAAAGAACCATTCGGTGGCATTTGAGCCTCAACAAAGGAACCAGATTTACCAACATCCATTATTTCCATATCAAAACAAAGAGATTGCCGTCCTTGTTGCTCACCATAAGCCAACTGCCAAGGAATAAAAACTTTATAACGACCTCCTTTTTTCATATTTTGCAAAGCGAATGACCAACCTTCGATAATTCCTCCACCAACGCTAACTGGCAACGGTTCTATTTTTCCTTGTTGATTGGGCATTCGACTGCTTTCCATTGTATCACCAAGTGCAGATGTAAGCACGTAATGAACTTTTACATCATTTTGCATAGAAATCTGCGGGCCATTTCCTTCGCTTATCGTTTTGATGATTACACCATTTGGATATAATTTCGAACCAGGTAAATTTTTGGCTTTTGCCATCATTTTCGAACCATTTTCCTCATTCAATTTAACGAGGAATTCATTCATCATTTGCCTCATTACTTGTTCTTTGATTACAGTATCACGTTTGAATAAACCATCTGCATAACCTCTCTTTACCATTTCAAGATTAACTTTCTGTAAACCACCAAGTTTTTTAATGTCATAATAGAAGGCATAACCGGTCATTCTTCCCATACAAAGCGAACCTTCTTTGATATACTTCTTGTTAAAATCCTGATAATTTGGACCAAAAAGTTTTTGAATGGTCTGTAAACATCCTTCAGCTTCCTTTCCATTGAGATTTTCGTTAAACCCTTTTATCATCTCATCCTTATCAAGCTGCTCAAGTGATTTTTCGTTACTGCTTGTAATTGTTTTAGCATTCATTGCTCCGAGGACGTATGAAAGTTTATCCTTTTGAGTTTTAAATTCAACAGGTTTTAAATCGTTTGAATCTGAACAACTTGCAAAAACGACAAGTGCCGATAAAATATAAATTAGTTTTCTCATTATTTAATATCTAAAAGTTCAACTTCAAAAATTAGGGCAGCAAATGGTTTTATGGCTCCACCTGGGTGAGGATTAGCTCCATAGGCCAATTCTTGAGGAATATAAAGTTTGTATTTTGATCCAACTGACATCAACTGAAGAGCTTCAGTCCAACCTCGAATGACTTGATTTACACCAAAGCTCGCAGGAGTTCCTCGTTGAACGGAGCTATCGAAAACAGTTCCGTCAATTAATGTTCCATGATAATGAACAGTAACAGTATCTGTTGGGCCTGGTTTTCTCCCACTTCCTGCTGTAATTATTTCATATTGCAAACCACTTTCTGTTTCAACGATGCCATTTTTACTTCTGTTTTCGCTTAAAAACTGTTCTCCTTGCTGTTTAACTTCTGCAAAAGCAGCATTTCTCTGCGTATCGAGGTAAGCCTGAATGGAATTATTTGCTTCCTGCGGAGATAATTTAGGATTTGCACCGTTAAAAATATCATTCATCGCTTCGGCCATCACGCGCGTGTCAACACCTTCTAAATTCTGATTTTTCAAGCTTTCTGCGATGCTCATTCCTACAGCATAGCTTACAATTTCTAATTCTGATTGCATTATTAATTTTTAAGGATACGAAGATACTCATTTTGCCTGATAAACTATTTAATGATCTTCGTTAGTTAACTTTTTAATCAAATTAACGATTATTGCCTTCTTTCAACGAAACAAAGCAATATTGAATCTCGTAACAAAGCAAATGCAAAAAGAGTTTAAATTCTCCTACTCGCAATATCAATCAATAAACGAGTTAGATAAAGCAGATCAGGAATTGGCAAAATTGGCGATTGATGCAATGAAAAATGCCTATGCCCCTTACAGTAAATTTCATGTTGGTGCTGCATTGAGACTTGAAAATGGAGAAATGATTCTAGGGAATAACCAAGAAAATATAGCTTATCCATCGGGCTTGTGCGCCGAACGTGTAGCCTTGTTCTATTCGGGAGCGAACTATCCCGGAATTGCAATTCAGACTCTTTGTATCGTTGCAAAAGGAGATCTAATTCCGAATAATGCCATACTTTCGCCTTGTGGATCTTGTCGACAAGTTATGCTAGAATCTGAAAATCGCCAAAAAAATCCCATTAAGGTGATTTTAATCAATCAAGATGGAAGTTTATATGTGGTGGATTCAGTAAAGTTTTTTCTACCTTTTGGCTTTGGGAAATAGCCGTTGATTGTGAGAAAAGGTGACTATCCAATTTAGCATAAGTTAGAGTTGATATTTCATAATTCCTTATTGCAAACGATTTTAACCCTTTTATAACTCGCCATTAATCCGTTCGCAATTACAAAACAATGGAACTTCTTTGCTTTTTCTAACTAAATTTGAAGAAAATCTGAGTTATGTCCTATAATTTTTCCGTCGAGAATCGCTTTTTAAAATATGTTCAAATAGATACAACAGCCGATCCGAATTCGGAATCATTTCCTTCTTCAATCAAGCAAAAAGATTTAGCCAAAGAGCTTTATCAAGAATTGATTGATTTGGGTTTAGATGAAGTTGAAATGGACGAATGGGGATATGTTTATGCAACGATTCCATCAAATTCAGAAAGCAAAAATATTCCAACGATTTGTTTGTGTTCACACATGGATACAGCGCCTGATTGCTCAGGGACAGGAGTAAAACCGATTGTTCACCGAAATTATGATGGGAATCCAATTACATTGCCCGACGACAATTCACAAGTAATTACAGTGGAAAGACATTCCTATCTAAAATCTAAAATAGGAGACGATATCATAACTGCAAGTGGCACAACCTTGCTTGGCGCAGATGACAAAGCAGGAATTGCAATTATCATGGACTTCGCTCAGTTTTTGGTTCAAAATCCCGAAGTAAAACACGGTAAAGTGCGAATTCTCTTTACGCCTGATGAAGAAGTAGGTCGAGGAGTAGAGAAACTGGATATGAAAAAAGTGAATGCTGACTTTGGTTACACACTCGATGGTGGACAACTTGGAGATATCGAAGACGAGACTTTTTCAGCAGATGCTGTTAAAATTGTTTTCAACGGTATCAGCGCACATCCGGGTTATGCAAAAAATAAAATGGTGAATGCCATCAAATTAGCATCTGAATTGGTTGGTTTATTGCCAAAGGATCGCTGGTCGCCAGAAACAACGAGTAAAAGAGAAGGATTTGTTCATCCTGTTTCGATTGAGGGTGGTTTGGAAAAAGCAACCGTTCAATTCATAATCAGGGATCACGAAACGTCAAAATTGGCCGAATATGAAAATGAATTAGAGCGACTGGCAAATCGAGTAATTGAACACAATCCAGGGGCGACTTTCACATTTGAAGTTTCTGAGCAATACCGCAATATGAAGGAAATATTGAAAGACGTTCCTTTTGTTACTGACTATGCTGTTCAGGCTATGGAGAAAGTTGGAATAACCCCAAATCGCGCCATCATTCGAGGTGGAACAGACGGATCACGTCTATCTTTCATGGGTTTACCATGTCCGAATTTGTTTACAGGTGAAATGGCCATTCATTCTAAACATGAATTTGTAAGCGTTCAAGACATGCAAAAAGCAGTTCAAACATTGGTTGAGTTGATTCAGATTTGGGAGAAACATCGTTAATTAGCTTTCGCAAAACTTAGAAAGTCTTTTGTATCTTTGAATTATATGGATTATAAAATCATCTTAAAGGATATCAAAGCCGGAAAATTCGAAAAAGTTTATTTTCTCCACGGCGAAGAATCCTATTTCATAGATGTGATTTGCGACGCATTGGAAAAACATGTTTTAGAAGAACACGAACGCGATTTTAATCAATCCATTCTTTATGGAAAAGAGGCCGATTTTCTTTCATTAATAGGTGAAGTAAATTCATTTCCAATGATGTCTGAGAGAAAGCTTGTAATTTTAAAAGAGGCTCAGAGTTTTAAGGATATTGAAAAATTAGAGACCTATTTCAAAGAACCTTTGAGTTCAACCGTTTTTGTAATCTGTTACAAACATGGTTCTTACGATTCACGAAAAAAAGCGCTTAAAGCTTTAGCAAAAACTGGCGTAATCTTTAAATCAGATAAGGTAAGGGAATATCAATTAACAGAATGGATTAATTCCTACGTAAGGTCGATTGGATATGAAATCACATCAAAGGCCGGTATGCTTTTAGCCGAATTTGTTGGAAATGACATAAGTCGGTTAGTAAATGAAATTGAAAAGTTGACGATTCTTGTTCAAAAAGGAACTGCTATTAACGAAGTTCATATCGAAGAAAATATTGGAATATCGAAAGATTACAATGTTTTTGAATTAATCAATGCGATTCAGGTAGGTGATACTTTGAAATCATTTAAAATTATCCAGTATTTCGAAAATAATCCGAAAGCTACGGATATCACAATAGTTGTTTCTAGTCTATTTCGTCTGTTTTCAAACATCATGCGTATACACTTTTTACCGAACAAATCGAGGGAGGCAGTAGCACAAGCCTTGGGTGTTCATCCATTCGTGGCAGGTGAATTATTGAACGCTCGAAATAATTTTGATCCAAGAAAATTAGCTGCAAATATTGAAACCCTTCACGACTTCGATTTAAAATCGAAAGGGGTTGGTGATTCGTCATCGTCTCAAGGTGAATTGATGCGTGAAATGGTATATAAACTCTTGCATTGATGGCTACTTTTTTTGCAGAAGACATTCTCCCTGATTCCAAAATGCATCAACTTACAGAGGAAGAATCCAAACATTGTATTCGTGTATTGCGCTATGAATTGGACTCAAAATTGGATTTGGTCGACGGAAAAGGTAATCAATTTATTGGAAAAATTATCGATAATCATCCAAAGCGCTGTAAAATAGAAATCGAAGACGTTATTCGTCACCATAATCCCAAAAATGCGATTCAAATTGCGGTGGCTCCGACTAAAAATATGGATCGAATAGAATGGTTTTTGGAGAAAGCTGTTGAATTAGGCTTGACTAAATTGACTTTTCTGAAATGTGAAAACAACGAGCGAAATTCAGTTAATCTCGAGCGCCTGCAAAAAATCGCAATTTCCGCAATGAAACAATCCAAGCGCTATTTTTTACCTGAAATTGAAAATCTCATCCCGTTCAATCAATTTGTTACGAATAATCCAAATGGATTCATTGGACATTGTTATGACGGCGACAAAATTTCCTTAACTGAAATTAATAAGAACAAGCCTTTTCTGATTGGACCTGAAGGTGATTTTTCCCGGTTGGAAGTCGATTTTGCCATAAAAAATGGTTATTCTGCCGTTCGCATGAGTGATTTTCGACTAAGAACTGAAACAGCTGCTTTGACAGCGGTTTTTTCATTGCTTTAATTGCGTAAATAGTGTAATATTTTGAATGAAGTAATATGTTTCTCATCCTTTGACTGACTTCCGATTATCTCAGATTTCCAATCAATTTCATCGAATTCAGGAAAAAAAGTATCTGCATCAAAAACACCATCAACATAAGTAATGAACATTTCATCTAAACAATTTGCATCCAAAGCCATTTTGTAAATCTCACCACCACCAATTATAAATACTTTTCGCTCGTTTTCATTTTCAAAATGTGTCAAGCAATCTTTTAGCGAGTTGAAAACCAGGCAATTTTCAGCTTGAAACTCTTTGTTTCTGGTCAGAATGACATTCAAACGATTCGGTAATGGTCGGTATTTTTCGGGTATTGAATCATAATTTCTCCTACCCATTACTACGATCTGATTTTTGGTAGTTTCCTTGAAAAAATTCATATCTGCAGGCAAATGCCACATCAAATCATTGTTTTTTCCAATCCCACGCTTAGCGTCCATGGCGACGATTAGTGAGACTTTCATATCAAACGGCAACTTCAGCTTTAATATGTGGATGTGGGTCGTAGTTAATCAATTCAAAATCTTCATATTTGAATTCAAACAAATCTTTTACTTCTGGATTGATTTTCATTTGAGGTAATGGCCTAAAATCACGCGACAACTGCAATCTTGCTTGTTCTAAATGATTGGAATACAAATGAGCATCTCCTAATGTATGAACAAAATCCCCAGGCTTCAAACCGCATACTTGCGCCATCATCATGGTGAGTAATGCATAAGAAGCAATATTAAAAGGAACACCAAGAAATGTATCGGCACTTCGCTGATATAACTGACAACTTAATTTTCCATCTGCCACATAAAATTGAAAAAACGCATGACATGGAGGAAGCGCCATTTTTTCGATTTCGCCCACGTTCCAAGCAGAAACTATGATTCTTCTCGAATCAGGATTGTTTTTTAGTTGGTCAATAACTTGTTTGATTTGATCAATATGACGACCATCCGCAGCTGGCCAACTGCGCCATTGTGACCCATAAACTGGACCTAAATTTCCGTTTTCATCTGCCCATTCGTCCCAAATCGAAACGTTATTGTCTTTCAAATATTGGATATTCGTGTCGCCTTTCAAAAACCACAACAATTCATGAATAATAGAACGCAAATGAAGTTTCTTAGTCGTAATACAAGGAAACCCCTCATTCAAATCAAAGCGCATCTGATAACCAAAAACAGAAATTGTTCCGGTTCCGGTTCGATCCTCTTTTTTAACTCCGTGTTCTAAAATGTGCTCAAGTAAATCGTGGTATTGTTTCATTGGATTTGCGAATTCGACTTCACGAAATTACTGCAAAAACCAGGTAATTCTTTTTCAACTTTTCAAGATTTTTGAACAATGTCAACTTTCGTTTTTGTTTCCTTTAATCTTGTATTTTACACTCAAAAATGACCAAATTGAATTCTATCGAAGTTCCGGTTTAGTTCTCAATTCCATAAAAAATAAAGAGCAATTTGAAATACCTCTAATTTTCTGCTCGAATCATATCAAAAAATAAGGCAAATTCTAATTTTTAACAAGCGTTTTGGTATATACTGAGTTTCCGGTGGTTATACGAATTAGATAAGTTCCAGCCTTAAACGATGAAATATCCACAAATGATTCTGCGAAATAAGCTGATGCATTCATTTTTTCTTTCATCATCGATCTTCCTGCTAAGTCGATTATTTCTAGTTGCGCGTCATTATTTACAAATCCATCGACTTCAATTTTGGTAAAGCCTGAACTAGATTTTTTCTCGACGCTCATTTGGTTCTATTTTCTGTTCTCAAAGCTAAAATCATTCGTATTTTTACACCATGGAACAAAAGGAATGGTTTGCGAGTTGGTTCGATACGGATTACTACCATCAACTTTATCGCAATCGTAACGATGAAGAGGCTAAACTATTCATATCAAATTTACTTGATTTTATAGAATTGGCTCCAAATTCATATTTGTTAGACTTAGCCTGCGGAAAGGGACGTCATTCCAAAACTTTAAATGAATTCTGTCACAATGTTTTAGGTGTTGATCTTTCGCCAAACAGCATTGCCATTGCTTCGGAAATGACTTGTGACACCTTGAATTTTCAAGTTCATGATATGCGGAAGGTTCTTCCAAATCAAAAATTTCATGCCGTATTCAATCTGTTTACGAGTTTTGGCTATTTCGATGACACATCGGATAACGAGCGAGTATGTAATTCGATGGCTGAAATGCTCAAAGAAAATGGAATCCTTGTAATCGATTTTATGAATGCAGAAAAAGTGATTGCTAATTTGGTTTCAAATGAACAAAAACGAGTTGACGACCTCTTATTTAAAATCAGTCGTCATTTCGATGGACAGCATATTTTTAAAAGAATTCAATTTGAAGATAAAGGTTTAGAATTTGATTTCACCGAACGAGTTCAAGCGCTCAGATTAATCGATTTTGAACGGTTGCTAAAAAACAGATTCCGAATTCTTCATACCTTTGGCAGCTTTGATTTAAAGCAATTCGATAATCTTACTTCTGATCGTTTAATTATCATAGCACAAAAATATAAATGAATTTGACCTTTGTTTTTATTGGCTTGTTTTCCTCAGTTATTTTGGGAGGGTTGGTCGTTAGCTATTTAAAAGCAACCAATAAAAGTCAATTTATAAAACTTTCCCTCTCATTTAGTGGAGGATTTCTACTTGCCATTATTTTCCAGCATTTATTACCCGATCTATATCAAGATAAGGGCACCCAAGTCGGGTTATTTATTCTGTTGGGATTTTTGATTCAATTGATTTTGGAATATTTCTCAGGCGGAATCGAACATGGTCACGTCCATGTGCACAAAGGACAAAGTTTGCCCTGGTTATTATTTTTGTCGCTATCTGTTCATTCAGTCATTGAAGGAATTCCGTTGGGGAATCAACATTTAGGAATAATAACGGATCATAGCCACGAGCACGGCTCACTTTTCTGGGGAATAATCTTTCATCAAATTCCCGTTTCTATTGCTTTAATGACGCTTTTAAGTAATACAAATCTGTCGGTAATTAAATCTTGGCTTGTTCTTTTATTATTCGCAGCAATGAATCCAATTGGAGTTCTTCTTGGTTTTTATGTTTCTACTGATGATTTAGGAATAGATATACACGTCATTCTTGCAATTGTTGTCGGGATGTTTCTTCACATCTCCACTACAATCATTTTTGAAACTTCAGAAAATCACAAGTTTAACCTTCTGAAACTTGTAAGTATTTTGATTGGAAGTGGACTAGCAATGCTTATGTATTGACAATAATTGCATTAAGCTGATTCCAAATTAAATCATTTGAAACCAAACAACCCTGCGTTACTAATTTGTGAACCTCATCTGCTTTGTAAAGATCAACTTTCTTCTGAGCGCGGTAAATTTCTAATTCAGCAAATTTATTTTTAAGGGATTCGGAAATTTGAGCATCGGTTTCAAGACTAACCGAATCATTCTTCGATTTCAAATGAATGGCGTGTGTATTTTCGTCTGTAATCTTGTAAATTGAAAAAAGTGACTTGGATCGAAATTCCAGAAATTCAACTTTTTCATAGACCTTGAGAAGAACCGTATCACTAAATAACTCGACCAAAGCCAATGCTTTTTCTGGTTCATTTTTATTCAAATCTTCCCATTCCGAAGCATGCATATTATTTATGATAAGAAAATGTTTGAACTCCGTTTCCAGGTGTTTGAGTTCGTCATCCGATAGGATTCTGAATCGCATATTAATTCTCTGATTTTACTTCTTCGACGCGCAGTGAAATATCCAAGACATCACCGACCTCTTTCTCGGTAATGGCTTGTTCAACCATAAATTTATATTTGCCTTTGAAAGGAAGTCGTCGTCTTTTAAAAACGAGTTGGTGTTCAACAACCGTTCCCGTTTCCTTTCCTATCCAACTGCCGTCTGGAAAAGTCGTTTTAATTTCGTAGGGCTCTCGGGCCGACTCTCCTTCTGGGGGTGTCGAATTCAAAAAGATCCAAAGGTTGCTATATTTGTAATCTGTTGAGGTTCTAAGTGTAAGAATGAAATCATATAATTTGGTAGTGTCTTGGAACTCTATTTCAAACTTTGGCTTAACATTTTGATCCCATTTGTTATTTTTAAAGGCAAAGGATTTCTGATAATAAGCAGCATCTTCACAGCTTGTAAAGAACCCAATTAAAGCCACTAGGAATAAGAGTTTTCTCATTAATTAACCGGATTATTTTTATTCCCTTGTTGGGGTTTATTCTTCTTTTTCTTTCTATTCTGACCTTTTGGACGATTAAAATTCTTTTCGAAACGATTAACGCTGTCCTGCCCTACTACATTGGAATAACCGATCTCAACCTCTTTTTTCTCAACCAATTCGAAGTCTTTTAAATCCTTCGGTTTGATTCCGTCCTTATTTAATTTTACGATTTCCTTTACACGTTCTGGAGAAAGTGCTATTAATCCATTTTCACCATGATAACCATACCACATCAATCGTTTGAAAACATCCGTTTTGAAATGAAATGCATCACCTTTTTCGGTATGCAGTTTTGTTTCTGGCTTTGGAAATGATTTCAAGGAATCAAGGTACATGTCTAGTTCATAATTCAGGCAGCATTTCAATTTACCACATTGTCCTGCTAATTTTTGAGGATTCAATGAAAGTTGCTGATAGCGCGCTGCAGAAGTAGAAACGGAACGAAAATCCGTTAACCAGGTTGTACAGCAAAGTTCTCGTCCGCAAGAACCGATTCCGCCTAGCCGCGAGGACTCTTGTCTTGAGCCAATCTGGCGCATTTCAATACGAACCTTGAAATCATCAGCCATATCTTTAATGAGTTGGCGAAAATCAACTCGACCTTCAGCAGTATAATAAAACGTTGCTTTTGACAAATCTCCTTGATATTCAACATCTGAAATCTTCATTTCCATGTTAAGATTCATTGCAAGCGTTCTGGCTTTATACATCAAATCTTTTTCAAGCGACCTACCTTTGATCCATTTATCAATTTCCTCTTGATTCGCAATTCGAAGAATTTTTTTGATTTCCATTGGCTTCAGATTTGGAGCCTTTTTACGAACCTGAACTCTTGCTAATTCTCCAACGACTGAAACTACACCAACATCATATCCTGGGGATGTTTCAACTATAACTACATCGCCAATTTGAAGGGAAAGACCCTGCGAATTTCGATAAAAGCTTTTTCGTGAATTTTTAAATCGAACTTCGACGATGTCATAAACTTGCTGACCTGCAGGCAAAGCAATGTTAGCAAGCCAGTCATAAACTTCTAGTTTATTACAACCGCCAGAACTGCATGTTCCATTGTTTTTACAACCCCTCGGGGTTCCACCACCACTGCTACAAGAAGCACATCCCATTTTTCGATTTTAAATGTAAAGTTAACAATAATCCCTTATTGATTTAACGTTTGCTTGGTGAATAAACAAACAGTTTTTAAGCTGCGTGTATGTAACGCATTGTTTGAAAGCAGAGTTGGGTAAACAAGATTTTTGAGTTTGCATTTCGCTCAATGTGATAATAACCATCGTTGAACGTTTCTTGAAATTCACGAATATTATTCCCTGAGATAAATGGCGAAAAATTCTTTAGAAAATGTTCTTCTTCCTTGGTAACATGTGTTAATTCTTCTCCAATGTAATTCATCATGATGCTTTGTCGAAACATGTGAAGCGAGTAAATAAAGAAGAATTTCTGCCGTTCGCGCGGTTGGGAAGAAAATTTATCAGCCCAATCTAACATACCAAGAACATCTTTTTTATAACTTGAGCGCATCATTTGAATGAATTGTTCCCTGTAAAAATCTTTCGCTTCTGATTCTTCAATATAACTTAAAGCCATTAAATAATCTCCTTCGGAAAAACTTGAAATAAAATCCGCCTCTTCCCGATTCAAGTTAGATTTTTTCTGCATGAAATTACTCAAGTCTGCTAGTTCAATTCTTGGAACCTCAACTTTTTGTGTTCTGGAAAGTATCGTGTTGAGCATTCGGTCCTGATTTTCAGCAACCAAAAGGAAATAAGTATTTTGAGGTGGTTCCTCAAGGATTTTTAAAAGTTTGTTTGAGCATGAATTATGCATTTCTTCTGGCATCCAAATGATCATAACCTTTGCTCCTCCTTCGTACGATTTGAAATTCAGCTTTTTAATAATTTCAACACTTTCTTCTGTTGGAATTATTAATTTGTTATTCTTGATTTCATGTAATTCACCCCATTCAAGCAAATTAAAATAAGGGTTTTCTGATAATTTTTTGCGCCAAACTTCAATTGCTCCCATTGAGGTTCCATGAACTGATTTAACGATGGGATAAACGTAGTGAACATCTGGATGAGTGAATTCTCGAACGCGTTTACATGAAGGGCAAACTCCACAGCTATCATTATCAGTTTTTTGCTCACAAAATAAATACTGAACGAAAGCCAATGCCAACGGCAATGTTCCATAACCAGATTTTCCAAGAAATAATTTGGCGTGAGCAATTTTTCCTGAATTTATTTCTTTAATAATTTCAGCTTTAACCTTTTCCTGACCAATAATTTCCGAGAATTTCACAATCAAAGTTAAGAATTTTGTAAAACACGTCTGCGAATTTTAAACTATTAGTATTACTTTTATTTCATCAAAACAAAAACAACATGAAAACTTTTTTTATATCCATAGCATTGATATTTACACAAATTACATTTGCCCAATTAATGCGTGTCAAGGAAGGAAATATGAGTACTTCGAAAGGGTCTCAAAATTCGCTTTCAATTGAAATTCCATTCGTTGACGAAGCGTTTTTTCAAGATGAGCTAAAGAGTTTTCTGAAAGACTGGGGAAAATGCAAAGAAAACAAAGGCGAGTATTCTGTTTTGTTGGGAGAATGGAAAGAATACGGTAAAAAAACTTTTGATGTTTATGCAAAATATGAATTAAAAAAAGACGCGCCAGTTGGTGTTTCATTTGCAATTGATTTAGGCGGGGCATTTTTGAACAGCAAGGATCATTCCACGCAATACGAACTTTTCAAAAAAGCAATTGAGTCTTTTGGAAGAAACTGTGCCTCAAATTTTATTAATAATCAACTAGAAAAGGAAAATAAAATATTGAAGACACTTGAAAAAGAGCAAAAAGATTTAGAGGAAGATAAGGTTGATTTGGAAAAAGAAATTGAGGATTACAAAAAGAAAATCGAGGATAACTTAAAGAAAATTGAAGAAAACAAAACTTCTCAAGAAAAACAAAAAGAATCAATTAAAACGCAAAGCTCAAAAGTTCAAGAAATAGAAAAGAAGAAAAAAGATATTTATTAATCTTCTTGTCCCTTTACGATTAAAACAATTTCTCCTTTTGGAGCGTGTTGTCTAAAATAGTTGATATTGTCTTCCAACGTGCCACGGTGATAAGTTTCGTAGATCTTGCTTATTTCTCTTACTACACAAATTTCTCTCGATAACTCAAAATGTTCTGCCATTTGTTCAAGCGTTTTCACCAAACGATGCGGTGATTCATAAAAAATTATGGTTCGGTTCTCTTGGCTCAATAAATTAAGTCTGGTTTGGCGACCTTTCTTGTGCGGAAGAAATCCTTCGAAGACAAATTTATCGGATGGAAAACCACTAGCCACCAAGGCAGGAACAAATGCTGTAGGACCAGGTAAACACTCGACTTCAATATCATTTTGAATGCACGCTCGAACCAATAAAAATCCTGGATCGGAAATACCCGGTGTGCCTGCATCTGAAACCAATACTGCCGATTGAGAATTGCGAATCAATTCTATGGATTTATCCAAAAATCGATGTTCGTTGTGCGCATGAAATGGAAGACACTTTTTTGAAATACCAAAATGGTCAAGTAACTTTTTTGTAACTCGCGTATCTTCACTAAAAATTATTTCCGATTCTTTTAAAATCCGAATTGCACGTAGTGTGATATCTTCTAAATTTCCGATTGGAGTTGGAACCAAAATTAACTTTGACATAATTATCGCGTTAAAACAACGTAATCGTTTAAAACAGTCTCTAAGAATTTAATACGTTCTTTTGGAGTTTCAGTTAAACCAAGTAATTGTGCTGTTTCGTCTGATAATCGAATCAAAAGATCATCGATCTCTTTCCCTTTGTATTTTTTTCGATGTTGAATGCAATTTTTAACGTAAATCATATCCTCATCCGTGAATTGAATCACATTCAAATAGGTAGGTTCATAATTTTCATTGGATTTGATTTTGAGAACATCTTTTAACTTGTAACGCTGCCGTGATTTATTTTTAATAACGATTGTTCCAGCTAACATATCTCCAATACGTTGTTGTCGATTCGAAAGAGAAACAATAAATGCGTCAAAGACATTCCAAACAGGTATAAGTAGAACAAAGTAACTTGCCGAGATCCAAAGAAAATCTCCACGCATGAGCCATCGAAGGAGGACTTCTTTCCACCCAACTCGTTCACCATCATGTTTCAAAACTCGGATTCCTAGTGCCATTTTACCAATAGTTTGTCCGCCTGTCAGATACTCCATAACTGGTTGATATAAAATCCAAGGAAGTTTCGCAAGAAGCAACATAAAAAATAACCAAGTGCCGAAATTTTCAAATAAATCTTGAAAACCAACAGCCATAAAAACAATGAAAAGGTAAACACTTAAAATGATCGTATCTATAATATATGCCGCAATTCGTTCAATTAGTGTGGCGACTTCAAATTCAATTTCCACATGTTGTGCTGAGGTAAAATTGATTTTAGACATATCTTAAGAAAAAACGTTTTTAACAACCTCTTCTATTTTCGAGCAACAAACAATTTCGATGGGAAATTTCTTGAGATCTAATCCTTTTGAGAAGCTCGAGACTATAACTTTTTCATACCCTAACTTTGATACTTCGGATAGGCGCTGTTCAATTCTATTCACAGCACGAATTTCGCCAGATAATCCAATTTCTGCCGCAAAAGCAATATTTTTTGGAATTGCTAAATCGGCATTTGAGGAAAGTACGGCCATGGCAACAGCTAAATCAATCGCAGGATCATCAACTTTAATTCCTCCGGCAATATTTAAAAAAACATCTTTAGCGCCAAGTTTAAACCCACATCTTTTTTCCAAAACGGCAAGTAACATATTCAACCGCTTTGAATCGAAACCTGTAGAAGATCGTTGAGGTGTTCCATAAGCTGCTGAACTAACTAATGCTTGAACTTCGACAAGTAACGGTCTCATTCCTTCAATGGTTGAAGCAATGGCAATTCCGCTTAAATTCTGATTTGAATTAGAAATTAAAATTTCTGAAGGATTTTCAACAGGCCGAAGTCCAGAACCATGCATCTCATAAATTCCTAATTCATTCGTTGAACCAAAACGATTTTTTATGGCACGTAATAAGCGATAAATGTGATTTCGATCTCCTTCAAATTGCAAAACAGCATCGACCATATGTTCTAAAACCTTTGGCCCTGCAATTGACCCATCCTTTGTAATATGTCCAACCAAAAATACAGGAATTGCGGTTTGTTTTGCAAAACGTAATAATTGAGCCGTACATTCCCTGACTTGTGAAATACTACCTGGGGAACTCTCAATGTTTGATGAAAAAAGGGTTTGAATCGAATCGATGACAATCAACTCAGGATTTAATTCTTGCGCTTGCAATAAAATTTGTTGAAGATTTGTTTCGGTTAGAAGAAAACAACTATCATTTTTTAATCCCAACCGATCGGCTCGCATTCGAATTTGTCGGTCACTTTCTTCACCAGAAACATACAGTACTTTAATAGGTTCCGATATCGCAAGTTGTAATAATAACGTGGATTTTCCAATTCCCGGGTCACCACCTAATAAAACAATTGATCCCGCCACAATCCCACCACCTAAAACGCGATTAAACTCGTTGTCTTTAGTGAAAATTCGCTCTTCATTTTCTTGTGTTACCTCCTGAATTAATTGTGGTTTAGCACTTCGTGAATCCGTTGAAAAAGCAACCACATTCTTGTTCGACTTTTGCGCATATTCCTCAACAAAGGAATTCCATTGTTGACAAGATGGACATTGACCCATAAATTTTGGGGATTCATATCCGCAATTTTGACAAAAAAAAGTCGATTTTAATTTAGACATCAGATTAAAGGTAGTAATTTTTTAAAATGCGTATCCGAATTTGAGTCCTAATCCAAAGTTTAATTTGATAGCTTTATCAACCTGGTTATTGTTAAACTGTAAGGAATTTTGAAAAATTAATCCGAGATTTCCTGAGAAATCGAAAAATAAGTTTTCGTCAAGAAAAAAATGGTACCCAATACCAACGCGTGGAATATACCGTTCCACATATTCATTAAAAGAATATGCACCACCATCCTGTGTATATTGTTTTCGATACCTTCGATATTTGAAGTCAAGACATACGTAAACTTCATCTCCAGTAATAAAAGGATAATATTTCAGCATTGCACCGAAGGAAGGTCCAATCAAAGTTTTACCTGTATTTCCTGATTTAGACTCAGAAATAAAATTTAACAAGTAATTATCCGTGACAAAACCCGATGCAATTTCGGCGGATAATTTTTTAAAAAGCAATCGCTCATAGCAGAAATTGACCTCTCCAACAAAAATTTGTGCAGCTCCTATTTTTATTAAATTCTTTTTGGAAATGGATGTTTGCGAATATGAATGTGTTTTCACAAGTGCCATTAAAAAAAACGAAATTGTTAAAATAATTCGAACAATCTTTCTCACTATAATTTTGTTTTTTCTTTTTAACAGATAAAGTTATTAAAAGCAATTGATGTTTGCGTCTAAAGAATACGAACGAAGGATGGTTGAAAATTTTTTTTATTTTTTTCTTTGCTTAAATTGTTTGGAAAAACAAAAAATATAAATTTGCGCCAATTAAATTTTGATTCAATATGTCAAAAAGAAGGTCTATCATCAGCTACGATAAATTATCAATCGATCAGAAGAAACAAATTCTTCGGGATTATCCCGATGGATACATCAATCATTTAACAACAATTAAAACGCCAACAGGTGAGATTTTAGATGCTTTAATCTGGGAAACCGATGAAGTTATCTACCTCGTTAAAATAAATAAAATGACACCTAAGGCCAAGCCTGTGGTTGAGGATGAAGAGGAGGATTTTGAAGACGACTTCGACAAAGTTCCAGGTATTAAGGATGACGAACTCGATGATGAAGAAGACGAAGAGGAAGATGAATACGACCAACCGGACGAAGATGACGGTGATGATGACGAAGACTAGTTGATAGTTCTTTTTTCTTATTATATTTGGGTTTCATTCGAATTATGGAACCCATTTCTTTTTTAAATATACCCACTTCACCTTCCATTGATAAAGTTGGTGTCGAAGAGCGCGTTGCTCGATTTCAAACACGGAGTATTAAAAATGAATCAAAACGTCAAGGCTTGAAAATGGTTTTGAGTATGATTGATTTAACCACGCTTGAGGGTAAAGATACCCCGGGGAAAGTAAAGCAAATGTGTTACAAAGCCCAGCACCTTCACGATTTACATCCAGGCTTACCGACGGTTGCTGCCGTATGCGTTTATCCTTCAATGGTAGCAGTAGCAAGAAAAGAATTAAAAAACGCTTCAGTTAAAATTGCTTCCGTATCAACTGTATTTCCTGCTGGTCAAGCGCCGTTGGAAGTGAAAATCACAGATACAAAATTTGCAGTAGATGCTGGAGCCGATGAGATCGACATGGTCATTTCCAGGGGAAAATTTCTTTCCGGAGAATATAACTTTGTTTTTGACGAAATTGCCGCAATCAAGGAAGCATGTGGTAAAGCACGATTGAAAGTTATTCTTGAAACAGGTGAGTTGGCAACTTTGGATAATGTCAGAAAGGCAAGCGATATAGCCATATATGCCGGCGCAGATTTCATAAAAACCTCAACCGGAAAGATTCAACCAGCAGCTACTATGCAAGTAACTTACACAATGTTGATGGCGATTCGCGACTATTTCGATGAAACTGGAATTATGATTGGGATGAAACCAGCAGGTGGAATCTCTACCTCGAAATTAGCGCTACACAACCTAGTAATGGTAAAAGAAATTTTAGGTGATGCTTGGCTCAACAATCATTGGTTTCGATTTGGAGCAAGTAGTCTCGCAAATGATGTGCTCATGCAAATAATGAAAACGGAAACGGGTGTTTATCAGTCTTCCGATTATTTTACAATTGATTAAGATGGCAAAACAAAATAAAACTGAATCTTGGGAATATGCTCCTTCACTCGAAGGAACTTCACACATTCAATTAAAGAAAAAATACGATTTGTTCATTGACGGAAAATGGGTTAAACCAACGAGTGGAAAATACTTTTCTTCCATCAATCCTGCAAATGAAGAATTATTGGCTGAGGTTGCTCATGCAAATGAAGCAGATGTCGATTTGGCGGTGAAGGCAGCGCGAAAAGCATACAACAATGTTTGGTCGAAAATGGCTCCATTAGAACGTGCCAAGTATATTTATCGCATTGCACGATTGATGCAAGAACGCGCCCGAGAATTTGCGGTAATTGAATCTTTGGACGCCGGGAAAACTATTCGCGAATCTCGTGATATTGATGTTCCATTGGCATGTAATCATTTCTTTTATTATGCTGGATGGGCCGATAAATTGGAATATGCATTTCCAAATCGAAAAGTTGAATCGTTGGGTGTTGCAGGGCAGATAATTCCCTGGAATTTTCCATTGTTAATGGCTGCATGGAAGATTGCTCCAGCTCTTGCTACAGGAAACACAGTGGTTTTAAAACCGGCCGAAACGACTTCTCTTACTGCTTTGAAATTGGCTGAAATCATCGAAGAATCTGGGTTGCCAGCAGGTGTTGTTAATATTGTTACAGGATACGGAGATACGGGTGCGGCGATTGTCAACCACCCGGATGTAAATAAAATCGCATTTACCGGTTCAACTGCAGTTGGAAAAATCATTCAAAAAGCAATCGCTGGAACAACTAAAAAGTCGACGCTTGAATTGGGTGGAAAATCAGCAAACATCATTTTTGATGATGCACCAATCGATCAAGCTGTAGAAGGAATCGTAAACGGGATTTTCTTCAACCAAGGACACGTATGTTGCGCGGGATCACGTTTGTTTGTTCAGGAAAATATTGCAGATAAAGTGATCCGTAAATTGAAGCAACGCATGGAAAGTTTGTATGTTGGAAATCCGCTTGACAAAAACACAGACATTGGTGCCATCAACTCGAAAGAACAATTAGAAACGATCAATAAATACATTCAAATCGGTAAAAATGAAGGTGCGGAAATCTACCAAACCAAATGTGATCTTCCAAAAAAGGGATATTATTGCCCTCCAACTATTTTTACGAATGTCGCGCAATCAAATATCATTGCTCAAGAGGAGATTTTTGGTCCGGTATTGACGATTCAAACCTTTAGAACGGTAGATGAAGTTATTCAAAAAGCAAACAATTCGCCTTACGGTTTAGCAGCTGGAGTCTGGACAGACAAAGGTTCACGAATTTTCAATTTAACAACAAAATTGCGCGCAGGAGTCGTTTGGGCAAATACCTATAATAAATTTGATCCGACTTCGCCTTTTGGTGGTTACAAAGAAAGTGGATTTGGTCGCGAAGGCGGACTGCATGGGTTGAATGCTTATGTGAAGTTAAATTAAAATTCAAAATTAATAATTGCGAATTGGCAGTTTATTCGTTCGCAATTCTAAATTAAAATTATGTCACGTTTGGAAATTTTAAAAACATACAAAATATACATTGGGGGACAGTTCCCACGAACAGAATCGGGAAGATATTACACTCCATTTGATAAAAAAGGCAAGCCTTTGGCTAATATTTGTTTGTCATCGCGGAAAGATGTTCGAAATGCCGTTGTTGCTGCACGAAAAGCTTTTGGTTCTTGGTCAGAGCGATCGGCATTCAACCGTGGGCAGATTCTCTATCGCATTGCAGAAATGTTGGAAGGCAGAAGAGCCCAGTTCATTGATGAGTTAATTCAGCAAGGTTTGACAAAAGCGAATGCCGAAAAAGAAGTTAATTTAAGCATTGACCGAATCGTATATTATGCCGGATGGTGTGACAAATTCAATCAGGTATTGAGTTCAGTAAATCCCGTGAGTTCGGCACATTTTAATTTCTCAACATGCGAACCAATGGGCGTTGTTGGAATCATTTCAGAACAAACTAGTTCGTTGATTGGCTTAGTTTCGATGTTAATGCCTGCAATTTGTGGTGGCAATACAGCGGTGGTTCTAGCTTCAGAAAAACTACCACTTTGTGCAGTGACCTTTGCTGAGGTGTTGAATTCTTCGGATGTCCCTGGAGGGGTTGTTAACATACTTACGGGTTCTACCAGTGAAATGGCACCAACCCTTGCCTCGCATATGGATGTTAATGCCTTGATTACATCACAATTAGATGATTCATTGAAAAAGAATTTATCAGTAGCTGCCGTCGACAATTTAAAGCGTAATTACGAATTCACAGCAGATTGGTCCAAACCCGAATCTCAAGGATTAAATTATATTTCTGATTTACAAGAAATCAAAACCACTTGGCACCCAATTGAAAATATTGGTGGTGCGACGAGTTCGTATTAGTTGAACCAATAAATCTCATTTGATTCGTTGTGGGAATTTCTAAAGTTGGTTAATGAAAATGACTGATCATTTATGCCGTTTCAACAAGTGGATCAATTTATTATTGCTTAATCAATTTAATTGTTTTGTTATTTACTTTAAGAAAATAAACACCAGATGATAAATGGGAAAAATCATGGTGATCTAAATCCTTACCATACCAGATTATTTCTCCGCAATAATTGATAAAAGTATAATGTTCATCTCCTGATTTATTGAGTTGGGTTAATTGATTAATAAAAGGATTGGGGTAGATAACATCAAAATCATCCAAAAAATCGTCAACCGAAACATTGTTACAATTCAACGGAGAGCCTATTTCTTCGCCAAACGCACCATTTGAAGAACTCCAATTATACCAAGCTCCACCCACACCGGTTTGCCAATCAGTCAAATCAAATGTTTTGGTTCCAGCAGCATCACCCTTTATCTGATAGGCTTTTAGAGCTAATCCTTCTAAATTCCAGGTCAAAGGATTTCCTGGGGTGCAATTTTCGGGGTTAGGGTTCTCCAATTCACAATTGGATTGAATGAAATAAGCATTATCATCATAAGTAGGATATCCACCGAAAACCCGTGCAATACCATTTGTATCGATGCAAACTGCCGTATATTCATCACAAGCTATCGCTTTTGCAAATTGACCATAATCATTCTTTATCCTTGCCAAAAAAGTCAATAGTCTACCTTTACGATCGGGATTATCAAAATGTGTGTCGGTGATGACATTGCTTAACGTTGAATTTTCAATAAAATGAGTGGAATCTACTGTCATTTGATTATTATATGGATTCCCCAATGCAGTTGAAGAAGTGACTGTTCCGTTTTGTGCAGAGAAATAATATTTTCCTTGAATGGCCATTCCTGCACTTGTTCCACCAATGACAATTTTTCTTTGATTTATCGCTTCATTTATTGCTTCTTCAACAGGTGTATTTCTCCAATACGAAACATAAGTCCATTGATCGCCTCCTGCGAACCATATAGCCTCTGCTTGTTGTATTTTTTGAAGAATATAAGGGTCACTGCTCGCAGATGCATTGTTGCAAACGATCGTTTCAACCGAATTAACGGTTATACCCAAACTAGAATATAAGTAAGAATTGTATCCATTGGAACCAGTTGTTCTTAAAATTAAAATATCCCCTCCATTGGCCTTTTGCAGAAACCACTTCATAGCGTTATCATCTTCTGATGCTCCTCCCATTAGGCATACTCCACCAGAAGGATTGGAAACTAAATCCGTAGCATTACCTGTGAAATAGGATGTGTAACTCTGTCCATTGATTAGAAAAGGAATTAAAGTCAGAAGAGATAATAAAATTTTATTCATATTATTTTATTTAAATCTTTAGGCGTGTCGCAAAATACGTCTAATTTCCAATAGCATGTGGAAATCGGTAAATACGAAGATAAACAAAAAGTAATTGAAATAAAATAGATGGGGGGGCTCTACCATCCGTCGAAAGATGTTGTCAAAAATAGAATCCTTGTGAATTGACCTATTTAATTTAATCGATAGAACACTCATCCAAGCATTTTTTTAAGTGTACCTTCAGTATTTGAATGATTCTTTTTTGCGCTGCTAGAGGTGGTCACAAAATAAACAGACCATCAGTGGAAGAGTCAGTCCGCCACTTTATTATCATACCGCAGTCATTTAATCTATATCAATTGTTCTTAACACAACGTATAGAAAATCCGTTTCCTTTATTATTTACGTACAAGCCCATAGAATTATCATCTGAAACACTTGTGGAAATCCCCCAAATAGGAATATCCTCAGAGGAACTCCACCATACAAAACCACCAGTTAAGAATTTCCCATTTAAATCTCGACTGCCTGATTGTAGGCCTGAAAAACCGCTGCTATTTATTAGCTTATTCGAATCAACTTTGTTTTCATTTTCAAAACTACTGACTTTCAAAAACGCATCATTTCCAAGAAAAGTATATAATTTTTTCCAATCATCGTCTGTAGAAACGTGCCACCCTGCTGGCGCTAAACCTCTTGGATCAATGACTGCATAAAAGTTATAGAGTTTCCCATATTTTTTACCGTTTAAGGGGTCATTATCATAATAGCACCAAGCAGGTTGTTCATTTTTTCCAGCTTTATCCCACTCCTCTGCAGTTTTAGCTTCGGGAATTTGGTCGCCATTAATAAAAGTTGATGTATTCAAGTTTTCAACTGTCCAGAATTGATCGCCTATTTTTTTTATTTTATATGTTTGATTAGCTCTTTTATCTTTAATTTTCTTTTGAGCGTATACAAAAGGAGCAAGAATAAGAAAAACAAGAAGTAGATTAATTCGATTCGGTTTGTTAGAAAAGATTTTTTTCAAGTATTTCATAGCATAATTTTCTAAATAAATGAAAATCCAATTTATTTCAATTTGTTACACAATTTTTACCATTTCCTTTATTTTTCCGGATAAAAATAAAAGTCTAATTCTTAGTTATTAGAAATCTCTATTTTTCCTGGTTATTTTAATTGTAACCATTTGTTTAAAAAGAATTAGTTGAAAATAAAGATTGTTATGGCTCGAATTTGTTTCTTTTTATTTTTTATTCATTTTTGTTCATATAGTCAAAAGAATATTGACAATTCCAAAATTGAAAAGTATTGTTTTGAATTGCACAATCAACTCCGTGATTCCACTCGCCATAGAACAGTTAATAAAGATTGTAAAAAGGCATCAGATTATCAGGTTGATTATTTGTTTAATAACCATTTAATTACGCACAGCAATTCTACTCCGGGCTATGAAAAACCTGTGGATAGATTCGAAAAATTTATGTCAGAAAAAGTAACTGTAAAGGATCGGTTTAATCCAAAAACTATTCACACACATTTGAAATATGAATACGATGGAGAAATAGCAACTTGGTCCAAAGGATATGAATTTTTGAATGATAGTTTGTTGGAATTCAATATTGCAAAACATATCATTACAAATTTTAAAAATTCCAAAAGTCATTTCCAAAGAATGATTCAAACTTCGTGTTGTGATTTTAAACAAAATGGCTATTTCTCAACAAGAGTAAGAATTCTAAGGTGTAATGAGGATACTAAAATGATTCGATTGGAAATATATTGTGTAGCCATATTCGGAAAAGAATACCCGTATCGAGATTTTTACGTTTATGATCCTGAAACAGGCAAATTTATAGATTGAAAAAGATTTTTTGATTTAGCTGACGCCATTATTAATATGATTTACTAAATGGTTAAGTCATTAGTATCAAGCTAATTAATCAGAGGTCTTAATTCATTTTGATTTATTTTTATTAACTACTACTCTCGTTGCTTGAATTTCATCCAATAAAAAAACCTGACCCAATTGACTCAGTTTTTCCTTGTAAACAGAAACATCGAATTATCGAACCTTGACGCTCTTTTTGATCGGTCAAGACAAAGCCTGATTTGGGAGGGGGTTGGAGGAGGTGTCTCGAATTAATCTATTCTTATTAATTCCTTTTTAATAACGTTTAACAGAAACTTTAGAATGGTGTTTTTGTAATTTAGGGTCTATATTTGATTAGGGTCTTATAGGTCATGACAAAACTGCTCAAACGCAGTTAGCAGTAGTTACTTTCTTTCACATTCCTTTTTTATCGATTCATTCATAAGCTGAAATCCTTTTTGAGTTTTATCCAGCATTTTGCCTACGAAAGGAACTAAAAGTCCACTGAATTTTTCACCGTGAATGAATTTTGTTATGTCTTTATCCACGGATTCCAAAATGAAATAATGTTCTCCGTCAAAAATACCGTTGATACCAAGTTTACCTTTCCATCTAAATTCTTTATTCGCTTCGAGAGTCAAAATGTTTGGTTTAAAAGTCATTCCCTTTCCTCCGGGAGGGTTTATAGATACTGTCAACCTACTGCCTAATTTTGGTTCACCGATTATTGATGTGATAAATGGATTCCATTTAGGGTAGCTATCAAAATTCATTAGAACATCCCAAACTTTAGCAGTGTCTGCAAGAATTAAAATTTCGGTTTGAATATTTTTCATTTGTTATTCATTTAATTACTGATAATGTTTTACGCGTAGGCTATTTAGCCTAAAGTTGCTCCTGCTGCAGGGCAATATTGCTTAAACATTTTTATTTTCTGCCATTCTTCTCATTGTTTCACAAGTTTTATTGTTCTGTTGTCAACTTTAAGAAAGTACAGTCCGCCAGTTAATTCCGAAAAATCTTGCTTCTCAATGCTTTTGCCCGACCACACTACTTGTCCAAAATAATTGAAGAGCGTGAAATTTTCATTTCCAGTCGTGTTAGTCAGATTGATTTTGTTTGTGAATGGATTTGGGAATACCTCTATTTTAATATTTGTTTCGTTAAAATTTTCAATACCAGTAGTTAAACAGCTTGTTGTATAATTCTGAAAAAATTGCCACATTAAATATGTTGCACTAAATTGATTGCTAACAGTTACCGTTCCTGAAGAAAGCCCTCCAGACCAAGAATGTTCCCCGTCATAACTTACATATTGTTCTATTATTGCGTTACATGAACAATTTGAATATTTAAAATGATCATATTGGTTTGTGTTATAGAATAAGGTGTCTTTCAAAATGCCACAAGAATAATTTGAGCTTATAATATTAAACATGCTGTCTTGCGGTGGAAAATATGTTCCAGTTGAACCAATTGTTACGCCTCCAAAATATTTTACATTCTGGTCTTGATAAGAATGAAAACTAATTATTGGGATAGATCTTGCAGGATTCCAAGGATAATACATTAGATTACCTGCAACTGGTGCAATAGCGGCAAAGCGATTTGTTAACTGGTTCGCAAGTCGATAACACAACAATGCACCATTTGAAAAACCTGTCGCATATACACGAGTTGTATCTATTGGTCTGTTTGCAAATAAATTATTTAGTAAAGAATTTACAAATCCAACATCGTCTCTATATTGTGTTGTTGATGGGGCGCAACAACCTCCTGCGTTCC
>CANMHB010000009.1 GCA_947497485.1 Flavobacteriales bacterium
GGTAGGTATTTATTTGTTCAGTGCAGGAGAAAATGTGCAACAGACATTTAAAGTGATTAAGGAATAAGCCAGCCCTTAACAGCGTGCAAGCGCCATAACCCTGCCGCAGGCGCAACACAGGGTTACGAGCGCCTGCACGCAAACCGTTATGCGTAATACCCCAGAATGACCGAGAAAGGAAAAAATATATTATATGTTGTTGTAATATTGACACTTAGCTTCGTGTTATACAGGGAATATACCTATGTAATACCTTTTAATTATGATTGGTTCATGGGAGCAATTTTTTCAATTATTCCGGTTGAATCTACATATTCTTGGACATGGATATTTTTACTTATTTCTGCAATACTTCTAACTCTGCCATTATTAAATAAACATCTTATTGGAATTTTAGGATTAATATTTCTGATATTGGTGATTTCAAAGCCAATCATAGTTAAAATAACTCCTAAGGAAAGTGCCATAGAATTTTTCCAACATCGCAAAAGTCAAATGATGAAAATTGTTTCAAAATATAAGGCAAAGGGAAATGTCAGAATAATGAATGATGAAATAAAAAATTTGGGTTTTGAGCAATTTCAAAAAGATGGAGACACTTACATATTTATTGTTCACAGTATAATTGATAATAGCTATGGGTTTTGTTATGATGCAGATGACAACACTCCAACAATAATTCTTGGTGCTTCAACGACTTTTGATAAGTTAGAATTTAAATGGTACTATTTTACAACAACATGAAATGACATACGCATAACAGTGCCTCAAACGCCAGCCCAAAATCATGCTTCGAAACAACGATAAATTTGAAAGAAAATAACTTTAACTTCGGAAGAACAATTTATTTAAAGAGTTGGGCAGAGCGCCTAGGCACAAAACGTTATGGGAAAGTTAAACAGACAAAGCGGTTCAAGGCAGGCTGACCACCTAAAGTGACAGATAAAAAAGTGGAGACAAGAAATCCAAATTAAAAAACAGCGAGGAATCTGAAAATCGATAAGAGTAGGAATAAAATTTATAATAGAACAAAATGAAAAATTTATTGGTATTAGCAACGATGTTGCTAACGTTTGGTTTTGCGAAGGCACAAAATTCTGGGTCACTTAATGTAATAACACTGAACGGAACTTGGGATTTATATGATAATTCAACTGGAACAATTGAAAAAACACCTGATCAAAGTATGACCATTATGACCTTTGATAATAATAAATTTGTAGTGCAAGGTGTTTCACCCGGCGATAAGTATTGGATTGGTTTAGGCGAATTAAAAGGCAACGAAGGCTACTTTGACTACCGCTTCCAAGACGGTCGTTCAGGTCAAACAACTTTTCGTGTCGACAAAAATGGAAATTTGGACGCACGAAGCTTAAGTTTTACAGTGGATTATAAGTACTTAGCTAAGAAAAGAAACTAGTTATATTTTAACCATCCCATAACAGCTTATAAGCGCAACCTTCTGGTATGCGCTTACAAGCAAAACGTTAGCAAAGATACCTACAACGAAAATGAACCTAGACATAACCACCTACAATAATCAACAACCGGATCCATTCAACGAAATTTGTGATTTACTTTCCTTGACAATTTCAAACGAATTGATAGAATCAGAAAGTAAAATTTGGCACGCGCACCCTGTATGGTTTTTGGATGGAAACCCGATTGTTGGATATAGCAAACAGAAAAATGGAATGAGGCTTATGTTTTGGAGCGGTGCAGACTTTGACGAAGAAAATTTAACTATTCGAGGTGAGAAATTTAAAGATGCTTCTATTTTTTATAACAATGTTTCGGAAATCGATATAGTCGAATTAATTAATTGGCTTAAAAAAGCAAGAGAAATTCAATGGGATTATAAAAATATTATCAAAAGGAAAGGTAAACTTGAAAGGCTAAAATAAAATGAATACAACTCCTAAACATAATGATAAAATTGCTAAACTGACTTTTTCCAAAGTTTATCCTCTGTATATATCAAAAATTCAAAAAAAAGGAAGAACAATCGAGGAGTTGCATCAAGTAATTCAATGGCTTACCTCTTTTGATGACAATAAAATGCAGGAACTAATTGATGCCAATGTGACTTTTGAAGTTTTTTTCGAACAAGCCAAATTAAATCCAAATGCAAACTTAATCAAAGGAGTAATTTGTGGTTACAGAATTGAAGAAATTGAAAATAGGCTAACACAAAAAGTTCGATACCTAGACAAACTGGTGGACGAATTAGCACAAGGGAAAAAGATGGAGAAAATTCTGAGATCACTATAATAACCTTTAACATTGGGTAGGATTTTCCTTACAGTTAAACCCTTCAAATTCAGCTAAAATAATCTGATCTTTACAAATGTAAAAACATTACCTAAACACCTTGTAAATCAAAGCGGTTTTTGCAGGAAGAGTAAGAGCACTGCTTAGTTTACTATCCTGATTTGTAAAAACATCCCGAAGGATACTTTTACCGGAAAGTATTTCATCAAAGCGATTCAATTTTATGGTTTCCTCTTTAATAGAATTATTGATGATGATCATCAGTGAGTCCGATTCATTGTATCTGAAATAGACGTAAACATTGTTCTCTGGGACAAATTGCTTCATTTTTCCCGAATGAATGACAGGTTGGTTTTTGCGCCAGTTCAATAATTGCTTGGTAAATTGGAAATAAGATTCCTCTTGCTCCGTTCTGCCCTTCATGCCACGTAGATTGCTAACATCACCATTCGAAAAGAAGGCATTGTGATCGTCCAACGTTCCCCAACCACCGGGGAAATCTTGCCGGATATCGGCATCTCCCACTTCTTTCTTTCCTTTCATTCCGATTTCACTTCCATAATAAATTTGTGGAATTCCGCGTGTAGTCGCAATCAACGTCAATGCTAATTTATAATCCGCTAGAGATGGACAATATTCGTTGAAGCGTTGCGTATCGTGGTTTTCCATGAACACCAATAATTTGTTAGGATCTCTGTAAAGAAAATCATTGACAAAATTCTCGTAAACCCTGACCATGCCTTTGTCCCAACCTTGCTCCGGTTCTTTGAAAGCTTGCATAATCGCATCGTGCAAGGTGAAATCCATCACACTCGGAAGTTCACTATTGTAAGAGTCAAGCGAACCAATCGGACTATCTTTTTGCCAATAGGAAATCAAGGCCTGATCGTGCATCCAGATTTCTCCCACCATGTTCAGATTTGGATACTCCTCCATGATTTTTTTTGTCCAAGTGGCAATTGCCTCTTTGTCGTTATAGGAATACGTGTCCACACGAAGCCCATCTAATTCCGCAAATTCGATCCACCAAATCGTGTTTTGGATCAAATAGTTCAACACCAATGGATTTGCTTGATTGATATCGGGCATGCTCGTATCGAACCAACCATCTTCAGAGGCGCTTTTATCTTTCTTGCTTTTGTATGGATCCATTTGGGTGCTCGTTCGGTAACTGGAACGCGTAAAAGAAGGATATTGATGTATCCACGTTTTTGTTGGTAAATCTTTGATCATCCAATGCTTGCTCGACCAATGGTTCGGAACCTCATCTTTGATAACTTTCAATCCTTTGCGGTGTGCTTCTTGAACAAGAAATTGAAAGGTATAATTGTCACCATAGCGTGGATCAACCTTATACAAATTAGATTGCGCATACCCGTGATACGAATACGCTTCTTCGTTGTCTTCAAGCAACGGCGTTGACCAAATGGTCGTAGCGCCTAATTCTTTGATGTAATCCAAATGCTCAATAATACCGCTTATATCACCGCCGTGTCGCCCATTCGGATTGGAATGATCAGCTTTTTCTGCTGTCTCCGGATGTGTATCACCACCGGGATATAAATTAGCAAAACGATCGGGCATTAAGAGGTAAATGACATCAGCGGAGGTGAAACTAGTTCTCTGAGCTGATTCGTATTTTCTTTCTTTTAACTCAAAATCATAAGTTGCAACAAGCTTGTTTTTATCCTTCAAATAAATCGGATATTTCCCGGAATTTCGATTAGCTGTTTCAATCGTTACAAACAAGTAATTTGGGTTTTCCGTTTTTATGATTCCAACGATTGGAAGACCTGGACTTTCAACTTGAAAACGGGCAATGTTTTCTCCGTGCATTAAAACTTCAACCTGGTGATGCTTCATTCCTGCCCACCAATTCATGGGTTCAACGTGCTCTAGTTTGAAGTTTTTTTGGGCAACAATTCCTGAAACCAGGGCTAAATAAAGATTAATCCACAAAAAGAGTTTTCCTGCTTTTTCCATTTGATAAAATTTCAATGATAAATTGATTTGACTCTGGTTTCGCTGTAATTGGTCGACCTAGTAAATCATATTTTGCAACTACATAAACCGGTAGTTCATTTTCTTCTATTGACAATTGACACGGATTCTCCAATCCCTGAAAAGGTTGAACTTGAGACAAAGCACTTTGTAAACGAATAGCTAAATAATCAGAAATACTCATGGTAACATGAGCACCAAAAGCGTTCGTTATCGATGAATCGAAATCGGAATTTGTGAAACCATAATCCAATTCCTTGTAAAGATCTTCGTAAGCAGCTTGCGAGATTAAAGACTTTTTAATTTGTAATTCCTGAAGCCAGTTTTGGTTGAAAATAGTGGTCAAAGCTTCATTCATGTAATGATTGAATTGATCTTTAAAATAGGGAATCTCAAACAATTTTTGAATGAGCGGCCGATTTCCAAAATGCCAATTATTGATATTCCGAACGGACCAGTTTTCGTTGAACCAATCAATTCCGAAGGTGTTGTCCATATCATATTCGATGAACACAAATTTTCCATCAGATGGACGTTGATAGAGGTAATAATTGTTTTTATTGCCTGCATAACCATCCCAGTGACCAATCAAAATTTCATGAACAAGCGTTTTCAAGTAACGATCAACATCAAAAACTTGCTGAATGGCGCATGGAAAATCTGTAGCATTTGAGTTATTCAAAACTTCAATGAAATGAATCAAACCTGAATAATCATTCAGCGATTGGTTTGTTTTTAGTTCATAGGTTTCATAATAAAGTTGAGGGTTTGCTCCTAAATATGTCAAATCCGAACCCCACGAACATTTGAAAAGATTACCCGAAAAATTTGCTATAAATCGATCTTTAATAAATTCATCATCGATTGCTTCGTTATTGAGATAAAGTCCTTTGTATTCATTGTTTATGTATAGTCGGACGAAGCTGTTTCTCGAAACTGTCAAATCAGCTGATTTTAATATCTGAGTGCTCAACCAAGCTCGCAATTGGGATGGATCGTTGTGATTTCCAACCAAATTCATGTTGTCCAATCCCTTGAATTTCTGTCCCGGAATAAAATCATTGAAATCAATACTGAACGATTTTTTACCGGCCCCACGTGAAGTATTTCCTCTGACTCGAAAACCAATTTGTTGGATGGTATCCAGATATAAAGAACTTTGATAGCGAAACGACGCTAAAAATTCATGATCGCTATAAAGACTATCACCAAGTAACAATTGAAGTTGATCATTTGGCAAATCGACATAAATTGAGGCAACTTCATTTTGAAGGAATGCCTCATTGTCCATTGGATGAACTTCCTGTCCAACTAATTTTGGAATAAAAATCAGAAAGAATATCCAACGCATTATTTTACAACATTCAATTGCGCCGTTTGAAAATAATTTCCTTGTTGAATAATCACTGAATAAATTCCAGATGGGAAACTTTCAACATTTACTTGCTCAATATTTTCACCTACAAAACACAACGATTTTTTACTCCACAACACTTTTCCAGATTGATCAATAATCTGAATGAAGGCAGCAGCATTTGATTTTCCTTCAAATTTCAATTTAACTAATTCTGAAGTTGGGTTAGGATAAACCAAAAGAGATGTCTCATCATGAATTAGTTCATTAAGGGAAACTGGAGCATCGGCTATTTGGGGCTGATCTAATTTCGCATCAGTATAAACGCGATATTCTCCAGGCGTCATGTTTAAAACAGCGTTGACATCAGCTACCACAATACTATCTCCTGTGAAATATTCATACCAAGTACCTGTGTGTTGAAATGAAGGTGTTGCATCTTGGTTGTAAACACTAAAATTGGTTAAAACAACTGCATTCATTGAAGGGTCATTCAACTTCATTCGCTTAACAGCACCTGAAAGCATGTAGTTAAAATCTAAGGTTCGGAATGTGGAATAGTTATTTCTTAAATTGATCATTGCAGAATACACATCGTATAGTTGTTTGCGACGTGCCTGTCCAAAATAGTTCCATAAAATCGGTTTATTACATACGCGACAAGGATCATCTATCGAAATGTCGTAACCCAATTCACCAAATTGCCAAATCATGCGAGGTCCAGGTTGAGACAAGAAAATAACTGCAGCAGTTTGCATGCGACCTAATGCAGTGTACCACTCTTTTGTATTGTGATTTGGGTTGGCAGAATTACCATAATTGAGATTCTTGAACATTAAACGCTCCTCGTCATGGCTTTCCATGTATGAAATCAGGTGTGGAACTGTCCATGTGCGAGAAGAATAGATTCCATTACTTATGTTTGATGTTGATGTATAGCCCATTGTCGCTTCATTGTATGCATAGTTTAGATTTCCCCAAAGCATCATGCCATATTCAGCCAATTGCTTTTCCTCGGCATTATCACACCAATGTTCTAAAATCACATATGCATTTTGTTTAAAATTCCAAATCGTATCGGCCATTCGTTTGATGATTGCAATTCGATCATCGCTGTATCCATTTCCATTGTTTATAAAACCTTTTGTGTAATCAAAACGAAATCCATCAATGTGAAATTCTTCTAGCCAATAGCGATTTACGCGATCGATGTAATCTTTGGTTGCTTGGCGCGTATGGTCAAAATCGTAACCCCAGCAGTATGGTTCGTGGGGACAAACCGCGTTGAACCAAGGATTATTCGCTGCCGGACGGTTATTCGCTGCATCCCAATACATGTTTACCATCGGATTTTGTCCAAATGCATGATTTAAAACCATATCTACAATCACCGCAATTCCTCGTCCGTGACAAGAATCAACAAATTCTTTAAATTTTGCCGGTGTCCCATAGTATTTATCCAATGCCATATGAAAAGACGGATTATATCCCCAACTCTCATTATTTTCAAATTCTCCCGGAGGCATCACGTGAATGGCGTTAATCCCTAATTTATCTAAATAATTCAGAGTATCTATAAGGGTTTGGTAATTTCTCTTTTGAACAAAATCCCGAACAAGCAATTCATAAATTACAAGGTCTTTGTTCTCTGGAGCAACAAAACCATCATTTTGCCAATTAAACGTAGTAGCTCCTGGTTGCATAACTGTAACAAATCCAGTTGTTAGTCCTGTAGGATATGGATGTGGATCTGGATAAGTAAGTGCTCCAATAGCGCCATCATTATTTTTATCCAAAATCAATGGACTTAATGGGTCTGCTAATTTCAAATCACCATCAATAAAATATTGATATCCATAGCGTTGCCCAGGAACTAAACCTCCGATTTCTAGCCACCAGGTGGTTGAGTCAGAGGAAAGATTCATATGATATTCAGCCGATGGCACCCAAGAATTAAAGTCTCCAATAACATAAATATGTTCCTTTTCAGGTGCATAAAGACGAAGTAAGACAGTTGAATCATTCAAATAATTTATTCCATTTTTAGTATTCAATGGAGGATCAACAATATTTAAACCCGGATTGACCGTATAATAAACGCTATCCAAAACTGTATCTGTTCCATTCGATGCCACAAGCTTTAACTGATGTGTCCCTGTGGAAGTTGCTGTTAAAGGATAATTTAGCTCGGTTACATTTTGGTTTGATGCTAATTGCAGACCATCTTCAAACAATGTAAGTGTAGCTAATTGGCTTGACTGGACATTAACATTCAATGACTGTCCAAGATCTAGAATCGTAGCGTTGTTCGTAGGATTGAAAAACTGAGCTTGAAGACTACTATTTGATTGTACTAAATCATAGTATATGTCTGATCCATCCGCCTCTCTGCCAACAACTGAACCATTCGAAGTTCTAAAAACAAAAGCCAATTTCAATACCGTCACATTTGATGGCACACCATAAAATTGGTCGATATCAATGGTTATTTGATGTTTATTATTTCCAATATATGTCATAGCGACATCAGGATCGGCAGCGCCCCAAGTTCCTTGAACATATTGCCAATTTGTAGGTGAAGTACTTGTTGTGGTAATAAGACCTGTATGACAATAAATTTGAAATTGATTGACCAATGCCGCATTTCCTTGAGATGCATCATAGGTAATTGTTACAACATCATTCACTGTGGGAAAAGCAGGAGTAACCTGCAATGTTTGCGCAAAAACAAAGACAGGGAATAATCCTAATATTACTAATTTCAATCCTTTCATAATTATTAAATTAGAAAAAAAAAGCCTAAGTACAATACTTAGGCTTTAGTTAACTCAAAAAACTTACTTTTTAATCAACTTACCTGTTCCCGAGCGATTACCCGAAATCAATTGATAGATGTAAGTACCAGCTTTCAACTCAGAAATATTCAATGTTGAACTATTACTTCTCATAACAACTTTACCAGCAAGATCACGAATAATTACTTCAAATTCTTTCACATCTGAAACAAATGAAATAATATCCTCAGCAGGAACTGGATAAACTGAAGCGTTAAATTTCTCAAGATTGTTAATTCCTAATCCTGGAGCAACTGAACCACCAAAACTATATTGACCAGTATAACGATTGAAAGAAATTGTATCATATGTTCCAGCAGCAACAGGAATATCAGAACCCCCTAAGAAAGCTGTATCAGCTGGGAAGTCTGTTCCTCCACCCCAGTTTGTTGCCCAACCACCATTCGCTCTGAATTTCAATACTCCATCAGCAATGGTATAGTTATACAAATAATGCGTAATTCCTCCATCCGTGGAAGTCATTGGTACATCAACAGACCAATCATAAGGAGGAACTGCACTTCCGATGATTCCAACAGGAACCTGAGCAAAGTTATATGCTAATGTGTTTTTGTTGAAAGAAATATTGTAATACCCAACCGTTAGAGGGATATCCGAAGATGCTGGCACTTCCGATGCTGTTCCACTTGGAAATGCTGATCCACCCCAAAGCGTTGTTGAAGGAGCTGTTCGTTTAATTAATACGTTAGGCTCACCAAAAAAGAAATCGGTTTTAAAATAATCTACCCCGTCTAATGTAGCTAATGGCTCAACAGCATTATAACTATTAAACCCACCTGTGAATCCGATTTCATTAAAACCAGTACTCGCTGCAGTAAATGAATATTCCAGCGTTGTTGTATTAAAAGAAACATCATAAGTTCCAGCTACACCTGGGATATCGTTTCCGAAACCGCCTAACTCAGCCGTTCCTGAAGGAAAACCAGCACCACCCCAATTAGTAGCCCAATCACTATCAAGTCTAAATTTAATACCACCATTCGTTGTAATAACAACCCCTGTAGCATCCCACTGAACGCCATCAGAAGATGTCATCGGGATATCTGGGTCTGTGCCCCAATTTGTAAATTGCCCAACAATTCCCATGGTTTGAGCATAAGAAAGCGTCGCAAATGCAAACGCAGAAATTAATGTAAACAGTTTTTTCATAATTAATGGTTTTAGTTACTTAGTGTCAATATGACGTTCAAAAGTATTACTTTTTTTCAATATCCAAAAAAATATTTAGAAAATTTAATTTTTGTTTTTCAAAAAAGTATTCAATATTGCATCAAATTTTACATCGAAAATTTGGAATTTACACCTACTTAGTGTATTTTTGACACAAACTTAATTAATGCAAACAAAAAAGAAATCAAAACACACAGAAGTTTTCGAACCATTTAACATCATCGTTTTTGGTGGTGATGGTGATCTCGCATTGAGAAAAATTTATCCAGCACTATTTCATCGACAAATTGATGGTCAATTATTATGCGAATACAATATCGTTGCAATTACTCGAAAAAACCCAAAAGATTCATCATTTTTTGATGACTTAACTAAATTCTTGAAGGAAAGTACAAATGAACTTGATATAGACAAAGATATTCATGAGTTCTCATCCAAAATTCAGTTGATTGAAGCACCTGAGGCATCCGTTGAAGGCTATAAAAACTTAAGCGAATACGCCTCAAAATACCCAAATTATCAAAATATTTTCTACTTCTCGACTCCGTCTTCTGCTTTCGGTCCTATTTCAAAAGCACTAAAAGAATCCGGCTTGGTAAACAAAAAAAGTAAGGTTGTACTTGAAAAACCATTGGGCTATAGCTTGGAATCATCAAAAAGCATTAACGAAGAGATTACGAAAACATTTACCGAACAACAAATCTATCGAATCGACCACTACCTTGGAAAAGAGACGGTTCAAAACCTTATGGTCTTGCGTTTTGCAAACAATCTATTTGAGCGCGCTTGGGACTCAGAGCACATAGACAATATTCAAATTACGGTATCAGAAAGTTTGGGCGTTGAAAAAAGAGCTTCCTACTATGATAACAGCGGAGCGTTACTCGATATGGTTCAAAATCACTTGTTGCAACTACTTTGTTTGGTAGCAATGGAACCTCCTCATACACTTGAAGCAGAAGAAGTGAGAAATGAAAAACTGAAGGTTCTTCGAGCTTTGCGTTTATTTAACAAGAAAACTGTTCAATCGGATACGGTAAAGGGTCAGTATACCCGCGGTTTTGCTAACGGAAAAGAAGTTCAATCCTATTTAGAAGACATCGAAAAATTTAATTCCAAAACAGAAACTTTTGTCGCGATAAAAACTTATGTCGACAACTGGAGATGGAAAGAAGTGCCATTCTACTTGCGAACTGGAAAACGTATGTTGAAACGCTATTCTGAAATTGTGATTAACTTCAAGGAAGTTCGACATAACATATTTCCTTCGAAAGAAAAATTGAATAACAATAAGTTAATCATTCGCTTGCAACCTGAAGAACGAATCGAACTTGTTCAGATGACGAAAATCCCAGGGCCAGGTGGATATCGTTACAAACCAATTGCTCTGAAATTAGATTACTTAGATTCCTTCAAAGAACGATTTCCTGAAGCTTACGAACGCCTTATCATTGATGTCATTCGTGGAAACCAAACCTTGTTTATGAGTCAAAATGAACTTGACGCTGCATGGACTTGGATTGAATCAATCACTTCAAATTGGAAAGCTAGTGGTCAGACAAATATTCTCTACGAAGCTGGAACTTGGGGTCCTGGTGATGATATTTTAGATGAAGGGAGCACGTGGATCACAAAAACTTGGAAAGAATAATGCTGGTTTTTGAGAATAAACAACTTTTGGAAGATGCCCTGTGTGAGCAAATTAAATCAGATCTTGAGTCTGCAATCAGCCTATATGGTTCTGCTTTCTTATTGGTTTCAGGAGGATCAACACCAAAAGCGCTTTATGAAAAATTGAATAAATCGGGACTCGATTGGTCAAAAATTACGGTGAGCTTGGTTGATGAGCGTTTTGTTGATAATACGAGTGCATTCTCGAATGAAAAATTGGTTCGTGAATCATTGCTTGCCAATATGAGCGAGATGAATTTTATCCCAATGGTGTTCGATGATTCCAATGAATCAAAAAATTTGGAATTGGCTACAAAAGCATTCGAAAAATTAAACCGATTGGATGTTGTTATTCTCGGAATGGGAGATGATGGGCATACGGCTTCGATTTTCCCAAATGATGAAGAATCTGAACGCGCATTGGAAACGAGTGACAAACTTTGTAGCACAAAAGCTCCTAATGTTCCATTTAATCGAATTAGTTGTTCTGCTCAATTTCTTAAATCAGCTAACAAAACCTATCTTTTCTTTACTGGAGAAAATAAATTAAATGTATTCCAAGAGGCTAAATCAAAAAATTATCCAATAGCTCATTTTTCAGAACATATTACCGAACTTTATTATACGAATTAATAGAAATGAATCAACGAATTATTGAAATAACTCAGCGCATTGTAGAGCGAAGTAAACCTTCAAGGACTCAATATTTAAAAGATATGAAAGCCGCGAGTGAAGAAGGAGTTACTCGTAAAAATTTACATTGTGGTAATTTGGCTCATGCTTTTGCAGGTTGCTCTTCACACGAAAAAACAGAATTGGCCGAAAATGCAACGCCAAATCTTGGAATCATTTCGGCATACAACGATATGCTTTCGGCACATAAAACGTATGAAAATTATCCTGAAAAACTGAGAGCTTTTGCAATCAAGCACGGAGCTGTTGCTCAAGTTGCGGGCTGTGTGCCTGCCATGTGTGATGGTGTAACCCAAGGTCAAGTTGGAATGGAGCTTTCGCTTTTCAGTCGGGATGTGATTGCAATTTCTACGACTATTGGATTGACCCACAACATGTTCGACGCTGGACTTTACCTAGGAATTTGTGATAAAATTATTCCAGGATTAATGATGGGCGCGCTGCGTTTTGGTCATTTACCTGCTGTTTTTGTTCCCGGGGGACCCATGCCATCGGGAATCAGCAATGAAGAAAAAGCCCGAATCAGACAGGAATTTGCGGAAGGTAAAATCGGACGAGCAGAATTACTGAAAGGAGAATCAGATTCATATCATTCTCCCGGAACTTGTACCTTTTACGGAACAGCCAACAGCAATCAGATGCTGATGGAAATCATGGGCCTACAATTGCCTGGTTCAAGTTTTGTAAATCCAGGAACTGAATTACGAGAATTATTGAATGAGGAGGCGGTTAAAGTCGCTCGAAACAATTCATTGAAAGGCTTTGCGTATTCACTAGCTAATTTGTTCGATGAAAAAACAGTCGTAAATGGAATCATTGGTTTACTTGCAACTGGAGGATCAACCAATCATACAATTCATCTAATTGCAATTGCACGAGCTGCAGGAATAATCATTAATTGGGAAGATATGTCAGACTTATCCGATGTTATTCCTTTATTAACCCGCATGTATCCGAATGGCGCTGCTGATGTAAATCACTTCCATGCTTCGGGAGGGATGGCATTTGTGATTCGGACCTTACTCGAAAATGGTTTATTGCATCAAGATGTGCGAACGATTTTAGGAGTAGGTCTGGATAAATATACACAAGAGCCAAAAATCAGAAATCACGAACTTAGTTGGGAAGAAGGTCCGACAGAGAGTTTAAATACGTCAATCATTCGCCCGGTTAATGAGCCTTTTTCAAAAGATGGCGGAATCAAAATATTAAAAGGAAATATTGGCCGATCAGTCATTAAAACAGCAGCGGTTTCGGAAGAACATTTAATGATTGAAGCTCCAGCTATTGTTTTTGATGAACAGCAGGATTTAATTTCAGCTTTCAAACGCGGTGAATTAGAAAAGGATTTTGTAGCAGTTCTTCCGTTTCAAGGACCAAAACAAAATGGAATGCCTGAATTACATCAGTTAACCCCTACTCTCACGGTTTTACAAAAACGAGGTTTCAAAGTGGCTTTGGTTACTGATGGGAGAATGTCTGGTGCCTCAGGCAAAGTACCTGCGGCGATTCACATGGTCCCGGAAGCGAAAGATGGTGGCGTTATCGGAAAAATTCAAACGGGTGATTTAATTCGATTGGATGCAAAAACCGGTGAATTAAACTGTATTAGTTCTGATTTAAATAGCAGACCAGGAAGAACGAAAGAAATGAATCAACAAGGATTCGGAAGAGAATTATTTAATAACCTTCGTAATCAAGTTACATCGAGTGAAGAAGGCGCATCATTTATTTTATAAACTATGATTCAAAACGGAATACACTCCATTTTAAAAAACAATCCTGTAATACCAGTTGCAACAATCAATAACGCCGGAGATATTGACAATCAAATCAAGAAAATTCAATCGGCAGGTATAAAATGTATTGAAGTGACTTTGCGCACGGACTTTGCTCTTGAGGCACTAAGAATTCTTAAATCGCAGAACATTCCCGATTTCAGTGTTGGTGTTGGTACGGTAATTCATCCAGATCAAATAAACAAAGTAAAAGATATCGGAGTTGATTTCATTGTTTCCCCAGGTTTAACACCAAAATTAGCACAGCATTTAAAACAAGCAGATATTGCGTTTATTCCGGGAGTTTCTACCGTAAGTGATATCATGAAAGGTTTGGAAGAAGGATTCACTTTTTTTAAATTTTTCCCTGCAAATTTATTTGGTGGAATCAATGCCTTAAAAACCTATGGTCAACTTTTTCCGCAAGTTACTTTTTGTCCAACCGGTGGAATTTCAGAACAAACATTCAAAGATTATTTAGAAGAACCAAATATTATTTCAGTTGGCGGATCTTGGATGTTGAAGTGAACTAAATTTTCCTTCTAATATTTAACTATCTCCGTTTTTTGAAAGACCATTTATTTTATAATGGTTATCATCCCATTGGAACTTTCAGTTAAATTATCCTTGTATTCAATTATAAAATAATAAGACCCAACTGGCATTTTTTCATTGTTTAAGGTAAATCCTTTTTCGAACTATGTATTTCAAATTATTATTAAATAGAAAAAGGGGACTACTCCCCTTTTCCGATTGATCACTAAGCTGATTAAAACTATTCTTTAATCATTGTTTTGAATATTTTTCCATTCTCTGATTCTAGACTAATTAAGTAGATTCCCGCAGGCACACTTGCAATATCCAAGGAATATTGTTTAGAACCAATGTATTTGGACAATATCTCAGAACCATTCATATTTGAGATTGTAACTCTGTTCAAAATAGTTTCTGACGAAATGTTTATAAAATTTGTAGAAGGGTTAGGGTAGATACTAGCATCTAATCCAATTTCATCAATTCCAGATAAACAAGCATCACAACTCGCAAAACATACCACAGGTAAAACGGCATCTGCAGAAACTTCATAATAACGGTTAACAAAACCATCATTTATTGTATCTGTACAAGATTCTCCTCCGTTGAATTCTTCAAAAGCATTCCAACCATCAATTGTATATTTGTATTGAATTGGTCCAACAGCAATAGGTAAAGTTACCTCCCAAATTCCATTTCCAGCATTTGTCATTGGGTTACAAGTTCCACACCAACCGTTGAAATCGCCGTTTAAATAAACACCTTGGGCAATTGTTCCATTATATGTAGACATATCAACTTTAAAAGTAATATTTGGATCTGCAACAACAACAGGTTGTGTTTTTTCATAGATAAATCTCCACCAACCTACTCCAAAATTAATATCTGCCGTAAGTGTATTATTATTGTTTGACAATGCGATGATATATGTAATTGAGGATGGCGCATTTGCTGGATTAGACAATTCTCCAGCGTTATTTACTTTTGCCAAACCAATATGAGCACCTACACCAATTGTTGTTAATTCACCTGTTGCAGAATTATAACTGTACGTGTAAGGCGCATTCGTAGTTCCATCATGCGGAGCAACAGGCGCACCACATCCTTCTGGATTAGCACCTTGCCATGCTTCTAACCAAGTACTACCATCCATATAGTGTGTCATTGTTCCATTCAATTCAAATTTAATTGAGTCGTCGAACAAACAAGCTCTTGTCGTTACATCTGCTAATGAATTTGACCACCAAGATCCATTTCCTTGTCCAGGACCAACCGCTAGAGAACCTGCGTCAGACTTCAACTTCCAAGTACCTACCAATTCAGGAGAAACAGATAAACAAGGGTCACAACTATTGAAACAAACCGTAGGTAATGTAACATCTGAATTAAATTGTAAGTATCTGTTAAAATAATTATCGTTTATTGGATCTATACAAGATTCTCCTCCCGTAAATTCTTCTTGGGCATTCCAACCATCAATTGTGAATTTATATTCAATGCTACCTGAAGGTATTGGTAATGTTGTTTGCCAAATTCCATTTCCCATATCAGTCATTGGGTTACAACTTCCACACCAACCATTAAAAGATCCATTTACAAAAACACCTGTAGTGATAGGTCCTGTGTAGTTTGACATATTAACCTTAAAAGTTACATTTGGATTAGCCATAACCCAAATACTTGATTTAACATATGTATAATGCCACCATCCAACGCCAAAATTGATATCAACATTCATTGTATCCGTATTGGCTGAAAAATTTACCAAGTAGGTAATTGAACTTGGAGCACCTGCTGGACTAGTCAATTCTCCACCATTATAGACTTTTGCCAAACCTAAATGTGCACCAACACCATTAACTGTTAACTCTCCTGTTCCACTGTTATAGCTGTAAGTATACGGCGCATTTGTAACTCCGTCATGCGGGGCAACTGGGGTTCCGCAACCAGCGGCATTAGCTCCTTGCCATGTTTCAATCCAAGTTGAACCATCCATATAATGAGTCATTGCACCACCTGCGGCAAAAGTAATTGAGTCATCGAACAAGCATGATCGAGTCGCAACATCAGCCATTGAAGTGGAATACCACGATCCATCATTTTGATTTGGACCAACTTTCAAAGCTCCAGCTATTGGAGCCAATCTCCATGTTCCTTCAATTTGGGAAAAACCAACAACTGACAGGAATAAGAAAAGAATAAAAAAGTACTGTTTTTTCATAGTTTAAAGATTAATTGAGGTTAAATATAGTATTTATTACAATAAGTAACAAATTTTTTAAAAAATTATTCATTTTTATAATCAAATTTCTTCTCCAGATTTCCTATGCGAATTGAAAAAGATCCATCCTCCACAACAAAATCTCCATCTTTTCCAACGAATTTCAAATCACTTTTATTCAAATAAAACTTAAGTGATGCAACGCCGTTTGCGGGAATTGAAATTTTATGAAATCGCTTTAATGTCTTTCCACAAGGGATTAAACTTGCATAATTATCCGAAAGGTATAATTGAACGGTTTCTTTACAAGGAATATCACTTTTGTTTGATAGCTCAATTGAAACTTCAATCGAATCTTTACCGGTTAACACCTCTTTATTTATGTTCAATTTATCATATTTAACATTGCTGTAATTTAATCCAAATCCAAAATCCCACTCTGGATTATAAGCATTGAATTTTCCGCTTTTCGCTCTATCAACACTAACAGGATGATCATAAAATTCTATTACACCATCATATTTCGGATAAGTATATGGTAACTTTCCACTAAAATTTTTCTCTCCATAAAGCAATTCTACCAATGCCTCTGCACCATAATCTCCAGGTAAATAACATTGAACAATAGCTGATACATCATCAACAATATCGTGAATTATTCTTGGGCGTGCTTCTAGTAAAACAAGAATTACTTTCTTTTTCTCCAACGAGGCAATCCTCGCTAGCTCCATTTGTTCATCTGATAAATTCAATGACAAAATATCACCAGGTTTTTCGGTTGAAGGAAGTTCCCCAAGACAAAGCACCACGACATCAGACATTTTCACTTTTTGTTTGTAGTCTTCTAAGTTTTTAAATCGTGTCTTCTCAAAATCATTTTCAAGATATAATTCTGCGCCCGGTGAATAAAGGCAATTTGAATTTCCAAGTTTTTGTTCAAAAGCCTCACGGATATTTAAACAATTTTTCGTGTTAAATGCAGTATCTAACCCCTGCCATGTGTGCGTCCAAGCTCCATTTAAATAAATTAAATTATTGGCTGTAGGTCCTGCAATTAAAACTTTTTCATTCGTTTTAAGAGGCAAAGCATTACCTTCATTTTTCAAAAGGGTAATTGATTCCAATGCCGCTTCTTTTGATTTCTCCTTAAATTCATTACCTCCAAATTTGGAATATTGATTCATTTCCGGAAGTGGTTGTTCAAACAAATTCAATTGAGATTTCACAAATAAAATTCTTCTAACCGCATCATTTAATCTTTCTTCAGAAATTTTACCACTTTGAACAGCCTTGATCATTATTTCGCAATATTCTTTGTATTGCGGGCTGAGTGGAACCATACTCATATCAACACCTGCATTAAATGCTTGAACATATGCTTCTTCCAAGGTCGCTGAAGTATGATGAACCGTATTCAGCATGATAAAATCTTCCCAGTCAGATACTGCAAAACCTTCAAATCCCCAATTATTTTTTAGTGTTTTCGTGATTAATTTATGATTCAAATGTCCTGGAATTCCATTTACAGCACCGCTGTTAATCATAACTGTTAAAGCTCCATGTTCAACTGCTTTTTTAAATGTTGGTAGATAAAGCTCCTTCATATATTTTTCAGGAATCCATGCTGGCGTTCGATCTCTTCCACTTAATGATCCGCTATATCCTACAAAATGTTTCATACAGGATGCAACATGATATTGATCGATCGTTTTGCCGCCTTGATAACCATCAATAATTGCAGCACCCATAACTGAAGCCAAATAAGGATCCTCTCCAAGCGTTTCAAAAGTTCTTGACCACAAAGGTTGTCTAGCTATATCTAAAACAGGAGAGAAATTCCAAGGAATTCCTGAAGCTCGCGTTTCGTAAGCGGTAATTTCTCCAAATTCCTTTGCTAAAGACGGATTCCAGGTTGCTGCCAAACCAATTTCTTGCGGAAATAACGTCGCACCCATTGTGTAATTTATCCCATGAATAGCATCAATACCATAAATGACTGGTGTTTTTGTTTTACCGCTTAAATAAGGTTTATGAATCGCTTCTAATATCCCTTTCCATTCAGCAAGTGAGAATGTATGATAACCAACATTTAAAACGGATCCAACATGATATTTGTAAATGACCTCATTCAATTTACTTGTGTCAACCTCTGCTGGATTAATTGCAACACCTTTATCGTCGGTTTTTAGAATAACATCCAAGGTAACTTGACAGGTTTGACCAACCTTTTCAGCCAACGACATCTTTTCAATCTGCGCGTTTATTCGATCATAAATTGGCGATTTTCGTGTAGCCGAAATATATTCAGTGTTCTTGCAAGATAGCGCTATCAATAAGATTGTAAAAGCAAAAACAAAATTTAGTTTTAAACCAGGTTTTCTATTCATCTCACCTCCAATTCTTACTGAAATACACGAACGTAATCTACATACATTTTTTGAGGAAACACAGTTGTTCCATCAGGGCTTCCTGGCCAATTTCCACCGACAGCTAAGTTGAATATCAAAAAGAAATTGTTGTGGAATGCACTCATGTTTGCAGGTGTAATATCAACCGTATTGTAAGGAACATTATCTAATAACCATGTAATTGAATTTTGATTCCAAACAATGGAAAACACGTGAAATTCATCTGCAAATCTTCCAGAAGAAAGCACTTTACTATTTCCAAATTGAGCATGCGATCCATTTTCGTTCCAATGCACCGTTCCGTGAACCGTTCGATCATTTGCACCCGCCCCACCAATCATTTCCATGATATCTATTTCACCACAAGTCGGCCAACTAACTGAACTGATATTATCACCTAACATCCAAAATGCTGGCCATATACCTTGTCCATATGGCAAAGCAGCACGAATATCAATTCGTCCATATTTCCAAGATTTAATTCCTTGGGTCTTTAAACGAGTGGACGTATAATTTTGAGCATTGAATTGTTCTTCTTTTGCTGTGATTTCTAAATATCCATTATTCACAGAATGATTCTGATTGGTATAATACTGAAGTTCATTATTTCCCCATCCACCACTACCAGTTCCTATATCGAATGTCCAATCTGACGATAATGTTGTTCCATTGAATTCATCATCCCAAACTAACGAATAATTAGCGTATGTAAGTGGCGAGGTATAACCAGTCGTTGGCGCACCAGAGGAACCGCTTGTAACATTTACAACAACCGTATCCGTTTTAGAAATGTAATCCGTGTATGACGTATTGGCTTGCGTTCGCACAATGTAGGTTCCTGAAACAGAACATGTAAAACTAGCACTTCCGTTTGTTGTTTCGATGACAGTAGAATCAGCTCCACGGATGAACGTAACTGTGTAGAAATTTGCATTTTCAGCAGTTGCTTGCACATCGATTACAGAACCATTAACATTGATTGCCGTAACTAGATTTGTTGGCAAAACCACTGATGCTGGGGGATTTGGTTTTTCACAAGAAAAAAATCCAATTACGAGAAGAAATATTAAATTCATTTTACCCATGGTCGTTAATTTATAAACTTTTTAATTTAAGATACCAAAGCAATCCGCCCGCATGATGCTTGTATTGAAGGGATAACGTTGAATCAGTAATGCCAATAATTTTATATGTTTTAATCCCTGTATAAAATCCAATAAACGAATTATTCGAAGTAGTGATTGTAGTATCAGTACCTTCAAGTAAATTCCAAGATTCGTCTATTTGATTGCTGTAGGGAGCTGTAAAGTCACCTAAATTTTGATAAGAACCAGGAAATGATGCAGCTAATGAATTGTGAATATATACATTTCCATTATTTATCATATCGAATTTAAATCCATTTAAATGAAAAACGTATTGATCGTCATACAAACCACAACCAGCTTTTTCGTTTGCTCCAGCCGCCCACCATTCAGGCACATTTCCAAGTGCACTTATTGGATCAGGCCCCACACCAAAATGTCCAGCTGAAACAGAATCGATTACCCACGTTTTAAAACCTGGACCATTAATTCCCCCTGTTAGCATGGTATAAATTGGATTATTTAAAAGTCCTAAGTTATCTTGATCAATCGTAACTTGTTGAGAGGTACTTTTACTACCACCAGAAGCGTATACCGTTAGTTTAACCGTATAGGTTCCTGCATAAGGATAAGGACAAGAAACCGATGAACCTTTTGCTGAAGTTCCGTTACCAAAATCCCAAACGCACTGAATATTCGCATTATTAGCCGTAAACTGAATAATATTTGCATTATCTGCAGAAGGCACATAGGTAAACGATGCATCTGCTAGTGTTGGAGCAGGTCCTAATTTGGGATCTTCTTTCTTACATGAAAAAATCAGTAATAAAAGACCTATTGAAAAAATGAGTTTCGTTTTCATATTCTAACTTTTAATAACCTGGATTTTGAGACCAATTTCCACCTGCTAAATCAATTTCAACTTGAGGAATTGGGAATAATTCATGCTTACCTGGAACAAAACCTTGAATGAAATCAGCGGCTTGACCCGTTCGAACTAAATCAAAAAATCGCAAACCCTCACCTGAAAGTTCATAGCGTCTTTCTTTATATATTTTATCTATTGAGTTGACTGATATTCCTGGAATTCCTGCTCGCGTTCTAACTTGATTCACCAAAATCTGAGCTTGTGAAGAATTACCGAGTTGATAGTGAGCTTCAGCTGCCATCAATAAAACATCTGCATACCGCATAACGCGGTAGTTTACAGGACTAGTCAAATCATTATCAGGTAAACCTATTTCTCCTTGTCGTTTGATATACTTGTTATTATAAAATCCTGTATGACCACCTGCTCCAATTGCATAAGTAATGGATGAGGCGTTAGGTTGCGCTGCGATAAAAGCGTCAATATCTAAAACTGTTGCAGCCCTTCTTGGATCAATTGGACTAAATGCATCATATAATTCTTGCGTTGGAAGATTGTAACTATTTCCATCACCATAAACTGGTCCGTTGTACTGTCTAATACCTTGAAAACCAACTGCCGCATTTCCTTCCAAACAAATTAAACAACCATAGCTTCCGCCTTCTAAGCCTGTATATTGAACATCAAATACAGTTTCACTGTTATTTTCATTTGCTACCGAAAATAAGTCATTGTAGTTTGGAATTAAACTATAACTCCCAGAATTTATAACTTCATCGAAAGTTGAAGCGGCCTCTGAAAACTTATTTTGATATAAATAAACCTTACCAAGAAATGCAAGTGCAGCACCTTTTGTAGCTCTTCCTTTTTGTGATGCAATTGGATTTAATACTTGCGAAGCTTCGGAAAAATCTTTTTCAATTTGAGCATAAACTTCAGCTTTTGGTGATCGTGGAATTTGCAAAGCTTCTTCGATTCCAATGCGTTTGTCAATAATCAATGGAACATCGCCAAAATACTTTACCAATTCAAAATAGTAATAAGCACGTAAGAATTTTGCCTCAGCTATTATATGATCTTTCCCCACAAAGTCAATATTATCTTTATGTTCAAGAATATAATTAGCGCGAGTTATTCCCGTATAGTTCCAACGCAAAACATTTCTTAATTCATTGTTTACCCCTCCATGCGTCATGTTATCTATTTGATGCAGGCCTTGGGAGTCGTTCACACTCTCTCCACCTGCAATTGCATTATCTGAGGCTATTTCCCCAAGCCATAGCGTCATAAATGAGCCTTGTAGCATATCATATGCACCGGTTAGCGCGCGATCATAATCCTCTGGTGATTGGAAAAAATTCTCCACATCTTGGGAATAAGGCGGATCAACCGATAAAAATTTCTCACAACCTGAAAGAAATGCGAACCAAACGAGCAAGAAACTAATTAAACCTATTTTTCTCATAATCTTAAAATTTTAATTGGACTCCACCCATGATGTTTTTAGCTTGCGGATAAAATCCATAATCCACCCCAGCAGACAATGCATTGGAAGAACTAATATCTGGATCGAACCCTTGATATTTTGTAAATGTCAACAAATTGTTTCCAGCTAAATAGAAACGAAGCGATTCAACTTTAATTTTCTTCAAGATTTTTGCTGGAATTGTATAACCAATCTGGATGTTTTTTAATCGCGCAAAAGATCCGTCTTCCACATAATAGGATGAAAAAATATTGTTACGCGTTGCCTCAGTTGTTAAGCGTGGGTGCTCATTTGTTGATCCTGGTCCTGTCCAACGATCAATTACATAACCAAGCTGATTCGCATATGGCTGTTGACGCTCAAAATTTCTAATGATTTCTTGACCAATTGCAGAATAGACCATTCCTGAAACATCAAATCCTTTGTATTTTAAATTGAATGAAAAGCCAAAAGTAAAATCAGGTATTGGTGAACCCAAATTCGTTTTATCTGAATCGTCATTAAAATTGATGACACCATCACCATTTTGGTCAACGAAAATCAAATCTCCTGGTTGAGCTCCTTCTTGCACAACAGCAGCATTATCAATTTCCTCTTGCGTTTGATAAACACCAGCTGTTTCATATCCGAAGAAATAGCCAATTTCATATCCTTCTTGAAAACGTGTTGCAACGTCTCCCCCAACGCTGAAGGCAGCGCCTGGAATGTAATCTATTCCTGTTGGAACTTTGGTTACTTTATTCGAAAGCGTAGTCACATTAAAATTAACATCAGCTGAAAAATCTTTGAATTTCTTCAAGTGATAAGCTAATTCAAACTCTAATCCTTTATTGGAAACGTTACCAGCATTGATAATTGGCGGATATCCTCCAGGACCATATGAACCAAGAATAGCTGTAACATCTGGTTGGAATAAAAGATCAAACGTGTTTTTAATAAAATAGTTTGTCGTGAAATCAAGTCTCTTCCAAAATGTTAAATCCAAACCAACATTTAATTGACGCGTTGTTTCCCATTTCAAATCAGGATTGGATGGACGACCAATCGCAACGCCTTGTGTAATCAAATCATCAAAGACATATACTCCTTCGCCATTCAATAATCCACGATAGGCAAAGTTTGGAATTTGATCGTTTCCTGAAATACCATAACTCAAGCGAATTTTTGCATAATCAATAAACTTGATTTTATAAAATGACTCGTCAGATAAAATCCATCCAGCTGAAAATGTAGGGAAAAATCCATAACGGCTATTCGGCCCGAATTTACTTGAGCCATCACGTCTCAAAATTGTTGAAAACAAATACCTGTCTTTCAAGCTGTATTCAGCTCTAAGGAAGGCAGAAACTAAACGCTCTTTGAATTCCCAAGAATTTACGTTATTCAGGTAACCACCCTGTGCTGTATTTGCTGAAATATCCGCGTAATCCACAGAGTTATTTGGAATTCCAAAAGCAGTTCCATTCAGCGAGTTACCTTTTCTTTGAAAAATCGATGCGCCAGCAGTTCCTTTTATTTTATGAATGGAATCAAATGTTCGTTCATAATTGAAATAACTTTCATACGTCAAATCAACAAATGTTGAACGCTCTTCATAAACTGCTGCTCCTCTTTCAATTTCTGTTCCAGTGGCAATTTCAACCGTTGGAGACTCTAATTCTTCGTTAAGGGCTGTATTTGCATACTTTCCATCACCATACCAAACAAGTGGAGAAAAGACTTTCCCGTCAACTATTGCCGCATTGTAGTTGATTCGATTTGTAAAAGACAAATGATCATTGAAATTATATATGAATTCCTCTTTTCCTACGACCTTGTTTGCTATATTCCAATTGTATTGATTTTGCATTTGAGCAATTGGGTTAATGATGTCACTAACCTCTTCCATGTATGAAAATTGTCCGTTTGGTTTTTTAATCGGAACCGTCGGAAATGCATTGATCGTATTATATAAAACCGATCCTATTCCATTTTCAGGAAGTGTACTTCGTGAATCATTTGAATAAAGAAGAACGGAATTCAATTTTAACTTTGAAGATAAATCTGTGCTAAAATTCAAACGAGCGTTATACCTAGAAAAATTTGCTTTTGGTCCACCAACGATTCCATCTTGCGTTAAATAACCCAAACCAATGGAGTATCTCGTATTCAAAGTTCCACCATTGATACTTAAATTATGGCTATGCATTGGTGCTGATTGAAAAACAGAGTCTTGCCATGATGTTCCATCTCCTAAATTTGTATTATTGAAAGGCATTGTCTGCCCTCCCAACCCAAACATTTCATTTTTAATAATCGCATATTCCGTCGCATTCAATAAATCCAGTTTTCGAGATGTTTGTTGCATTCCATAAAAACCATTATATTCGATTTGTGGCTTACTATTTAAACTGCCTTTCTTCGTTTCAACGATAATGACACCATTTGCAGCACGAACACCATAAATACCAGCCGTAGCATCCTTTAAGACATTTATCGATTTTATATCAGATGGATTCAACGCATTCAGACCTTCAGAATCGTAAACAATACCATCCACTAAAATAAGTGGGTCGTTGTCTCCAAATGTGGAAAGTCCTCGAATACGAATGTTAGAAGAACCTCCCGGGGAACCTGAGTTTGTTGAAATATTCACACCAGCAACTTGACCTTGCAGGGCTTGATCAACTCGGGAAATATTTAATTTTTCTATATTCTCCCCATTAATTTTCGAATTTGCACCAGTGAATTCTTTGCTTTTAGCTGAACCGTACCCAACCACAACGACCTCTTGGTTCTCTTTTAATGCATCTTTTAAAGTAACATCTAATTTCTTACTTCCGTTTAAAGCAATTTCTTGTTTTTCAAAACCTATTAAATTGAAAATTAAGATTGAATTATTGATATCTGTAACTTCGATTTCATAAAATCCATCAGAGTCAGTCGTTGTTCCGATATTCTGGCCTTTAATTTGAACCTTGACAAGTGGAATACCGATATTCATTTCGTTCTTCACAAACCCATTAACCCGCTCTTTTTGAGCATTTATGATGTTTATCGTCAATATAAAAATGAAAAATACAAGTGATTTTTTTACCATTTAGCGTTAGTTTATGTTGGTAAATTTATAAAAATTATTTAATTATTGTAATTTTAACAATAAGTATTTAACAATTAGCAGCTGCTATTGTTCTTTTTGAATTAATACTAAGTAAAATTCTCAGCATTACATCTTAAACCGAGACTCGCCCAAGAGCGTAAGTTTGTCAAATGTTTTTTTATCGAATGAAAATAGTTTTGCCGGTCTGTGTTTAACGTTTTGCTGTTTTTCTTCGTGAGCGACTAACGGAATATTTTTGATCTTTTTACGAAAATTTGCCTTATCCATTTCGAGTTGGTAAGCATATTCAAAAAGTTTTTGCATTTCATTTAATGTAAACCGTTCCGGAAGTAAATCAAAACAAATAGGTTCGTTCTGTAGTTTTTGTTTCAACACATTAAATGTTGAATTCAAAATGTGATTGTGATCAAATGCTAATTTCGGTATTTCATGCAATGGAACCCAACTCACTTCCTCTGCCCATGATGAAGCTTTAACCTCAAAATCCTCAATTTTAATCAAAGCAAAATAACTGATTGTTATTACACGACCTTCTGGATGCCTATTTGGATTTCCAAATGTTTCCGACTGGTGCATTTCAACATTTTTCAAACCTGTGAGTTCAAAAAGAACTCTTTCCGCAGCTTGAGGCAGATCTTCATCAGGATAAACCAAATCACCAGGTACCGCCCAAAAGTTTTCAAATGGTTTTACAGAACGCTTAATCAATAACGCTTTTATTTTTTCGTTTGAATAACCGAAAATAATACAGTCAACAGAAAAGGCTGATGAGAAAAAGTCAGTAAAATCAATTCGATACATTTAGTAATTTATTCAATAAATACACAACAAATTTACTTAATATTAATATTTGTAAAAATTACAATAATTAAATTAAAATTTGAAAATAGTAAAAATTTGAAATGTAATGGACTAATTTTTAAAAAATCATTTGTCAAACAAGTAATTCTTATTGTTTCTTCACGAGTTCCAAGGCATGTTGAATATGTCCTTCCGGATTGAGAAGGGAATTGAAAATTCCTTTGACCTTTTTGTCTTTTCCAATAATATAAGTAACTCGACCGGGGATTAAACCAAATAAATTTCCGGGTACTCCAAATTGTTTCCGAACTGATTTTTGTTGATCTGAAAGAAGTATAAATGGCAAACGATGCTTTTGAGCGAATTCACTGTGTTTTTGTTCTGAATCAGATGAAATTCCAATGACTTCGCAACCTAAATCTTTAAATTCTTCAAAGCGATCTCGGAAGGAACAGGCTTCTTTTGTACAACCTGGTGTATCATCTTTTGGATAAAAATAGATTACAAGTGTCTTTTTTCCGAGAGAATCCGAAATATTGAAGGGCTGTCCAAATTGATTTGGTAAGGTAAATATTGGACAATTGTCTCCTATTTGAATCATAATTCTTGTTTTAAGGCCAATTTAAATCGCTCTAAAATACGTTCACGAGCATATGTGTGTTCAATTATTGGTTCTTGATAATCATCAGTTCCAAATTCTGGGATCCATTTTTTAATATAGTCAAATTTCTTATCAAATTTCTCCTGTTGTGCAGTCGGATTAAACACTCGGAAATAAGGCGCAGCGTCACAACCACAGCCTGCAGCCCATTGCCATCCACCAATATTACTTGCCAACTCAAAATCCATAAGTTTCTCCGCAAAGTAAGCTTCACCCAAACGCCAATCAATTAGCAAATGCTTGGTCAAGAAACTTGCAACAACCATTCGAACGCGATTATGCATGAAACCTGTTTGATTCAATTCTCGCATACCTGCATCAACGAGCGGATAACCCGTTTTACCATCACACCACGCTTGAAAATGTGTTTCATTCTTTTCCCAAACAATGTTGTCATAAGCTGATTTAAATGATGAATGAACAGTATTTGGAAAATGATAAATAATCATTTGATAAAAATCCCGCCAAATTAATTCATTTAGGAAAGTCTCATTTAATTTAGCAGCTTTTCTTGCTAATTCTCGAATGCTGATAGTTCCGAATCGAAGATGAACACCTAGTTTTGAAGTTCCATTTATCGAAGGAAAATTCCGTCTTTCACTATAGTTTTTAATCAATTCATCTGTTGTAATTTCTTTTGGGAATGAAAATAATTGTTTTTCTTCAAATCCCATTTCTTTTAGTGTTGGTATTTCAGATGGTTTAACCCTTGAATTTAAATTCTCAAAGTATTTTTCAATCGGATAAGATGAAAGGTAAAAATCATTTAATTTGGATTTCCACTTTCGAGAATAAGGTGTAAAAATGGTGTAGGGCAAACCATCGTCTTTCATAACCTCGCTTTTTTCAAAAATCACATGGTCTTTGGCTCCTTGAAAATCAACATTTTTAGCTTTCAGTAATTCAAACATTTTCTTGTCGCGTTCCAGGGCATAAGGTTCGTAATCACGATTCGTAAATACGGCATTAAATACAAATTCAACCGCAATTTTTGGAATAACTTCCAACGGATTTCCATAAAAAACCCACAAGTCAGAACCCAATTTCTGGTAAGCTTCTTTTAGTTTTTTGATGTATTGATAAATGAACAAAACGCGTTGATCGTTTTTAGGAAGTGAATCCAAAATATTTCGATCAAAAATGAAAATTGGCTGAACTTCCCTTCCAGATTTCAAGGCTTTAAACAAACCTGCATTGTCGTTTATTCGTAAATCTCGGCGATGCCAGAAAAGAACTTTACTCATTCAATTGAAAACAAGTTATTTCAGTTTTTGTTTTTGGCTAACACCCATTTCAATTTAAAATTGCAAATTGAAACTATTCTAAATTAATTCCACCGTATCTTTGTACCATGCATTTACTTTTAAAATTAAATGCGCTCGTTAATATTTATTTAACTGGGCTTCAGCAAAAATTATCTCGACGGCAGTTTATGATGCTTTCAAGTGTCCTAGTAGGACTCAGTTCGGGAATCGTTGCTGTATTGCTAAAATTATTTGTCCATTACATTTTTGAATTTGCGACGCACAACAAACTAAGTAATTTTCGATTTTTTTATTTACTACTGCCAGCTATTGGCATTTTCTCATCACTATATATAATCAAACGATTTTTTGGAAATAAACTTCAAAAGGGACTTGCCCAAATTCATTATGCACTTGCAAAACGATCTAGTTTCCTACCAAGAAGAAACATGTTTGATCAATTTCTGACAAGCTCTGTGACAGTTGGTTTGGGTGGTTCAACTGGGCTAGAAGCGCCAATTGTTATTACAGGTGCGGCATTTGGTTCGAACTACGCAAAGTCCTACGGCCTGAACTACAAGGAACGAACCTTGTTACTTGCCTGTGGAATAGCGGCTGGAATTGCGGCTGCTTTTAATGCACCAATTGCCGGAGTGCTTTTTGCCCTGGAAGTTCTTCTTGTGGATATCGGGATTAGTGCTTTTACTTTGCTAATCATTTCTGCAGCAACGGGAGCACTTGTTTCTAAGATAGTTTTAAATCAGGGCATTTTGCTCAATTTCATCATCACTGAATCTTTTAATTTTTGGAACATACCTTTTTATTTATTATTAGGTATTTTATCCGGGTTACTCGCCGTTTATCATAGTCGCGTTTATTCACGCGTTGAGCGCATTTTTTCTATTAAAATAAAATCCGGGACTATCAGATGGATAAGCGCTTCAATGTGTTTGATAATTCTTATTTCAGTATTTCCTCCTCTTTTTGGGGAGGGATACCAAAGTATTAAAACATTAACTACGAATAATCCGAGCGATCTACTTCACAATTCGATCCTTTTATTTTTTGGGAATAATGAAATTTTACTTTTAGCTTTTATTGGACTACTCGTATTTTTTAAATCCATAGCGACAGGCATAACAATTGGTGGAGGTGGAAATGGTGGTAACTTTGCTCCTTCCCTATTCATCGGTGCTTATTTAGGTTATTTTATGGCGCGAATTATCAACCTATTTAAAACAGAAGACCTACCTCAAACCAACTTCATGATGGTCGGAATGGCAGGAATTTTAAGCGGCCTGTACCATGCGCCACTTACGGCAATATTTTTAATCGCAGAAATTACTGGCGGCTACGGTTTAATGATTCCGTTGATGTTAGTATCATCAATTAGCTTCGTTATTTCGCGATATTTTGAGCCTTTCCCTATGGATTCAAAACGATTAGCTCAAAAAGGCGAAGCATTTACAAGTGATCGAGAACAAAATGTTCTTACGGGAATTAAATTAAGTGAATTTATCGAACGTGATTTCGAAAAACTAAGCCCTGATTTAACCTTAAGGGAATTAGTTCAAATTGTGGCACATTCAAAACGCAACGTATTTCCTGTTGTTGACAAAAATGATCGTTTTTTAGGAATTGTTTTATTGGATGATATCCGTGAAATAATGTTCAATATAGGTATGTATGATCGATCAAAAGTCTTGGATCTGATGCGTAACCCACTTGAAATCATTCAAATAAATGACAGCATGGCAAATGTAATGAATGCATTTGATGAAACTGAGGCTTGGATTTTACCCGTATTGAACAACGAACTATATGAAGGTTTTGTAACTAAATCAACCTTGTTTACGGGATATCGAAAACGACTTAAAGAAATCAATTTGGATTAAGTTTTTAATTGCCAACGATACAAACAAAATTAACTTATACAAAAATCAATATTTTTCCTATTAAACTTCGCAACTGTTAGCTCTTAATTAATAATTGCTAATTGCAAACAATTCTAAAGTCATTCAATCAAAACTTTCCAAACTAATTAAATTCGAGCTATTTATTGCTAGATAGCACGTATCATTCTCAACTTTAAATTGATTTCAAACTCATCATTACTAATGCAGAAAGTTTTGTTCGCAATTATCTAACTGGCAATTATAGAATCTATATTTTCAACTCTCTCCATCACATTCAACCACATTATTCTCCGTTTCCCAAAGTTTAACAGTTAGTTTGTATTTTTGATCCAATCGTCCTCGAAGCAATCTCCACGAAACCAAAGCGATATTTTCAGCCGTCGGATTAAGATTTTCAAATTCTTTGCAATCCAAATTTAAATTTCTGTGATCAAATCGATCCGTTATTTCTTCTTTAATAAAGTCTTTCAGGATCTTCAAATCGATTACATAACCTGTCTCATGATCAATTTGTCCTTCTAGCCAAACTTCCAATACATAATTATGTCCGTGATAATTTGGGTTGCTGCATTTACCAAAGACTTCAAAATTTCTTTCATCTGACCAATCCTCACGATGAAGCCGATGCGCAGCATTGAAAGTTGCTCTTCTACAAACTTTCATGCGTAATTGATTTCAAGATTTTGTCTGCATGTTCCTGAACTAATATTCGGAACCAAGCGGTATATTTTTCTGGGTTTTCTAGCATTTCAGCTCGAATTGTTTCCAAAGTCATCCATTGAAATGCACTTACTTCCTCCAGATTTAAATGCGGAGTTTCATCTGAAAATCCAATCAAAACGTGATCAAGTTCATACTCCGTTAGACCATTATCCAAATCTGCTTTGTATATAAAGGAAAAACTTTGATTCAACTCACAGTTAAATCCCATTTCTTCATAGAGTCTCCTTTGTCCTGCCTCCAAAATAGATTCAGCTGGAAAAGGATGACTGCAACAAGTATTCGTCCATAATCCTTCCGAATGATATTTTCCAAAAGCTCTTCGCTGTAATAACAGTTCTCCATGTGAATTAAAAATTAAAACAGAGAAAGCACGATGTAATAAGCCTTTTTCGTGAGCCTCGAGCTTCTCCATCAAGCCAATTTCCTGATCAAGCTCGTCGACTAATACTACATTTTGTTGAATCATTATAACAAATTAAGGTTATGACGCAAAAACGAAGTTAATAAAATCCTGAATTTTCTTCGATTCGGAATGCGCACGCGCTCAGTTAAGATTATTTCTGCAGATGTTTCTTTAATTTTCTTGAATAATTTGAAGTAGTATTTATAAGCCATGTAAACACCAAAACGCGCTTTGTGAGGCAACATTTTAATTCCTTCTAAGCCCAATTGAAAATCAATTTCTATATCTGCCTCAATTTCTTTTTTCACAGTTGCATTGAACTCGTCCATATTGATTCCAGGAAAATAGGTTCTGCCTAATTCCTGATAATCTGCTTTCAAATCACGTAAAAAATTAATTTTTTGAAAGGCTGAGCCGAGTTTCATAGCAAACGGCTTCAAACGATCATACTCACGATCATCACCTTCAACAAAAATCTTTAAACACATCAAACCAACGACTTCTGCAGAACCCAAAATGTATTTTTCATAAAGTAATTTGTCATAGGCTTGTTTGTTCAAATCCATCTCCATCGAATTGAGAAACGTTTCAATTAATTCATGGGGAATATTATACTTGTTTACTACCCACTGGCATGAATTTAAAATTGGATTCAAAGATATTCCGTCAGCAATTGCTTTGTATGTTTCAACTTTGAAGTCGGCAAGTAAACGCTCCTTGTCAAAACCATGAAACGAATCAACGATTTCATCTGCAAAACGAACAAAACCATAAATCGAATAAATGGGTTTATGCAAATCTTTATGCAAAAAGCTGATTCCCAGAGAAAATGAGGTACTGTAACGTTTTGTTGTTAATCTGCTCATCTCCTGACTTATGTCATCGAATAATTGCTTCATAGTTTAATGTTTTAGCGTTTTAATAATTTCATTTGCCACGACCTCACCTGAAATAATTGATGGAGGAACGCCTGGGCCTGGCACTGTTAGCTGACCCGTATAGTAGAAATTGTCTAGGTTTTTATTTTTTAAACTTGGTTTTAAGATTGCCGTTTGACGGAGTGTGTTTGCCAAGCCATATGCATTTCCTTTGAAAGCGTGATAATCCTTTTTAAAATCAGAAATACTGAAACTACGTTTATATACAATATTTTCCTTAATATCATTACCGGTAATTGTCTTTAAACGATCTAATAATAATTCGAAATACTTATCACGAATTTCTTCTTGATCTTTCAAATCTGGCGCAATTGGAATCAAGAAAAATAAATTCTCATAACCCTCAGGCGCGACGCTCGAATCCGTTAGTGATGGAACACTTAAGTAAAATAAAGGGGCTGTTGGCCATTGCGGGTCTTTGTAAATTTCTTTTCCATGAACTTCCAAAGATTCGTCAAAAAACAAGTTGTGATGCTGTAGATTGCTAACTCGCTTATTTATTCCAACATAATACAGCAAACAAGACGGAGCCATAGTCCGCTTATTCCAATATTTCTCCGAATAATTCGCATGTCCATTCAACAGCTTTGAATCAGTATGCTGATAGTCCGCACCTGAAATAAAAAAATCTGATTCGAATTCACCCTTCTCGGTTTTAGCTGAAAGAATTTGCTTGTTCTCATAATTGAATCCAGTTACCTCGTGATCTGTCAGTATTTTAACACCTTGTTCCTTTGCAATTTTTTCAAAAGCTTCAATGAATTTGTGCATTCCTCCCATTGGATACCACGTTCCGAGCGAAATATCAGCATAATTCATCAAGGAATAAAGCGCTGGCGTTTCGTTTGGCATTGCGCCTAAAAACAATACTGGGAATTCAAGTAGCGAAAGAATTTTTGGATGTTTGAAATACTTTCGGATGTATTTTGAAAAGGATGATAGAATATGCATGTTTAATAATCCCTTCAAAACACGAGAATCTGCAAATTCCATCAAACTCAAACTTGGTTTAAAAACCAAATCTTGCATGCCAACTTCGTATTTATATTTTGCATCCTTTAAAAATGCTTTGAGTTTTTGAGAACTTCCAGGCTCAAGTGATTCGAACCATGACTCGAGTTCAGTCATACTTGCTGGGACATCAGTGTGCGAATGATCAGGCCAATACACGCGATATGAAGGATCCAATCGTTTTAACTCGTAAAAATCAGAAGCTGTATAGCCGAATTGATTGTAAAAACGCTCGAATACATCTGGCATCCAATACCAACTTGGGCCCATATCGAAAACAAAACCATCTTTGTGGAATTGTCTTGCACGTCCACCTGTTGTCGTGTTCTTCTCTAAAATTGTTACGTCAAACCCTTCTTTCGCTAGGAAAGCAGAAGCTGATAAACCAGAGATTCCGGCGCCTAAAATAGTAACGCGTTTTTTCATTAATTCGCCGAAAAATTATAATCTGGTAGAGCATCTATCAACTTTTTTCGTGCGATGAAGATACGACTTTTAACAGTACCAATTGGAATATCTAATTTATCAGCAATTTCTTTATACTTATAACCAGCAAAATGCATTTCAAAAGGAGCGCGATATTCGTCACCCAAAAGACTTATTTTACGATTAATATCCTTCACAGATATTTTTTCTATTGGCGACTCTTCAAAACTAGCCGTATTCAAGGTCAAAAAAGAATCTTTTGAGTTATCAAAAATAGTCCCTGATTTAACCTTTCTGCGATACTGATTAATGAAAATGTTTCGCATAATCGTAAAAACCCAAGCCTTAAAGTTGGTTTGAGGCGTATAATAACTTCTGTAAGTTATTGCTTTTAACATCGTTTCCTGAGTTAAATCACGCGCATCTTCGCGATTTCGTGTAAAGCTCATTGCAAAAGATTGAAGGTTATTTTCAATTCCAACTAATGCATCATTAAATTCAAGTGTTGACATAAAAAGTAGTTTTGTTTAACATTTGACTCTATAAAGTTAAACATTTTTTGTTTAATGTTTTACATTATTTGTTAAACAATTTTAAAAATATTTTAATCAATATCCTGAAAATCAACCCCAATAGGAAATCAAGCATAAAATAACACCGAAAAAAAATTTCGATTATTATAAATAAGAATTAAAAATTTATGTTTTTATGGATTGCAATGAGCGCAATATGTTGGATCTTCAAATTCTTTTTGATAAGGAAACTTTGTTAACTCTTCAAAACCACAACTCGAGCAAATGGCCTTATGATAAAGCACTGAATTTGTAGGATAATTGCAACATTCACAAGGAAGTCCAGAAATCGATTCCTTAATAGAAAATCCTGGGGTTTGGCATTGAGGACAAATTTTTTGAATATTCTCAACTAATTTTTGTGTCGCAACCTCAATTATTTTCATTCTTGTTGGATTGAACATTGCTCGCATATCCGTTTCAACATATGCTGATCCGAAATTCTTTATTGAATAGTTAAAGTATTCAATTAAATCAGCTTCGTTTTGAATTCCTTTCTTGATAAAAGAATGATCGTTTACAGCTTTTTTAAGAATCACTGCATGACTGGGAAATTGAACAGATTTGGCAAACTCCAACAATTCTGATTTAGTTTTGACGCTTCTTGCATTAAAGTTTGTTTCTAAGCTTATTTCCCTTGCGACAATCTCCAAATTATTTTTCCGGTCAACCAGCATAACTAACTCGTCATCTGCATTTGCAAAATAAAGCGATGGATGCGGCCCAAAAGATCCCTCGCTTGCAACGGCCAAATCGCAATCATTCTTTTCCATTGCCGCTAAACATTTTTCGCGAATCGTTTGAACTGGATCTTTCAATCGTTCAATTTCACCTGAAAACGTTCCAAAAGTGTCCGTGTCGAAGGTTGAATCATTAAAACATCTAACACCAAGTACTTTCTCTAGAATTGGAGAAATTACTTCTTCTTTCTTATGCTTTGTTGCGATGATTAACCTACGATTATTGAAAAGCTCCATTCGACATAAAAAAGTCAATCTTAATTAAATAATTGAGCCATAGCAAATTGCATGGTTAGAAATGCTTGTTGATTTTTTGCAATGCATTCAATAAACTTTAGTTTTGATTGAATGTAAGCGGTTTCACGTGCATTGATTAGAAACAAGGAACTCTCTCCTATTTCAAACATCATAATTTCGGCATCCAAAAGTCTTTTCGTGTCATCTACCGTTTTGCGATATATTTCCAACTGGTTTACCGAATTTTGTAGATCAATAAAAGCATTTTGGATTTTAGAAAGCAAATAAGCTCGGTTGTTTTCAAAATTTAGTTTTTCATTTTGCAATTTAATTCCTGCTAATTGATAATCACCACGCTCCTTTCTAAGAAAAACGGGCATTTCAAAATTAACTCCCCATTTATAATTATTTACACTGAACTGATTGAATGGATTGTAGTTAATTGGCTCAGTTAAAAAATTGTAATTAAGGTCTAATTTCGGTTTCAACTGCTCTTTTTTCAATCGCTGATCAATTTCCAAACCTTTAATTTTAAAATTGGTAATCTGAAGATACGGATGGTTGCTTAATGCCGAATCAATCATCGACTGAGCTAATTCCAATTGAATTTTAACTCCAACACTGTTACTTGAAACTGGTTTAGTAAGGCTATCTAATTCCAATGGAGTTAAGTTTTCTTCCCAAAGAAAAGAAGCCAACTTGTTGCTGGTTCCTTGTTGCTCTACCTCAGCACCGCGAAATAGCGCTTCCCGATTTTGAACTTGAATTTTTGCCTCCACACTATCAATAAAAGGCCTGTCTCCTAATATAGCTGATTGCTTAACCGCTTCAAACCGAATTTTAGCTAACTCAAGGGCTTCAGCTAGAACAACTCTGGAATTATGGGCAAGAAACCAATTCCAATAGGAATAACCCGCTTCATATAAAAGTTCATTCAATTGTAATTTTCTTTCATAAACGGTACTTTCTTGATAGACTTTTGCTTTAAATAATTCGGCCCTTCTTTCATCTATAAATAAACCTTTTCCTAAAGTAATGGATGCACCTCCATACCACAAACCTCCGCTCGGTGACTTGGCTTGATTATCAATATAAACGCCTCGATTATTTTCAAAACCAGTTTTAATTTCAAGTCCATACCAAGTTGGAATCTTGAGGCCGGCATCTAGCAAACTATAATATTGATAAGAATTATAGTATTTCTGGTCAAGCGAGTTATAAGCCTTCGGATCAAAACTTCCTTTCGCTTTCAGAACGCCTACACGACCAATTTCCAATTCCAAGTTAGCTTGTTTAGCCAACGGATGATTTTTAATGACAAGCTGATAAAATGTTTGATCCGAAAACGTTCGTTGTGCGGTAATTGGTACCGTTGAGACAAGAAGAAAGAAAATAACTAGTCTCCAAATCATTTCTTGGACTTTTTAACAGGTTCTTTTTCGCTTTTCTCATAAAAATCTGGCGGGAACCCATTTACTACTCGCCATAGTTCATAGCCGATTGGAACGTCATTTAAAAGAATCATGGATTTTGTACCACCACCAACGCGAAGTTGTTTCGGCCATTTGCGATCTTTTTTATCAGGAGCAATTAGAACCCGGAATGTGCCATCATCACTTGTAAAGTTGTCAATAGCAAAAACTTCACCTCCGAAAGTTCCATAGCTGGTATTTGGCCATCCTGAAAAGACGATTGCCGGCCAACCGTCGAATTGAATTCGCACTTTTTGACCTTTTTGAACCAAAGGTAAGTCAACGGGACGAATATACATTTCAATAGCCATGTCGTATAGTGAAGGCATAATTGTGGCAATCGGTTCACCTTCCTTTATAGTTTCACCGATACCGCTAGATAATACTTTGGTAACAATTCCATCTTGTGGAGCTAAAATGTAATACATTCCATTTCGAATCGAATAGTTAGCCACTTGCGTTTGAAGTTTGGTCACATCCACTTCAGCATCATACATGCTTGAAAGGGCTTCAAATTTGTCTGATTCAGCTTTTGAAACTTCATCACGGTACTTAGCTTCTACAGAATTGTACTCAACTTTGAGATCAATTAAATCATTCTTCGTTTGAAGCAATTTTTGTTGCGCGTTAATTAAATTGGCCTGAGCTCTTTGTAAACTTAGTTTTCGGGTTTCAAGATCCGTTTGAGACTTCACATCAGCTTTAACTAATTTCTCCATACGCTCATATTGGTCTTCTGCAACGCGATAATTTACCTGGGCTGTCTGAACCTCCATGCTGTCCGCCTTCAACTTAAGTCGAGCCTGTTGCAATTTAATTTTAGCTTGTTGAAGTTTAAGTCTTCCCGTTTCACTTAAAGCGTCAATCCGTGCGTCCAATGATTGAACCTTATCACTGTATGAAACGACAGAAAGTTCCTTGTTTTTCAACTGCCGTTGCGTTCGATTTACTAACTGAGGATCAAAATAATCCTGCTTAATCTCAGAAATGTAAAGAATGGTGTCTCCTTTTTTAACTGGATCACCATCTTTCACAAACCACTTTTCAATTTTCCCCGAAATAACGGTATTAATCGTTTGTGGTCGTTGTTCTGGACGTAAGGTTACAAGTTTCCCTTTTGATGAGATATTTTGTGTCCAAGGAAGTAACATTATGATTAATATTAATCCGAATAAGATGTAAATTGTTCGCAACATTAGCTTCGAGGTATTCTGAATTTCGACGCGCCGAATTGCACTAAAATCCTTTTTATTGGATGGATATCTATTTTGAGGTGATAAGTTTAACATTATTACCGTTTTTTAAATTCGTTGTAGTTTCCTTCAAAAATTATTTTTCCACCTTTTATCTCGATAATTCGATCGGATATCTGATGAATTTCATCTTCAAAACTGGACATTATTATGGTTGACTTTCCAATGGAACGAATTGTTTGAGCTATGAAGCTGCTTTGTTCAGAATTCATTCCTGAAGTTGGATCCTCCAGTAATAAGAGAGAAGGATTGGTTATAAATGCCCTAGCCAATAAAATTCGAGTCGCAATATCACTTGGCAAAACATTTCTTTCTGGATTAATAATGGCATTAAACTTATCATTAATTTGCTCAACAAATTCGCTAAACTCTAATTTCACTGCTAATTCTGCAACCTGCTTTAAATCTATTCCTTCACGTCCAAAAGCTACATTATCGTAAATCGAAGAATTCACAAATTGATCTTGTATTAAAAAAGTACCAATTTCTTCGCGCAATGAGTTTTTACTTATATTACTTATCGGAATATCGTTTATAGAAATATTTCCCTTTTGAAAGTCATAAATCCCAGAAATCAAACTAAATAAAACATTAACCGATAAACTTGAATCAGAAACAAAACAAATTCGTTCATTTCGATTAACTTCAAAACTAACCTCATTTAAAACCGGAAATTGAAATTGGGCAAATTGATAAGAAACATTGGAAACATGCACGTGAACACCATCATTTGGTTTCTCAAACTCTACTCCATTCATTTGCTCAATCGGTAAATCAGTAATTTGACCAATTTTTTCGATTGCAGTAAGAACATCATAAAAAATTTCGAGGTTCAAAATCAATTTCTCAACCGAATTTAAAACCAATAAAATGATAATTTCTGCGGCGACAAATTGACCAATGTTCATTTGCTGATTAAGAACCAAAACGCCTCCAACAATTAATAATGCTAGCGCGATTATAACCTTAAAAAGTATTAAAAATCCATATTGTTGAACCAGGACTTTGAAGTGCTTCTCGCGGGCAGACAAATAATTATTAACGAACGTATTCGTTTGGTTTAGATTGAACAAACTAAAACCAGCCATTTTAAAACTGACTCTCGCTTGGGTAATTTCATCCAACCAGTTGGCAATTTTGTATTTGAAGGTTGACTCCTCCATACTAGTCTGAAATCCCTTTTTTGCCGTTGAACGTATTATGAACGCCAAGATTACAATCAAGAATAAGCCAAGAAAAATGAAAAAACTATGGTAAAAAGACAACAATAATAACCCGAAGAAAATTTGCAAAATCGCTGATGTTGAATCAATTAAAATTTTTGATAATCCCTTCTGAATATTGATGGTATCAAAAAATCGATTGGTAATTTCTGGCGTATATCGCTTTAATAAAACCTCCATCTTCATTTTTGGAATGCGCTCTGAAAATTCAAAAGCCGATCTTGTAAAAATACGTTGTTGCAAATTCTCAGTAATTCGAAGCTGATAGATGTTAAGCATACCCGAAAAACCGATCGCGACCACCACTAATCCGACTAATACAAACCAAGAAGTACTAACTTGACCGAGCTGGATGAAGTTTATAATCATCTGAATTCCGAGTGGAAAACCAAGGGCAAGAAGCCCGCTAAAAATTGCGAAAATGTAAACATTCCGAATTTCCTTTCGATCCGGAGCAAGAAGTGACCAAAAACGATTTATTACTGATATTTTACTCATTCATCAATACTTTAAAAACTAAATCCATATAAAATTGCTCAACTTGATCTTGACCTTCCTTGAAATTGGTTAAACCGGGCAGGTGAGCTTCAAAAAAACGCTGCTGGTTACTCCCTTCTATGAGACTTGAAACAAGCATATTCGGATATGGATACTTAGGGTTTATTTCTTTTATAATCTCAACCACACGTTTAACAATGGATTTATAAACAGAAAACACACCCTCCTTGTTTTCTGCATCCACCTCTTTGGTCATCATGACTTTAATCGATTCATTCATTGCCAATTTTTTCAACGGAACCTCAACTGAATTTATAGCCTCCGAATCCCCATCAGGAATTGAGGATAGAATATGAATTGCCTTAGTTAATCGTGCTCGCGGATCGGAAATATTTGCCGTTTCAAATACAAGTCGATATTCCACACAACACCAATACCAATTAATTAGATAAAATAGCAGCTTTTGTTTGCTTTCAAAATAGCGATATATGGATGCCTCTGTGGAGTTTATTTCTATCGCTAATTTCTTAAAGGTGAAATGCTCAAAGCCCAACTCATCAATCAGATTGATGCTTTTGTAGATTATCCGTTCGCCCAGTTCAGAGGAATGTGGATCCTTCAAATAAAGCGAAGAGTTAACCTGAATTTTAAAATGGCTAAAGAATGATTTCACCTCTCAAATAGTTAATTATCTATGCAAATATAATAGTAATACTATCATTTATGTCTAGCAAATTAGATATTTAAGACATTTTAACACAAAATTACTCAGGAAAAACGTTGTCCAACATCGTTTTTACAATCGACTTCAAATCATATTCGTGCTTCCATCCCCAATCATTCTGAGCAGCAGAATCGTCGATTGAATTCGGCCAAGAATCCGCAATTTCTTGTCGGAAATCAGGTTTATAATCAATTCTAAATGATGGCATTTGATTCTGAATTTCTGCTGATAAACTAGCTGGGGTAATACTCACGCCACCTAAATTGTATGATGAGCGAACTTTTATTTGATTTTTAGGAGCATTCATTAATTCAATTGTTGCCCGGATAGCATCATCCATGAACATCATTGGAAGCCCTGTGTCTGAATTGAGAAAACACGTGTACTTACCTTCGGATTTAGCTTTGTAAAAGATATCAACTGCGTAATCTGTAGTTCCTCCACCTGGCAATGATTTGTAAGAGATTAATCCTGGATAACGAATGCTTCTTACGTCTACTCCAAACTTATTGTAATAGTATTCGCACCACCTTTCACCTGCTTGTTTCGAAATTCCATAAACCGTTGTTGGCTCCATAACCGTTGTTTGAGGAGTCATATCTGCAGGTGTAGTTGGTCCAAAAACAGCGATTGAACTTGGCCAGAAAATCTTCTTTATATGTCCTTCTTTGGCGAGGTCTAGAATCGTAAAAAGACCTTCCATATTTAATTTCCAGGCAAAATCAGGATTTTTTTCAGCTGTGGCAGAAAGCAAAGCTGCTAGTAAATAAACTTCATCAAAGCCTTTATAAATAATGTAATTTCTTACCGAATCTCTGTTTAATACATCCATTTGAACGTATGGCCCACCAACCAATAGTGGAGGACATTCATTCTTAATATCGGCTGCCACTACTTGTTGTTCACCATGTTTTTTTCTAAGAGCCAAGACTAGCTCCGTTCCGATTTGCCCACCGGCACCAATAACTAAAATATTCGCCATGAATCTTAAAATGTAAAAGACAAATTTAAAATTATAGTCTCACTGACTTGTGAATTATTAAAAATTTCGCAATAAAAATATGAAAGATGATTAAAATCATTTATTTTAGTAAAACCATTGTCATAAATTTGTATTCAAAATGTATTGGTATAATTTAAAACTCTTATTGAAGCAAATAACCAAGCGAAATCCTGAGTGACTTTCTCTTTCAATTCAATAGTGGTCTTTAAATTTTAAATTCAAAATAATATGCCTTTTTACCATAAACTAGGGGAAATTCCTCACAAACGACATACAGTTTTCAGACAAGCAAATGGTGCTTTATATCATGAGCAATTATTTGGAACCATTGGTTTTGATGGTATGTCGAGCCTGCTTTATCACATTCAACCGCCAACGGTTGTCAAGGAAATTTTAGGTCAAAAGAACATCGCACCGGAAATTGCGCTTGAAAAAAACATGCGGATGCGATCCTTACAAGGATTCAATGTGATTCCAAAAGATGACTATTTAGAAAGTAGAACTCCTGTACTAGTGAATAATGACTGTTACATCGAATTGGCTTCACCTAGAAAATCTATGAACGATTATTTCTACAAGAATGCAGACGCTGATGAAGTAATTTTTATTCACAAAGGTTCGGGTAAACTTAAAACCCAGTTAGGAAATATTGACTTTTCTTACGGAGACTATTTGGTCGTTCCACGCGGAATGATTTATCAAATGGAATTTAATTCAGAGGATAATCGTTTATTCATTGTTCAATCTTTTCATCCGATTTACACGCCAAAAAGATACCGGAATTGGTTCGGTCAATTACTCGAGCATTCGCCTTTTTGTGAAAGAGACATTAGACCACCGCATGAATTAGAGACGCATGATGTAGAAGGTGATTTTTTAATTAAAATCAAAAAGCAAGACGAATTATACGAATACGTTTATGCACATCATCCATTCAACGTTATTGGTTGGGATGGATTTAATTATCCGTATGCTTTCTCCATTCATGATTTCGAACCGATAACAGGCCGAGTTCATCAGCCACCTCCTATTCATCAGACATTTGAAACAAGTGCATTTGTAATTTGCTCTTTCGTTCCGAGATTATATGATTATCATCCGGATTCGATTCCTGCTCCATACAATCACAGCAATATCGATTCAGACGAGGTATTGTATTACGTTGAAGGTGATTTCATGAGCCGAAACAATATTGATAAAGGTCAAATTACACTTCACCCCGCCGGAATTCCACATGGTCCTCACCCGGGAGCCTATGAGCGAAGTATTGGTAAAAAAGATACTGATGAACTTGCCGTAATGGTAGACACATTTAAACCATTGAAATTAACCAAGCAAGCACTTGGTATTGAAGTAGCGGACTACGATAAGTCGTGGTTACATTAATAAATCTTTAAAAAAATTAAAAAATGTCAGAAGAAATAAAAAAATCAGTCTCAAATGTTGAATACGGACTTGAGAAAATATTTGAAGGTGCCGAAGATTTCCTTCCACTTTTAGGAACAGATTACGTTGAATTTTATGTTGGAAATGCGAAACAATCCGCGCATTTTTACAAAACAGCATTCGGATTTCAATCACACGCATATGCAGGTTTGGAAACAGGTTTGAAGGATCGTGTTTCGTACGTTTTGAAACAAGATAAAATTCGCTTGGTTTTAACTACCGCTTTGAAAAGTGATTCTCCAATTGGAGAGCATGTTAAAAAACATGGTGACGGTGTTAAAGTTATTGCGCTATGGGTTGATGATGCGAAAAAATCGTGGGAGGAAACCACAAAACGTGGAGCAAAATCTTTCATGGAACCGACAGTAGAAAAAGATGAAAACGGCGAAGTGGTTCGCGCTGGAATTTACACCTATGGAGAAACCGTTCACATGTTTGTTGAGCGCAAAAATTACAACGGACCATTTTTACCAGGTTTCCAAAATTGGGAATCTGATTACAATCCTGCTCCGACAGGTTTAAAATTCATCGACCACATGGTAGGAAATGTGGGATGGGGAGAAATGGACACGTGGGTAAAATGGTACGAAGATGTGATGGGATTCGTTAACTTCTTGTCTTTTGACGACAAACAAATTCATACAGAATATTCTGCCTTGATGTCGAAAGTAATGTCCAATGGAAACGGAAGAATTAAATTCCCAATCAACGAACCGGCTGAAGGCAAGAAACGTTCTCAAATTGAAGAATATTTGGACTTCTACGAAGGACCGGGAGCTCAGCATATCGCCGTTGCAACAGACAATATCATTGAAACGGTTAAACAACTAAGAGCACGTGGCGTTGAGTTCCTTTCTGCTCCTCCAAAAACATACTACGACGAAATTCCAGGACGTCTTGGAGAACACATGAGTATGATGAAAGAGGATATCAACGAATTGATGTCACTAGCCATTTTAGTAGATGCTGACGAAGAAGGTTATTTACTTCAAATATTCACCAAGCCAGTTGAAGACCGCCCTACCCTTTTCTTTGAAATCATTCAGCGAATGGGAGCCAAAGGCTTTGGTGCCGGAAACTTCAAGGCGCTCTTCGAATCCATAGAAAGAGAGCAAGAAAAGCGAGGAACGCTTTAGTTAAAAAAACAAAAGTATAATAAAGTTAATTAAACGAATATTTATATTTTTGCTTTGTAAATTAGATTTTTTTAAACTAGAATTTCAGATTTAAAGATATTTTTATTTACGTCTTGACAAAAAATTAAATTAATTATAATTTTAAAATATTGATGGAACCATTAATTCATACATTTTCTAAAAATAGAACCATGCCCAAGGAATTTATTGAAATGGAGGACAAAAATAACGTTTATTACGATCCAATAAAACAAACATCAGAATTACAAATGGGATCTTATAATACGGCTTCACTTCGCTCAACAAATGGCACTCAAGTAAAAAATGAAGCTGATCGGGTAATGGATGATCATGATTGATGTTAATTAATTTAAATTATGAGTAACTTTTTTAAAAATTATCCTATTGTTGATGCAACTCGTGAAGATGCTCTTGCTTATGTAAGCATTCTCTTTTCAATTGCCGCTTGCGATGAATTAGATTCTAAAGAGGCTCAATCAATAAGATTGTTGGTCGAGAATAATGAATGGGATTTAAAAATATTTGAAGAAGCAAAGAATAATAAAAATTTTTCATTGGATACAATTTCTTTATCCTCAATATTGATTGAAGTTGGAGCGCCATACTTATTGAGAGATTTGTGTGCTATTGCCTATTTATCGAATGGTTTTTCGGATAATGAAGAGTTTAAAATTAATTTAGTTAGGGAAAAGCTAGGTGTTTCGATAGATTTATACTTAAAAATTAAAAAATCTGTAATCAGTCATATCGAGTCGATTAAAATTTGGTCTGAGGTAATTTCTGTTTAATTTTGGGTAAAATTCTAATAGTTTCAAATATAATAGATCCGCATTCTGATGCTGTAATTAATGAAATTATTAACAAAGATTCCATTTTTAGATTTAACACCGATGAACTGCTAAATGAATTTAGTTTAGAATTCTTTACGGATGAAAATATAAATTCGAGTAAATTGATAAACCCAATCGGCAGATCACTAAATATAGAAGAAGTATCAACTATTTACTACCGACGTCCTGAACAGCCCAAAATAAATATTTCTTCACCTTTCAATAAAGTTTTAATAAGTGAGGCTTGGTCTAGTTTTTTTCATTTATTATATAGTAATTATAATAAACAATGGTTGGGGCATCCTCATCTTGATAAGTATGCGTCTTCGAGGGTTGTTCAATTAAATACCGCTAATAAAGTTGGATGGAAAATTCCCCCAACTTTAATTTCTAAAGATCCAAAAAAAATTAGGCAATTTTCCAATCAGCATAAAGTTTTAGCAATAAAACCATTAGGAGAAAAAGGTTCGGAAATTGATGGTCAATGGACTCCATATTTTACATCTTTAGTAAACTCTGATGAAATTATTGCAAAGTCCGACAATGAAATTGGTGCGACATACAACTATCTTCAAGCTTATATCGAAAAAAATAATGAATGGCGCATAACCGTAATAGGAGATGAAGTGTTCCCATGCGTTATTTATTCTCAGGAAAATGAAGACAGTAAAATTGACTGGCGTACCGCTCATTTCAATTCAGTACGACATGAAAAAGCAGAAATTTCAAATAAATTCAAAAACCAACTTATTCAATACTTAAATTACCTTAAGATTCCTTTTGGAGCATTTGATTTTATATTAACACCTGAAAATGAATTTGTTTTTCTTGAATGTAATCCAAATGGTCAATGGTTATGGATAGAGGATTTAACAGGATTTAAAATATCAAAATCTATTGCGAATTGGTTAGAAAAAATGAATAATGAAAGAACTTCCTGACATTATAAAATGTAATAGAAATAATTTTTTATTCAAAAAAGTACGCAAAGATGACATTCATTTAATTTGGGAATCTGCACCTTTAGAAGAATTGTTCAAAGTACTAGGACGAGACTGCCTGAATGTTAATGATCTGGCTGATACTATGCAATTGGATTGGACTATTTGGTATTTTTCAATTGACGAAAAAGGACATTCATATGGATTGCTAAGAGTTGTTCCCGAAATGGATCTAACATACAGTTTGCATGGAATCGGATGGATCCAAAAAAATAAGTATCCCAGAGTTTTCGTTTTGTCATGGTATGCTTTTCACCATTACTTATTCAATAAAGGAATTGATGTATTAAGAACCTATTGTGACTCATCGAATATAAATGCCATTAGATTTGACATTAAAACAGGCTATGTTTACGAATATTGCATGCCAGCATTAGTAAATAACAAAATAATACTTCATCTTAAACTTGTTAAAGAGAACTTTTATCTGTTATTGGCAAGAAAATCATTTTATTTTGAATTAGAATCATATTCTTTTAATTTTTTGCCAAATGTAGAAGTTGTAAAGGGTTTAGCTAAAACTAATATATCAAAGAAAATTTCCTTTAATATTCAAGTTCTTGACAATGAAAAAGAAAGCCTATTTAAGAAACAATTTTACGATTCAATTTTTATTCATTTCACTTACTTGATTCCACCTCCTATTTTTTATTCGATTAAATTGAATAATAAGACTATTTGTTATTTATTAATTTCTGTAATAAACGACTTTAAGAAAATTATTATTTTTAATTCTTCAAATTTATCACTAGATATTTATCTTGATTTTATTGAATTCTTAAGATTGAAATTTACTTTAAAATCAAAAGATGTAATTATTATGGAAGATCACTTACATTCGAAACCATTGAAAGATTCTTTATCTATAAATTTTAAATTTGCAGGCAGTCATATGAATCCACAAGGTAATTATTGGATCGTTTAGATAATTAGAGTTAACTCGAATTACTATTGCTTTCGAAACTTAGATTAAATGCTAAGAATATTTTTCCTAGTCTTTGAGTCAGATCATCGAGCAAAAAGGATCGCAAGGTAACAATTAGTATTAAAATCATTGAAATGCTTCGTGAATATTACAAAGCTTACAAACCAAAAACGTGGTTGTTTGAAGGTCAATTTCCAAATACACGCTATTCTGAAAAAAGTCTAGAAAATGTTTTAAAACAAAGCTTGAATAAAGCTAAAATTTCAAAGAAAGTAAGTTTACATTGGTTGCGCCATAGTTATGCCACACACTTGCTGGAAAATGGCACAGATTTACGCTACATTCAAGAATTATTAGGTCACTCAAGTTCTAGGACGACGGAAATTTATACACACGTGAGTACACGGAATTTACAACAAATTCGTTCCCCATTTGATGATTTATAAAAAGTTTTTCTATTTTTATAAAACCTTCATCAATGAGGCATAGCGAACAATTGTATGTTGTGTTTCAGAAAATTTATGAGGGTTATAAGTAAGTTATGGGCAAGTTTAAAACAACATAGCGGTTCAATACAGGCTGACCACCTAAAGTGACAAAAAAAGTGGAGACAAGAAAACCACTCTAAAAACAGGGAGTAATCTGAAAATCCATAAGAGTTAGAACGAAATTTAAAAAATAACAAAATGAAAAAGTTAACAATCATTTTAATAATGGCTTTTCAAGTAATTAAAGCTTTAAGTCAAGTCCCAGCACCTTATTATAATCTGCATGATGCATGCGAAACAAATTCAGAGAAATGTTGGAAATTAGGTTTATGTTGGAATGAAGAATTGATGGATTATTCTTCGATTCATGAATCCGAAATGTTATTCAGTTATTTTCCACAGAAAAATCCTCTATGTATAGATAGCACCACTTATAAATTGACGCCTTCAGATCGAGATGGTGAATTTGCAATCTGGCAATATAAAAATGCCAACATCAGTATTCAAGTGAGAATGCGACAGGTAGAATCACTTTTTGGTTATCAGCTTTTTGATGTCAGGTTAAAAAACACGCTAGTGAATGATTGTCAACCATTAACTTTTGTTTGGGAATATTGAAACCAAAAGTTAACAACATTAAAACTTAAAAAATCCTCAAATCAAAATCGAGGAGTAGACTTCTCTTTTTTATAATTTGTAATATGAAATTAATTTTCTTAGATTGAACGTTTTTCACATAAGTAGATACCCTATAAGAATTAACATAAAAACAAAAATCAACCGTAAATCCAAATTATCTCTTTAATATGGTTTTAACAAAATAAAAGTTAGACTGCAACTAAAAACTATAAAGCAACTCATAATAGCTCACTTAATACCGATATTCGCAATATTATAAAATTAGAAATGGAGGAGATCATTATAGAAAGTCTTACGTTGAAAGAATTGTTTGAGAAACAACACGCACTTGTTATACCTGAATATCAAAGACCCTATGTATGGACACCAAACGAAATAAACAAACTTTTAGCACAAATCAAACAACATCATAACAGAACCGACGAAAAGCCCTTGTTCTACTTAGGAAGTATTGTATTTTATCAAAACTCTAAAAATGAATTGGAAATTATAGACGGTCAACAACGTCTTACGAGTTTGCAAATATTATCACTAATCCATTCAAAGTCTGATTTTGGTATAAAATACAACCACCCTATTTCATTGAAAAATATCAAGGATAATTATAATTATTATTCAACCAACGACTTTGAAGTCTTTGAATTGGACAACATTAATGTAACTATTGTAGTTGTTGACAATGAAGATTTAGCATATAGTTTCTTTGAAACATTAAATACTGGTGGTAAACGTCTTTCTGGTACGGATATATTAAAGGCACACCACCTTAGAAGCATAACAAAGTTTTCAGATCGAAATAAATTCGCTTATAACTGGGAGGAAAAACAAAAGAATTTAGAAGCAGTAAATAAACTTTTAGTAAAGGCTCGTCGGATTAATTATATAAAGCCAAACAATATACCAGATAAATTTGCAAGTATAGAAAACTGGAAAGTTGTCTTAACCGAAGAATTTGCAGAAAATATTGGTAGAGAAAAGAAAGATGTAGGTTTCTCCTTAGTTGAAATTGAAGAGAACACACATCGCATTATTTCAGCGAAATACTCAATTAGACAACCTTTAAACGAAGGAAAAAATTACATCAATTATCTAATGAGTTTTACTAACTATTATAACGAAATTTTTGAAACAAAAGATAGAAAGGACTTCTATTCAAATTTTAACAATGTAATGATTGATCAAATTGATGGAACTGTGGATTTGAGAAGTTTTTATCAATTATGTCTTATATGCTTTGCCGATGTGTTCGGTAAAAACAATCTTTTAGAATTTTCACTTTGGATATTCAGACACATTTTTAGTTTACGATTAAACGAACAAAGCCGCATTTATGAGCCAACTGTAAGAAATCATATTGATAACACAAAAATTATAGAACGCATACTTCATGCTTACAACTATGAGGAAATCATTTCTTATTTGAAAACGTATAGAACTACCGAAATTAAAATTAATGGAAGTCAAGTAAAGCAAAGATTTTTTAATAAGTGTTGTGATTTTTTTTCATTAAATAATCCAAATGAAGAGAATTTTGATGAAATGCTTAAAATTAAATTTGAGGAAATTGTAAGAAAGTACAGAGATGAAATTTGAAACTTACAAAAAAACGATTAAAGATATCGTTCAAGACAACTATGAGTTTATTATTCCTGTTTATCAACGAGCTTATGTTTGGGATGATGAAGAAATTAAAAAGTTATTAGGTGACCTATTTAATACGTTTAAAATCAGAAATTCTGAAAATGTAAATTACTTTATAGGGAACACTTATGTAATTAGGTCATCAAATGAACTTCGAGAAAATCAATTTGAATTGATAGATGGGCAACAACGTTTTACTACATTTTGGCTGATTGCTTACGCTTTCAAGATATTAAATATCGAAACGGAAATAACAGACTATTTGGAAATATCTTATCCCAATAGACCAAAAGATATTCGTTTTGATTTTGACATTCGAATCGAAGTCGCGCATTACTTAAAAGGATTACTAGACAATAGTTCATACTTGAAATATTCAGATGTTAGTGGAAAGGAGTTTTTAAAATATATCTCTAAAGCTGTTGAAACAATAAAACACTTTATAACATCGGAAATCAAGGATAATCAGCGCACGGATTTTGGAAATTACATCTACAGAAACGTACAATTTGTTTTTAATGTCGCTCCAAAAAATACAGATTTGAATTCTTTGTTTACTGCATTAGGGACATCAGGCATACAACTTCAACAATCTGATATTTTAAAAGCTCGATTACTTGAAAAGCTGAATAAAGGTTCACGAATTAAATATTCAAAAATTTGGGAAGCCTGTGAAGACATGAGCAACTATTTTGAAAAAAATGTTGCTGACGTTTTTAATATTGAAAGATCAACCATCAAACCAATAGATTTTAAATTTTTCGATGAAGCTTATTTTGGAATAAATGACGAATCAAAATTATCTGAAAAAAATGCTCATGCAAAAACAATATCTGAAATTGTAAACGAGCAAGAAATTGTTGTCAAAATTGATTCAACAAGCTTAGACAAAAGTTCTAAATGCCGTTCCATAATCTCCTTTAATATTTTGTTATTACACACCTACCGAATATTCAACTTACAAAAAGATCGCGATAAATTTGAACATAACATAGATTCCAAAAATTTACTCTCAACAATAAAACTTGATACATTTCGAACTTCTGAAGAAACTGGGTACTTTTTTGAATTATTATGGAAGGTTCGTTACACATTCGACAAACACGTTGTTAAATGGCGATTTGAAGAAGATAATGACAATGATGAAAAGTTACTATTGACAGATATATCGACAAGCAGAAGTAACGAGAAAAACTATTTTTCGAGGACTAATTTACCTTATTCACCTCTTCAAATGCTTCAATCTGTTTTGTATTTCACAGGTGGATTTACACAACAATACTGGTTGACACCCTTTCTTTATTTCTTACTCGAAACAGAAAATCATAACGAAAAACTGATACTTGAAGAATTAGAAAAAATTGACAATTTAATGTTGCCGGGAGATAAAAAAGAAATTTCTTTGGAGCTGATGACGCGAGAGAAACGAAATGAAAAAATTGAGTTAAAAGTTTTAAATATTTTATTAGAACCCAATGGAACCGGTTTTAATCATTATTGGTTCTACAAATTAGAATATTTACTTTGGAAAAAATGGGACAAAAACGACTTTAAAGTAAAACATTTCCGAATAACCTCTAAGAATTCCATAGAGCACGTTTTTCCACAAATCCATGAATTTGGGAGCCAATTAACCGACTCTGAGTTCGATTGGCTTAACAGCTTTGGTAATTTAGGATTGCTTTCTGTAGGAGAAAATTCGTCATACAATAATCAAGATGTTAAGAAGAAGAAAGTTGATTTCGATCATAAATTAACGTATGATTCATTAAAACTAGCACTAATATATTCCTCAAATGATATAGATTATTGGGGAATTGAAAACATCAAAAAACACCAAGAAGAAATGATCGAAACGTTAAAAAACCATTACAAGTAAGAATAAAAGTAATGGAGGAACTAAAGACTAAATCGAATACCGTTGTCTCAAACCCCTTACAACCCCAATTCCTTCTCCCAATACTCATTCAACAAAACAATCAATTTTCGTGACATATTGTTAAAAAAGCGCTTGGTGCGGTAACCGCCAATCCAGTTGATTCCGCGTATGGCATTGGTGATAAAAATCTCATCGGCTGCCAGTAAGTTTTGAGGAAGAATCGCACATTCATAAACTTTGATTCCGTGACTTATTGCCAAATTGATAATTTGCATTCGCATGGTTCCGGCCAAACAGCCTTCATCTAATCCTGGTGTGTAAAGCACGCCATTACTCACAACAAAAACATTGCAACTGGAAGTTTCTAAAATATTGCCACGATCATTACTCAAAAAAACATCGTCTAATCCCTTTTCCTTGGCTGAAAGCGCCGCCATTACGTAGGTGAGGCCTGCCTTGGTTTTATAATTCGAAAGGAAATTCTTTTGAAGTTTGATGTCTTGATAAATATCAACCTCCAATCCTTTTGCATTCAATTCGAAATGATTGACTTCATAAGGATAAACTTCAATATAAAACGAAGATTCGTTGGAGTCTGGTAAATAAGCTCCGCCTGTAACTCGGTCAAGGGACATTCGACATCTCCCTCCCTCCTCGATCTCAGATTTTTTAATCAACTCCGTTATTTTATCCCGAAAAAACTCAGTTGTATAATAGGAAGGAGTGCGCATCTTAATGACTTTCGCTCCATCCAACATACGTTTTATGTGATTTTCCAGATTTAACGGTTGTCCACCCATAATTCGGATGCTTTCAAAAACACCATCACCATATAAATGTCCTCTGTTCCCTGGATGAATTGTTGGGGAGTCATTTGGTAAAATTGTACCGTTATTATTTACGTATAAAACTGCCATTTTTAAAAAATCAAATCTATAAACTGTTTTCCTTTATCCAAATTTAATAAGAGGCAATAAATAATTCCAAAAATTGCACCTCCAATATGTGCATCATGGGCAATTCCGGTTCCACCTCTTCGCATTGCAAAATATTCAATCAATAAATAAATTGGTCCGAAAAGAAATGCTGGAATAGGAATAGGAATGAACATTAGCATCAGGCTCATTGTAGGATTCCAAATAATACAAGCAAAAATTATAGCCGAAACCGCACCCGACGCACCCAAACTTCGATAAGAAGGATTATCTTGATTTTTAAAATAAACAATTAATCCCGCAAAAATTCCTCCAATAAAATAGATGATACAAAAATGCAATATGCCTTGAAAATCCCCATATTCAGTTCGTAATTGCCTTTCAAAAATTTCACCTAGGGAGAAAAGCGAAATCATATTGAAAGCTAAATGCATAATATCCGAATGTATTAGAATATGCGAAACAAATCGATAATATTGCCTGTCCTGTTTAACTAAATAGGGAATAAACAACATTTTTTCTTTCATTTCAAAATTCTGATTTGCTTGCCATGAGATAGCAATTGTTAAAATCAAAATCAAGAATATTAAACTCATGCGTCGAAAAATGATTAAATTCGATAGATAAAGTGCTAAAGTTAAAAAGTTTCAGATTTTGAAAAGTGTAATATATCTTTTTTTTATGATTTTGTTTTTTGCGAGTTGTTCGACGAAATCTACAAAAGCAAAAAACGCATTCTTAAAAGATAAATCCTTAACCGAAAAAGAAAAACTAGCAAAAATAATTGAAGCCGATTATCTTAAATCACTTGGTTTTAAGGAAAATGAAATCACCTGGATACGAACTTTTTACCTACAAAATGATTTGAAACGTTTGTTTTCCAATGACTCAACATTGAATGAATCAGGTTCCGAAATGCAAGTCGAAATGGATCGAAGCATTGCTTACGGAATTCCAAAAATCCGTATCCATCAGTACAAAACTAAAAAGCTTCATCCATTGGAAAAAGAAGTTGTTTTGATGTATAATTTCGGTCGAATGATTTCAGATTTAAATGTTGGTTTTTTTGATTTTGAAAATAAAAAACTGAAAGATGAGATTCCATCAAATTTAGAATTCGTAAAACTTTTAGAAAAATCCAAAGATTCAACTTTCTCTCGAATTTTCTTATCCCAAGGACCAGCTGATACGAATTATCGATTTTTAGCATCTAATATTTTCAACTATGCTACCAATCACAAAATTGATACTTGTGAATTCAACATTTCTGAAAAATCCAAACCAGAAAAGATTTTTGAAGGGGCTCGAAAATCGCTTTTGTCAAAGGGTTGGATAACCGAAAAATCAGATAGTTTAGCTATTTTAGAACAACTCAAACTTTTTCAAATAGAGAATGGCTTATCCGGTGATCGTAGATTAAATACAAATACGATATATGCGCTCAATGAAAGCACCTATGAAAAACTTTTGCGAGCAGCTTTGTCTCTTGATCGATTTCGGTCCGCTGAGAAAAAACCTAAAAAATTCGTTCGGGTTAATATTCCCGAATTCAAATTATACTTCTACGCGGATGATACGCTGAGAAATATTCACCGAATTATCGTTGGAAAACAACAAAATCAAACACCTCAATTGGAGTCTAAAATCTCGAAAATTATCGTTAATCCCTATTGGAAAGTACCATCTTCCATCGCGAACAATGAAATTTTGCCTGCGGTCAGAAGAAACAGAGGGTATTTGGCTAAAAATCATTACAAGATATACAAAGGAGAAGATCAAGAAGTTGATCCTTCAACAGTAAATTGGAGTGGTCGCAGTTCGATGCCATACACGGTTATTCAGCAACCAGGCGCACACAATAGCCTAGGGGTAATTAAATTTGAATTTCACAATTCATATAGTGTTTATGTGCATGACACGCCAAATAAAAATCTTTTTAATACAGTTTTTAGAAGTTACTCACATGGATGCATGCGATGCGACAAGCCCATAGAGTTAGCGAAATCAATTTTAACCTTTGACAGCATTCCCCGTAAAGCCAATCCATTTCGTGCCGATACGTTGGATAGCCTTCTTGCAAAACCAGATAATTTGCCCATTCCTTTGATAGAGCAAATACCCATTTACGTGGTTTACGAAACAGTGGCTGCAGAAAAAGAAAACCTCATTTTTCACCTTGACCTTTATCGCAGGGAAGAGGAACTTGTGAAAATTCTAAAAGGGAAAAAATAAATCTCTAACTTTGAAAAAAAATCAAAATGATTGTTTCTCCTTCAGTTCTTTCCTGTGACTTTGGCAACATTGAACGCGATGTTAAAATGCTTCATTCTTCCGATGCACAATGGATTCATATTGATGTAATGGATGGCGTTTTTGTACCGAATATTTCTTTTGGTTTTCCTGTTCTGGATGTAATCAGAAAACATACAAACAAGGTTTTGGATGTTCATTTAATGATTCAAAATCCAGACAATTATATTTTAGACTTTAAGAAATATGGAGCCGATATCCTTACTGTTCATTATGAAGCTTGTACTCATTTGCATCGGACAATTCATGCAATAAAGGAGTCAGGAATGCAAGCAGGGGTTGCTTTAAATCCGCATACACCTGTTCAACTTCTTGAGGAAGTTATTTCGGATTTAGATTTGGTTTTAATTATGTCTGTTAACCCTGGTTTCGGCGGACAAAAATTTATCCCTTCAAGTGTTCAAAAAGTTTCAAAATTGGCAAATTTGATTTCCCAAAAAAATTCGAAAGCGATCATAGAAGTGGATGGCGGTGTTAATCTGGAAACAGGACTTTTATTAAAAAATGCAGGTGTTCAAGCATTAGTTGCTGGAAGTTTTGTTTTCGGTTCGGAAAACCCCGTGGAAACAATTTCACAATTAAAGCATATTTAGCAAGTAACTAATCGCATTTAATTGCGTTAAATCAAACATGAAGTATTTAGTTCATATTCTGTTTTTGTTTTTTCTTAACAGCTTTTTGACTTATGGTCAATCTGAACTTGAGGAAAAAGAAATTGTTTTAAATCGGACCCTTCTTGATTTAAGAGCAGCTAAAACAGATGCAGAAATCGAAAAACAAAATCGAATCTTTAAAAAAGAGATGGAAGCTTTTTTGAAACTAGATGGGGTGTTTAAATATCAATTCAAACATTTAAAAACCGTTGCTGTTCTCGATAGTCCGGATCAACTTGTAAGAATAATCAATTGGAATTTAGAATATACGGATATGTCATACTCTTTCTGTGCTTTTGTAATGCGCTGGGACGAAGACAAGGAAAAAGTGAAAATTACGGAACTAGTTGACAATTTAGATCCGTATTCTCCAAAACCGGAAGGTACTATAGATCCGAAAGATTGGTATGGTTGTCTTTATTATAAGATTGTTCCATTCGAAAGAAATAACAAAACTGAGTATCTACTTTTGGGTTGGGATGGTGCTACAACTGGAAGCAATTTCAAATTTATCGATGTACTCGTGCTTAATGGCAATGGTTTAAAATTGGGAAGTCCCGTTTTCAAAGGAAAGAGCAAGGTATCGAAACGCGTAATTTTTGAGTATTCTGAAAAATCCGTTATGGCATTAAATTTTGAGGATAAACGAGAACGAATTGTGTTTGATCATTTATCTCCTGAATCTCAATCTTTGGCGGGAATTACATCCTATTACGTTCCAGATATGTCGTATGACTCCTACAACTACGCAGATGAATTATGGGTACTTAATGAGGATGTTATTGCTCTGAATAGCGACGACAATAATGACAAGAGGGAATTTTATGCGGTAAATGAGAAAACTGGAAAAATTGAAAAGCATAAGCTAAATAATTCATGGATTGACCCAACAGATGAGAATAATTCCACCGATGCAAAACATGTGGCACGAACACCTGAAAGTGAGGCTCAACGCATTGCACAAGAAAAAGAAGAATTATTAATGCCAAAAGTTAAAAAGAAAAGTCGCAGAGATCGTCGTAATCCTTCAGGTCTATCGGTAACAACAGGAAAATATAAAAGCAAAAAACGCAAAAAATTCGACTGATGCAATTAGGAAGAATTAATCGCCTGACAATTGCTCGTCTTACCGCCCCTGGAGCCTATCTTTTTGATTTACAAGGGAACGAAGTTCTTTTACCCAAAAAGTACTTACTTCCCGAGCACATTGAAGGTGCAGAAGTTTCCGTTTTTGTGTTCAAAGACTCTGAAAATCGAATTGTTGCTACAACCGAAATTCCGCACATTTTACTCGGAGATTTTACCTATCTGAAAGTAATTCACAACAACCCTTTTGGCACCTTCGTCGACTGGGGTTTAGATAAAGACTTGATGGTTCCCTATGGAGAACAAACCCATAAGCTTGAAGAAGGAGAAATTTACCTTTTTACTTTGCGTTATGACAATGCTACTGACAGGCTTTTTGGAAGTATGCGCGTCAACAAGCTATTGGAACCATGTATAGAGGACATTGCCAATAAGGAAGTTGATTTATTAATTTGTGAGCCAACCAAACTTGGTAGAAATGTAATTGTAAATAACCGATATGCAGGGTTGATTTTTCAAAATGAATTGACAAAAAGCATTTCACGTGGTGAAAGGTTAAAAGGATACGTGCGAACAGTTCGAACCGACGGGAAACTGGATATCTCCTTGGAACCCACCTCCTTTGAAAAATACGATCAAGCAACTGAGAAAATATATGCGCTATTGAAATCGAATCCACGATTAGAGTTTTCTGATAAATCAGATCCTGAAGAAATTAGAAAACATTTAGGGATGAGCAAAAAAACATTTAAGCAGGCTATCGGAAAGTTATTTCGTTGGAAAAAAATTTCAATTTTCCCAAATCACATTGAGTTAAAATAATAGAGAATTGTTAAAATTTGTTTGGAGAAGAATCTACTTCAAATTTTATTTTACCTTTAATCAGAATTTCATTCATTTTGGAGGACTATAAAGAAAATAAAAGAGAATTAGATAAAGAGTTAGAGCGGTTTGTTACCCTTCTAAATCAACTATTACCGCATTATCATACTCTTTTAAAGAAAAAAGATTTATCTCCAGATGAACTACAAAGACTCGGAGATATCGAGCATTATCTTTTAGGAGTGAACGCTAAAATTTTAGACATCAAAGGTAAATTAGAACAAGATCTTTTTGGTCAATCTCTTCACACCTATTATAAATTAAAGGATAGTGCAAAAAAAGGAGATGTTAAAGCAAAGGTAAAGCTGGAAAAAATGCGCGATGGCTTTATTGAAGCATTAAACGCTGGAGACATCATCAACTTTAACTAATTCTAATGTTAGAAAATAAAAATACACTTCTTTAAGATTGTGAAAGTCCATAAAAAATGGGGAATATCCTAAGAAACTCCCCACCTTTGAAATTTATAAATTTCAACTATTTCAATTCGAAACGATCAAGATTCATAACTTTTGTCCAAGCATCTACGAAGTCTTTAACCATTTTTTCTTTAGCATCGCTGCTTGCATAAACTTCAGCTAGAGCTCTTAGTTCGGAATTTGAACCAAAAATTAAATCGGCTCGAGTTGCAGTCCATTTTATGTTACCCGTAATACGATCCCTTCCTTCAAAAAATAAATTTGAATTATCTGTTGCTTTCCATTCAGTATTCATATCCAAGAGATTTACAAAAAATTCATTCGACAACTTTTCTTTTTCATATAATAGAATTCCTTTATTCGACTGATCAAAATTGGCATTCAATGCACGCATTCCTCCAACTAAAACTGTCATTTCAGGTGCAGTTAATGTCAATAGTTGCGCTTTGTCGACCAAAAGTTCTTCCGTGGAAAGTGTATATTCTTTTTTCTGGTAATTTCTAAATCCATCAGCCATTGGTTCTAATACTGACATTCCTTTGATGTCTGTCTGCTCCTGCAATGCATCCATTCTTCCGGGAATAAATGTAACTTTAGCTTCAATTCCAGCATTTTTGGCGGCTTTCTCTATTGCAGCACAACCACCCAATACAATAAGGTCGGCCATCGATATTTTCTTTCCGTTTTTAGCTTTTGAATTGAAATCTGATTGAATTTTTTCCAATATTGTTAAAACACGGTTTAACTGTTGCGGATTGTTTACCTCCCAGTTTCTCTGAGGCTGTAAACGAATTCTTGCTCCATTTGCTCCTCCTCGTCTATCTGAACCACGAAATGTTGATGCAGAGGCCCATGCAGTGGTTACTAGCTCCGAAATTGATAAACCGGAATTTAATAGTTGGACTTTAAGAGTAGTAATATCTTTTTCATCAACTACAGGATGATTCAAAACAGGAATTGGATCTTGCCAAATTAATGATTCATTTGGTTTTTCTGGTCCAAGATAAGTTGAATTTGGACCCATATCACGGTGTGTCAATTTAAACCAAGCGCGAGCAAAAGCTTCCGCAAACTGATCTGGGTTATCCAAAAATCGCTTAGAAATTGGCCCATAAATACTATCATAACGCAACGACAAATCTGTAGTTAACATAGTTGGTTTGTGCTTCAGATTCGGGTCGAATGCATCTGGAATTTTTGCTTCAGCATTTTTTGCAATCCATTGATTGGCACCTGCTGGACTTTTGGTCAATTCCCATTCGTTGCCGTATAGGATTTTAAAGAAACCATGTCCCCATTTTGTTGGAGTAGAAGTCCAGGTTACTTCAAGTCCTGAGGTGATAGCATCTTTACCTTTTCCAGTTCCATAAGAACTTTTCCAACCAAAACCTTGCTCTTCAATTGGTGCGGATTCAGGTTCAGCACCAACATGAGAAGCTGGTCCTGCCCCATGGGCTTTTCCAAATGTATGTCCTCCAGCGATCAAAGCAACTGTTTCTTCATCATTCATTCCCATTCGACCGAACGTTTCACGAATATCTTTGGCTGCGGCCATGAAATCGGGTTTTCCATTTGGACCTTCCGGATTTACATAAATTAATCCCATTTGAACAGCCGCGAGTGGATTTTCCAATTTTCTGCCTTCTGAATAGCGTTTATCCTCGAGCCACTTTTTTTCAGATCCCCAATAAACATTAGATTCTGGCTCCCAAACATCTTCTCTTCCTCCTGCAAAACCAAAGGTCTTAAAACCCATGTCTTCCAATGCAACGTTACCCGTTAAAACCATTAAATCTGCCCAAGAAATTTTATTTCCATATTTCATTTTAATCGGCCAAAGTAATCTTCTCGCCTTGTCAAGGTTTCCATTGTCTGGCCAACTATTCAAAGGAGCAAAACGTTGTTGACCAGCTCTTGATCCTCCCCTGCCATCACCTGTTCGATATGTACCAGCACTATGCCAAGCCATACGAATGAAAAAGGGTCCATAATGACCAAAATCCGCAGGCCACCATTCTTGAGACTGCGTAAGAATTTTACGAATATCCTCTTTCAATGCAAAATAATCCAAACTGTTAAATGCTTTCTTGTAATCAAAACTTGAACCCATTGGGTTCGATTTGTTAGAATTTTGTCTTAACACGGATAAATCCAATTGATTCGGCCACCATTCCTTATTGGTGGTTCCAGAACTAAATTTATTCGTCCCATTTTTATGTGGATTATCATTATTCGAACTTTCTGAATTATTTATATGATTGTAACTGTCATCATTACTCGAATTTGAGGCGCTTGAACCATGCATTACAGGACATTTACCTGAATTTTTTGATTCAATTTGAGCCTGAATAATGCTGCTACCTAGTAAGCATGCTGTAAAGATTATTTTTCTCATAATTATGAAATTTAGTTTTGTCAAAATTATCACCTAAAGCGACGAATGATTATTGTATTTTTCAATAAGTTCATTGAAAATTTCTATGGTCGTTATTAAAACTGTAAAATCACAGTTCAACATTTTACTTACTTTTGTTAATATGATTCCTTTTTCACCTCCTCGCATTGACCAACGTGTGTTAGATGAAGTAAATGCCGCTCTATTAAGTGGCTGGATAACGACTGGTCCAAGAACAAAATTGTTTGAACAGAAAATTTCAGATTATTGTAGTTGTAAAAAAACCGTTGCTGTAAATTCTTGGACTGCAGGGATGGAGGTGATGCTTCGTTGGTGGGGAATTGGCGAAGGAGACGAGGTAATAATTCCAGTTTATACCTACTGCGCAAGTGCAAATGTTGTGATTCATACTGGAGCGAAACCAATCATGGTTGATATCGGTGAGGAAGATTTTAATATCTCGATTTCAAAAATTCGTGAAGCAATAACTCCTCGAACAAAAGTTATTATGCCTGTTGATATTTCTGGATTCCCATGCGATTACGACTCAATTTATAAGTTGGTTGAAGAATTTAAAGGGGAATTTATCCCGAAAAATGAAAAACAGAAGAAACTTGGAAGAATTCTTATCGCAGCGGATGCAGCGCATAGTTTTGGTGCAATCTATAACAATAAAAAGTCAGGTGCTTTAGCTGATGTTACCTGTTTCTCGTTTCATGCTGTTAAAAATTTAACAACAGCTGAAGGTGGTACAGTTTGCTTTAATCTACCAGAAGGATTTGATCACGAAGAAATCTATAAAGAATTCTGCATCAAAATATTACATGGCCAGTCAAAAGATGCTTTGGCAAAAACGCAAAAAGGAGCTTGGAGGTATGATGTTCTAGAACCCGGCTACAAATGCAATATGACCGACATTCAAGCTGCAATTGGCTTAGTTGAATTGGAACGCTACGGAGATAATTTAACACGAAGAAAATCAATATTTGAGGCTTATGATAACGCTTTTAATAATGAGAAGTGGGCTATTACTCCTAAATACTCAGCTAAGAATCGAGAAACATGTTATCACCTCTATTTATTGCGAATTGCAGATGTTTCTGAGGAACAACGAGATGCAATCATTCAAGAGATATTTGAACAAGATGTCGCAGTTAACGTTCATTTCCAACCTCTTCCGCTTTTAACCGCCTACAAATCTTTGGGCTACTCCATCGAAGATTATCCCGTAGCTTATTTAAAATATGCCTCTGAAATTTCACTACCCGTATACTTTAACCTTAGCGATGAACAAGTTAGTATGGTAATCGCCGCCGTTAAAAATGCAATTAAAAAAGTTCTGGGGAACGCAGAAAAAGAGTTCCAAAGCATACATTCAAATTGAGGTTTATCATCACACCTCCCTCCTATTACAAAAAAAAAGGCTGCCTCTTTTGAGACAGCCGATTCATCAAGTAAAATCTAAATCGAATTATTGAACAATTAGTTTTGCTGTATGCATTTGATTTTGAAAATCGATTATTTGAATTTGATACATTCCACTTGTAAGATCAGTTAAATTTATTTGAATCATTTCATTAAGCTCTTCACTCATAATTGTTTGACCATTGGCGTTCAGAACATTTAGAACTTTTGCGTTGCCATTCCATTTAACTGTTGTATGATCTACAGCTGGGTTTGGATATACAATCATTTCGAAAGCTTCTAATTCTGTTTGATTGGCTGTTTGATTTTCTATTGTGTTATCCGCACCAATGAATCCCAAAGCGTTGTCATTGTTGTAAAGTGGAGGTAGTGGATTTGAAGTTGTTGTAGTATCTGTTCCACTGTTATTTGAACTATCGTCTCCAGTATTAGAGCTATTTCCTTCGTTATTGTCTCCGCTATTCGTTGTTGTATCAGTAAGTGTTGCAACTGTGAATGATTTTCCTACTGCACATCCGCTCGCTGTTTGTAAGTTTAAAAAGTATTCTCCACCTGCTAATCCGAAGATATCCTCTGTCGTTGCTCCGTTGCTCCAAGTGTAGCTTAATACGCTGTCTCCTGTAAAAGTAATGTCAATGCTTCCGTCATTTGCTCCTACTGCTGATTCATTTGTGATTGTTGGAATTAAAGAAAGTGATGGGTAGCTTAATGTTACTGTTAATGAATCCATTCTACAGTTATTTGAATCTGCAACAACTACAGAGTAAGTACCTTCAGATAGTCCTTCGATTACAGAAGTTGTATCTCCGTTGTTCCAAACGATACTGTATGGTGCATTTCCTCCTGTTATGTCTATTGTAATTGATCCAGCATTTGGGTCGCAACCAGGGTTAACAAATGAGGTAAGTACTAATTTTTTATAATCTCTTGCCATTTCAACTGCTGCTGCTGCATTCAATCTTCCTGCTCCTAATAATCCTGCATAATTAGGATTCAAAGAATCAATGTTTAGAGCTGTTGATTTCAATATGTATTCAATGTCATCATTCTTTAAGCATGGATTCGCTGCCATCATCAAAGCTACTGTTCCTGATACGAAAGGAGCTGCAAAGGAAGATCCGTTTCCAAGAGAATAAAACCCAGGTGCAGTGCTTAATGGAACGTCATAACCAGGTGCACACAAATCAACAGATGCGTTATGCTGATGTGTAGTGGACGGGTTACCAATCGTTTTCTCATGGTTGTCGTTTTGTCCGATGCTTGTTACTGCAAAAACATTTTGATATGCTGCAGGATAAACTAAATTAGACGCAGATCCACATGTTGTTCCATTTCCTGCTGATGCCACAATGAACGTTCCGTTATTATAAATTTCATTTAATGCTGTTTGAACATATGGGTTAAATGAACAACCTGAAGCCCAACTTAGGTTAACTACTTTACATCCAGCGTATGATGCAGCCAAAACATCATTGAAGTTCATTCGATATAATCCCAATGAAGTGTTGTATCCAATTGAACTTTTTCCGATTCCATTATTTGTATTACCACCAGCAATAATTGCTACAGCTGTACCATGTGTTTTAGTTGCTGTGTTTGTTGCATCATAATAGTTGAATTTACCTGCTAGTTCCTCATGCTCTGAATAAAAATTTTGATCAGAAACACCGATTCTTACTTCAGAATTTCCGTGTGTAATATCCCATGCAGCATTCGCGTTTATTAAATCTAATGCATAATCAGTTCCAAATGCAACCGTGTAATCATTCGGCATATCCAATGTTTCATAAACAGGTGCTTTCTCTACACGCTTAACTAAATTTGCTTTCGCCTTAAGATCGCTTATCAAAGTGTTTTGATCACAATCACATGTAAGTTCGATAACTTGTTTTAATTCTGAATTTCTTGAATTTGATAATGGACGATCAACACCTTTGATGTTATGTCTTGAAATTAATTCATTCATTGCCGGATTAACAGAAACTAAATTTCCTCTATTATTAATCGCTGGAACAGAATTATTGTTTTCGAATGATACCCAAACTTTTGATTCGTTGTTTTGTGCAAATGCAATTGAACTAATAATTGTCATTCCTGTTAAGATGATTGCTTTGAAGTTTGTTTTTGCGTTCATGGCGTTTTGTTTTTGTTTTATAAGACAAAGGAATATCCATTTCAAAAACTATATGACCACTTTATATTATAGCGAATTAAAAATACATAGTCACACTCGTAATCAAATAAGTGCTATCATAAATCACACTAAGTGTTACTACTTAGGAAGCCTTTTTTTCACGTTTTTATTCGTCTTTTGATAGACTTTAAAAAAGTGTAATTTTATAAAAGCTTATTACATGAAATATCTATTTGTATTCTTTCTTACACAGTCGATAGCTGTAGCCCAGGATATAAAAATCGCTTTTGGTTCATGTGGGCATCAGGACCAAACGTTATCAATTTTTCAGAATATTAAAGAACAGCATCCAGATTACTTCATTTTTCTCGGGGATAATGTTTACGCTGATACCCGCGACACAAATAAGATGAAGGCAGCTTATGCTCAACTCCAGAATAATGTCAACTTTCAAAAATTAGATTCTTCAACTAAAATTCTGGCAACTTGGGACGATCATGATTATGGCGAAGATGATGCAGGGAAATATTATCCAATGAAAAATGAGTCGAAGAAAATTTTCCTCGATTTTTTCAAAGAACCTAAAAATTCACTTCGCTATGAACATCAAGGAATTTATACCTCTTACATGATTAAAAAAAGAAGAAAACGCATCCAGCTGATTTTATTGGATACGAGAACTTTTCGTTCAAACTTGACTCGATATCAGAAAGAAATGAAGAAGGATTCAATTTTCGATTATGATTTGCTCTATGTTCCAAATGAAAGCATAGATTCGACCTTATTGGGAAATGAACAATGGGCTTGGCTTGAAAATGAATTGCGGCAAAAAGCGGATGTCCGTGTGATCTGTTCTTCTACTCAATTTGGAATTACATACAATGGTTATGAGTCGTGGGCTAATTTCCCGAAGGAGCAAGAAAAAATGCTCTCTATCATTCGCAACTCGAAAGCAAAAGGGGTGTTTTTTATTTCCGGTGATGTGCATTACGGTGAACTTTCCAAACTTGAAAATCCTGGATCTTATCCTATTTATGATTTAACAGCGAGTGGATTAACGCAATCGTGGCATTTCGCAACACCTAATAAAAATCGAATTGACGGTCCAGTGATGGAAAATCATTTTGGAATATTAGAGTTTCAATTACGAAAAAAAATAGTTTCATTAAAAATAATTGATCGAGACAACCAGATTCGTATTAGTTATCCGTTGAATTTAAAGGAATTGAAGTAATTCGATTTCGATGGCGTAAATCACTTTTATACGAAGGAATTATGTAAAAAATAGATGTCAATTAAGGCATTAGCCATGCTATTTTTATTTTCTGATTTTTAAAATTCAAATCGGATCGAACTTATGAGACTAATTATACTCTGTATTCTTGTTCTGATTAACCTTGCTTGCGAAAAAAAACGCGATTCAATCAAGCCGCATTATGAAAACATGGTCGAAGCTGTTTATGCTTCAGCAACCATTCAACCCGACGGATATTATAAAGTTAATGCTTCTATTTCCGGTTATTTGGAGGAAGTTTATGTCCGAGAAGGCGTTTATGTCCGAGAAGGCGATTTACTGTACGTAATTTCCAATAAACCCATTCGAATTAATGAAGCGAATGCAAGTTTAACTTATCAATTATTAAAAGATTCTTATTCCGGTCAAGCTAATTTAATTGATGAACTGAAATTGAGCTTAAGTTCCTCCGAATTAAAAATGCAAAATGACTCGGTTACGCTCTCTCGTTATTTGGAACTTGATCGAAAAAAAGCATGCTCGAAAGCTGAATTGGATAATTCGAAAATAATATATCAAGTTTCCAAAAACAATTACCTGGGACTTAAGAAACAAATTGCCCGAAAAGAAATCGAATTGAAAAATCAGTTGAATCAATCCCGTAATAATTTGAGCTTATCTTCCTTGCGAACCGATGATTATTACATACGATCAAATATTGATGGAAAAGTTTTTCAAGCCAACAAAGAAAAAGGTGAAATGGTTACAATGCAGGAAACGTTAGCGATAATTGGGAATCAGAATCAGTTTTTAATTGAAATGTTAATTGATGAGGTTGATATCTCAAAAGTTGAATTAGGACAAAAGGTCTTGGTCACGCTTGAAGCTTACAAAAATCAGGTTTTTGAAGCAGTTATAACCGAAATTTCTCCAAAAATGGACGATAAAAATCAAACATTTAAAATCAAGGCAAGATTTACAAAATCACCTAAGAAATTATATATGGGATTGACCGGTGAAGGCAACATCGTGGTAAATGAAGGAGCTAAAGTATTGGTTATTCCAACTGATTATATTATGCCGGGTAATATGGTCGAAACCATAGACGGAAAGGTTAACGTAAAAATCGGACTAACGAATTGGGAATTTGTTCAAATTATTTCCGGATTAAATGAAAATTCAGTCATTTTTAAACCTGAGAAATGAAAATTGGATTAATTTTTTCGATTTCAAAAACACATTTGCTTTCAAGGAAAAAGCAGTCGATTACCGCGGCTATGGGCGTTATGTTTGGAATTGGAACCTATGTCATCATGATGGGATTTATGGAGGGCTTGAATGGATTATTAGATGGATTAATTCTTAACCGAACACCACATATTCATTTATTTAATGAAGTTGCTCCCTCAGCGATACAACCAATTGATCGAGACAGTATTTACCACAAACAAATTCGATTTGTCAATTCCATTAAGCCCAAAAAAGTGCAAGCAAAAATTCACAATGCCTTGCCTTTGATTGCATATTTGAATCGTCAAACAAGTGTTTTGGGTATTACACCGCAAGTAAAGGTGCAGACCTTCTATCTTGGTGGTTCGACTCAATTAAATGGTGTGATAATTGGTGCGGATGTGGAAAAGGAAAAATTACTTTATAATTTGTCTGATTACATTGTGAAAGGGACTGTAGAAGACTTGAAAAAAACCGAAAAAGGCATTTTATTGGGAGCAGGAGTTGCTAAAAAATTAGCATTGAATGTAGGTGATTTTATACAAGTAACTTCAAAAACGGGTGAAATAATAACACTCAAAATTGTTGGTTTTTTTCAAAGTGGCATGTCGGAAATTGATAATGTGCAGAGTTACGTCAATCTCAAAACGGCACAGCGAATTTTTGGTGAATCGAAGAATTACATTACCGATGTCAATATCAAGCTAAAAGATATCGAAATGGCACCTCAAATTGCAAAGAATTTGTCTCAGAAATTTGGTGTGACAGCAACCGATATTCAAACGGCAAATGCACAATTCGAAACAGGTTCAACGGTTCGGACTTTAATTTCTTATGCTGTCTCAATAACGCTTTTAATTGTAGCTGGATTTGGAATCTACAACATTCTGAACATGATGATTTTTGAGAAAATGAATGACATCGCAATTCTAAAAGCCACTGGATTTTCGGGTTTGGATGTCCAATGGATTTTTATGAGTCAGGCAATTATTATCGGATTGGTTGGTGGGATGGCTGGTCTGTTACTTGGATACGGCGTTTCTGTCATAATTGACAATACCTCTTTTGATACCCCAGCACTTCCAACCATAAAAACATATCCAATCGATTACAGCATTAAGTTTTATTTTATTGGTGTCACGTTTGCATTAATTTCAACTTTTTTTGCTGGTTGGTTTCCATCTCGAAAAGCGAAGAAAATTGATCCGGTAGATATAATACGCGGTCAATAATGGAAACAATTTTAGAAGCAAAAGGCATTTCAAAGTTTTTTCATATTCCCGAAGAGATTCAGGTATTAGATAATGTTTCGTTTTCAATGAATAAGGGTGAGTTTGTCTCAATAATGGGAAAGTCAGGATGTGGTAAATCTACCTTGCTTTATATTCTATCGACAATGGACACGGATTATAAGGGGGACTTATTCATTGATCAACAACTTATAACGGGACAAAATCCAAATCAATTGGCAACAATTCGAAATCGTAAAATAGGATTTGTATTTCAGTTTCATTATTTACTTCCAGAGTTTTCGGTTCTAGAAAATGTGATGTTACCTGCTAAAAAACTTGGCTTAAAATCTAACCAAGAAATTGAGAGCGATGCAATGGATAAATTAAAGCTTCTTGGAATTTCTGATCAAGCTTTAAAATTGTCATACCGAATTTCCGGAGGTCAGAAACAGCGGGTTTCAATAGCAAGAGCATTGATTAATAATCCTTCCATAATCATGGGCGATGAACCAACAGGGAATTTGGACAGTAAGAATAGTGATATCGTTTTTGACATTTTCAAGGATTTAACGTCCAAGGATAATCTTTCCTTGCTAATTGTCACGCATGATCACGATTTTGCAAAACGTACCGATCGCATTATTGAAATGGGAGATGGCAGAATTATTAAATAATTTTCATTTATCTTCCGCGGAATCTCATTAAAAAAAACACATTCCGCGGATAATAAAATTTACCTTAAAAGATTTTCGAGCGAAATTTCCTGTTGAATAAAGCCCGTCGTGTATTCATTTTTATCCGTTCCGAAGGATGTTATTAAGGTTGGAAAAATTGTTTTTCTTGTCTTGGTTTCACGTATGAATACTTCTATTTTATTCTGAATTACTTGTGTCGTGGCTTTGTTGAATGAAAACTTTTTATCGTAGAATTTAATTTCACAAAGGTTGATAATCCCATCGTTTCGATCGATTATTAAATCTATTTGGGTGCCTGTGTTATTTTTATTTCCTCTCGCTTGGAAAGCATAGAATTCACAAAATACACCTGATATTCCTAAACTTTTTTTGATTTGTTGCAAATGCTTGAAGCAAATATTTTCAAAAGCGTATCCCGACCAAGATTTCCATTGGGTAGTATTAGATAGTTGTAGCCAATTGAAATTATTTTTCTTATGCATAAACTTTAGGTAGAACAACGAAAATTCATCAGTCAACCGATAAATACTATCTTTCTTGGTCTTACCGAAGCTATTCGTTACTGTAATGAAATTACACCAAGTTAACTCTTCTAATACTTCGCTGACTGCTCCTCCATCGCTTAACTTGCTAATTTCAATCAATTCTTTTCGCGATAAGCCTTTTAATTTTTTCGCTAGCGTAAAGACAATTTTAAGATGTATCTCAGCGTTTTTGAAAAGTGCTCGATACAAATTATCAAATTCATTCCCCAACAATCCGTCCTTTTGAAAACAGATTCGATCAATGGCTTGCATAGCGCTTTCACCTTGTTTTATCTCATTCAAATAATGGGGAATACCGCCCATTGCCATATAGAGTTGCGTGATTTGATATGGTGATAATTTGATTTGTCGATATTTTAGGAAATCTGTAGTTTCTTTAAGTGTAAAAGGAAGAAGATGAATGCGTTGAGTTAGCCTATTATGCAATCCACCTTTATTATTGACGATTTTGTTAATCATCCAAGAAGTTGCAGAACCACATACGATGAGAAGTATGTTTTTATCAATAGCCCATGTGTTCCAAAACCATTCCAATGCACTCAGAAAATTTGATTTGTGAGTGTCTAACCAAGGCAGTTCATCAATGAAGATTACTTTTTTTGATTTTTTACGGCTTCGCTCAAGTTGTTTACTAAGTTGAATGAAGGCTTCCATCCAGTTCGATGGAAATTTTTCTGAACTTTCTTTTTTAAAATAATTAGAGAATTGAAACTGGAACCCTTGAAGCTGTTGCTGCATTGAAGCATTTAGAATTCCGCTAAAATGAAAGGTCATTTCCTTTTCAAAATAAGCATTGATGAGGTAAGTTTTACCAACTCTTCTTCGTCCTGTGATGGCTATGAATTCAGATTTATTTGATCTTAACTTTTCTTTTAGAATCGAGATTTCTTCGTGTCGACCAATGATTATTTTACTCATTTATATTTTTTATTATCCGCGGAATCGTACAAATATAATGAGATTCCGCGAGTAATAAAAATATTTAGTATCGGTATTTTTCTACCTTTTTTCTCAGCTTATCGCAAACAGGATAGCGTTTTACAAAACCTAAAATCGTATTGCGTTGCTTCTTGGAAAGATATTTTTGTTGGTCTTTTAATTCCTTAACATCCTTTTTCCAATAGTAAAACTCCTCTTTGTTCGGGACTAAATTTGTTCGAAAGAGGTAATGCCAATTTTTACTGCAAACGGAAAGACCGGTATTGAAACTTGCCACTTGGTTGTTGTTCAATGAAATCAGCATTCTGTCATCAGGAATTGGCTTTAATAAACTGAATCCTGTGTAATTTGACATGTATCTTTGAAGTTTGGGTTCATTTTCAAGGTTTAACAAATCAACAATCGTTGGAGCAATATCAATGTTGGAAGTAAGTTGGTTGCGATTCTTTTTTAATTCATTTTTTTCATCGCTCGAAATAACTCCATCAGGAATATACGCCAAAAGTGGAATGCTAATTGTCTCTGTATAATTGCTTTCAACGTGACCAATATTGTGATGCTCTGCAAGTGACTCACCATGATCTGATGCAAAGAGCACAATTGTATTTTCCAATAATCCTTCTTGCTTCAAGTGTTTGAAAAAATCCCCGATAATGGCATCTTGGTAACGAACAGCGTTGTCATAGCTTCCACTGAATGAATTATTCCATTTCTTATATTTTTCTGGAACTTCGTATGGATAATGCGTCGTATTTAATTGAACAACTCCGAAAAATGGTTTATTAGAAAAATTGGAAATAGTACGATTCAATTTTTTAATTGTCAATTCATCTTTAATACCCAAATCATTGAAATAAGGCAGTCCCGAATTATCTTTATTCCACCAAACATCCAGTTTTTCTTTTTTGTAGAATTCATCAAATTTGTACCATTTCAAGGTGTGGGAGGATAAAAAGAATGTTTTGTAATCAAAAATATTCGCATATTCCCAGATTAAGGGTTGCGAATACAAAATACTTTTATCTTGATAAGGTCCTATTCCTGTTAAGATTGCAGGAACAGCCAGCATTGTGGTTGAAGAAACGGAAACAGGTTGTTTAAAAACATAAAAGTTCTCCGGGAATTTCTTTTGCATTTCAGCAAAATTGGGCGTCGTTTCATTCTTATTCCCATAAATCTGCAAACTTCTTTTTCGAACTGATTCGAAAATAAAAACAACAACATTGAACTTTTTGGGATTCTTTTTTAATTCAATTTTCGGTGTAGTTCTTTCCTCTAAGCCTTTTCCTTTAAATTCCGAATGGTCATCCCACGTGAACGCATGTCGCTGAATACAAGCAGCGAAATTAGCATCTACAATTGCACATTGGTCGTATTTTTTGTGAAAGGAAATCAACGTTTCAAATGCTGAAAATTGAACAATTCCAAAAATGATTAGCCATTTTTTTTGAATTCGAGTAACATGTTTTTTTGTATACCAACGAACAGAAGCGATAAGGACAAGTATTCCAACTAAAATTCCAATCAATTCTTTCCAACCGCTAACATCACGGATAATCATCATAGCACTTTTGGGCTCGGTTTTGAAATAAAGAAATGTGTAATAATTTGGGAAAATCCCATTTAACGAGAAAAATGTATATGAACCGAAAAATGAAAAAAGTAAAAGCGGAAAAACAAGAATTGAAATGGAAAAGTAAATAATCGGTTTTGCTTCGAGTGATTTCAACAGAAGTAAAATGAATGAAAAATAACCGATTGAAATCAAAAGTGAACTAATGTAAAAGAACATCTGATTATCGCTATAACGATTCAATAATTCCCAACGAATGAGAATATCTGTGGTGCAAAGCAGCAATGGAACCATTAAAATTTTCAGAACAGATCTTATCACTGCGTTTAATTCAAACGAAATTCAATATCCATTTTTGCGAGTTCTTTGAAAAGCTCGTTACTCGGTTTCACGCGCATCGATCGCGAGGGCATATTTACTTCAATTCCTTCCAAGGTATCAAAAATTGTAAACTGAATAGGACAAGAACCTTCGTTTTTATTCAATAGATTATTCAATTTATCAATCATTAGTTGATCCAATGACTTGGAAGATAATTTCAATTGAAGATTTTTTGTCTTTTTCTCACGTAAATCATTCAATAATTCAATGCTGTTTACCACAAATTCAAGATTCGTTCGATGTCTTGGAATTTCTACACGTCCTTTGATGACAATAAACGTACCTGGTTCCATGAAATGCTTGTATCTTAGGTAATTTTCCTTGAACAAGTTCAAGCGGAATGAATCATTATAATCTTCAATGGTTAGTGAGCCAAATCCATCACCATGTTTTGTAAATCGATGTTCTCCGGCTGTAACAATTGCAGCAATCAACAAATCCCGACCTTTGTGAGGGGTCAGGTCATTCAACATTCCCACATTTCCATTGCAGAAAGATTCAATTTCAATTCTAAAATCATCTAATGGATGTCCCGAAATGAAAATTCCTACAACTTCTTTTTCTTTATTTAATTTATAGATACTTGGCCATTCATCACACTTCGGAAAAACAGGCTCTGGGATAGTAGCATCAGAGCTATTTTCGAACAAATCGGATTGCATTGAATTAGAATTATTTTTTGAATTCAATCCATATTTGATAGCGATTTCAATGAATGACTTGCCAGATGAATCACCAGCAAAATATTGAGCTCTGTGGGCATGTGCGAAAGAATCCAACGCTCCCGAATATACTAAACTTTCAATAACACGCTTGTTGCATGCCGTTGAATTAAGTCGCACCGTCATATCAAAAATTGAGGTGAAAGGCGCATTTGCACGTTCCTCAATAATGGCATCTACCGGACCACTTCCTAAACCTTTTACAGCTCCAAGCCCAAAACGAATAGCACCAGCCTTATTAATTGAAAAAGTGAAATTAGACTCATTAACATCTGGACCCAAAACTGCAATTCCCATCCTTCGACATTCTTCCATGAAAAATGAAACTGATTTGATGTCGCTCATGTTGTTACTTAGAACGGATGCCATATATTCTGCGGGATAATTCGCTTTCAAATAGGCTGTTTGATATGCAACCCAAGCATAACAAGTAGAATGCGATTTATTAAAAGCGTAAGATGCGAATGCCTCCCAATCTTTCCAAATTTTTTCCAACTTATCGGCGTTATGTCCTTTGGAAGTTGCTCGCTCGATGAAAGTCGGTTTCATTTTATCCAATACTTTTCGGTCTTTTTTACCCATTGCTTTACGTAAAGTATCAGCTTCACCCTTGGTAAAATCAGCTAATTTCTGAGAAAGCAACATTACTTGCTCCTGGTAAACCGTGATCCCGTAAGTCTCTTTGAGGTATTCTTCGCAATCTGCCAAATCATATACGATTTCTTCATCTCCATGCTTGCGCTTACAGTAAGACGGAATATATTCCATCGGACCTGGTCGATACAGGGCGTTCATGGCAATCAAATCTGCAAAAACAGTTGGCTTAAGTTCTTTTAAATGCTTTTGCATTCCAGGGGATTCGTATTGGAAAATACCCACGGTTTCACCTTTTTGAAATAGCTCATACGTTTTTGGATCGTCAATTGGAAATTTATCCGGGTCCAAGTCGATTCCGTGCGTTTGCTTCACATATTTAACGGCATCTTTGATCAATGTCAACGTTTTTAAACCCAAGAAATCCATTTTCAACAATCCGGCTGATTCGGCGACTGAGTTGTCGTATTGTGTGCAAACCATTTCGGAATCCTTCGCAGTTGCAACAGGAACAAAATTGGTTAAATCATCTGGTGTAATAATCACCCCACATGCATGGATTCCGGTGTTTCGAACCGAACCTTCGATTTGGGTTGCACGCTGAAGTACTTGCGCATGCAAATCATTTCCTGATGCTATTCTCCTAAGTTCTTTAGCATTTGCAATCGCTTCTTGATTCTTTAGTTTTTCAATTAATTCCAGTTCATCCATACTGAAGAGCTTTTTCAAGGATAAATCAGGAATCATTTTTGCCAATCTGTCGGCTTCGGGTAAGGACAGATTCATCACACGAGCTGTATCTCGAATGGCCGATTTAGCTGCCATAGTTCCATACGTGATAATCTGTGCAACTTGATTAGCTCCATATTTTTGGATTACATAATCGATAACTCGTCCGCGACCTTCATCATCAAAATCGATATCGATATCGGGCATTGAAATACGATCCGGATTTAAGAAACGCTCAAATAGGAGGTCGTATTCAATCGGGTCAACATTCGTGATACCAATGCAATAAGCAACCGCAGAACCAGCTGCAGAACCTCTTCCCGGTCCAACTGCAACACCCATATCGCGTGCTGCTTGACAAAAATCTTGGACAATCAAAAAGTAACCCGGATATCCCGTTCGTTCGATGGTAGCTAATTCAAAATCTATTCGTTCACGAATTTCATCTGTTAGTTCGGGATACCGTTTCTCAGCGCCTTTATAAGTCAAGTGACGTAGATAATTATTTTCTCCGCGTTTACCGCCATCAACCAAATCTTCTAGCGCTTTGAATTCTTCGGGAATATCAAAAGCAGGCAGTAAAACTTCTCGGGCAAGGCGGTATGGTTCACATTTTGAAATAATATCTTCTACATTTAAAATGGCTTCAGGTAAATCGGCGAAAATCGATACCATTTCTTCAGTCGACTTGAAATAATATTCATCATTCTCTAGTCCATATCGAAATCCACGACCTCGACCTTTGGGCGTTTCAATCAATTCACTGTCTTTCACGCAAAGCAAAACGTCGTGGGCGAAAGCATCCTTTTTATCGATGTAATAAGTGTTATTTGTAGCGACCAATTTCACTTGATGTTTTCTACTCAATTCAATTAAGGTCGAATTAACTCGATCTTCAACTTCTAATCCGTGCCGATTTACTTCTAGATAGAAATCTTCTCCAAATTGTTCTTTCCACCATAGCAAGGCTTCCTCGGCTTGATTCAAACCTACATTCAAAATTAGATTGGGAATTTCTCCGTAAAGGTTTCCAGATAGGACAATTAAATTCTCTTTGTATTTTTTGATAGCTTCTTTATCAATTCTTGGAACATAATACATCCCTTTCGTGTAGGCAATGGAAGCCAATTTGATGAGATTTTGATACCCTTCTTTATTTTTAGCTAGAAATACGACTTGATAACCATTGTCTTTTTGCGATTTGTCCTCCAGGTTGCGACAAACATTAAACTCACAGCCGATAATCGGAAGAATTTCTTTTTTAGTAAAAGGTTCACCAGCTTCTTCTGCTTGTTTTCGTTCCTCTTTTACTTTGTCATTGTATGCGCTTGCAGCCTTTTCGAAATGAAATGCAGCCATCATATTTCCGGTGTCAGTCAGCGCTACAGCCGGCATACTTAAATCAATCGCTTTCTGAACGAGTTTCTGAACTTCAGCAGTGGATTGAAGAATCGAATATTGGGAATGATTGTGTAAATGTGCAAAAGTTACATTCCCTAAATTTGTTTCTTCCGAAGGAACAGAAATTTTAGCTCGTTCTTGTTTGGGTTTGCTCGCCTCGCGCAGTTTTTCACTTTCAGCCTTGAGATTAATATGTTTTAAACCAATTGGTTGAATGATTGAAGGATTCGTTTGCTTGAAAGATTCAAAGTATCCTGATTGTTGAATTAATTGTTCGAGTGAAAATTGCTCCCTGCGAATCAACTCAAGAAAACAGCGCGTTGTGGCCTCGACATCGGCCGTGGCATTGTGGGCTTCTTCGAAAGGCGTTTGAAATAAATAGCTGTGAAGTTCTGTAAGTGTAGGCAGTTTGAATTTCCCACCTCGTCCTCCTGGTAGTTTCAACAATTCAGCGGTATCCTCAGTACAGGTATCTAAAACTGGGAGTGTTAATGGAGAATCTTCACCCAATCTAAAAAATTCACACCCCAAAACCTTATTGTCAAAACTAACATTATGACCTACAATGAAAGAGGCTTTTTTTAGGGCTTTTTTAAAGAGGAAAAGAACATCTTCCAATTCTTCACCACCTAGATTCGCTAATTCAGTTGAAATTCCATGAACCTTCTCTGACTCGTACGGAATATTAAAACCATTTGGCCGAATTAAAAAATCTTTATGTTCGAGCACATTCCCCAATTCATCATGCAATTGCCAGGCTATCTGAACAACCCTTGGCCAGTTGTCTGTGTCTGAAATCGGCGCATTATAATTTCTTGGTAAACCAGTGGTTTCGGTATCGAAAATTAGGAACATATGATTGAAAAAATGGAAACTTAAAGATAGGCATATTCCTTGCGGAAATTTTAATTGTTAAAAAATATTTTATTCCAATTTGGATTAATTCTAATTTTAATAAATATCGTAATATTGCAATAAATAAATATTCTATTAATGGGATTGTCAAAACTCGAGCATTTTACCGATCAATTTATCGAAGAAAGTCGAATTTTTAAGGCTTTAGGTCATCCAGCACGATTGGCCATTGTTAAATTGTTGATCGAAAAAAAGGAATGCGTAGGAACCGAATTAAACCAAGCTATTCCACTAGCTCAACCAACTATTTCCCAGCATTTAAGAGAATTGAAAGAAGCAGGAATTATCAAGGGACGTATTGAAGGAACTGGTGTTTGCTACTGCATCAATCTTGAAACGATTGAAAAAATGAAACTAAACTTACTCGCTCAATTCGATGATTTCATTGAAAATCAGAATTGCAATTGTTAAACGAAATCAATACAAAAATGAAATTAAGTGTCTTTAAAGAAAATGTATCAAATTTAAACGAGTTGAATTTTATCCTTCCAAATGGTGCTTTTGTCGATCCTCATTTTCATATAACTGAAATTGGACTGATTCAAAAAGATTTTGTCGATTGTGGTGGAACTAAACGTGAAGAAAGATTGATTAGTTTTCAATTGTGGCATGCGAACGACTTTGAACATCGACTTTCACCACAGAAATTGTTGAATATTATAAAAACCGGAGAAAATCAACTTGGATTAACTGACGAAGAAGTAGAAATTGAATACCAAGGCACCACAATTGGAAAATATGCACTTTCGTTTGATGGAATCAATTTTTTCTTGCATAATAAGCAAACTGCTTGCTTAGCGGAAGATAGCTGTGGAATTCCTACGGAAAAACAAAAAGTCCGATTATCCGATCTTAACTCGTGTAAACCTGGGTCAGGTTGTTGTTAAATTATTTTGAGATGAACCAATCAATTAAAATTTTTTGTGATTCGCTAATAAATTCACTCAACGAAATTCCCGAAGAGCGAAGTTTAATTCTTAACAGGCTTGCAAAGAGCATTCATGCTGGTATTCAAAAAGATGGCAACGCGAAAATAATTTACATCTGCACGCACAACTCACGTCGCAGTCATTTCGGACAAATATGGGCGAAGGTCGCAGCTAGTTATTTTGGTATTGAAAACGTAGAAACTTTTTCTGGCGGAACCGAAGTTACTGCTTTCAATTCGAATGCAATTGAAGCACTTCGCAAACAAGGTTTTGAGATTACCAAAGATGATTCCAATGAATCAAATCCAATATATCACGTCAATTATGGTGGGAAAGATCAAATTCGCTGTTTTTCAAAAGTTTATAATGATTCGGAAAATCCAACAAAGAATTTTATTGCCGTAATGACATGCTCAGATGCGGAAGCTAATTGTCCATTTATTCCGAACGTTTCGGCTCGAATTGGAGTAACCTATGAAGATCCCAAGAAATTTGATGGAACCACAATGCAATCTGAAAAATATTTAGAACGCAGTGAACAGATTGCATTGGAGTCACTTTACGTTTTCTCTAAACTCAAAAACATATGAATAAGCGGCTTAATTTTTTAGATCAATATCTAACACTTTGGATTTTTCTTTCCATGGCGTTGGGTGTTGGGATTGGTGTAATCTTTCCAACACTTTCAGCGACTTCGCAAACTGATTCAGTGAATCTTCCCTTGGCTTTAGGATTGATTTTAATGATGTATCCTCCTTTGGCTAAAGTCAAATACGAGCAAATGGGAAAGGTGTTTTCAAATTTCAAAGTCTTGGGTGTTTCGCTCGTTCTGAATTGGATAATTGGCCCGATTTTGATGTTTCTACTTGCGGTTTTCTTATTGAATGACCTTCCAAATTATATGGTTGGTGTAATCATTATTGGTTTGGCCAGATGCATTGCCATGGTGATTGTTTGGAACGAACTAGCAGATGGAAATCGTGAATACGCGGCAGGTTTGGTTGCGTTAAATAGTATTTTTCAGGTTTTATTTTTCAGCCTTTATGCTTGGTTGTTTTTGACTTTTATCCCTGAATATTTTGATGATAATTTGTTTGGTGTGAAAGCAATCAAAGTAAATATTGAAATGACCGAAATTGCAAAAACCGTTGGGATTTATTTGGGAATACCATTTTTTATGGGAATCGCATCACGTTATTTGTTAATTCAAACAAAAGGGGAATTGTGGTTTAATCAAAAGTTCGTTCCCAAAATTTCTCCAATTACGCTCATCGCCTTGCTTTTTACAATTATTTATATGTTCAGCTTGAAAGGACAATTGATTACTCAAATTCCAATGGATGTAGTTCGAATTTCAATTCCCTTGGCAATCTACTTTCTCATTATGTTTTCGGTCAGTTTTTTCCTTTCAAAAAGAAGTGGTGCGGATTATCCCCAAACTGCTGCAATTGCTTTTACAGCTGCCGGAAATAATTTTGAATTGGCAATTGCTGTTTCGATTGGTGTTTTCGGAATCAACTCGCAAGAAGCATTTGCTGGCGTGATTGGACCATTGATTGAAGTTCCAGCATTGATATTACTGGTTCGATTAGCGAAATATTGGAAAGTTAGGTTTTGAACTAATTCCCCTTACCTTTTTTCAATCAACTATAAGAAATCCCGTCGGGCATCCCATGTCTGATTTCAAAAAAATACAATTGTAGCTTTACCTTGTTATTTATTCTATTCCAAAAACTTCACTCCTTTAGCCGTCAAAAGTGATTTCATCTGCGAAATGGCAACTTGATTCAGTTGCAAAATTCGTTCTTCCGAAGAAATGTTTTGTTGAATCAAAAGAGCGTTGATGCTTTCCATATTGCTCAGAACAACCAATTGTTCCAAGGTTGCTTGATCACGAATATTTCCATCCAAATTGGGATTTTCTTTTTTCCACTCTTGTGCCGTTATGCCAAAAAGCGCCACATTCAATAAATCTGCTTCGTTTGCGTAAATGATTTTAGCTTGCTCTTTTGTTAAGAAGTTTGGAATCAGATTTTCTTTGATGGCATCAGTATGGATGTTGTAATTGATTTTAGAAATCGCTCGCTGAACCGACCACTGGATGGATTGTTGATTAGATTCAGCTTCTTTGAGACGTTTAAATTCTCTAATCAGATAAACTTTAAATTCAGCGCTTATCCACATGCCAAATTCAAGCGCTATGTCAATATGAGAGTATGTTCCTCCATATCTACCAGCTTTGGCTATTATTCCAATCGCGTTTGTTTTTTCAACCCATTCTTTAACACTCAAACGGTAATTATTTAACCCCACATGACTTTTAATTATGTCAAATTCGCCACAATTAAAATTTGGGTTATTTAGCTTCTCCCAAAAACCAAGAAATTCAACTGTATTTCTGTTTCTCAACCAATCTGAAATGAAATAATCTCCATCCTTGGCTTTTATCATGTCAGAAAGAGAAATGAAATCATCATTTTCTTGTGTAAAAAGTCGAAGAGTTACTCCTTTTACTTCAATTTCCTTTTTCATACATTGCTTTTATTTAAATATACGAATAAATAATCAGTTAAATGATTATATTCTAATCTTTTTAGGGTTTCAAGTGAAATAATGGTAGTAACTCCCATTATGTCAACAGCAACAATCTCATTCAAGAAAAATTTATGTGGAAACGAGGTTTTGGAGTGTTTGGGGTTTCGCATTCTGCGGTTGATAATGTTTGTTAATACATCCGCAATCAAAAACAACATCATAAAAAACGCATATTCGAAAACGAATACATCAAATTAATGGAATTACTTGGGTTTGATGATGTGAAATTGGATGATGAATAAATGGTTGAAACCATTTTGAAATCCCATTATCCATCCCATAGGGTTGGGTTTAAAACCAACCCTATGGGATAAAACCCATGGTTGACCAGCGGTTTGTTGCACGGTTATCGTTCCATTTCCCATTGAGTTTTAGGGTTTATGTGTAAAAGATATCAATTTCATTATGAATTTGATTTAATTAATTTATCTGAAATCAAATTATTTCTCCAATGTTAACCTAGTTTTTCCAAAGAAGACTCCCATCTCCAAAACTCAAAAAACGGTAATTATTTTCCAAGGCATGCGAATAAATTCGTTTCCAGTCTTGACCGACAAAGGCATAAATTAATAATAAAAGTGTTGATTCAGGTTGATGAAAATTGGTGAGGATGCCATCCACTGTTCGAATTTGATATCCTGGAGCGATTAATAATTGAGTGGGGATAATCAGTTGCTTCATATTATTCGAGACCATCCAATTTTTCATCGCCACTAACGCTTGTTCAGCCGAAATATCTTGAGGTAAATCATAAGCATCCCATTGGGTAATTTTAAGTTCTCCCAAGGAAATTCCAGGATTTTTCAATGCCTTAACTCCCATCCAATAAAGTGATTCTAACGTGCGAAGCGAGGTCGTTCCTACACAAACTTTCGTTTCTTTATGGTTCAAAAAAGTTTGAATAAAATCGATCGAAACATCTAAATACTCAGCGTGCATCTCGTGTTCGCCAATCGTTTCACTTTTCACAGGCATAAAAGTTCCTGCACCAACATGCAAGGTTACAAAATGCGTTTGAATGTTATTTCGATCAAGTCGACTCAATAGTTCATCTGTAAAATGCAAGCCTGCTGTGGGAGCTGCTACGGAACCATCTTGCTGCGCATAAACGGTTTGATATCCTGTTGCATCTTGCTGATTTGCTTCGCGTTTGATGTATGGAGGAAGTGGTATTTTTCCGAAAACATGAAGGATTTCAGCAAAAGAAACTTCGTTATCGTTCCAATCAAATTGCACTATTGCAGGATTTTGTGTTGAATCAATTTTTCGAACCTTCAGTTCAATTTCTTCATGAATAAGCGTTAATGTTGCATCCTTCCATTTTTTTGCTCCGCCAATTAAGCATTTCCAGTAAACTCTGCCTTTTTGAGACATCGCACTAACGATATCCGCATAACGATTATCTGGTTCCAAGCAGAAAACTTCAATTTTAGAACCCGTTTCTTTTACAAAATGCAAGCGTGCTTCAACAACTTTTGTATTATTAGCTATCAGAAGCGTATTTTTCGGCAGATGCTCATTTAATTGATAATAATGATAATCTGAAATACCTCCGTTTTTGTAGATTAACAACTTACTCGAATCCCTTGGTTCAACAGGGAAATAAGCAATTTTCTCGTCGGGTAAATCGTAACGAAAATCTTCAATTGAAAGTTTTTTAATTTTATCTTTTAGCATAAAACCCAACAAATTTAATTCAAAAATATTCGATTGATAGACAACGTATTTTCGTATATTATGTAAGAAATGATAAAAAAAGCAGGTTCTTCTATTTTTTAGAATCAAAACATTTTAAAAACAAGATCGTAAAACAATAAAAAACAGATATGAACACAATTAATTTTAGACTACTATTAATAACTTTTCTTCTTTTAATTAATGGTTTAGTCAAAGCTCAAATTGAATTTGCACATAAGAATCATGAATTAAAATTTGATGCTTACAGCGATCTTTATTTTGGGTTAGAATCGACCGGAAAAAACAAAAATGCTGATTTTCTTTACAATCACAAGAATAACAAAAAGGTTTCGAATAATCTTACACTTTTTTCACTTGAATATAAATCGCGGTATGTAAGAAGTAACATTAAACTGATGGCTGGAGATTACAGTAGATACAATCTTGCTCATGAACCACGATGGATGAGGGCAATAAACGAATGTTATTTAGGGTTCAAACCTTTTCAAAAAACGAATCTCTGGATTGATGCCGGAGTATATGGCAGTTTTATAGGTTTGGAAAGCGCAATGCAATTTGACTGTCCGACTTTAAGCAGAAGTATTCTTGCCGAAAATAGTCCCTATTATTTGAGCGGCATAAGATCCAGGTGGATTTCCAAAAATGAAAAAACTGAGATTGGCTTTCATGCTTTAAATGGCTGGCAGCGAATAAATTTTGACACTTCATTTGCATTCCCGAATTATGGAATTGAATTTAAGTCCAAGCATTTAAAAAATGTGACTTTTGGTTATGGTCTTTTCATAGGTTCGGTTTATCCAAAATCAGATTCAATCTGGCGACATTATCACAACCTTACCTGCGTAACAAAGTTAAAATCATGGACACTCTATACCACTTTCGACATAGGTTTTCAGCAAGAAAACATCTTCTACAGCGGTGTTGCTAACCTACAGAAAAAATGGACGGATAAATTATCTTCAACTCTTAGATTAGAACATTATTCAGATCCGACAAGTCAGAACATAAGTTGGTTAGGTTTCAATGATTTTCAAGTGTCGGGTATTTCGATCAACATTGATTATTACTTGAAAGAAAATATTCTTTTTCGCATAGAACCAAAGTTATATTATTCTAAAAACAAAGGTTTTGATGATGAAAAATTCAATCTATCGGCACTTTCAACCATTTGTTTTAAGATTTAAAAAAATCAATGTAATGTAAATTAACCACAGTTTGGTTTGTATTATTGATAATGTGCTTCAATTCAGTAATTTTATGCAACTTTATTCTTTATTTTCAAGTCTCAGAAGCTAAACGAAATAAAAATGATTCAATCCTTACTGCGATTTTTGTCCTTTTTTGCATTTGTTATAATTTCTAAATTTTCAGTTGGACAACTCTTAATTTCAAACCAAGGTGGTACGGCTACAGCAGTCGTTACAGCTATGGTTGGAGGTGGACTCACAGTTAGTAATGCTACTATCAATTGTCCTTCTACTGCTTATGGAACATTCACGAATGGTGCATCAACCAATATAGGCATTCCTTCAGGAATTGTATTAACAACTGGAAATGTGAATGCTCTCAATGGTTCTGGCAGTACATTTTGGAGTACCGATAATCCTGGAGGAAACTGTAACGATGCTCAACTCGGTAGTCTTGAACCCTTGGCAGATTACGATTGTTGTATTCTTGAATTTGACGTGACTCCATCATGTACAACTTTACAGATTCGTTTTGTTTTTGGTTCGGAAGAATATCCTGAATGGGTAAGTTCTGGATACAATGATGCTTTTGGATTTTTTGTAACCGGTCCAAATCCATCCGGTGGAAATTATAATAACACAAATGTAGCAACCTTACCAAACAATACCACCATCGTAAGTATTGATAACGTAAATGCTAATGTAAATTCGGCATATTATGTTAACAACTCTACAGGTACATCGATTGTATTGGATGCTTTTACGACCGTACTAACTCGAAATGTCACTGTAACTCCTTGTCAAACTTATCATTTTAAATTAGCTATTGCAGATGCTGGAGATGGCATTTTTGATTCGGGTGTATTTATCGACTTTTTAGATTGCCTCAATTCAGTTTCAGCAACTACATCAACAACGCCAGCAGGTTGTGCTGGTAACGATGGAACGGCAACAGCAACTGTAACAGGCGGATATCCTCCATATACGTATTCATGGAATACTACTCCTGCACAAATAACAGCAACAGCAACAGGATTAGCGCCTGGAACATATACAGTAACAATTGATGATGCGGGGGCATGTACAAATCCAATCACTCAAACTGTTACGGTAGCGAACGGATCCTCGTCTACTAACCCAACTTTTACTCAGGTCGCCCCAATTTGTTCTGGAGGTACTTTTACCTTGCCAACTACATCCAATAATGGAATAATCGGAACATGGTCACCAGCGATCAATAACACTACAACAACGACCTACACTTTTACACCAAACGCAGGTCAATGTGCAACAACCACAACAATAAGTGTTACAGTAAACCCAAATATCACCCCAACGTTTACTCAGGTAGCCCAAATTTGTTCAGGGGGCAGTTTCACCCTGCCAACAACTTCAACGAATAGCATAACAGGAACTTGGTCGCCGGCAATAAACAATACAGCAACGACGACTTATACTTTTACACCAACTGCTGGTCAGTGTGCAAACAATCAAACAATGTCTGTAACTGTTGGTCCGCCTTCAACACCAACATTCACGCAAGTAGGTCCTTATTGTTCCGGTGCATCAATTCCAGCTCTGCCAACCACTTCAATTGAAGGCTTTAGCGGAACATGGTCGCCTGCCATCAATAATACAGCAACTTCGACATATACATTTACCCCAACTGCAGGACAGTGTGCAAACAATCAAACAATGACGGTGACTATCAATTCACAAATCACCCCAGTTTTTAACCAAGTTGCCCCCATTTGTTCAGGTTCTAGTTTCACATTACCGACAAGTTCGACTAATGGTATTTCTGGGACTTGGTCACCGGCCATTAACAATACAACCACAACTACATACACTTTTACACCTGCTTCAGGGCAGTGCGCTACTCAAACTACAATGACAGTGAACGTTTCAACACCAATAACACCAACTTTTACTCAATGGGGTCCTTATTGCCAAAATGATATCATTATCCAAGTTATTTTGCCAGAAACATCAAATGAGGGAATAACCGGAACGTGGAATCCTGCAATGGTTTCTACATCGAATGCGGGCAATATCGTTCATACTTTCACACCGAATTCAGGGCAATGCGCGAACAATCAGACAATGACAGTAGTAATTAATCCATCGATAACACCTGTGTTTACGCAAATAGCCCCAATTTGTGTTGGTGACAATCTCACATTGCCAACGACTTCAACTAATAGTATTAGTGGAACTTGGACTCCAGCAGTCAACAACACAACAACAACAACGTATACTTTTACACCTGATGCAGGGCAATGCGCGATAAATCAAACTATGACTATCAATGTTGGTCTTCAGGCAACCCCTACTTTTTCTTCAATTGGACCATTTTGCGAAGGAGATAGTTTTTCACTTCCTACACTTTCAAACGAAGGATTCAGTGGAACTTGGTCGCCAGCTATTAATAATACCGCTACTACCACGTATACTTATACTCCAGCAGCCGGACAATGCGCTACTGCTGCAACCTTGGGGGTTACGATCAATCCAATTCCTACAATTTCCATAAACGAAGCACCATCTATTTGTGTTGGACAATCTTCCAACCTGACAACAACCGCTTCCCCTTCTGGCGGAACTTATTTATGGCAACCAAATAATGAAACAACAAATCAAATTGCTGTCTCTCCTATTACCACTACAAATTATTCAGTAGTATACACCTTGAATGGGTGTCCAAGTCAACCAGCTACAACTTTAGTTACCGTTAATCCAAATATTCCTGTTGATGCAGGACCAAATATTTCGATTTGTCAAGGAGAACAAATTACACTTTCAGCTACTGGTACACCCACAAATAGTTGGTCTGGAGGAATTTCCGATGGTATACCTTTTATTCCGACTCAAAGCACCGTTTATTATGTTACAGGAACGAGCGCAAATGGTTGTGTTACGACAGATTCAATTGTTGTAACAGTTAACGCAAATCCAATTATCTCTGCTGGCGATCCTCAAACGGTTTGTATCGGACAACAAATTACGCTTCAAGGAAGTGGAGCTGGAACTTCCGGGAATTACACCTGGAACAACGGAGTGCTCGATGGACAGCCATTTACGGTAAATGGAACTATGATTTATACAGTTACAGGAACTGATATAAATGGTTGTGTGGGAACAGCCACCGTTCAAATTACTGGGCTGTCAAATCCTATTGCGGAATTTACAGCAACGCCAACAAATGGAGAAACCCCGTTGATTGTAGATTTCAACAACATTAGTCAGAATGCAAGCGAATTTGATTGGAATTTTGGCAATGGTCAAACCGCTAGTTCAATTGGATTAATTCCTCAGCAAACAACATATTCTGTTTTAGGAGTTTATACGGTTTGGCTAATTGCTTCAAATGGAATTTGTTTCGATTCAACATCTGCAATTATTACTGCAACTTCTAATCCATGGATTTTTGTTCCCAATGTTTTTTCACCAAACGTGGATAATGCAAATGAAACATGGATGGTTCAAACAAAAAATATGTCCACAATTGATCTGATTATTTTGAATCGATGGGGAAATGTTATGGCTAAAATAGAAGATTTAAATGGTGGTTGGGATGGGAAAACACCCAGCGGAACAGATGCTTCGGATGGGACTTATTTTTATAAGTATACCGCAAAAGCACTTAATGGGGAGGAATTCTCTGGTCATGGTTTTCTTACATTAGTTCGCTAGACTAATCTAATCGTTAAAATCTCCTTTACATATTTTAGTTATTTATTTTAAGATTTGTTCGTTGATCAAAATGATATAATTCTCTGCAATTAAGGTGTAATAGAACAAGCGTGCATTGAATTCAATTTTGTAGGTATTTAATATTAACTAAATCCTTACAAATGAAAAAGAGAATTACACTCGTCGCCACAAGTTTAAGTTTGTGGTTTTCAATTGGGCATGCGCAAACGTATTGCTCAAATGATCTCAATGGATTTGTGGACAGTAAAAACGTCAGCACCACAGGTTCTATTCAATTGAAAATTGGTTTTGAGGAACACGCATCACAAACCTATAATTATTTTGGCCCAGGGAAAATTTATGGTGCAAGAATTTTTGGAAGCCACCAAGGTTTTGGTCCACTTTCAGGTGTACCATTAAAAGTAACTATTTTCAATGTGGATGTCGGGGGAAAACCAACTTCTGCAATAGCAAGTGTAAACCATACATGGTGGACATTTCCTGATAACATGAATGGATACATGGATGTAACTTTTCCAGGAGGGGTTAATGTCAACTCCAAATTCGCTTTGGCTGTTTCGATTTTAAATACCTACCCATATGGGAATACATTTGAACTTAAATACACTGGAAATTCAGAAGGCCTCGGACAAGATTTAGCTTCTTTGGCAGGGACTTCTACAGGTGGAAACTGGGCGAGTGCAATGACAGGTTTTGGAAAAGACGGTGATTTTTACATTGTCCCAAACATGACTCATGCTAACAATCCCTTATTTACGACTAGTTCAAATTGTTATGCAACGAACACAGCTATTACTTTTCAAAACAATTCCCAGTTCACAAAAGATAGTATGTTTAATAAAATTGTGAGACACAACTATACTGGTTCAAACTTTCTATATACATGGGATTTTGGAGATGGAACACCAGTGTCGCACCTAGAAAATCCTTCGCACACGTATACATCTGGAGGAGCTTATACTGTATCATTGACAACAAAAATTGAGGGTTGGGAAGGAATTTGCTCTAAAACAATTACAAAAGTGTTATCAATTGGTTTAACTTCTTCTACTTCTGGATTGACAAATGTAAATTGTTTTAATGCAACCAATGGAAGCGTCACAGCCCTAGCTCAATTTGGAGCTAGTCCTTATTATTATAATTTGAATGGGGGTGCATGGCAATCAAGCGCAAATTTTAGTAATCTACCTGCTGGAAATTACACTTTAAATGTTTTGGATTCTAAAAATTGTACCTCGTCGAGTAATTTCACCATCACACAACCTGCTGGAATTTCATTCAATACGATTCAAACTACAAATTCGAGCTGTGGTCAGACAAATGGAGCATTTACATGCAATGCTAGTGGAGGTGTTACACCTTTGCAATATAAATTGAATAATGGATCGTTTGTTAGTAGTGGTACTTTTTCAAATTTGGCTGCAGGTAGCTATTTACTAACAGCAAAAGATGCCAATGGTTGTCTTTCAACGACTACCGTTATAATCAATTCTCAATCTGGACCGATGCTAAATGTATTAAATTACACAAGTGTTAGCTGCTTTGGTGGAAGTGATGGATCTATTTCACTTGGTGCAACAGGTGGAACTGGAAACTTACAATATAGCATTAATAATGGCACTAATTTTCAGTCAGCAGGAAACTTTACAAGCTTATCCGCAGGAACTTACATTTGTGTCGTAAAAGACAATGCCAACTGCAAAAGTTATTCCCAAGTTGTTATTACACAAGGACCAGAATTAACAGCCACCGCAGTAACCTATCCTGTGAACTGTTTTTCTGATAACGATGGAGAGATTGAGGTTCAATCAGTGGGTGGAACAGGTTTGCATAGCTATAGTTTAAATGGTGTTAATTACCAATCTGCTTCTTCATTTAACGATCTAACTGCAGGCACTTATACTGTTTATGTTAAAGATGTTACAAGTTGTGTAAAAACAATATCTGTTCTTGTTTCTCAACCATTATTGCTAAATTCTTCAATTGCGGTTACAAATGCAACATGTCATGGAGCAACTGATGGTATTCTCACAGCCTCAACAGTTGGTGGAGTTCAATCTTATACTTACAGCATCGATGGGGTTCATTTTCAATCGCAAGTGAATTTTCAAAACTTACCTTTTGGCGAATATGTTATCACTACGAAGGATAAAAATAACTGCTTAACGATTGACACTGTTCAAGTAGGAGAACCATCTGAAATTACAGCAGTTGTAAACACAACAAATGCTACTTGTTCAAGCAATAATGGAGCAATAATGGCAGTTGCGACTGGTGGTTCAGGAAGTGGCTATGTCTATAGCATGGACGGGATAACATTTGTTTCATCTGGAGTATTTTCTGGTTTATCCGCGGGAACTAAATTTATCGTAATTAAAGATGGTAATGGTTGTAAAAATACAGTTTCAGGAGTGATTGTATCTGCAGGAGGACCTTCTATTGTTTCATCGACATCTCAAAATGTATCTTGCAACGGCGGCAATGATGGTACAATTACCATTACAAGCGTGTCAGGTGGTACAGGAACTATATTATACAGCAAAGACGGAATAACTTTTCAAACATCTAATTCATTTACCGGGCTTACTGCCGGAATCTATAATGTTCAAGTTAGAGATGCGAACAATTGTATTTCATACGTTAGCAAAACTATTTCCCAACCGAATGCATTTTTAATCAATACAAACGTAAGTAACGTACTTTGTCATGGAGCATCTACAGGTTCCGTAGTAGTTTCAGCATCAGGAGGTGCAGGATTTTTTGCCTACAGTATTAATGGTGGGTTTTCCTATCAATCATCTGCAACGTTTAACAATTTACCTGCAGGAAATTATAATGTTTTGATTAAAGATGCAGCTAATTGTGTGTCGACTAAAGCATTTTCAATTTCCGAATCATCTGCAATCCACTCCATAATTGGGGTATTAAATGTTACATGTCATGGAGCAAATAACGGTCAAATTTATGTTTCAGGTTCTGGAGGTGTTGCACCTTATACTTACAGCTTAAATGGAGGGCAATTCGTTAGTCAGGGAAGTTTTCCCAATTTATCCGGAAATACCTTTTACAACGTTAACATAAAAGATGCAAATGGATGTATTGTTACCGCAGTTAAATATTTAATGGAACCTCCAGTGCTTAGCATTAGCGCTACAAAAACAGATGTGTCATGTTCTGGCGGAAATAACGGCGCAATTTTATTAAATGTCAATGGAGGGGTTGCTCCATATGAATATGCTTGGACAACAGGTCAAACAAGTTCTACTTTGGAAAATTTGGTTGCTGGATTATATACTGTTGAAGTTACGGATCACAACGGTTGTATGGGAATTATGAATTATACAATTACCCAGCCAACAGCTCCATTGGTTGTTAATGCGGTTTTGACACCTGCGTCAGGAGACTTTTCGTTAGATGGAACTATTGATATTACTGTAACTGGAGGAACATCCCCTTATGTATATACATGGTCAAATGGTGAAGAAATCCAAGATTTAGATAGTTTGAATCCGGGAAATTATACAATTACAATTACAGACGCCAAGGGTTGTGCACTTGCAACAACATTTACTGTTGAAAAGGCATCTGGAATTAGTGAAAATCTAAATTTCGATCTAAAATTATTTCCTAACCCTGCTTCCGAATTTACAAAAATCACATCAGGGAATAAGTTCATGACGCGCCTAGAACTTTTCGATGAAAGCGGAAAAGTTATTGAGACAATCGATATTAATGCAAATAATTATGAATTAGAAACTGGGCATCTCTCAAATGGAGTTTACTTAATTGAAATTGAGATTGAAGGTCAAAAAACAATGAAACGATTAATTATTCTTAAATAATATCGAAACTAAAAAAGCGCAAATCAAAGATTCAAAATTGTAAAATCTATCAGCGAATAATTAGACAAATTTGAATCGTAATTATTAATCTTTAAAAACAAATATGTATGAAATCAAATGAAGATTTACAGAGTGATGTTCAAGATGCTATAAAATGGCAACCGCTCTTGAAAGCAGCTGAAATTGGTGTAACGGCAAAAAATGGAATTGTCACTTTGTCCGGAACAGTAAATAGCTTTACAAAAAAACTTGAAGCCGAAAATGCTGCAAAAAGTGTAGTTGGTGTTAAGGCAATCATTGAGGACATTGATGTGAAATTCCCAAATTCAATGGTTAAAAATGATGAGGAAATCGGAACCGAAGTACTTTCAGCAATGAAATGGAATTGGTCTGTTCCCAATGAAAACATCCAAGTAAAAGTTGAAGATGGTTGGGTTACTTTAGAAGGAAATGTCGAATGGAATTATCAACGAGAAGCAGCAAGAAATTGTATTGCCAATTTAATCGGTGTTAAGGGTGTTTCAAATAATATCAAAGTTAAATCAACAACTACCGATCAAGTTGAACAAACTGCAATTGAGAACGCACTTTCAAGAAGTTGGTTAGTTGATGACCGAAATATTCAGGTAAAAGTGAAAGGGAACAAAGTTACATTGCGCGGAGCAGTAGAATCTTTATATCAAAAAGAAGAAGCGGCTCGTTTAGCATGGAATGCACCTGGCGTAACTGAAGTTGATAACGAGCTGGCAATTATTCAAGAATAACTAACCATTTTTTCGTTATGAAAAGGGACTATCTCAAAAGGATAGTCCTTTTTTCTTTTATTTAAATCTGAAAATCAGTTTTCTAACTAAGCACTTAACTGACACTTGTAAGATATCGATAAAAAGTCCAAAATTCTGTAAATAAGAATGGCCGCCCTATGAAGACAGCCATTTTTGGGAGGAAGACGGGTCTCGAACCCGCGACCTTCGGAACCACAATCCGACGCTCTAACCAACTGAGCTACAACCTCCGTGTTTCAGGGTGCAAATATAACAAATTATTAAATTAAAAGTCAAAAACACAATCTTGAAATATTTTGATAATCCTATAAAGCTTATTGCTTGAATGAGTTTAATGTATTTTGAATTTGCAATTGAATTCTTTGACTATTTAGGTTTAAATCAATTAATCGCTGCTCTTCTTTTTTGATCTTCTCCTCTGTCTGTTTGACAATATTCCAATCGGAAGAACAAGAATAAATAAACTCTTTTCCTTTAACTCCTGATGCAAATGATTTATGTATTTCCTTTACGTTTTCAGAAATACTATTCAAGTCTTTATTTAATTCGTCTAAACTTTTTAACTCTTCTGTCAATGTTTGATATTTGTCAGGTTGACTTGATTTATACAATGTTGCAATTTTCTCCACCTCAACAGTATATTTCTTAGCTTTTTCAGGATATTCCTTTTGTAATTTACTTAGACTATCTAATTCATTTAAAATGGTTTTTTCAAAATCTTTCGTATTACATTTTTGAATTGTAGGTGCAATTTTTTCGGAAATATACGTGTTTAATTTTTCCGCCTCAGAAACGGTTCGATTCCCATTTTTCTGAATCAATTTCACCGAATTTTTTACCAACTTCTTAGTTGATTTAAATTTACGCCACTCCTCAGTTCCAGATTGAATTTCAGTCTTTCCCTTTGTGTAATTGGCAAAATCGTAATAACTCTTGATTGCAACTGATTTAAGCTTATTTAGTTCCGAAATTTGAATATTGATTTCCTCAAACATGCGATTTGCCTCTTTAAGTTCCTCTGTCGAATTAGAACAATTCATTGCTTGAAATTCTTTTTGGTAGGATTTTATTTGGTTTGTAAGCTTATCACAATTCGAATTGATGTTTTCAACTGACGACTTAAATTGATGATCTAAATCAGCGGTTTTATAATAAAACTTACACGAATTAAGACCGCATAACAACACGAGTAGCAACAAATAAATTGATTTCATTCTAAGATTTTAACAAATATAGAAACTCTAATGTGTTCATGTTCAAATAAAATAATCATTTTCAGCATTATCTATTTAGTTCAAAAAAATAATCCTCAAAAGAAACAAATTAATTAAATTTAAAATCTAAAATTTAACGATGAATTCACATAGATTCTTATTTTTTATTTGTTTTATATTTCTAAATCATCTCGTTTTTTCTCAAAATGTTGAATTCTCGAAAGATGCATTCCCGGATAAAAAAGAGGAATTAAAAAAAGCCAAAGAAAATATTGTTCAGGGCGACGAAATTTATGAAATGGGAGAAGCTTTTTACAGTCAAGCGATAGAACCATATTTACAAGCTCATAATTTTAATCCGAATAACGCAAACTTAAATTTCAAACTTGGTAAGTGTTATTTAAATTCGAATTTTAAGCAAAAAGCGCTCGCGCATTTGGAAAAAGCTAGAAATTTGGATAAAAAAGTTGATCCCGATATCGACTTTTATTTAGGTAAAGCGTATCACCTCGAAAAAGAATGGGATAAGGCCATTTCTCATTTCTATAATTTTCAAAAGAATATGACGAGTGACACAGATCCATCTCTTGTTAACGAATCAGACAAAGAAATCAAAGAATGTAAAAATGGAAAAGAACTTAGTTTAAAACCTGTCCGAGTAAAAATTGAGAATCTTGGCAAACAAATTAATACCGAAAATCACGAATACAAACCATTAATTACTGCTGACGAATCGATGATCTTTTTTACATCAAGAAGGCCAAATACGATTGGAAATGAAAAAGACCCTGTTTACAATGACTATTATGAAGATATTTATTACTCGATTAAACAAGCAGATGGTACTTGGTCCCAGGCAAAAAATGTTGGTGAACCAGTTAACACAAGCGATCATGATGCTAATTCAGGTCTTTCAATTGACGGTAGTAAACTGATTATTTATTTAGGAAATAAAAACAATGGAGACTTATATGAATCGCTACTTTCTGGTGAAAAGTGGGGTGCTCCTCGCGATTTTGGAAAGAACATTAATTCTGACAAATACCACGAATCCTCAGCAAGCTATTCCATCGATGGAAAGGCCCTTTATTTTGTAAGTGACAAACCCGGAGGGATTGGTGATCGAGACATCTATGTTTCGTATTTAGATGAAAAAGGAAAATGGGGGAAAGCTGAGAATCTTGGCCCAATAGTAAATACGGAGTATGGTGAAGAAGGTGTTTTTATGCATCCAGATGGAAAGACTTTGTATTTCAGTTCGCAAGGTCATAATAGTATCGGTGGGTATGATATTTTCAAGACTGTTTATGACGAAAAAAGTAAAAAATGGTCTAAACCCGAAAATATTGGATATCCAGTAAATACGACGGATGACGATGTTTTTTACGTTGTATCTGCAAGTGGGAAACATGGCTACTACACATCTGTTAATTCTTCTGGGTATGGCGGTAGAGATTTATACATGATTAGCTTTGTTAACGAAGAGAAAAAGGAGAAACCCGTCGAAACAAAAAAAGAAGAAGTTGTTGCCCAAACAGTTGTAGATGACAAAAAACTTCCTGAACCTAAAGTTGAAGAAAAGAAGGTTGATTTAACGCCAAGATTGACGATTTTAAAAGGAATTATTTCCGATGAACTTTCGAAGAAACCTTTGGATGCTTCAATTGAAATCATTGACAATGAATTAAACAAAACTATTTTTTCAATAAGCTCAAACAGTGCAAGTGGTAGGTACCTGGTATCTTTACCCGCAGGGAAAAATTATGGGATTGCAGTAAAAAAAGACGGTTATTTGTTTCACTCAGAAAATTTTAATATCCCTGACAGTGCAGCGTTCCAGGAAATTATTAAAGATGTTGACTTAAAGAAAATTCAAGTTGGAAATACGATTGTGCTAAAAAATATCTTCTATGATTTTGATAAAGCAACCTTGCGACCAGAATCTACCAATGAGTTAGAACGACTACTTAAATTACTCAATGAAATGCCAACTCTGAAAATAGAAATTTCAAGTCACACAGACTCAAAGGGAGCAAATGATTATAATTTGAAGTTATCAGAAAATCGAGCAAAATCGGTAATTGAATATCTAATTAAGGCTGGAATAAAACCTGAGCGTCTTGTATCAAAAGGTTATGGTGAAGAAAAACCCGTTTCAACGAATGATACCGATGAGGGCAGACAGATGAATAGAAGAACAGAATTTAAAATTTTGGAACTTTAAATCATTTAAACTCTCATTATTTTCCTAAAAGTGAGCCACATAATCTTAATGTCTTGCCTAAAAGTAGGATTTGTAATGTATTTCTCATTTAATTTAATCTTTGCCGGCATTATTTCTTCAATGTAGGTTCTCTCTGGATTATCAGATTTTGCCAATAACTCGTTTTCACTAAAATAAGCAAGGGAGGCGTAATCCGTTATTCCTGGTTTTACATTCAAAATCCTACGTTGTTCATCATTGTATAGTTGAACGTATTCAGGAACTTCCGGTCGAGGTCCCACTATGCTCATTTCACCTTTCAAGACGTTTATAAATTGAGGAAATTCGTCTAATTTGAACTTACGTATGAAATAACCAATGCGGGTTATTCTTGAATCCCTCATTCCAACTGTTAATTTCCCTGATTTATCTGCATTTACTTTCATTGATCTAAATTTCAACAAAAGAAATGGCTTCCCGTTTAATCCAATTCGCTGCTGACGATAAAATACACCTCCAGACGAACCCGTAGCAATTAAAAGCGCGATTACTAAACCAATAGGTAGAAAAAAAAGTAAAAGTAGGATCGAAAAACAAATGTCTGTTATACGTTTCAATTATAAGATTTTAACGCAAATCTAATGGAACAATTTCTAATTTCACAAAAACAAATGGAAATGAATGATATCCAACTAAATGAAAGTCTGCAAAAAAGTGACTTTGTAACAGATACAATCATGCAAATTGAAAAAGATTTTTCAAGATGCAACATTGCATTGGATTTTCAGGGAATTCATGATCGAAATTCCATCGAAGATTGTATCCTAAACGCACTTAAAATTTTACCAAATGATAAACTTCAACAATTAATCTACATTATCGATATTCCTGAAAATGAATTTCTAAAAATAGTTGGTAATCAATTCTTTTTAGTTGCATTGAGTGAAAAAATTCTTCGGCGCGAAGCACTTAAAGTTTACTTAAAACGAGCGCTTTCTGCTAAAAATAATCCTTCGTGAATAAAATTCTTAAAAAAAGTCGTTTTCAGCACGTTAATTCGATTTGATATCATTGACGAATTATTATTTTTGTAGCAAATTATATTTTATGAATTTTATCGCGTCAAGCACTACCCTATTACGTCATTTGCAAAGTATTTCAGGAGTTTTAAATACCAGTAATAATTTACCAATTTTAGATAATTTTCTTTTTGAAATTACGGATGGTCAGCTAAAGGTATCGGCTTCAGACCTTGAAACCACCTTAATTACCACCTTGGAGGTGCACTCAGAAGTAAATGGTAAAATTGCTATCCCAGCTAAAATACTTGTTGATGTGCTGAAAAATTTACCGGATCAACCATGTACATTTATCGTTCGAGAAAATTTTCAAATCGAAATGGCTTATGACAATGGGAAATTTAAGACCAACGGATTTGATGGTGATGAGTTTCCTAAGTTGCCAAACATTGAAAATAAAAGTTCAATAAAAATTTCCGGAGATATTCTTTCGAAAGGAATTAATAAAACAATTTTCGCCACGGGTAATGATGATCTTCGACCTGTAATGAGTGGCGTATATTGTCACTTTTCACCTGAAGACATTACGTTCGTTGCTACCGATGCGCACAAGTTGGTTCGATACAGAAGAACTGATGCCTCAGCTACAGGAAGTTCAGCTTTCATTTTACCTAAAAAACCTTTAAACCTTTTGAAAGCTAATTTACGAGGTGATGAAGAAATTTTGTTGGAATATAATGACTCGAATGCCATTTTCACATTCAACGATCTTGTGATCGTTTGTCGTTTAATAGACGGGAAATATCCGAATTATGAGGCTGTTATTCCAAAGGAAAATCCAAATGTTTTAACCATTGATCGACTACAATTTCTTGGATCAATTAAGCGTGTTGCCATATTTGCAAATAAAACGACACATCAAATTAAACTTAAACTTGCTGGCTCTGAATTATCCTTGTTCGCAGAAGATGTTGATTTTTCCAATGAAGCAAGTGAACGTCTGACATGTAACTATGATGGTGATGATATGGAAATCGGTTTCAACTCCCGTTTCCTGTTAGAGATGCTTAATAATCTTGACACACCAGAAGTTAAGTTATCGATGAGTGAACCAAGTCGTGCTGGCTTGCTTACTCCTTCAAACAATGACAATGCTGCCGAGGACATCCTAATGTTGGTGATGCCCGTAATGACACGTTAATCTGAAAAATACTGTTTTGCAAGGGAAAATAAACATTCGAAATTTATCCCTGGACGAATTGTTAATTCAATTTTCTGAATTAGGAGAAAAGTCTTTTCGCGCCAAACAAGTATTTGAATGGCTTTGGAAAAAAAATGCCCATACGTTTGAGGAAATGACCAATTTAGGAATAGGCCTAAGGGAAAAACTAGACAACCTCTTTTTCATTGACAACATTACCTTGAAAGATCAACAAATCAGTAAGGATAAAACTATAAAATGTGCTTTTGCGGTTGATGAAAATAAAATAATGGAAGGTGTTCTCATTCCAACCTCATCGCGAATGACTGCCTGTATTTCTTCACAAGTTGGCTGCAGCCTATCTTGTACATTTTGTGCAACAGGTAGATTAAAACTACTTCGAAATTTAACATCTGGAGAGATTTTTGATCAAGTAGCTTACCTCAAAAATCAAGCTGAATCGCGCTATCAAACTCCTCTAACCAACATTGTTTACATGGGTATGGGCGAACCGTTGCTCAATTACAAAAATGTACTAAATTCAATCAATCATATTTGCTCTGAACAGGGGCTCGGAATGTCTCCAAAACGAATCACAGTTTCGACAGCTGGAATTGCAAAAATGATTCGGAAATTAGGTGATGATCAGGTGAAATTCAATTTGGCTTTATCACTTCATGCAGCAAACGACGCAAAGCGAAATAAAATCATGGAAATTAACGAATCTAACAATTTGGAGGAGTTGGCAGAGGCCTTGAAATATTTCCATGAAATGACAAACACCAGAATTACCTTCGAATACATCATTTTCAAGGATTTTAACGATTCTATTGATGACGCGCGTGAACTAGCTAATTTTGCGAAATGCGTGCCTTGCAAAATAAACATCATTGAATATAATCCGATAGAAAATGGTGAATTTCAGCAGGCTGAAGCAAAGAAAGTTGATGACTTTGCCCAATTCTTAGAATCCAAAAATCTAATTGTGAATGTAAGACGAAGTCGTGGGAAAGACATAGATGCTGCATGTGGTCAATTAGCTAATCGAAATAAAGCGATTTCGCCCGACGAACGTATCTTTAAAGCCTAAGACTATCGAATTAAGTGAAAAAAACCGGATTTGATTCCATTTTCATAGTCCAATCGATACATATAAACTCCGTCTTCAACGATCTTATTATCTTGAGTTAATCCTTCAAATGGCGGCTCGTTGTTTTTATGCTGATATATTAAATTACCCCATCTATTGAAGATTGAAAGGGTATATTCTTGACAGGTTCTAAAATATGAATCCAAATCAAATTTATCATTCGATCCATCATCATTTGCCGTAAAAACATTGGGGAAATCAAAATCATCAAACGTGTAAATATTAATAATTGAAAGTTCTATTTCTGAAGACGGGGAAACACAGCCATTGACAGTAACCGTGGAAGAATAAACCCCCATATTTTCAATTTCTGCATTAAACGAGATACTGTCTAGACTGGAAGTAAATCCATTTGGGCCCTGCCAATTGAAAGAACCTCCATTAACTGGATTTGCTATCATTACATAATTATCTCCAGGACATATCAAAGGACTATTATTCGACAAAATTGGTGCTGGTGGAATTGGATAAACAGTTAAATTATATATGATTGTTGAATCACACCCAAGCGTTGTTTGAAGGTAAAATGGATAGGTTCCCGTGGCATTCAAAGTTTGTCCTTGATATATAAAAATCTCATCTTCGCAAATCGATGTGTCGCGCGTAAATGAATAGGCAGGATTTACGCTCAAATTTAAATTGATAATTGAATCACAACCTGCAACCGTCTGTAGCGTCATAAAATAGCTTCCTGGAGAGGTTAGTTGCTGATTTCCTAATGAATAAGTTTCATTCGAACAAATAGTTGTGTCAAGAACAATATTATAGATGGGATTTACAAAAATTGTAGCTTCTGCCGTATCGCTGTTACATCCATCAAGCGTATAAAATGCTGTGTAAGTTCCATTTAACGAAGTGTCGATTGCCGTGAAAAGCGTATCAAAACTTTGAGATGAAAAACTATTTGGACCAGTCCATTGGCAATTGGCAGTAGATAGTGTATCAATTGATAAAAAGAGTGTATCTCCTGAACAAATTGGATTATTAGTTTGAATAATAGGAGTTGGAACTTGATTTGGCTGACCAATTGTATCAATAGCCGAAACAACACAGCCAAATTGATTCTTAACATAAACAATTTGAGCTCCGCCGTTTAATCCTAAGAAGGTTGAGTCGGTTTGATAGTTGATTCCATCTATCGAATAAGTTAATCCTTGTCCTGTGGCTGAAATTGTTAAAGCGCCATCTGAAAAACCAAAACAAGTTGCATCAATTGATGAAATACCTTGAATCGATAATATTGAAAACAAAGGAGGCTGAATACTAAATGAAGGCGTTGCCTGTACTGTTCCGTTCCAAGTCGGATTCCCCTGCACATTTACATAATTGTTATCAAACTTATAATAAGCAACCAAGCCAGTTTGGACTTGAGGGTTAGGCAAGTCGTTCATATTCTGGTGTATTTCCGGTTGAGTTCTTGCCACATTCCAGATACGAACCTCATCAATATTTCCTTGAAAATGTTCCGTTAAAATATTATTCGATTGGGTTCCAATGGCAGCAACCAAATCATTTAAGATTAAGTCTCCAGTAGCTGCAAGTTGGTTATACAAACAACCATTTATGTAATATTTTATCAATGAACCATCGTATGTGGCTGCTACATGATACCAAACATTGGTTTGATAAACAAATTCTGCTGTAGTAATTGGACAATAGTAAAATCCTGTAGTAGTTGTCATCTGATAACCACCCATTCTAAGCAAATAATTTACATTGGAAGGGTCCGTATGTTTGGAAACTATATTTCTTTGATTGGACGTATTCGTACGTCGAACTATGGCTTCGATTGTAATTTGATTTCCTGATATATCCAAATCTCCTAGGGCAACCCAACCCGTGGCAGGATTAGTTGGCGTTAACAATGAATTTTGTCCAAACCCAAAAAATGAAATAAAACCGAATACAAGAAAACTTAACCTAAACCAACTATTTTTTTCCACCTAAAAGTCTTTCGTCTAATGACAAAATTAATCAGTAAAAAGTTGCATAGTATAAAAGAATTTAAAAAGGTTTAATTTCCGCCTCTTACCACGTGAATAAAGCCTAATTTTTCACCAGATTCATATTTGATACGATAGGTATAAACGCCATCACTAAGATCTTTCCCATCCAACGTTTTACCAGAAAAAGGAGGTTCATCAATGGAGTGACTATAAACCAAATTTCCCCAACGGTTAAAAACGCTTAATGTGTAAGGAAGGCACGTATGAAAATGAGCCTCAATGTCCAATTCATCATTAATTCCATCGCCATCTGGTGTAATAACGTTTGGAAGATCAAAGTCATCAAAAGAAAAGTAATTTAAAATTTCAACCAAAGAACTAGCTGGACTGGAAACACAACCATTTTGAGAAACTGTCAAATTATAAATTCCAGTATTAATTACATATGCTGGAAATGTGAAACTTGAACTATTTGAGGTAAAGCCATTTGGACCCGTCCACGAATAATCAGTAGCTGATTGAACTGGAGTTGACATTATCAAATTATCTCCTTCGCACAAAAGTGGACTGTTTGAATTAATCAGCGGAGTAGAAGGGATAGGATTAACAACTAAATTCATTGTAACTGTTGAATCGCAGCCACTAATAGTTTGCAAGGTTTGACTGTACACACCAGAATTCGAAAGAGTTTGTCCAAAAAAGGATAGTGTTTCTCCCTCGCAAATAAAGGAATTTTGCGAAGAGGTAATTGTAGGATTTACAATTAAATTTAAGTTAATGATTGAATCACAGCCAGCTGTTGTTTGGAGGGTTTGACTATATTGTCCTGATTGCGTTAAATTTTGATTGCCAAAAATAAACGTGTTTCCTGCACAAATTGATTCATTTAATTGGGTTATAGGAGCAGGATTCACTGTTAAATTTAATGTTACGATTGAATCACACCCTGATTGCGAAGTAAGTGTAACAGGAAAACTTCCAGATGTTGAATAATTTTGTCCGTTGAATGAAAAACTACTTCCTTGACAGATACTTTGGTTAACACTTGAACTGAGATTCGGGTTTACCGACAATGTTAATTGATTATTGGTTTGACAACCCTGTGCATCGGTTGTCATAATAGTATATACGCCTTCATTCGAATAAGTCTGACCTTGAAAATCATACGATTGACCAGAACAAATTGCAGCATTGGTTGGAATAAGTGGAACAGGGTTAACCGTTACTGAAACAACATCGTTATCGGGACATGACGTTGGACTGCTCGATAAAGTCGTTTGAACCGTATAATTTTGAACAATCGGACTACCTGTTGTATTTGTTAATGTAACAGTTGGGTTCGAAATGTTAGATGCACTTAAATTTGGTCCTCCTGACCAACTGTAAGTATAATTTGGATTATTTACCGAGCCTAATTGTGCGGTGCCACCGCTACAAATTGTTACATCTGGCCCAGCATTCGCTTCAGCAATATCTGCAAAAATTCGAACATTTTTGATCGAGTGTTTATCGTTTGCACCACCCGTACTTGCTGTGAAACCCATATATCCTACTAAGTTGGCGTTGTAATTTCCACTCAAATACTGGGTTCCATTTACACTAACCGTTAGGGTACCATTGTTGTATTGAATTAAACATGTCTGATAACTTGAAGACCTTAAAAAATTTAATCCAGTAGCCCTGTTTATCATTCCGGGTCCACATTCATAATAACCTGATCCCTGATACATTTGAATTTCAGGATTTGCACCACAACCATTGTCGTAAGTGTCTAAAATTACAAAAACTCCGTTTGAACCCGCAGGAATGCCAACTCCTCCCCCACTTACAAATCCGGTTGGGGGAACATCTAAAAAACAAAAAGCAATCCCATCCGCTGCACTTCCCTCCCACATTCGAAAATCAAACTCAACCTTCCACTGGTAACAAGTTGAAAGATCTATAGATTGATTATAAAATATCCCGCCACTTGATCCTCCTGTTGCATTTGTTAAGACAATCTCATCTGATGAAGCATTTGCGTCGCCACCAGTGTCACCAACATACGTAGCACCTGTTAAATTCCAACCTGTTGTATTTACGGGATTTCCCGTTAATTGAGCAAAAACTAAAGTTTGGGCTTTCGAAACAGTTGGGGAAACCAAAACCATGGAGAGTACAATGAAGTAAATCTGTTTTAATAAATTGATTTGTCTCATTCGGATGTTCTGATTAATTCTACGTAAATATACGTAAGAAATTTTGAATAATTGCTTAATTCAATGCAAGTTAAGTTGTGTATAATAATTATATAACTAAAATATTCTAGTTTTTATTGATATTGTTTCGCAAATATTTGTTTCATAATATTTCAAAGCAATGAAGAACATAGCCAAATTACCAAAAAGTTTCAACAAACAATTACTCAAATACTATGTGGCCCAATACGGAAACTATGGAAGCTTAAACATAGAGGAAAAAGAGTTTGTATTAATGCAAGCTCATTCGAAAATATATGATATTCTCGTTTATTCGTGGACCTTACTTTCAATCTCAACCATTAGCTTAATAATACGAATGATCATCGTAAATGCTTATTGAGGTAATTTATTGATAGTGAGAATATAGTCTTCAAAGGATAGATCTAAATGTTTTAGACGCTTTCGAATATCTTGTTTTTTTGATTGATTTACGTTTTTGTCATTCAGTAATTGATCAAAATAATAACGAACCTTTGCCGTATCCCTTGGAATAATGTATGCATCATAAGCGCTGGCAATGCTTTCCAATAAAAACTCTTTATTCTTGTATTTTGGAAATAATTTCAGAAGTGTATCTCCATATGCAACAGATTTCTCATGAGCATTTAATTCACTATATTTCATGTGTATTTTAAAAAGACAATCAGAAGAATATTCATCCTTAGGGAAAGCCCTGTAATAGTCTGTTAAACGATTTATCAGATCAATATTTGTTAACGAAGTTATTTTACTTAAGTTTTTTGGATCTTTTTGCAGATCACTAATTGAATCTTCAAGGTCTGTAATTCTTGCTTTCAAATCCTTTCTAGAAGCGGTTTTCGTTTTAGCGTTATTGCTGCAAGAAAATGTCAAAGTAATAACGAATAAAAAAGTTAATCTAAAAATGGTTTTCATATGTCTGATTGATTTTTAGTTTCAAATAAGAACTAAATCATTTTGTTTTTCTTTGATTCAGGGAATTTCATCTTGTAAAAAGTGTCAATAGCTCCGATTGCAATATTATTTAGCCTTTTGGATAATAATTTTCTTTTGAGAGGTGATAGATGATCGGTAAACAAGACTCCTTCAATGTGATCATACTCATGTTGAATTATTCTTGCGGCATAACCTTCATACGTTTCTTCATGAAAGTTCCATTCTTCGTCATAATAAGTAATAACCAATTTTTCTTTACGATAGACATTTTCCCGAATTTTAGGTATTGATAGACATCCTTCTTCGAATGCCCATTTGTTTCCCGTTTCCTCTTCTATAATTGGATTAATAAATACCTTTTTGAAATTTTCTATTCCTTCCGCTCTTGGATCTGGTTCTTCGCCTTCTTCGAGCTCGGCAAAGGGACTTCCGTCTACTATAAATAAGCGAATACTTTTCCCAATTTGAGGGGCAGCGAGACCAACACCTTTTGCATTGTACATGGTTTCAAACATGTTTTCAATCAATTCTTTCAATTCAGGGTAATCTTTCTCGATTTCTTCGGCTTCTTTTTTTAGGACCGGATCACCATATGCTACAATTGGTAAAATCATATTCTATGCAAAAATAACGATTTGAACTAGTCTTTTTTCAAAGTTAGTAGATAATCTTGTAAAATTAGACTGGCACTTATTTTATCTATTAACCCTTTGTTTTTATGTTGGCTTTTTTTTCCAGCTAAATGAATTGTTTGGTGGGCTTGAGCCGATGTAAAACGTTCGTCTTGAAAATCAATTTTTACATTCTTAAAACGCTTTTCCAATTCAATTTTCAATAAACGAACATTCTCTGTTATGTGGCTATCGGATCCATCTAGACGCGTTGGATATCCCAAAACGATAATTGAGGCTTTCTCTTTTTCCAACAATTGATTCAAATAATCCATTAGTTTTTTTGAGTCGACAACATCGTGGGGTGACGCAACAATCCTGTGCTCATCACTTATCGCAATTCCGCTTCGTTTTAAACCAAAATCAATGGCTACAATCTTCGACACGTTCAAAGCTAATAAATATAAAGTAGCATTGGTTTTTTGAAAACATTAAATTTGTAAAAATTAACGTTCAAAATGAAATTTTCGACTTGTTTGATTTGTTTAATTATTCTGACTTCATGTGGAAATAACACCCCCAAAACAGAAGAGAATACACATGAGTTAAAGGAAATAAAACCATTTTTTAAGGAAGAACCTATTTTTGAAGATGAAATAAATTCGATTGAAAATAATAGCCAACTGATTGAAGTAAGTAGCCTAGATTATTTAAGAAATGATGGAAAAACTTACCTTGTAAAAGGATGGGTTGATGAAAATGGTGGCCTTAAAAAACTTTCGTTTCGAAGTTATAATGATAAAGGTGAAGAATCTATATTCTATTACTACTACATTGGTAAAAGAAAAATTGCGACTTTTTGCGATCAAACAATTCTCAAAGGGAATGAGTCGATGAAGGTTTTAACCAAGAGTTTCTATGATGATTCTAGTAATGTCTTCTTTTCGAAAAAAGCACTCATTACGGAACAATCTGAAGATAATTACGTTTACAAAAAATGTAAACCCGTTAATCACAACGATAATTTGGCTTGGAAAATTATTAATCAAGAAAATGAATTTGAAACAAGATTTCAAGGTTTTACCCAAAATATGGGAAGAAATTTCCTAATAGTTGGAACAGACAATTACACTTCAACAATTGCTTTTGGTGAATATTCTGACATACTAAACAAATTGAAATTAAATGAAGCCAACTACATAGGAAAGAAATTAATTGTTGATTTCACCTTACAAACTGAAGCCAACGGATTTACTTTTCAAGCATTGAAAAATCTGCGTTTTGCACCTTAAAATACTCATTCTTAATTCAAATTAACCATTCAACACGATTTGAAATTTCCTTTTTGTGATTTAGCTAATTTTAATCAAAAAACAATGAAAAAAATCTTTGTTGGACTTCTGTTCTTTTTAACAGCATTTGTTTCGAATGTCTATGGACAGCAAATGCGAATCATCGGAACTGTTTATGATACTAGCGGAACCCAAAAAGTAAAAGAGGTTGTTGTCATGGCTGTTCGTATGAAGGACTCCTTGCTTTTAAAAAATACACGAACAAAGGAGGACGGAACTTTTGAACTTTCCAATTTTCCAATTGATACATTTACGCTAATCGTTGAGCATCCGCTGTTCGAGCCTAAGACCTATTACATCTTCGGAAATAAAGACAATTTTGAAATCGATATTCCAAAAATTACACTTTCGGAAAAATCTAAGGAACTTAATGAGGTAGTCATTTTTGCAAATAAAAATCCAATCTATTATCGCGGTGACACGCTTGTTTATGTAGCTGACTCGTTCAAAGTTGGCGAAAATGCTGTAGTGGAAGATCTTTTGAAAAAACTACCTGGAATTAAAGTAGATGAAAACGGTCAAATCACATCACAAGGAAAACAAATCAGTCAAGTATTGGTTGATGGGGATGAATTCTTCGGCGCAGATCCAACAATCGCTACTCGAAATTTAGGGGCAAAAGGCGTTGAGTCTGTTCAGATATACGAAAAAGAGAAAGAAAATGCCAAAGCAGGTGAAGACGATAAAATTCAAGTATTGGATTTAAAACTGAAAGAAGATGCCAAGAAAGGCTATTTTGGCAAATTTTCTGGAGCAAGTGACTTTGGTTTAATGCAAGATGTTCCATTTTACGAAACTGAAATACTTGCAAACAAATTCAAAGGCAAACAAAAAATTTCAGTCTTCTTGCTCGGTTCAAATACCCCTAAATCAAATTTCAAATGGGGTGATATGAATAAATTTGGATTAGAAAACGAACGAAATAGTTCGGGAATGAACGATTGGAATCAGCGAAATACCAATAACACAAGCGGAATCCCTAAAACCTTGAAAGCAGGTGTGTATTTCACGGATAAAATTGGAAAAACCGGTAAAATCGGATTCAATTACGCTTATTACAACAACGAACTAGTTGCAACAGGATCTAGTTATTCACAGTATTTCTTGACTGACACAACTTATTACACAAAAGACTCCAGTAGCAACATTTCGAGAAACGAATCGCATCGACTTAATTTTAACTATTCCGTGAATTTAGATTCATTGACATTCTTGGAAATTAAACCCAATTTGAATTTTGATGGGGCTATCTCAGACAATACAAGTATTTCCCAATTTATTGGTGAAACACAAATAAAATCGCTCGAAACAAACATCAGAAACACCAATGATTCGAAAGGAATTACGAGTAATTCAGAAGCGCTACTTCGGAGAAAATTCAAAAAACCGAAACGTGAAGTTGAATTGAAATATCTTTTGAGTTATTCGAATAACGATACGGATGGAAAACTATATAACAACTCATCATTTACTGATCCAAACTACACAGACATCCAATTTGAACAAGAAAAAACAAATAAAAATTCATCTGTAAATCATTTTACGACCTTAACTTACACTGAACCTTTAACAAAAAATATCAAACTTCAATTGGAGTATTTGTATGAATTTGGAGATGTTAAACAAGACAAAAGAACTTTCGACTTTGACCCAATTTCTCAAACCTTCACATCTGAAAATGCCTTTTTATCGAATAACTTTGATAATATTCGCCAGCAACACAGAGGGACTGCCGTTGGGATTTATGAGAATTCAAAACATACGTTGACTGGTGGTTTCGGATTTCGAAATATTGCCATAGAAAACAGAAACTTAATCCTAGATTCTGTTATACCTCAAAACATCAACAATTTCCTTCCGCAATTCAGTTATCAATTCAAACCAAGTATCAGCAAACGATTCAGTTTGTTTTACACCACAAATTCGCAGCAGCCAAGCATTAACGATTTGCAACCTGTTCCAGACAATACGAATCCTAACCGAATTCAGAAAGGTAACCCAGATTTGAAACCGAACTATATGCACAATCTACGTATTAACTTCAACACATGGTCAGCATTATCAGGTCGTTATATTTGGAGTGGTATCAACGCAACATTTACGGATAATGCGTTTGCTAATTCAACTACGTTTAATCAATATGGACAAACTGAATCGAGAACGGTTAATGTAGATGGAAATATGTTCGCCAATCTCTTTGCAGGTGCAGGTTACCCAATTTTTAATCGAAAACTTGAATTTTCACCAAATATCAATGCTTCTTATTCGCGTTACACAAACTTTATTAATAACGCTGAAAACATTACCCAAAATAGAAGTATCGCTGGAGGACTCGAAATTGAACTTAAGCTAGACTCCTTACAAATTAGTATTTCAAATGATTACAGCTACACAGACCCAGTAAGTTCGCTTGCTACAGCTTCGAACACGCCGTTTAGTATGCAAACATACAAGTATGACATTGAATGGCAGTTGCCTTTCCATTTCAAAATAAAAACGGATGGAAAATATATTATCAACTCACAACGAGCAAGTGGATTTAACCGAAATATCTTTGTTATTAATGCGGAATTAACCCGAACATTCCTTCCAACTGAAAACCTGATAATCGGGCTTTCTGGAAATGACTTGCTTAAACAAAATCTGAATTTACAACGTCAAATTAACGGAAATATCATTACAGATAATTACACCAACATTATTACGCGTTACTTTTTGCTTCGCGTTACCTATAAGTTCAACAACAATAAATCAAAAGAAGATGAGTGGAAAGGCTGGCATTAATACAATTTTAATGATTTTGATGCTGTCAATTCATGGAATTGGTCGCTCTCAATATATTCATAGTGGGAAAATCACGTTTGAAAGGAGAACTAATTTGGAAAAACGATACAAGGACCCTCGCATGAAGCGAATGATTAATGAAAGTAATAAAATTCGCAACGAAGGTTTTTACCTAATTTTCAATGACACTAGTGCAATTTTCAAAGGTATTCCAGATGAAAAAACCGACGAAATGTCTTGGATGACTGCGAAGAATTCGTATTATCAAAATCTAAACTCGCGTAAACAATTAACTGTTCTCAATTTATTCGGTCAAAGCTTATATATACTAGATTCTTTACCGCAACGAAAATGGAAAATAACCGATAGTAAAAGAACCATCAGCGGATATGAGTGTAGAAAAGCCATTTATCAAAAAAATGACAGTACAAGACTCTATGCTTGGTATACTTCTGCTTTGGTTCCAAGTGTTGGTCCTGAAGGGTTTTGTGGTCTACCAGGTACAATTTTAGGTTTAGCTACAGAGGACGGTGGAATCATCTATTTTGCCAAAAAAGTTGAAGTTTTTATGCCGAAAAACGAGGATATTTTAATTGATACTGGAAAAAACAAGTTATTCAATTTGAAAGAATTGCGTGAAAAAATCGAAAAAGACTATGGAAATACTCCTTGGGGTAAAAGGATGTTCGATGATTTATTTCGTTGGCTCTAATTGTATGCCTTTTTAACCAATCCTTTAAATCGAATTCCGTAAATTTGCCTTCCATCTTTGGATTTTAGTTAAATTATGTGGCAACGCGTAGCTAATTTTATTTTAAGAAATCGGTTTTTTGTTCTTGGAACGATAACCTTGCTCACCGTTTTTCTTGGCTATTATGCGTTGAATCACCTTAACTTAGACAATAAGTATGGAACAATTCTTCCAAAGGATTCGAAAGCCACAGAGGACTACAAGAAATTCAAAGAAAACTTTGGTGAGGATGGTGGAATGCTCGTAATCGCCGTTCAGCCTGATACATTATATACCGAATCGAACTTTCTAAAATGGAAAGAATTAGGCGACTCAATTCTACAAATGGATGGCGTGTTATCTGTATTATCGGAAGCCACACTATTTTCAATAAAACGCAATCCAATTGATCGGAATTTTGAGATAAGAAGAATCTTTTCAGACACCACCTATCAAGAAAAAAGCATCAAATTAATTCAAAAAGAAATTAAGCAAAATCCGATTTATGAGGGTTTACTTTACAGTAAAGAAAAGAACGTTTCACTGATGTTGATCCAAATCGATGAACATTACCTTTCTGACCGAGTAAAATCTCAAGTAGTAACCAACATTGAGCGTTTGTCTTCATCCTATTCAAACGAATTCAAACGAATTCATTATGCTGGATTACCGCATCTCAGAGTTGTAATCTCTAATCGAATTCAAAATGAAATGTATTGGTTTATAGGTCTCTCATTATTTGTAACCTCAACATTAATTTTTCTTTTTTTTAGAACACTCAAAGCGATTTTAATTTGCAATATCGTTGTTTTTATTTCGGTTGTTTGGTCACTTGGAAGCATCGCTTTTGTTGGTTATAAACTTTCAATTTTGATGGCTTTAATTCCGCCGTTAATGATTGTAATTGGTGTGCCAAATTGTATTTATTTACTAACAAAGTTTCATCAAGAAGTAAAGGCTCATGGTAATAAGGTAAAAGCTCTATCTCAGGTAATCCAGAAAATTGGAACAGCCATGTTTTTGACCAATTTCACAACGGCCATTGGATTTATAACTTTTGCCTTTACAAATTCTGAAAAATTGGTTGAATTTGGTGTTGCAGCTGGTTTCAACGTGATGATGACATTTCTTTTATCCTTATGTTTATTGCCCATTTTTGAATCCTTTTCAAAACCTCCCAAGAAGCAACATTTACGACATCTCGATCGCGACTTTTCCAAAGGAATTATAAATTTTGTGCTAATTGTAACCCAAAAATATAGATACGCTGTTTACGGAATTTTATTTGCATTAATCGTATTTAGTATCAGTGGATTAGATAAGATTAAAGTAACGGGGAATTTGACAGATGACCTTCCCAGTTCCGATCCAATTGTGAAAGACCTTAAGTTTATTCAAAATAATTTTGGTGGTTCTGTCCCATTTGAAATTGTTATTCATTACAATGACCCTTCATTACTTGACAGCATATCCACGTTAACAAAATTGGAAAAAATTCAAGATTTTTTGTCGAATGACAATCAATTTTCCAAGAGTTTCTCGCTAGTCGATTATATGAAAGAAATAAATTTCATATACCACGATAACAATCCGGAATTTTACCGATTAATGACAGAGCTGGAAAAAAAGCGAATGAAGAATTTCATCAATTACTTTAATGTCGTAAACGGAGATGGTGGAGGCCTCTCTTTGAGACAAATGGTCGATAAAGAGAATCAAACATTTCGAATTCGCTGCCAAATGAAAGATTTAAATTCTTATGAAGTCTTAAACAAGGTTGAGCGATTGAAACCTCAAATTCAGAAAATCATTGATCCAACCAAGAAACAATTCTCTGTTTCAATTACTGGAACCTCTGTTGTTGGTTCAGAAGGCACAAATTACCTCGTAAATAACCTAATTTCTAGTATTATTTACGCAATTTTATCAATTGTCATATTAATGATAATTCTCTTTCGATCTTGGCAAATGGTCGTTATTTCAATGATTCCTAATTTATTCCCTTTACTTTTTACTGCTGGAATAATGGGCTATTTTAATATTCCACTAAAGCCTTCTACACTCTTAGTATTTAGTATTGCATTTGGAATTACAGTTGATAATACAATCCATTTTCTGTCGAAATACCGCCATGAATTGAAGCACAAAAACTTGGATATTAAAACCTGTGTTTTAGTTGCTATCAAAGAATCAGGACTCGGAATGTTTTATACTTCAGTTGTTTTATTTTGTGGCTTTTCTGTTTTTTCATTTTCACAATTCGGTGGAACTCAAGCGCTCGGAATCTTAATTTCTGTAACACTTTTTATTGGAATGTTAACGAATATGATTGTGCTACCTTCAACGCTTTTATCACTCAGTAAATTTGTAAATACCAAGAAATTTGAAGAACCTTATTTCGAAGCCTTTAACGAGGATGACGAAGAAAATTCAACCAACCAAATAAATTAAATTATGAAAGGAATAATACTTGCAGGTGGATCAGGCACCAGACTTCATCCACTAACTTTAGCCGTAAGTAAGCAGTTAATGCCGGTTTATGACAAACCTATGATTTACTATCCACTTTCGATATTGATGAGTGCCGGAATTCGTGAAATCTTGATCATTTCTACACCACACGATTTACCAAATTTCAAAAAACTACTTGGCAATGGCAAAAACCTAGGTTGTAAATTTCAATATGCTGTTCAAGAAGTTCCAAATGGTCTGGCTCAAGCATTTGTAATCGGGGAAAAGTTCATTGGAAAAGATAAAGTTGCACTCATTTTAGGAGATAACATTTTTTATGGTGTCGGTATGGATGCATTGCTAAAAGAAAATAATGACCCAACAGGAGGCGTCGTTTATGCTTATCACGTAAGCGATCCAGAAAGATATGGAGTTGTGGAATTCGATAAAGAAATGAATGCCATTTCCATTGAGGAAAAACCAAAAAAGCCCAAGTCGAATTTCGCGGTTCCTGGATTATATTTCTATGATAATTCAGTTGTAGAAATCGCTAAAAATCTAAAGCCTTCTCAACGTGGTGAATATGAAATTACAGATGTCAATGCTGAATATCTCCGAAGAAATCAGTTAAAAGTAGCCGTTTTGGATCGAGGTACTGCATGGCTCGATACCGGGACATTTACTTCACTAATGCAAGCGGGACAATTTGTCCAAGTTATTGAGGAAAGACAAGGTTTAAAAATTGGTTGCATCGAGGAAGTTGCCTACCGAAATGGCTTTATTTCCAAAGAGGAACTCAAACAAATTGCAGAACCACTTGTTAAAAGCGGATACGGTTCTTACCTCTTAAATTTGATTAAAAGAAAATGACATTTCTTAAAGAATATAATGATTTTATTGAAAAGGAAATCAATGCAATAGATTTACCAGAAAATCCAGCCAATTTATACAATCCGTTGCGCTATTTTCTTAAGCTCGGAGGTAAACGTATTCGTCCTGCACTAACGTTGATGGCCGGGAAAATGTTTGGTGTATCAGTTGAAAAAACAAAAAATGCTGCGTTAGCTGTTGAGGTGTTTCATAACTTCACATTAATCCATGATGATATAATGGATAATGCGCCTCTTAGGAGAAATCAAAAAACGATACATGAAGAATGGAATTCCAACATCGCCATTTTAGCGGGTGATGTACTTTTTGTAAAGTCGTACGAATTACTCGGAAAAAATGCTGATAAATACCTGAATGATTTATTCACTATCTTTTCAAAAACGGCGCGTGAAGTTTGTGAAGGGCAACAAATGGACATGGATTTCGAAACGAGAGAATCTGTTCAAGAAGCAGATTATATCGAAATGATTCGACTAAAGACTTCAGTTCTATTGGGTTGTGCCCTCGAATTAGGAGCAATTCTAGGAGATGCCAAAGAAGAGGATCGAAAAAACATGTATGAATTTGGAATTCATTTAGGTATCGCTTTTCAAATTCAAGACGATATCCTCGATTTATTTGGGAGTCCAGAGAAAGTTGGGAAGCAACCCGGAGGCGATGTGATTTGTAATAAAAAAACACTGCTCTCAATTACTGCAACTGACTTAGCCAAGACATCCGAGGATCAAGAAAAAATCCAACAACTTGTTAAAGAAATTGATCTTGAATTAAAAGTGAATGAAACAAGGAATTTATATACCCGACTGGGTGTGAGAAAAAGTTGCGAGGATAAAAAAGAATTTCATTATAATCAAGCAATTGCGGCTCTAAACCAAATTCCAGAAGAATTTAGTAAGTATGAATTAATGAACCTAGCTCATAATTTATTCGATAGAGAATATTAGTTAGTTTAAATATCAACTAATATCACCTCAAGCAAAAGCCTAAAACTGTATCCGCAAACTCATCAGGAGCCTCCGCATGAACCCAATGTCCGGCATTATCAATGGTTACAAATTGTGAATCTGGAAAATAGTTTTCTATTTCCTCAATGTCCGAATCCAAAATATAATCTGATAAAGCACCGCGAATAAAAAGTGTGGGTAAAAGTACTTCTTTGTATGGAAGCGCACTTAAAATTTCATCCATTGAATCACTTAAAACCTTGAAATTAACTCGCCAAGCTAATTTCCCTTTATCTTTCCAATATAAATTCTTAAGTAAAAATTGTACAACACCATTTGAACTGATAAAAGATGATAGGATTTTTTCTGCCTCACTTCTAGCCGAAATCGAACCCAAATCAATACTATCAAATGCTTTTAAAATATGCTGATGATGCAATGGGTATTCTTTAATTCCCATGTCCACAACGATAATCTTTTCAAGAAAATCCGGGTATTGTTGCGCAAAATGCATAGCTACCTTACCACCCATGGAATGTCCAAGAAGTATAACATCCGATAAATCTAGTTTAGAGATAAGTTCTTTTAAATCGTCGACCATTAATTGATATGAAAATTCCTCTGACCAAGGCGAATGACCATGGTTTCTGAGGTCAACTAAAATAACACGATAATACTCACTTAACTTTTTTGCGTGAGTATGCCAATTATCTGAAAAACCAAATAAACCATGAAGAATGACCATGGGCTTTCCAGAACCCAACTCTCTGTAGAATAGTTCCAATTTATTCAGTTATGAACGAAGACAAGATTCCCAATAAATTTGGTAGTTCGAACGTTTTTTCAGCCATATTAATTCCTGATGGAGAGGATGAACCAGATGTTGATGTTTGAATCTCAGAAGTTCCGATTGGAAAGACTTTGAACTGGCCTTTATTAATTTTTTCAAGTTTACGCACAATTTCTGACTGCGTTATTAGCTTATTGTCGTAATGAACTTTTATGGTTTGTTTTTTGGCGCCATCTTCATATTCAAGATCCACTTTTGAAACAGCATTTGTCTGAATTAATTCTTTTCGAATAGAACCTCCACAACCCATTTTGCATACCATTCCTTCAACCTCAGCTACTAAAATTTCATTTGAAACAACTTTTTCGGCTTTAGTTTTACTCTTGAGTTGTTTCGTTTTTGTTGTTGATGAACAAGAAAACAAAAAAAGACTCACAAAAAAAAGCAATGCTGAAGAAACCGTTTTCATCTTGATAAAATTTCAACAAAGTTAATTGGAATCAAGAACATTGAAAAATATATTCTTTAACAAACGTTAAAAACACCCCAAGTTTGAATGTGACTATATTGAAAGAATTTTGTAAAAGTTTAAATTAATGCTACATTTGGAAAAAATATTAGAATGAAAAAATCAATTTTAGGCCTAATTCTGTTGTTTGTTGTTTTAAACTCTTGTAGTAAATATAGTGATGGCCCTTCATTTTCTCTTTTTACTAAAAAAGCTAGAATTTGTAATGATTGGATTTTACTTACTGAATTAAGAAATGACGAAGATATTACCGCTGAAAATTTGGTTGTGAAAATGTCTATTGAAAAAGATGGAACTTATTCAATTTCTGAAACATACGATGCGCTAGGTCAATTACAAGGTAATTATTCTTTCGGGAAATGGGCTTTTGGAGAAACAAAAGACATATTGTATTTATATGAAAATCAAAACAATGAAATTCCCGATGACGCAACTAGAACGTTTAAAATCAAGGAATTGAGAAATAAGCAAATCAAGCTAGTTGAAGAATTCCCTTCAATTGATTTGGTAAAAACATACCAATACGTTCAGGATTAATCCTAAACAAAGCGTTCGTCTACTTCCATGACATGCCCGCAATTGTTGCATGTCCTCATCTCTTCAGAACCATAGAATTCTCTAAAACGGGAAATAAAATCGCGTTCTATATTTTCCAGGGGAAATTTATATTCCTTTAGTTTGTGGTTGCATTCGTCACAAAACCACATTAATCCATCTGTAAGACTAGTTCCTTTACGAACACGCTCAATTACAAGCCCAACAGTATTTGCCCCGCGAATTGGTGAATGAGGAATATTACCAGGTAACAAGAAAATATCTCCTTCTTTAATATTGATATCTTTGGCCTTACCATTTTCTTGAATACGAACCGTTATATCTCCTTCAATCTGATAGAATAATTCTTCACTTTCATTAAAATGATAGTCTTTTCGAGCATTTGGCCCACCGACGATCATTACAATAAAATCACCTGCTTCAACGTATAAATTCTTATTACTTACAGGTGGTTTCAACAAATCGCGGTTTTCATCAATCCACGCTTTCAAATTAAAAGGAAGTAACATGTTCTAATTTTTATATAAAGTTAATAAGAATTTAAAGTATTCGACCCGAAAAGGCTATTCAGTAGATAGATTTAAAACATTTATAAGTAAATCAATTTCGTGCTTTGTATTAAAATTATGTAAACAGATTCGAATGCGTTCTTTTCCAATTGGCACAGTAGGCGAGAAAATTTGCTTTGTGTAAATACCTGCCTCATTCAAATTTTTCACCTTTTGTAAAACAAGTTCTTTTGTTCCAAATTCAAATACTTGAATCGGAGAATTTATTTCAGAAATAGTGTCAATTTTAAGTTTATCGCGAAAATACTTTAGATTATCGTGAAGTTTAATCTGTCTTTCACGGATGTCTGATCTAATAACTCGATCTTTTATCAACACATAATCTTTTGGGGGAAGAGCAGTCGTATAAATAAAAGGCCGAGAGAAATTAATTAAATAAGAAATTAGTTCTTGAGATCCTAAAACAGCTGCGCCATGAAATCCATAGGCTTTTCCAAAAGTAACAATTCGTGCAAATATGTCCTCCGTTATTTCTCTTCCATTAACCAATCCCCTGCCCTCAAAACCATAAACGCCTGCAGCATGCGCTTCATCAACAATAACCTTTGCATTAAGTTCTTTAGCGATCGAAAGAATTCCTTTCAGCGGTGCCATGTCTCCATCCATTGAGTAAAGACTTTCAACAACAATATAAATCGTGCCTGAAGATCTTTCAATTATTCGCTGTAAATCAAGGATGTCGTTATGTTTAAAAGAAATGGCTTTTGCATGTGACAAGCGAATGCCATCTCGAATACTAGCATGCACTAATTCATCATATAAAATGAAGTCGTCTCGCTGAGGAATGCAGGATAATAATCCTAGATTAGCAGAATAACCGCTATTGAAAATGAGTGCACTTTCAGAATTAAAAAACGATGCTAATTGTTTTTCAGCTTCAACGGCTTCTGCAGAATTTCCTGAAAGCAAGCGAGATCCTGTTGATCCAACTAAATTTATCGATTCAGGAATATCTTGAATTTCTCGTGCCAATCCAAGGTAATCATTTGAGAAAAAATCAATTGATCCTTCTGGAATTGTTAATTTTCGAAAGCTGTCATCCTGTTTTCGAGATTGGAGTTTCGAACGCAGAACTTCTTTCATTATAATTGAGAGTCTACTGTTTTAATTTTGCGTGGAACAAATCCACTTTGAACAGCCTCAGCTCTTGCAAGTTCTAATTCGCGCTCACGCTCCGCTTCTGCATGCTTTCTTGCCTCAATTTTTGAATCAGGCAACGAAACAGGTTGATCACCATCTTTAAATGGTTCCTTTGGTATTAATCCTAAAATATCAAACATCTCCTTGTCTTCATTAAAATCTGGATTAGGAGTCGTTAACAGTTTATCTCCTGCAAAAATCGAACCTGCTCCAGCCATAAAACAAAGTGCTTGGGCTTCCATATTCATTTTTGTTCTTCCGGCTGAAAGTCGCACAACTGCCTGAGGGAAAACAATTCGCGTTGTAGCAACCATTCGAATCATCTCCCATTGCTCAATCGGCTTTTGGTTCTCCATTGGCGTTCCATCCACTGCAACCAAAGCGTTAATTGGAATTGATTCTGGTGGATTTTCCATTTTCATATAACTCATCAATAACCCAACCCGATCTTCAACAGCCTCTCCCATTCCGATTATTCCTCCAGAACAAACAGTTATTCCGGCTTTTCGAGCATTTTCAATTGTATTGAGTCGCTCTTCATATTCACGAGTAGAAATTACATCTCCATAATATTCAGGTGAAGTATCCAAATTGTGATTGTAAGCGAATAAACCGGCATTTTTAAGTCGTAGCGCTTGATCTTCATTTAACATACCAAGGGTACAACAAACTTCCATTCCAAGATTATTTACCTCCTGAACCATCTCAACAACATTGTCGAAATCACGATTATCTCTTACTTCTCGCCATGCCGCACCCATGCAAAGTCGCGACGAACCATTCGCTTTCGCATTTTTTGCCTGCTCAACAACCGACTCAACACTCATCAGTTTATGAGAATCTATGTCTGTATGATACCTCGCAGCTTGAGGACAATATCCACAATCTTCTGGACAACCACCTGTTTTGATGCTAAGCAAAGAAGACATTTGCACTTCCCTGGGATTATGATATTGCCTATGAATAGAGGCTGCCTCAAAAACTAATTCAAGTAATGGCTTATTGTACAACTCTAAGAGTTGCTCTTTGGTCTGATAAGTAGGATTAACTTTCATACTGCAAATATAAGAAGAGTTCTAATTTATTTAAGAATTGCTATTTACGAACCTGTAAATTGTGAATTGCAACAGTTTCGCTCGATAAAAAATTAGCTATTTAACAAAATTCGATCGCGCTTTTTCGTTAATCCGGTCGAAATATCAAACAAGCTGCGTATGCCTTTATTGCCTTTCTTTCTCCAAAAGAATCCACTTTTTCGTGTGTAGTGGCTTTTATAGAAACCGCATCACTTTCAACTTGTAAGATCTTAGCAATAATTTCCTGCATTTCTGGAATGTGAGGATTTAACTTTGGTTTCTCAAGAATAACAGTTGAGTCAATATTAATGACTTTATATCCTTTTTTATGAATTAACTCAACGACATTGGTAAGTAATATTTTTGAATCAATTCCTTTGAACTTAGGATCCGTATCTGAAAAATGAAAACCAATATCTCGAAGATTTGCCGCTCCCAGTAATGCATCGCAAATAGCATGGAGTAAAACGTCTGCATCTGAATGCCCTACTGCACCTAAATCAGATTCGATTTTTTTTCCACCAATAAATAAAGTGTAGTTTTCGGCTAGTTGATGGACGTCGACGCCATATCCAATGCGCAAGTTCAACATTATTTACCTGAATTATCCTCTTTAGAAGAATTTTGACCAAGCGTAAATCGAAGTGTAAATCTTAATGTATTTGCTAATGGACTTTGTCTACCGCTAAGAGAAGCTAAGTACGAAAAATCTATGGCAAACATATTGTATTTCAAAGTTGCACCTAAATTCAAAAACTTACGATTCCCTTTGTTTTCATTTTCATAAAAAACGCCAGATCGCACTGCAAAAACATTGTTATACCACCATTCAACTCCTGCGGCAATGTTTATTTCGGTTAGTTCTTCTTTGAAACGGGTTCCCTTAACACTTTCGCCCGTATTGTTCGAATAGTCGCCATCTTCTCCAACTGGAACACCGGGAGCATCATAAAAAGATTGCAGCATACCTGCAATAACTCCTACATCGTTAGATTTGCCTAAAATAACACCATCTGGCAATGATGAATATCCAAAAGTTGTATTTGTTATTGAAGGAGTTGGAACCAATAACTTTTGCAAGTCAATAGCAAAAGTAACATGGTTATAATTATCAAATTCAGCTTTAAACGAGTTACCAATTTTTAAATTCATTGGAATAAAATCACGTTTTGCCAACTCGGAATATGCTACTTTATTTCCAATATTATTAATCGTTGTAGCAAAAGTGTAGGTCCCTTTTACATTACCAAGTTTTGCTCTATCGTTAAAATAGGTGAAGGACAAATCAGCTGCACCTACAACGCCCGCTTTCGTGTTTACACCGGCCACAGTAAGCCCTCCAGTCAGATTCGAATAGGCGAATTTACCATTTATACCGATACTTAATTTGTCTGAAAGTCTAAATGCATAGGCTCCTGTGATCTCATATTCACTGGGTTTATCTTCTCTTAAAACATTGCCTGATGCATCTGTAAATGTTATTTCACCTAAACTAAAAAAGCGCAATGATCCTCCAATTGAATGAGTCTTGTTGATTTTGTAATATCCAGAAAGATAGGATAAATGTATGTCATTCGTAAGTTGACGAAGCCAAGGGGTGTATGAAAGACTAATTTCAGATTTCTCTTTAGCGAAACTAATGCCGGAGGTATTCCAATAAACTGAGGTAGAAGAAGGACTCAAAGCAGTTCCAGCATCACCCATTCCACCTGCTCTTGAGTCAGGAGTAATTGCCATAAATGGAAGCGCAGTGGTTATAGTATTTAATTGTAAGTCGTTCTGTGTAGCACCCGATCCACCTGTTGGTTGGGCTAATGCTAAAAACGAACCAAAAATGCCCGTAAAAAAAAGAAGTGATTTTTTCATTCAGTGAAAATTCAATTTCAGTCGGTAAATATACGTAAAACGTAAAGTTATATTGTATGAACTATCGTAAAATAACCAATTTTTCTGTTTTTTCTGCAGTTTCGTTTAGTTCGTTCTTAATTTTTAGTCGGTAAACGTAAACGCCTTTAGCAAGTAAATCACCATATTCATCCTTACCATCCCACTCTATCCCATCTACACGAAAACCCTGTGTTTCTATTGTCTTACTTATGTTTTTGACCAATTTGCCTGAAATGGTATAAATCTGAATTTGAGCATCTAGAAAACTACAGGATTGATTGTGTTCAAACATAAATTCAGTATTGGTTGTAAATGGATTTGGGTAATTATAAACACGATCCAACTGTGGTTCTTTCTTTTCTTGCACCACAAATTGAATATTTGCCGTTGCCGAATTATTGTTCACATCCCAAGCCTTTATTTCAAGCGAATGTTTTCCGGCTTCCAGCGCATTAATCTGGTATCTTATTTCACCAGATTGGTAGGAATTTAGATCAGAAGCATAATATTCGTTCAGAACAATAGGATTAGCAACGTTTCCGTCCAAAATTGCTGTTATGTCATGCCCAATTCCATTTCCTACCGTATTGATCCCATTTTCATCAAATAGCTTAACTAAAAGAACAGGTGTTTCATCCGAAATACTTCCATTTACAAAATTCAAATCATTCAAAAAAACATCGATTTGCGGACCTTGATTATCGCTAAGACCTTCAGAACTAATTCCTCCTATCCTAAAGCTAGTATCGTATCCATAAGCATCGGTTGAAGAATTGTAAGCATAATAACTAATCTTACCATAATCAATATTTAATGCAATGTCTTTCGGAACGACAAATGAAAAATCAAAGAATCCATTTGAGATTGAGGCTTTCCCTTTGTAAACAATATTTCGTTGAAGCTCATACTCGATTTCAGGTGATGATAAATCTTGCCCCAAGGTTTTATATTTTTTTTGTTTGTCGTAGATAGTTGGGATTAAAACACCATTAAAATTGTTAATTAAACTACCAAAATGATCTGCAACATGACCTTTTATTCTTACTTTACTCAAAGCTTTAAGCGTATCAATTTGCACCAATGGATTTTTACCATTTATACTATCTGTAATAATTTTTAATCGTGGTAAGGCAATTTTCAAAGCTGGATCTCCTATTAACGTGAAACTTCTCTTATTATCACTGGTTCCAGCTGTGTTTTTTGTCCTTCTCACAATCTCCCCAAATGCAAGCGGTGTTCCATCCGATTCACGATCAAACACGTGATTGTAAAATGCTGTACCTGTCGAACTATTCACACCGAAAAAGACAGCTCGCGTTGTAGTCATTAATGCAATTGATGCTCCGTATGGATTAAGTGCTGCCCATTCACCTGCAGAAACACGTGAAGGATCATCATACTTCGTAAATTCGCAAGTTGCTGACACAAAAAGATTTAAGCGATTGATATTATTCCACTCGTTAATTTGTGGTATAGTTACCACCCTTTCCTCTGCTAGACCAACCTCTCCACCATGACCGACATAATTGACAATTAACTGACCACGTTGGACACGATCATTTATTGCATTATGAACATCCGGATAACGCTGTCCACCGGCGGTAGTTTCCTGCTTGTAGGCATCCAAGTAGATTTTATCACAATTCATTTCACGATGATTTTGTTTTACGTTTGATGATTGTGGTTCTGTATCCGTATTAATGAAATAACCGTTTTCTTCGTCATCTGCAATTTGAACATATTTCAAACGCCAATCACCAAAAGTTGAATTTTGATCATCTTCCAAGCAACAAGATGAATTAGCAGAAGAAAAGAGAGATGAACCATTTTTCAAGTAATGTTCTATTTTATCAACTTGTTGCTTCGCCTGCGTCAAGTTACTTGCCAGAATTCTTCCGATCCCAATATCTAATAAATCAGCTGCCGAAATCGCTTCGTTGTCATCTAACATGCCATAAAAATCATCTGTAACGAGCGCTGAAATATGATTCTCGCTGTTTTCAACTTGATAGGTTAAGATGTAGTTATTGTTGTTTGATAATCTATTTTTGGGATCATACGTGCCATCACCGAACAATAAAAGGTATTTCGGTCGAGTTGATGGATTTTGTTCTCCTCTGTCGTAAAACATTTTAGTAAACATACGAATTGCAACGGGATCAGGAGAGCCTGAACTAAATTCATTGAAAATGTGTTCAGGTTGAACCACATGAACAGTCAATCCCTCATTTCTATGCAGCTCTGCTAATCGATTTGCTTGTGTCAAAAAATCTGGATGTGAAACAATCAACATTTCTGCCTGCTCTAGCCCATGTAAATTTTGATATTCAACAGATCCAACTCGATTTGGTGTGAAAAAAGATGTACCGTTGGATGCGATATATTCTTTGTAGATGTATTCTGTTTTAAACGAAAAAACTGAACCTGTTTGAGTTCCCTTGACTTTCTTGGGGTTGTTTTTATCAGATACATCCCAAACAAAACCATTTGCTGGAAAACTGATAATCGAATAATTCGCAATTTGTCCAACCTGACTTGCAGTTAAATTTCTAAACCCAAATTGGGTACCATAAAAAACAAGTTTCCTTCGTGTATTCAGAATGATTCTGTCCAAATAAGTCAGAACACTTGGGCTGTTTCTTGTAATACTAATCTTTAAAGGAATGGATGAAGATGGATTAGTGAAAGAAAAAGATTTGGCTGATCGAATAAAATCAACACTCGTGCTTGGCAGCGAAGATTCAAGTAGAGTTAAATTGTTAATACTATATTTTTGAGACGTGCCAGCAGCGCTCAACGAATTGGTAGCAAGAGCCGTTTTAAACCGAACCGCACTTGTATCAATATTTGGAATTGAAAAATTAAATGTTCTTTCCAATTCAATATCAAATAACTCTCCGTACCACCTCTGACCTCCTCCAACAAGATTTACTAAGTCGTTTTCATAACAATCTCTGTAATCATAAGAATTCACCTCAACTGTAGCAAAATCAGGGATTTCATTTAATTCTTGTATTCGCTGAGGAATTTCATTTTGATTTATATTGATAAAATAGTAAGAATATTCAGAATAAGGGTTTGTTTTGCGATCAAACTCAACTGTTCCATTCGGATCCCATCGATGTGGACCTAGACCATAAAACAAAATATAGTCCTCATTATTAAAAATTCCATCCGATTCGCCTTGGATGAAAATTGAATTTTTTGCTAAATCATCTATTCTAGGAACTGAATTTAATTCAGGCAATGCACCTTCTCCATTTCCATAGATGTTAATATGTTGAGGATTTAGTGATGAAGTATTTACACCACAGGACTCTAGAAAAGCCTTGTCAATTTTATATACCCCATCTTTTGTTACCGAAATTTTATACCAAGTACCCGAACCATCTTTTAAAACCGAATTTGCTACAAAATCCTTTTGTTGACTTTCAATGGGAAGATTGTTTAATTTAAACTCGATTTTCTTGAGGCGTTCCAAAACACCATTAGAAAAACGATACGGTTTAATTGAAACAACGAAAAAAAACTGACCATTGGAACTTGTAACTTTGTGTTCAATATTTGCATTTGTTTCTGGCTTGAAACCAATTTTTTCAAAAAATGCTAAATCGCTTTTAGGAGCTAACTCATAGTTTTCAAGAATAATTTCAGAATTGAATGAACCCTTTTTCAAAGGCTCTTTGATAAAAAATATAGGAACACCATTGTCATTACTTTGTCCGTCTATCTGCGGCATTTTCAGATGTTGATCATTGAACTCAACTTCTTTGGGGTTTAACCAATTCAACTCATAAGAATATTTTTGAGCAAAGAATTTGAAAAAAGACGATACAAAACAAATAACTAATAAATAGAGTCGCATTCCAAAAGAGTATTTGACAAAAAACGGATTTTATTTTAAAATATTGAATAAAAATACGATATTTGTAACCTTTAAAACCAAAATTACGTTAAGATTGTTTGTGCTAAATTCGATGTTTGTGAAAACATACCTTAAAAATTTCTATATCCTATTGCTATTTACGGTAGGATTGTCAAGCTTTTCTTGGTCTCAAGATCCAACGTTTACGCAATTTTATTCTAATCCGGTTTATTTGAATCCTGCACTTGCTGGTTCAAGTGGTTGTCCGCGTATTGCGCTGAACTACCGAAATGAATGGCCGCAACTTACTGGAAACTACGTTACTTACAGTGCTGCTTACGATACCTATGCAAAAAGTATTTCCGGAGGTATAGGAATCATCGCTATGCACGATCAACAAGGTCAGGGAACAATTCAAACGAGCATGATTGGTGGCGTTTATTCGTACAACCTAAAAGTTAATCGTAAATTTTCCATGATGTTCGGAGCGCGTGCAGCTTATTTTCAGAAGTTTCTTGACTGGGATAAATTAACTTTTGGTGATATGATTGATCCGAGACGTGGTTTTATTTATCAAACAGGAGATGTTCCGCGTGGTAATGGACGAAGAGGTTTTTTTGATGCTTCAGCTGGAATTGTTGGTTTTGGTAAAAACTTTTATTTCGGCGCAGCAGTGCATCATTTAAATCGTCCTGATGAATCATTAATTTTAGGGCAATCTCGTTTACCGATGCGTTTTACAGGACACGCTGGAGCCGACATTAAAATCGGAAACAAAGGTCGCTATGCCAGCACAACGAGCATTATGCCAAACATTATCTACCAATACCAAAATGGTTTCCAGGAATTAAACATAGGAACTTATTTGAAGTATGGTAATTTCACTGTGGGAGCTTGGTACCGAAACCGCGATGCATTTATTCTTTGTTTTGGCGTTTCAACAGATCGTTTTAAAGTAGGATACAGCTACGACTTAACAGTTTCTAAACTTGGAAATGGCGTTTCAGGAGGATCACACGAGGTTTCGATGGGAATTAACTTGAAATGTAAAAAGAAACCGAAGAACTTCAGAAAAATATCTTGTCCTTCATTCTAAATGTAACCTTTTATGAAAAACTTAGTTATTAATAGAAGTAAATTTTATAAAGTCATGAATATTAAACCATTCAAAAATCTTTGTTTAGCCCTTTTAGGACTTGCACTTGTATATTCTTGTGCCAAAGACAGATCAACCTCCACTGGTTGGAATTACAATGACTATCAAAATGGTGGATTCGAAAAATTTGATGCCAAAGAGCAAGAAACTGGTCCAGGATTGGTGTTAGTTGAAGGAGGAACCTTTACGATGGGACAAACTGAACAAGACGTAATGTTTGATTGGAATGCAAGATCTGCAAGAGTATCTGTTGCTTCTTTCTATATGGATAGAACAGAAGTGACAAATTTTCATTGGCTCGAATATATGTATTGGATGAAACGCGTATACAACAAAAGTTATCCGCATGTCTATAAAAAGTGTTTGCCTGATACTTTAGCTTGGAGAGATCCTCTAAGTTATAGAGAAAAATATGTTAACTATTACTTGAGGCATCCATCTTATCGTGATTATCCTGTTGTTGGAGTTTCTTGGTTGCAAGCAAATGACTTTTGTAAATGGAGAACTGACAGGGTAAATGAAGCAATTTTAGTTAGAGAAGGTATTATCAAATGGCATTTTGCAGAAGGCGATGATATTGGTGCTGCATACAATGCTAAATATAAAGAAATGTCTTCTAGCCCTCAAAATATGTTCAGTACAGAAAATTATCTGAACGGAAATTACATGGTTGAAACTGGTAAAAGGAATTATAATGCGAAATCAGGAGAATATGAATCTGATGGGACAAATGCCGGTGGTTACACTTTGAATAAAGATCAGAAAAATTATCCAGCGAAAGATGGTCCTTTGAAGGGTAAACTGGTTCCAAGAGATCCTTACCAACTTGAAAATTTCGATCCAGTTTATGCTGATGCCGAAAACTCACGTCTAGGTTCTAGACCTGTAAAGTTAGAGGATGGAATTTTACTTCCTAACTATCGTTTACCAACTGAAGCAGAGTGGGAATATGCTGCATTAGGTCTCGTGGGTAATCTTGATCCGAATTCTGAAAATATCAGCGAACGTAGAATCTACCCATGGGATGGTCATTACGTTCGTCAAGAAGAACAACAATTTGTTGGAGCTATTCAAGCTAATTTTATGCGTGGGCAAGGTGATGTTATGGGTATAGCAGGAAACCTAAATGATGGTGGTGATATTACTGTACGCGTAGATGATTTCTGGCCAAATGATTATGGTCTTTACCACATGGCGGGTAATGTCTCAGAATGGGTAATGGATGTATACAGACCAATGTCAAGTGAGGTTTTTGCTGATTTCATGCCATTCAGAGGAAATGTTTATAAAACTCAAACAAGAGTGCCTGATGGCTTATATGATAAACCAGTAAAAGCAAATGTAAATATTTATGATGTTTACGGTATGAAGGAGTTTGTTAATGAATATGCTCGCGTCCTTTATCTTACCAATACAAAAAACTCGCTTGATTTAGATAAAAAGTATTCTTCGAATTATTCCAAGAAGAATGCAAACGCTCTAGACTTTACATTTGAAATTAAGGGTGACTCTGTAATTTTAAAAGGATCGAAAGAGAAACTTAAAAAATCTACAGGTCAAATTAGTTGGGATTTATCAAAAGTTGTTGGTGCTGCAGAAGACCCAGCATCTAGAACCGACGCTGATGGAGATACAACAATTAAACTTGTTACAACTTCGCCAGGTGTATACACAGTTAAGTTATCTCAAGGGAATGCTCAAAGTGCAGAAATTGAAATTAACACAAAAGGAGATTTTGTAAATACAAAAGGAACAAAGGTTCAAATCAACTCAAGACAAGATCCTCGTAAATACAAATACAACGCGCCAAGTTCTAATTATATCGCGAACAACAAGTCATATTCAAGAATGGATAGTATTCAATTTACTGTCTTGGATGATATAAATGCTATTTTGGATACTGCTATTTACCTTCAAACCAATGGCAATTCAACAAAAGCATCACATTATCTTGAAGTTGCTCTTTTTGGAAGCACTCCTCATAATCCAGAAATTCTAAATCTAGGTGATTTCAGAACTGGAGTTAGCTACGACAATACCGATCCTTTTAAAGGTTCAATTTTGGCTAGTCTTCCTGATGGAACATTATCGGATGAATCATGGACTATTTTTGGTTCAAACAAAGGAAAATCAGGTCGTTCCGATTATGACCACTATCTAGGATGGAAGTTTAACAATTACGAGCAAGATCCAAATATTACGAATTGGATAATGTTAATGAGAAATGGATTAACAGAATTTGTTAGTGAAACAAAAGGTAGCCAGCGATGGAATAACGTTACTATTGCCGAAAATAAAGATCGTTTGAACTATCGTAAGGATGATTACATTGATTATTTAGATGGTGATTTAGAATCTTCTATTTACTACAACAATCAAAAGAGAATTAATGACATTAACGAGGGTAAAAGAGATCCAAAACAAGTTATGTATCAAAGTAATCATGAAAATAAAGATTTAGAAGGAAATGATTTAGCTGAAGGCTCTAGCGGTGATCCAATGACTTTAATTTCTGATAAGTCTCGAGTATATAAAGGAGGTTCTTGGGCTGATCGGGCATATTGGATGTCACCAGGAAACAGACGTTTCCTTGACGAAGACAAATCATCTGCTTTGATTGGATTCCGATGCGCAATGGATCGAATCGGAAGTTCCAGACCAAATAGAAAGAAACAATAAAGTTCAATTAACTGAATATAAAGCCCGATTTAATCGGGCTTTTTTTTTAATATTGTCTCATGGAAAAATTGTTTAAATTATTCTATGAATGCTCTGGAATTTGTACGGATACCAGAAAAATAGAAAAGAACTCGTTATTCATAGCGCTTAAAGGCTCAAATTTCAATGGAAACTTATTTGCAGAACAAGCAATCAAAGAAGGAGCAAAATTTGCCATCGTAGATGAACTAGCATTTTCAAATAATAAAAACATTTTTTATGCGCCTGATTCATTGAAATTTTTGCAATTACTCGCTAATTTTCATAGAAAACAATTTGAAATTCCTGTCATAGGAATAACAGGTAGTAATGGTAAAACAACTTCAAAAGAATTAATTAATTGCGTTCTTGCAACCAAATTCAATACGCTTTGTACGATTGGAAATCTTAATAATCACATTGGAGTTCCATTAACACTGTTGCGACTTAATAAAAATCACGAAATTGCGATTATTGAAATGGGTGCAAATAAACCTGGTGATATTCAAGAATTAGTAGATATTGCTGAACCGAATTATGGAGTTATAACGAATATAGGAAAGGCACATTTAGAGGGATTCAAGTCGTTAGAGGGAGTTATCAATACGAAAAGCGAACTTTTTAATTTTGTAAAAAAACATGATGGAAAAATAATCTATAATTCGGACGATCAAATTATCAGTGATCAACTTATTGATTATAATCTTAAAGCAAGTTACGGAAAAACAAAATCCTGCTTTGTGCATGGTGAATTATTAGAATTAAATCCCTTTGTTAAGTTTCGATGGCAATCGCAAAAATACAATTCGGATGAGATTCAAACCAACCTTGTTGGATCATATAACTTCTATAACTTTCTCGCTGCTATTTCCTTCGGCATGGAATTCCAAGTTTCACCTGATTTAATAAACATGGCTATTTCATCTTACGTTCCTACAAATAATCGATCACAAGTTATAAAAACACAAAATAACACGCTTATTATGGATTGCTACAATGCTAATCCATCAAGTATGCAAAGTGCATTAGATAGTTTTATATCAAATACTCAAAAAAATAAACTTGCTATCCTTGGTGACATGTTAGAATTGGGCAGTGAATCTTTAATTGAGCATGCCAAAATCCTCGAAATCTGTTCAGATCAAAAGTTGAATTTCATCACTGTGGGATTAAATTTCCAAAAGGTAAACCCAAATGGTTTTGAATCTATTTCAGATCTTGAAAATTATTTAATAAAAAATCCCCTTAAAGAAAAATCTATTCTTTTAAAAGGTTCACGAGGTATTGCCCTAGAAAAAATAGTTAGTCTATTATAATTCTAAGAATCTAATCTATCTCAGTAGATTAATATGTCCAACATAATATTGGAATATTTTTGTTTCGGTATCCCTAAGTTTGATTTTAAATGTGTAAGTACCACTTTGAACCTTATTTCCATTAAATGTCCCGTCCCAACCTTGGGTATAATCTTCGGTTGTAAATATTACTTCTCCCCATCTATTAAAGATATCTAAACGATATGAGTTTTCAATTAGTCCTCCAGAAATTACAGGCTTCCAAACATCATTCAATCCATCATCATTTGGAATAAATGTATTTGGAGCATATAATACTGCGTCATTTGTAACTGTTATTATTTGATAAGTTGTATCGATACACCCAAATTCAGTTATTGCTGTCAACGTTATAATATACTGCGACGAAAGTATTCCTTCATAAGTATGGCTTCCAGGACTAAACAAGGAGCTATCTGTTTGATTATCCCCATAATTCCAAATATAATCTACTGCTCCCTCTGAATCATTATCTATATAAACTGTGTTATTACCATCACTCAATAGATTAGAGGATACAGAAAAGTTTGCGGTAGGAGTTGGGTAAACGCAAATCATATCTTCCATAAATAAGGTGTCCGTACAACTATTTGGAGAATCGATTATTAACGAAATATCATAACAGCCTGCTTGCTGAAACGTATAACTAATTGTTCCACATTCATTAAACGTATTTCCTATTCCTAAATTCCATGTGCAATTAGCTGAATTTACGGTTGTATTAGTAAAATTAACCGATAAAGGACTACAGCCTTGTAAAACATCAGCGTCAAACGTTACAACAGGAATTGGGTCTACTGTTACCGTGGCAAAAGCAGGTAAACTTGGACAGCCAGAATAAGTATATATTACAGAATAGTCTGTTGTTGTTTGGGGATTTACGTTAATGGAAGATGTCGTTTCATTCGTTGACCATAAATAAGTTCCACCATTAACGGATGGAATTGCCGTTAATGTTCCTATCTCGTTTTGACAAATTCCAATGCCTGATAAGGATACTGTTGGAGTGTTTACAACATTTACATTTGCAACTTCAGGAAGTGATGCACAACCATTGAGCGTATAAATCACTGAAACAGTTGTTGATGTCACAGGTGTTATTGAATAGGAATCTCCAGAAGCCCCACTTGCTGGTGTCCACACAAACGTTCCTCCTGAAGCGGAAGGAACTGCAGTAAGAGTTCCTGTTTGACCTTCACAAACATCAATATCAGCTAATTGAATGGTTGGCATATCTGTTACAGTAATAGTTCCTGTTGCAGGCGCACTTGGACAATTTTCAACTGAGGTATACGTAACACTATAAGAAGTCGTAGTCGGAGGTTGCATTGTAATACTTTGAGTTGTCTGAATTGGCGTTGTATTCCAACTATACGTGCCACCAGTAGCACTTGTTGTAGCAGTTAATGTTCCACTTGAACCCGTACAAACTCCAATATCGTTTACACTTATAGAAGGCGTTTGAAATACAGTAATTGTTTTATTGGCCGTATTTGAAGGACAACCATTTAACGTGTAATAAACGGAATAAGTAGTTGTAGCATTCGGTGATACATTTGCCGTTGATGTTGACGAAACATTCGGTGACCATGTATAAAAGCCTGATGCCCCTGAAAGCGAGGTATTCGCAGTTAAATTAACCGAATTTCCAGAACATACTGTTGAAGGACCGTTTAATGTTACAACAGGTGTAGGGTTCACTGTAACAGTTGCTTGGACTGTTGTACTTGGACAATTATTTGTATCAATATATTGAACATTGTATATGGAATTGCTTGTAGGTGAAATACTTACACTTGCTCCATTTCCTGGGATTACCGCGTTAGTAGGGAATTGTGTCCAAACAAAAGTACCACCACTTGAGGAAGGGGTTGCTGTTAATGTTCCAGAGCTACCAGAACAAATAGTAATCGGACTAACAGAAACGGTTGGGTTTAAAGATTCGTTAATTGTTATTGACTCAACATCTGTACAACCATTAGAACCAGTTACGGTTACTGAATAAGTATTTGGACTCGAAATACTTACATTCGCATTTGTTCCAAGTCCATTACTCCAATTATAAGTTCCACCGCCTGTTGCCGTTAAGTTAATGGATGTTTGATTACAATGTAAAGTTGCTGATGATGAGTTATTTGTAATCCCAGCAGTTGGGTTGTTTTGATTATTTGTAATTGTAACTGATGAATTTACTGAACATGAATTAGATCCAGTAATCGTTACAATATAATTTCCTGGAGTCGTTATTGTTTGTGTCGCTGAGGTTCCTAGTCCATTTGACCATTGATATGAAGTTCCACCTGCAGCTTCTAAGCTAATTGATGGATTGGAACATGTTAACTCAGTTGTGCCCGTTAAGTTATTAATTACAGATGTTGGTGGTGTAATATTTTGCGTAATCGTTACGCTCAAATCAACAGCACAATTATTGGTATCAAAGGTGCTAACCAAATAAGTATCAGGTGAATCAAATGATGTATTTCCATTAGAAGCAGATAATCCACCACTCCATGTATAACTCAGGGAGTTATTAACCTGAAGTGTTATAGAAGTAACAGCACATGTTAATTCTGAAGTTCCTGTCAGATTTGTAATCGTAGGAGGTGAGGCAAAGTCATTATTAACTGTTAAATTTATTGAAGTGTCACAGCCATTGAAATCAGTTATAACAGCGTTATAATTTCCTGCCATGATTGATGGTAAATCTTCTGAGCTGATACTTGAATTCCAAATAACATTATATGGGCTCACTCCACCTGAAACAGCTAAATCTATAGATCCAGTTCCGCCATTACACAATACATTTTGAATTGTTGAATTTAAAATGATTTCACTCGGTTGTGTGATTACAATATTGGTTACATCCTCACAGCCATTGGCATCTGTTACTGTGTAAGAGTAACTTCCTGCAAATTGGTTAAATTGACCCGTTCCTGTATACGGTGAAGTTCCGCCAGTTGCATTTACTGTAACAATTGATTGTCCTCCATTACACAAGATATTTGTTGAAGTTGAACCTGCAATGAGCTCAGTTGGTTGATTAATAGTAATGGTTGTAGATGCTGAATTACCAAAGTTATCCGTAACGGTATATGTGTATGTTCCTGCAACGACGCTAAATGTTCCTGTTCCAGTATATGGTGAAGTTCCACCTGTAGCCGATACGGTAATTTGTCCAGAGCCGTTAAAGCAACTTATTGGAGTAACTATTACAGATTGTGCTAATAATACTTCTGGCTCAGTTACGGTAATTGTTACAACATCCTGACATCCATTGGCATCTGTAACGGTGTAGTTATATGTCCCGGCTGTTACTATAAATGTACCAGTTCCAGTGTACGGTGCAGAACCCCCATTGGCAGTAATAGTTATGGTTGAAGTTCCGCCATTGCCAGTAATTTGAGTTGATGAAGCCTGAGCGTCAAGAACAGTTGGTTCTGTTATAGTTACACTTGCTGTTGAAGTACAAACACCATTATCGGTAACAGTTACTTCATAAGTCCCAGCAGCTAAACCAGTAATATCTTGTGTAGTTTGAACAGGAGTTGTATTCCATGAATAGGTAAATGGACCTGTTCCACCGCTTACTGTTAAATCAATTGAACCGGTAGTAGCGCCATTACACAATACATTGACTTGGGTGGTACTTAGTGTCATTCCTGTAGCAGGCTGTGTAATGGTAACGTTTTCTGTTTTTGTA
>CANMHB010000010.1 GCA_947497485.1 Flavobacteriales bacterium
TCCATTCTCTCCACCTAAGAACGAGTTCTCTCCAAAAGCCATATATAATCTTGCTCCCGTCTCTAAGTCCACTGCATATCCAGGGAACCAACCCATTCCTAGTTTGTAATTTGCTGTATCGGTCTGAACGTTTCCATCCTTATCCACACTATAGCTATTTCTTCTTGCTCCAGGTTTTGCGCCTCCAACATTCAACGCTGCTGTTCTTCCCAACTCGATTACCGGACAACGTGTCCACTTGCTCTTATCTGAGGTAATTACGATGTTCACACTCGGCAAGAAACTAATCGATGCATTTGTCTTTGCATTTCCTGGAATCGTCGTGTTGCAATATGCTAATGGCATGTAATCTGCCTGATATCCAACCAAACGATGCGGTGCAATTGCTCCATCCAAAATCTTCTCAAACTTCTGATCTGGATCTGCTCCGATTTCATCCTTGTAATTAATTGCATTCAAATATTGTGGCACTCCTTGAGTGGTTACCGTATCGTCATAATCGCCTGAACGAATCCAGTTGGTTGGGAAATAAGCATCATTGTCTCTAACTCCAGCTAACCATCGCTTTGAGGAATCTCCAAATGTCAACGAGGCATCTATCATCTCCGTGGATTTCAATGCTACGTTTCCTGAGCCCGCAGGGAAAAAGTACTTCGTTTGATAAATTTGAACTGAAATACCCCATTCAGGAATAATTTGCTCGTTATCGCTATCAATGGTTCGCTCTGATTCAACTGAATCCAATAAAGCGCCATCTTTTTCAGCATAGCGGTAAATAACCCAACTTGCAGTGTCAGCGCCATTACCAGTTCCAGGAGCTACATAATCTTTGAATTTACACTCAAAATAACCGGACGCCAAATTCAACGGATCGACAACCTTAATATTGATTGGACCTTTTCCATAATCATACGTCGGATTTGCCATCGAACCTTCAGTCAAAATCGTATTCAATGACTCATCTGTTAATTCTAACGAACGATTTCCATTGCCATATCCATCCAAACGGGTAATCTGAGGTGATGAACCGTATTCAATATTCTGATACGTACCACCTGATTCAGGTTTTGGATTATGGGGAACAGCCGAAATCGGACTAATAGCAGTTCCATCAAAATTCAATCGTGATGAAATATATGGAATTTTTTGACCATCCAAAAGAAGTGGATCATTTGGATCGTACTCCTTAAATTGATTGTATGCATATGCAACCGCAACATAATAATATGTTTTGTGGTTTACTAGACGACGTGAACCTTGAGCGAAAGCATCTTCGGTAATTCTGTATGAATGCTTAATGCCTTCGTTTGCTCCGTCTACTTTTTCGACAGGAATTGAAAAACCTAATGCTTCGTCGAATTCAAAATTAATGATTCTTGCTATTCCGTTTTTAATGTCAGACTGAGCAACTAATCTAGCTTTTGTTGGATCGCTAATATCTGCTACTGAAACATCTTGACTTTTTAATTGATAAATCTGATAACCTTCAAATCTGTATTTTCTATCAACCGTTGGGTCTGGAATATTGATTTCATCAATTTCTTCGTAAGCCTCTTCGTAATTATTAGACGAAGCTGGGTTTTCCAAAAGTATTATTAACTCATTGTTTAATTCTTGAATGGTTACTTTTGGCGCATCAGGCGGAGAAAGAATTTTAAAACATGCATCGAATAATGCTTGTGCCTTCGTATCTGCACGTTTCATTGCCTCCACAGAAGCGAAAAGTCCTCCGTCTGAACTACGACCGTAAACTATTCCCACTGTAATATTATTAATAGCACCTGGTCTTAAAGTAAATGGTCCTGCTGACTGAACGAAACGTCTATCTCCTGGAGGGTTATTGTTTGTTGATTCATCCCAACCATTCGGGAAAAGTCCACTCATATCCTCGCCTCCGGTTGACCAATGTAATGGGTCTGAATCAGCTGGGAACATATAATCTGACAATACAGTTGAAACACCAGTTGAACCTTGGTAACCAAGACCACCATAGTACATTTCAGAACCATTTGCCCATTGTCCTTCCATGAAATTGTAGTATTCTGCTGCTGGACCTGGATCATTGTATGGATATGCTGATGTAGAGGTATAATAAGTAAATCTTCTCATACCAAAACGTTCGTTATCAATAATTCCATCTGAATATCCAATACCAATTCCTTTGTAAACAATTCCTTTGTTTATCAATGCGTCTATAACGGAAGGTACAACATCAACATTTAAACTATCATTGTAGTAAGGACCAGGATTATCAAGACCATCTGCATCTTGATATGGGCCTTCAAAGAAATCACAACCAATTGCTGGAGGATTCTCTCCGTAACCAGGTCTACCGCCATCACTCTCATCATTATTATCACCATTGTACATGTAACCTAATCCACGCGAAACATCACAACCAGCATAATCATCAGCATAATTACCTACGTCAGCATCTAAATATTGAGCGAAATAGGTATCATATAATGTCTGTGTACCACGATTTATCAATTCATAGTTGTAAAAAGTCATTCTATTCACTTCATCATTTGTTGCAAAACAGAACGCTTGTGCTCTGATTTCCATACCGATTGGATCGCCGGAAGTTTCAGTGTGAATATTTCCTTTATCATTAAACACCCACCAATAGGTAATATCGCCATACAAAGAAACCCGTCTATCTATACCACATTCGATATCATCTCTTCCTAAAATGTCATCATACCAAGGGTGATCTCCATTATCAGGATTATAGTTGCCATCGCCATCGCGATCATAAAAAGGTGCAAGGAAATAATCTTGACCTTTAGAAACATCACCGTGCGCAGGCCAGTTGTAAATACAATTTAATTCTGAGTTGGTTGGTGCTTCAATGTCATCACAACCTTCAGTTGTAACACCAGCGTTACATTCCCACCAAATATTAAACTTAATAACATCGGCTTTTCTTATTGAATCGAATCTATCGTAAGCAATACACTCATCTGTATTGATATTTGCTTCACCAAAATCACGTGTAGCGTCATCACCAACTGGACTATTCGGATTATATGAACCCGTTCCTGGAGTAACTGTCAATGGACCAGGCCAAAAGTCATTACCTTGTCTGTAACGAAGAGCTGCTAACTTTAATTGTCCATTCACATCTGTTCCACCCATCCATAGTGCTCCCGCAAAAATTGCAAACAAGTTACTTCCTTTTGGAACTTCATACGCCGCAACTCCAGCTGCTCTGTTTTGAAACATACTACCACCCTGCTCAATTAATGCCTTAACATCATTAAACTTTAAATATAGCTTAGCAGTTGCTGGTGCACAGCTCGCACCTTTTGGCTTCGGATTTGGCTTTCCAGCTTTATCATTCGGGCCGTAATAAGCAAATGCATTCGATGTTATTAAACTGATGCCGAGGCAAAATGCTAATAATCTCTTTTTCATAATTCGTGAATTTCTAAATTAAAAGTCGAATTTAATTCCTAATCTAATTGTTCTTGGTGAACTTACATTGAATGGATTCTGAATCTTCATTAAATAATAGTCTCTGAAAGACTGCTCATCAATTTGGTTTTGAATTGACGTTTGATTCGCAGCAGCAGCTAAATAACCATCATCATCCCAGTTACCAGTAGCACGATATACATTCAAAACGTTAAATTGATTGAACAAGTTAGTAACACGAACATAAACATTCAAGAATGCTGTTCGTTTTTTGTCTTGTTTTTTGCCGTACTCAATATTAATGGTTTTATCAAGCTGAAGATCCAATCTGTAAGACCATGGTAATCGTGAACCATTTAATGTACCATTAATACCTGCATTCAAGTTACCGATTCCCTCATCCGTAATAAATGTTTGAGATGAATATGGTGACCCTGAATAAATATTTGAGAAAATATTCAAACCTGTATTCTCAAGTAAATTAACTTTTCCAATTTTTGGCCCATTGTAATCTGCACCTTCACCATATCGATAGTCAAATGTTACAGCAAAAGCATGTCGCTGATCAAATGAGTATGGGAAAATGTTTCTTAAGTTAGGTAAGCCTGCAGAAACTAAAGCACTTGCAGAAGAGGCGTCTGAACCCGTACCATCAGCAAATTGTAACGTATAGTTTGCAGTCAAACGAATGTTTCCAGTTTGACGTAAATCATAAGCTACAGTTAGTCCTTTTACGGTACCAAAATCTCTATTTCCGAAAGTTCGATATGTCGCCGGATAAGCCTCAAAAACGTTGATAAGCTGTACGTTGTTTCTTTGTTCTCTATAGAACGCAGAAATTTTAAGTGAAGAGGTGCGAGTTAATACTTGTTGGAATCCAAGCTCGTAATCAACAGTGGTCTCAGGCTTCAAATTAGCGTTATTGATTACAGCGCTTCTCGATTGAATAAATTGATATTCAAATGGATCAAATCTAAATCCTGAAGTTGGTCTTTTCGTTAAGATGTCATAATGTGCAAAGAATGATGCCTCATCAGAAATTGGAAATGAGAAGGCCACACGTGGCATGAAATTAACTTGCGCTTTGTAATTTTCAAAAGCATCAGCAGTTGGTGTTAATAGAGATGGATCTACCAACCAAGGGGCAATACCTGCTGAACCACGAATTACTTTAGGGTCTTCAACTGGAGTACCTACAGCATTGTACCAAACATTTTCGGTACGGAAACCATTAATGGAAGTTGGATTGTTAACATCGTTCACATAAACAATGTAATCATCACCAATACTCTCAGGAATGTTCACCCAAGCATACTGAACCGGGTCATCGGCTTTCATTTGGCGAACTTCACCAGCAGTTTTCGCATTATAGAATAAGTATGGATCCTTTAAAACTGGTTGATTTGCATCAAAAACATCCACACGTAAACCTACGTTAAAGACGATATCCTTAAAGGCAAACTTATCCATGATATAACCTGCCATGTATATCGGTTGGAAAGCTCCAACAAATCTTCGGTAATTCCCATTTTCGTCGAATTCATTGAAGTACTTGTTAATATCTGTAATTCCACGAACTTTTTTACCAGTATGGTCGAATCCCCAATAAGAAACAAATGAATTTCCACTATTCAACAATTCATCTGGAGAGAACATATCGAATTGGAATAAATTCGGATCATATTGATCGATGTCTACGAAATCGTTACCTGCAGGATTCAACCCTAACTTTAAACGTAAGTTGTAATCAAAGAAAGATTGATTATCCAAGATGATGTTTCCGTTTACATCCGTGTTTCCTCCTTGTCCTCCGTATTGTCCAGTTCCAGAAGTATACGCATAACCAGAATTTAAACGGTCATATGTAATTTTCTTGAAAGAACCAGAATCCGAAACAACACCAGAATTTAAATCAAGCTCACGGATGTGGAAATTTGCTAACTGTCTAGCGATAGACCAAATCCCAATTGGACCATTTGTTCCACCACCAGTTGTTGTACCAGAGGTCCAACCTCTATCAACTCGCTGTTCATATTCAAATCCAAGAGAAATACTGTGATCACCAATAATTACAGAACCTGCACCAGTTACTCGGAACTGATCATTCTCAGATTTACCGAAATAGTTGTAAGGCGTACCAATGTTACTCCAAATTCCATATACGCTAGATGGTGCATCACCATTTCTCAAAGCGTTCCCTTGCTGGATTTGAAATAAATTCTCATAATGTCCAAGAGGGTCTCCTTCGTAAATATTATAATACTGAGTTGTTATAGCAGCAAGAGCGGCGTTCGTTTCTGAAGGAGAGAATGAAACTTCTTCATCTTTGAATCCATTATGGATATAAGTTTGAGTAATTGGGTTATACTCATAAGATGGCCTTCTTCTAGTGGTAAATGTACCAACATGACCATAATTAAAAATGTTGTATTGATGTTTTGGGTCATAAACATCATCCTTAGACTTCGAGTAATCAACCATTATATTATATAATGCTGATTTTATCTTTGAACTGCTTCCTTCACGATCATTGTTAAAACGCTGAGTTAATCTTCCGAATACACGATAGTCAAGTGATTTCGAAACCCCAAAGTTTTCAAAATTAAGCAATGAACCTCCATAGGAGTAATTGTTTCCATAACTATAGTTCAATGAACCACCAAACTGAAGGTTTACAGATGGGCCTGTATTTACGTCTATTTTAGCTTGAGCCGAAACAACAGAATTACGAGCATTCATTCTCCAAGGAACTTTTTCAAAATCATTCTTTTTAAGAAATAATGCATTGTGAAAAGTACCAAATCCAGTTGATGTTGGACGCAATGGGTTATTTATTAATTGCTCTCTCACAGAATCTTTGATTCGATAACCACCATCTTTTAATGGTCGAGAATCCAATTCATCCGTATAATTTGCCGAAATTAAAAATCCTAATCTTGGTTTTGTCTTTGCACCAGTTGAATCTTTCTGCATCCAAAGTGGACCAGATAGCATTCCTTCAAAAAGGTTGTAACCATATTTATCTAAACCAAAAACTTTACCATCATAACCCAACGGATTATCACCTTTAATGTAAAACCCTGAAGAAACAACTTCAGCACTTCCAAAATACGTTGAGGCAGGACCTCTTGTTGTAATAGCAATAATACCACCTGTTACATCTCCATAGTTTGCCGGAACTCCTCCTGTAATTACCGAAACCTCTTCTAAAGCTGATTTTGGGAGATTAGATGAACCTCTTACTTTAATTCCGTCAATGTAATAATATGTACCATCCGAACGAGAACCTCTTACAGAAATTTCACCGGTACCTTCATTTGAATTTACACCACCAACAGATTGGGCAATTGCCGCCGCAGAACGAACAGGCATTCTAGAAATATCCTTTCTTGTTACAGTTGCTCCTGAAGCACCTCCATCCTTATCAATTAATGGGACTTTATACCGAACAACTTTAACTTCAGTTAAATCTTTTTCCTTTTCTGAACCCGTACTTCCTGGTTTTGTCAGCGCAATTTCTTCAAGGAAGGTAATTTTGTCAGGGGAAATGGAAACGGCCTCAATCATGTAAGGTTGATATCCGTCAGGATTTGTAACCTTTACATTATAGGAACCTGGTTGAATACCATTTATTTGGAATTCTCCATCTGCATCCGTCTGAGCACCACCTTTGGCGGCGCTGTTTTGTATAATCACAACTTTACTCATACCTAAGGGCGCACCTGTAACAGCATCTTTAACCTTGCCTTTTAAGGTACCAAGACCAGCCTGAGAAAATACGTAAGAACTTGATAATAAAATACCTAGCAATAATAATTTAACTTTACCAACCATAGTAACGGGTATATATATGTTATACTTTACACTAATTTAAGCTTGTAAATATAGAAAAATTCATTGTTATTAAAGTAATGTTAAAAAAAATTAAATTCAATTACTTTATTAATCTAAACTTGTAACCTGACTATATTTAGTTTTGCAAATCATTGATATCAAGATGAACACCGAAGAAAATTCCATAATAAATATTGAAAAAAATGGGATTAATTTTTTTTTGAGCAGAAAGAAATTATTTCATCTGGATGAAGTTTTTCTATTTGAAAAGGAAAAAAATAGCTTATCTAACTTTAAGAATCATTCGAGAAAGTCAGAATTTTTAGGTATTCGAGATTTAAGAAATAGATTTTTTCCGGATTCTGAAATAAATTACACGGATGAAGGCAAGCCTTACCTTTCGAATTCAAATGATTTTATTTCAATTAGTCATAGCACAAATTTTTTAGCACTTGCCTCTGCTCCTTATCCAATAGGTATTGATATCGAAGAATGCAATGAGCGAATTTTTAAGATAAAAGATCGTTTTTTAAGTGAAACAGAAAAAATGATTATTAACACAAATGATATATCGTCCCTCACAGCGGCATGGTGCATTAAAGAAGCGTTATTTAAACTTGGGGAAGAAAAAGGAGTAGACTTTAAAAAAGATTTAATCATAGAAAAATTCACAATTGATTATGCGGAGGCGAAAATGAAAACAAATTCTTCATGGCAAAAGGTTCAGCTTCATTTGAAAAAGATAGATGATCTCATCATATGTTTTAACTTTGAATAATGACTGAAATTTTTGAGAAAATTAATAATTGTAAAAATGGCTTAGCTATTTTAATAGATCCTGATAAATTCTGCAATCAAGATGCAAAGAAGCTCTTTGAAAAATTGACTTTAGCGAACCCAGATTTTATATTTGTTGGCGGAAGCACAGTTTCAAAATCAGATTTCGATTTTTGCATTTCACAACTTCAAAACAATTTAGATTTTCCTATTGTAATTTTTCCAGGAGCGGCTCATCAAATTAATGAATCAGCAGACGCCATCCTATTTTTGTCTCTAATTTCAGGAAGAAATCCCGATTTTTTGATTGGTCACCACATTGCAGCAGCCGAAGAATTGAATGAAATGAATATCGAAGTGATATCTACATCCTATATTTTAGTAGATGGAGGTAAAAAAACGACTGTTGAATTTATTTCTCAAACTTCGCCTTTACCGGCAGATCAAGATTCGTTGGCTAAAAAAATTGCCTTAGCAGGAAAACTTCAAGGTAAGAAATTGACTTATTTAGACGCAGGAAGTGGTGCAAAAAACGCTGTATCTGAATCAATGATTAAATCCGTTAAAATGATTAATTCACCCTTAATTGTTGGGGGTGGAATAAGGTCGATTGAGCAGATTCAAAAAAGTCATCGCGCAGGAGCTAATATTGTCGTTATTGGCAATGCGATTGAGGAAAATATAGATTTTTTATTAGACATAGCCAATTATCAGAAGTGGAGAACTGCAAAATTTAGAGAATTATAAAATGAAAAGACTGAAAGTTATTGGCGGATTTTGTTATGTGATTTCATTTTTTTTCGCAGCAACATTATTTTTGAATATTAATATTGGACTTACCCACACATTCGTTTTATATATCTTCTTATCACTTGGATTAATTGGATTTCTTTTAAACTTAATTACATATTCGAAAGATAAATATGGAAACCCTCTTTCTAACCTTATTTATTGGTTGGGTTCCTTTTTTGTATTTGCAGGATTGGTTTTTAAAATGCTGCTTTTTCCATTCAATTTAAGCATCATTCTTATTGGAGCCGTATTGCTTTTTATTTCGCTTTTTATAAAACGAAGAGCGAAGAGCGAAGACGATGATATTTTAGATCAACTTTAGAAAACAGCCTTTAGGCTTAAATCCAAACTTTTTACAGAATGGGTTAAAGCTCCAACTGAAATAAATTGCACACCAGTTTCGGCATAAGCGCGGATATTGTTTAATGTAATTCCACCGGAGGCTTCTGTTTCATATTCATTTGGGATTATTTTCAACGCTTCTTGCAATTCAGCCGGCGAAAAATTATCCAACATTATTCGTTCCACTCCTCCAACACGCAGCACATCGTGCAATTCCTCCATGTTTCTAACTTCAATTTCAATACCTAATGACTTTTTCGTTTTTTTAAGGTATTCATTGGTTTTTTCAATTGCAGGAATTATTCCTCCAGCATAATCAATGTGGTTGTCTTTAAGCATAATCATATCATACAACCCAAAACGATGGTTTTCTCCTCCCCCAATTTTAACTGCCCATTTTTCGAGATAACGAATTCCAGGTGTTGTTTTTCTCGTATCCAACAATTTTGTGGAACAACCTTCAATCTCCTTAACAATTTTAGATGTAAGTGTGGCAATTCCGCTCATGCGCTGCATGAAATTTAGTACCAATCTTTCTGTTGTTAAAATTGATTGCGAAAAACCAGAAACGGTAAAAGCAATATCCCCAACCTCCACGCGATCACCATCTTTTTTCAATTGCGTTATTTTCAAGGAAGGATCATAGAGTTCATAAATGCGTTTGGCAACCTCAACACCAGCAATTATTCCTGGTTCTTTTATCAATAATTTCGCACTTCCAATGGCCTCTTTTGGAACGCAAGCCAATGTCGAATGATCTGCTTCACCTATATCCTCCTTTAAGGCAAATTTGATTATTTGATCTAACATAGATACAAAGATAGTGTTAACTCGTGTCAACTAAAAGTTTGTTTTTAATTTTATCACATGTCAGTTAACTCTTCGAACATCAAGAATCTTCTTTCATCCTTACCTGAAGAACCAGGAATTTATCAATACTTTGATAAGTTTGAAAAAGTTATTTATGTTGGAAAAGCGAAAAACATTAAAAAACGTGTTTCTTCCTATTTCAATAAAACACAAGACAATCATAAAACACGTTTACTTGTAAATAACATTGTGAATATCAAATTCATGGTTGTTTCATCGGAACTGGATGCTTTACTACTAGAAAATAACTTAATAAAAACCTATCAGCCGAAATATAATATTCAACTAAAAGATGACAAGACATTTCCTTGGATTGTAGTTACCAACGAACCATTTCCAAGAGTATTTTCAACACGACAGAAAGAGCTTCAAAACGGGCAATTCTATGGCCCTTATCCGAATATCAAGGCAATGAATGCCCTCTTAGGATTAATTCGAGATATGTATCCGCTTAGAACATGTAGTTTGGACTTATCAGCCAATAAAATAGCTCAGAAAAAATATAAAACGTGCCTTGAGTTTCATATAGGTAGATGTTTAGGCCCATGTGTTGGATTACAATCAGAGGATGCTTATAATCAATGGATTGATGAAATTCATTTACTTCTGAAAGGTAAAACACACTCTTTAATTCTTGAATTAAGAAAAAAAATGCACAACCTTTCTGATCTCTATAAATTCGAAGAGGCTCACAAGTTGAAAATCACCATAGATCAGATTGAAAAATACCGTTCCAAATCAACAATAGTTTCCTCAAAATTAAATGATGTTGACGTTTTCTGTTTTTTAAATGAAGCTGATCGATTTTATATTAATTACTTGGTTATTCAAGAGGGTTCGATCGTTCATGGTTATACAAATGAAATCAAAAAAAAATTAGATGAAAATCAGGAAGAATTAATTGGTTTTATTCTTCCCGAACTACGTTCAAAATTTCAAAGTAAATCAAAAGAGGTATTAATAGAATTCGATTTTGAAAGTCCATTCGAAGATTTTAAATTTTCGAATCCACAGAAAGGTGAAAAAAAGGAATTGATCGAATTATCCAAACGAAATCTCTATTACTACAAAAAAGAGCGTGAAAAACGCAATTCCATTGCCAATCAGCAGTCTTCAACAGACCGTATTCTGGAGAAAATTCAACAGGACTTTAAGTTGAAGGAATTACCTATTCATATGGAGTGTTTTGACAATTCCAATTTTCAAGGAACGAATGCTGTTTCAGCCTGTGTTGTGTTTAAAAATGCCCGACCGAGTAAAAAGGATTATAGACATTTCAATATTAAAACGGTGGAAGGGCCAGACGATTTTGCGTCCATGAAAGAAGTTGTTTTTCGTCGTTATAAACGCTTACTTGATGAGAAACAGCCTTTGCCACAGCTCGTCATTATTGATGGGGGGAAAGGTCAACTAGGTGCTGCAATGGATTCCATAAATGAGTTAGGGTTGAGAGGTAAAATAGCCGTTGTCGGAATCGCAAAGCGGCTAGAGGAAATTTTCTTTCCAGGAGATCAATTTCCGATTTATTTAGACAAGCGTTCGGAAAGTTTGCGGACTATTCAACATATGCGGAATGAGGCTCATCGATTTGGAATAACACATCACCGCAATAAAAGAAGTAAAAACTCGATTGTAAGTGAAATTTCACAAATTTCTGGAATTGGTGTCAAAACTGAAACTCAGTTGCTTAATAAATTTAAATCAATATCTGCAATTAAGAACGCTACACTGGATTCACTTCAAAAAGAAATAGGACAAGCAAAAGCGCTCATCCTATTCAATTATTTCAAAGATAAATAAGTTATTTCTTCACGAACTGAATAGTCTTAGAACCATTTGCTGAAATGGCATTCAATAAATACATTCCAGAGCTTAGGTTTGAAGTATTGAAAACAACGATATTCTCACCAGAATTTCCATTAATTACCTGGTTATCTAATTTTTTACCTGTGAGATCTAAAATTTCGAATCGTAAAATCTCAGCTTTACTTATGTTAAACTGCACATTCAATTCATTTTCCGTTGGGTTTGGATATACTCCAAAAGAATTTAGGTTGGAAAGATCATTAAGTCCAAGAACGACATCATTTGAAGGCGCACCTTGATATAGATTAATATCATCAAGGTAAATGTTATTCCCTCCATCGCTTTCGAATTTAAACTTCATTTTAAAATTCTCAACAAAATAAGAACTCGTAACATTTGTCATATGAACAGTAACCCAATCAGATGCTTGAGTTGGTTTCCAAGAAGATGTGGCAGTTAACGTTGAAAGACCGCTACCGCCAATAGTTTTTCTTTGTGCCCAAGTAGCTCCGCAATCATCCGTAATGAAAACTTTAAGATACTCAATATCTGTTGACGTTTTTTTACGATATGCGTATCTGAAGCTCAATGTAACGGAACCAGTTGAAGGTACAACAGATAAATCAATTGGTGCCGAAATCAATTCATCAACATTTCCTGCTGCTTGACCATAATTTACCAACTTTGCACTTTTTGTGCCTGAATTTGCTGCAGCTGTTTCAATGGTCCATGCGTTGTTATTGTTTACATTAACAACTTCCCAATTCGATAAATTAGCAAGCGTCGAATAACTTTCGAATCCTTCCCAATAAGGAATGGTTGAGGCGCTTGGTGCAACACGAATGTAGTCTGTTTTCGTTTCCGTTTGAGAAGTTGAACCATCCGTGGCCGTTAATTTAATTGTGTATGAACCTGTTTGAGAAAAAAGAATTGTTGGATTTTGATCTGTTGCAGACGTTCCATTTGCAAAAGACCAACCAGTAGATGGGGTAATCTCCCATGACCATCCATTTACGGAATTGTAAGAATCGTCCGTTAACTGAACTTGTTCACCCGAACAAATTGATGTGCGATCCGCTATGAACTGTGCTTTACATAAAGTTAAAACTCCAGTCGCTCCAGTAGCAGTTAAATTAGCCGTTTGCCACAAGTTGAATCGTCCGGTAGTTGAAACTTGAAGTGCTGCGCGCATTCTTGAAACCTGACCTTGCGTAAACATTTTAGAACAATACGAGTAATCCATGTAATTTTCGACATTATCAATAACATCATTTGATGCATCTGTACATGTGTTCGACGATAAATTACATGAAGTAACACCAATACAATTGGGCGTATCATTCACACTATCATCTGAACCACAAGAACTTGCGTTTCCAGGATTGTTGTTTGGGCCCCAAGTATGTGATAAATTTAACCAATGCCCTACCTCGTGAGTCAACGCTCTACTCGTAAATTCAGAACTTGTTCCTATCGAACCTAAATAATTGTGTAAAATCCAAATACCATTTGTCATTGCGGAAGCAGACCATGAAGAAGGATTTGTTGTATATCCAGCTGCACCACCTGCATCATCGCAAACAAAAACATTTAAATACTTATTTCCGGGCCAATTTCCTTGAAATACATCGTTCCCATTTCGAATTGCTGTAACTTGAGCATCTCCATCTGATCCATCAGACGTAAGAGCACTAACGGTTCTCGTAATACCTTTAAAGCATGCTCCGTTTGGTGCCTTAGTTGCGAGAACGAATTCGACTTCAACATCTGCAGGCATTCCTTGAAATGGTGTTTGAACTGTTGACGCATCGGCATTCTGCAATCTAAAATCACGATTTAAAATAGCCATCTGGTCATAAATTTGTTCATCAGATATATTTTCTACGCCGCCATTATGAAGTACGTGAAAAACAATTGGAATTTTATAAACTACACCTTTTTCAACGCCCTTTTTCAATGCTTTATTTAATTCTTGTTCGTCTTGCTGACTCTGAATTATATACGATGCATTTTGCATTAGAGCACTCATCTTTTTATGATGAGTACAATACTCAACATACTCACCATCTCGCATATTTGATGGATCTAACACACGCTTTACCTGAGACTGAACATAATTTGCTGTCAACAAGAGCGTTAGAGAAAATAAGGTAAAAAGGAACTTCTTCATATCAAAAAAAATATAATTGAGTTTATAGTTATAGACCATAAATTTACTTATAAATTCTTAAAAAATAAAAAAATAAGATGAATCGTTTTTTTCATAACATGAAAGGCAATATAAATTGATAAATTTGCGCTATGAAAACACGTAAAGCTTCAGAAACACTAGCAATCACTACTAAAATTGTTTTACCAAACGACACCAATACACTCGGCAATTTATTTGGTGGACAACTCTTGGCTTGGATGGACGTTATTGCCAGCGTATCTGCGCATCGGCACTGCAAACGTGTTGTAGTTACGGCATCTGTGAATCATGTTTCTTTTCAAAAACCAATCAAACATGCTTCAATCGTAACGCTCGAGGCTAAAGTTTCAAGAGCTTTTTATTCGTCAATGGAGATCTTTGTCGACGTATTTGTTGAGGATCAACTTACTGGTCAAAGAGAAAAATGCAACGAAGCAATTTATACTTTTGTTGCAGTAGACCAAAATGGAGGTCCGATTCAAGTTCCTGAACTAATCCCAGAAACAGAAGAAGAAAAATTGCGCTTTGAGGGGGCATTACGACGCAAGCAATTGAGCCTAATTCTTGCAGGAAAAATGAAGCCTTCGGAGGCAACTGAGTTACGTAAAATCTTTACCGAAGAATAACTTATTCGACTAACCTTCTTGAAATTGCTTCAGAATCTTGAAGCTCCATGCATTTGAAGTTTCCTTTTGGACACTTATTGAACCCTATTTTTGAACATGGTCTACAGGATAGATTTTGAATTTCAAAATCAACAATTGTTTCGTTACTTTCTGGCCGATAAGCCGACATACCAAATGAAGGGGTGGTATTACCCCAAACAGTAACGATTGGAAATTGAAAACAAGATGCAATGTGCATCAAGCCTGTATCGCCGGTTAAAAGAATTTTTGCGTTTTTCAAAATAGAAGCTGATTCAATCAAAGAATAATTTCCACAGGTATTAATGATTCTTTTTTCTGGAAATTTTTGAACCAATTTCTCCGACTTTTCCTGATCCATTTTACCACCTAGAAGCACAATAGGAATATCAATTTTCGATACGATTTCCACTAATTTTGACAACGGAATTTGCTTCGTTGAGAATTGTGCCCCCATCGCAATTGCAATGAAATTTCCTTCTCTTAAATCTAATTCCTGTTCAATATTGACTTCATTAGGTATAAAAAACTTATTATTCTTCCCATCATTGAAAACACCAATATTCTCAACTGTTTCGAAATATCGATCAACAATGTGTTTTTTCGGAAGACGATTTATTTTGAATCGAACATAAATCCACTTTAATAGATTCAACTTATCGAAATGATAGGTTCTCATCACTCCAAGCCGGAAACAAATAATTCGACTTCGTAAATTGTTGTGGAGATCGATAACCACATCAAAATTCTCTTGTTTTAGTTGATCAGCGAGTGAGGTCAATGAATCACCAAGACAATGGACTTTATCAACTTGCCCGGATGCATTATACAATTCAGAAAAAGAGGTTTTTGTGGCGATATGTAACTCACTTTCTGCTAGTTGTTCTTTTATACATCGTAGGATTGGAAAGGTTAATACAATATCCCCAATAGAGCTAAAGCGAATAACTAAAATTTTCAATTTTGATTATTTAAAACCATAGAATTACTTTGGAGCCTTTGCCCTTTTCAGAAGAAACGTCGCCCTTAATACTACTCATTTTCATGCGGTGCTGAATGTTTTGAATACCTAGGCCTAATCTTACATTTTTAAGATCAAAACCAACTCCATCATCTTCAATTTCAACGTAAAACACACCATTAACTCGTTTCATTCGAAAGGTAATCTTTTCAGCTTTGGCATGTTTAAGGGCATTATTTACAACCTCTTGAACAATTCTATATAAATTAAATCGATCCACATCTCCAAGATCTTCTTCTTTTAGCTGTGGATTAATATCCAATTCAAAAACTATATTCCCTAGTTTATTAATTCTGTTTGCAAAACGATCGATTGCATTCATGAAACCATTTTCCAATTCAGGGGGTAATAAATTGTAGGCTATTTCTTTTACCTCTTTGATTACTCCTTGAATCAATCCACTTATGTCTTTGAACTGGGAAATTTTATCTTCTGGTGGTGTTAAATTTTGGAATAATAAATTCAATAAAACCAATTGTTGGCCCAAACCGTCATGTAACTCACGCGCAATCTTCTTCTTTTCACCTTCTTCAGCTTGATTAATAACATCAAATTTATTTTTCTCAAAAAGTAGTTCTTCCGTTTTGTTTACCACGAGTGCAATAAAATCTTTTTGTTGAGATTCCAATTGGTTCAAAATAATATCGACTATAATCTCTTCACCATTTGCCTTTATTTGCGTAAAACGTCGAGTTGTTTCTTCCTTAAATCTGTTTGTTTGATTCTTGTTGAAAGCGTATATTGATTTGCCTAACAGTTCTTCAATAGAATAACCATAAAGTTCCGAAGCTGCTGTATTTGCCATAGAAATAATTAAATCTTCTCCTGACAATTGAACCATGGGCATTGGTGATTTATTAAATAAATCTTTGTAACGCTTTTCAGAATTTGCTAATTGCGCTCGATATGATCGGCGTAAAAGCCCATATTTAATTGACTTCTCAAGAATTTGTGGATTTACTCCACTTTTTAACAAATAATCCTGCCCTCCTTTGGAAACGATTTCTAATGCAATGGCCTGATCATCCATTCCGGATAATACAATAACCGAAGCATCTGGAAATAATTCATTGATTGAATCATAGGTTCTTACACCACTTGAATCTAGAATATTCAAGTCCAACAAAATAACGTCTGGCTCTAGTTCCTGTTTAACTTCTTTCGCTTCTTGAATGGAAGATACAGGAATAACATCCTCAAAATTAAACCCGATGGTCGTTAGCTGAAATTGAACGAGTTCAGCAAAAGTGCGATCGTCTTCAACAATTAATATGTTCGCAATATCCATAGTTACTCTTCAACTCTAAATAATACCTTTTCACGATTGACTGCACTTTTTAAATGCTCAAAAAATTCAACTTTTTTATCATCTTCGATACAATCCAGCGGAAAACTCAATTGTAAATCCTGAATGTAATCAAAGTAGATGGTTTGTTGACTAATACTGACCTTTCTAAGACCCTCCATATATAACAATATCACCTCTCGATCAGCAGTTAAAATCGCTTTTGAAGACAAACCAACACGGAATTTACGTTTTGAATTTAAAAGCAGAAACAAGGTGCCTTCGATTCCAAAAAAAGTCATTACCGCTGCGGGAACCCACGCTTCAGTCGTTAAAACATAGAATGCTAAACCCATTAAAATCAACAGAATAGATTCAATGATTGTGTAAACTATAACTCGCTGTCTCCTTGTTGAACTAATTTGCCCCGACCACCTGAATTTATCGGATTGATTTACCATTTTGATTCCAGCCCATCTGCGAATTGTTCTCCTGACCGAAATAACAAACAACATTAAACCAAATCCTAAGAAAATTTCGAAACGGTAAGACAGTTGACTCGCGGTTGTTTTTAAAAATTCAATTGGAAGGTCAAAACGAACGAAGACACTAAAAAATAACGTCGGCAAGCTGACCAAAAGAAGTAATATGTTTATAAAACTATTCATTTGGCAAAGAGCTCAATTTTCGTTTTAATCCATTGATTTTTTCTTTTGTGCCTTCTATTTTTTTCTCCACATCTTTTCGAAGCTGCTCTGCACCTTTAGAACGAGCGAAAAAACTCAAATTTGTTTCCATTTGAATGATTTCTTTGTTTAAAACATCCATCTGCTTTTTCAATTCAAAACGTTCTTGTGAAAGTAACTTCGTTCGATCAGGGCTGGCTAATAATGTTTCAACTTTTCCTTTATATAGAATCATTTCTTTCTCGTTAGCCTCTAATTTCAAGGATGCATATTTATCGTCCATTGCCTTTTTGAAACGAGCAAATACCTCATTTCTATTTTTAGAAGGAACGAAACCAATTGCTTGAAAACGATCATTCAAACTTTTTAGTTCGGTTAAAGCGTCGTTCTTATCCTCGGGAAGCGTATAGTTTTCAATTTCAGTAATTATATCAAGTTTAAGGTTTAAATTACCTGCAAGCTCTGATTCTTGTGCCTCGAAGTGTTTATCCCGTGAATTGTAAAAGACATCGCAGGCCGCTCTAAATTCTGACCACAATTTGTTTTCGTTGCGCGGACCAGCAGAACCAGTTTCTTTCCATTTTTTCTGTAAAAAGACAATTCGATCGGCCGTTTTTTTCCAGTCATTAGAACCATTAATTTCTTGAACTTCAGTAATTAAGGCGCGCTTCTTATCAGCAATTTGTTTGTAAACGGAATCTAGCGACTTATTGAAATTCTTTTTGGCCTCAAAGAAGGAATCACACAATGAACGGAATTCTTTCCAAATTAAGTCATTTTCCTTTTTGGGACCGAATCCTATTTGCTTCCATTGCTCCTGAATCGCAATGATCTCATTCGATTTTTGATCCCATTCTTTGGATTTTTCAAGCGTATTTACCTCAGCAACAATTTTTTGAAGTGCTTCAACCAAGTTTTTCTTCTTGTTGAGATTTTCTACCAAAACATTTCGTTGTTCCTCGTAATGAACATTTATTTTCTCATACAATGATTTAACCGATTCCCAGTAATTCTTTTTGAGTGCTTCCCAATCATCATTATTTACAGGTCCTATTTCCTCCCATTCATCTTGCAAATTGCGAAGTGAAGCCTCTAAATCACGAACAGGTAAATTTTTTGTCCTCAATTGTTTTAATCGAAAAATCACGTCTTCTTTCAATTGATAATTGCGTTTGTAATCGTGATCTTTTAATTCTCTGTAAATCTTAATGTTGTAAAAGAATATCTCAAGAAGTCGCGAATATTCTTTTTGCGTTTCATCTCGTTTTTCGCGTGGAATTTCACCAATTTTTTTCCACGTTTCGTGAATTTCCTTGTATGAATTGAACGCTAACGAGATATTCTCTTCGCCCTCAATCACTTCTTTCAAACGATTTATGAGCGCTCTTTTTTGCTTTAAATTTTCATTTTCAAGAGCAGATTTTACTTCAATTTGCTTTTTGCGAGACTCCTGAAAAGATTTGTAAACCAAGTAGAAAGCCTCTTTTTCTGACTTAAAATCAGGTGATTCGATTGTCTCTCCTCGCTCTTGAGCCTCAAGTTCTTTTATTTGTTGAACGCGCTCTGCTTCCAAAAGGTAATCATCAAACTGCACTTTAAGCGCCGATACCTCTCGTCCAACAGAAATCAAGTCTTCAGCTTTTACCAAAGACTCCAATTGTTCCTGAAAATTTAAATGCTCCATGATCTATTATGCAAGTTGATTCATTTCAAAATTTGCAAGTGCTACAAACTTAGAAACACGATTATCGAAGTCTTGTTTAGTGATTTCTGTTAAACGTTCTGTTCCGAACTTCTCAACACAGAACGAAGCCAATGCTGATCCAGCAATTACAGCTCTTTTCATATTTTCAAAAGATGAATCATCTGTCGAAGCAATATATCCCATAAATCCTCCAGCAAAGGTATCACCTGCTCCTGTTGGATCAAATACTTCTTCCAATGGCAATGCAGGAGCAAAGAAAATATTTTCGCCATGGAATAAAAGCGCACCGTGCTCACCTTTCTTAATTATCAAAATTTTCGGGCCCATGCCACGAATAACTTTTGCTGCTTTTACTAGTGAATATTCTTTTGAAAGTTGTCTAGCTTCTTCATCATTGATTATCAAAACATCAACTAACGCCATCGTTTTTTTCAATTCATCCATAGCGATGTCCATCCAAAAATTCATGGTATCCATGGCAATTAATTTAGGACGAGTTTCAAGTCGCTCGATCACCTGTCTCTGAACTTCTGGGCTTAAGTTTCCTAACATTAAGTAATCTGCCCCTTGGTAATTCGAAGGAATAACGGGATTAAAATCGCCCAAAACATTTAATTCAGTGACAAGCGTATCACGTGAATTCATATCGTTATGGTAGCGTCCCGACCAAAAAAATGTTTTTTCACCTTTTTTGATTTGAATTCCATCAATGTTAATTCCTTTGGATTTCAAATAATCCAATGTTTCCTGAGGAAAATCCTCTCCAACAACAGAAACGATTCCCTGACTTTGAACAAAAAATGAGGATGACAAAGAAATGAATGTTCCCGCACCACCAACAATTTTATCTGTTTTCCCAAACGGAGTTTCGATCGCATCGAAGGCCACACTTCCGACTGTAATAAGTTTCATAGTAATTTATTTGGCCGCAAAGATAGGGAAATTCGATGGAAACAAGAATTTCTTTAAATCCAGTCAGTTTATCAGATTCGCTGAGATGAAATTAGGTCAAAACTTATCTTTTTCCTTCAGGATTTGCTTTCTAAGCGCTTCAACTGCATCATCAGCAGCTTCCTCAAACGTTTTGCACTGTTTCTTAGCAAATAGTTCTTTTCCAGGTAAATGAAGTTTTATTTCAGTAATCTTATTCTCTTTTTCTTTGTCTTTGTCTAGTCTTAAGAAAACTTCCGCTGATTGAACATGGTGATTGAAAATTTCCAGTTTATCCAATTTATCTTGAATGAAATTCAATAATTTTTGATCTGCTTTAAAGTGGACCGCATGCATTTTAGTTTCCATAGTTTGTTATTTGTGCCCACGCGGATGGGCTTGTGAATAAATCGCTGTTAATTGTGCAAACGAATTGTGGGTATAAACCTGCGTAGCTGCCAAATTTGCATGTCCCAACAAATCCTTTAACGTTTCCAAACCACTGCCTCGGTTAAGCATATGCGTTGCGAAAGTATGCCTCAGAACGTGCGGACTTTTTTTATCCAAATTCGTTGCTTTACTAAGGTAAGAATTAATTTTTCGATAAACAAAAGTTGGATAAAGTTTATTTCCATTATTTAAAACGAGTAAGAACTTTGTATTCCCAAGCATTTTGGATTTGTAATAGCTGAATTTCTCTATTTGATTGTAAAGCTCAGTAGATATCGGAATCAAACGTTCTTTGTTCCGTTTACCTAGTACCTTGATGGATTGTTCGTTAATGTCCGTTTCCTTCAAATTAATCAATTCATTCAAACGTATACCAGTTTGGTAAAAAAGTTCAACCATCAAAGCATCGCGCATTCCATCAAAATCATTTGCAAATAAATCCGCTAATTTATCCGATTCTAAATCTGATTCTTTTGCAAAAACAGGTAACCTTTTTTCATTTTTCGGACCTTGGATTTTTGTCATCGGATTATTGACAACCAAATTTTGTTTTCTGAGCCATTTATAAAACGTTCTCAGCGTGGCTATTTTTCGATTTACGGATCGATTTGACTGACCTTCATCAATAAGATACACAATCCAAGAGCGAATGTTTAATGAAGTTAATTCATTGAGTTCGGATATGGTTTTAAGTTCAAGGAATTCAGTAAACTGCGTTAAATCCGTTTGATAGGCCAAAATCGTATGTTCGGAACTTCTCTTTTCAAATCTTAAATAATCAATGAAGGCCTCAAACATAGGATTAATTTGTTCCTTTAGAACGAATCTTACACTATTTTGTTTCTTGTTTTTTTGACTAATTTTGAGAAAATTATTTTTATGATTCAATCAATGACCGGTTTCGGAAAAAGTAATGGCGTTTACCACTCCAAAAAAGTTTCCGTCGAGGTTCGATCTCTCAATAGCAAAGGTCTTGATCTGACATTAAAAATTCCTTCTGCATACCGCGAGCTGGATTCCGAAATTCGAAAAATGGTTGCTGAAAAACTTGACCGCGGAAAAATTGATCTTGGTATTTACATAGAAAGTTCTGGAGATGCTTCAAATGGTTTAATAAACAAAGAATTAGCAAGTCATTATTACCGTGAACTCAAAGCACTGAATGATTCTTGGAATGAGCCCCCGGTCGACTATTTATCACTTGTTGTACGCATGCCAGAAGTTTTAAACCAACAAAGCTTTGAATTGGATCAAGATGAACGTTCCTTTATGCTTGATTTAATGGCTGAAAGCCTCGAGAAATTAAATGAATTTAGAAAACAAGAAGGTGAAGCACTGAGAATAGAGTTTACAAAGCGAATTGCTGAAATAAGGGATTTACTCTTGGAAATTCCAAATTTTGAAAAAGAACGTGTACAGACTATTCGAGAACGCATTGCGAAAGGAATTGCTGAAATCGAAGGATTGAACGTGGATGATAACCGAATGGAACAAGAGATGATTTTCTACATCGAAAAATTTGATATTTCGGAAGAAAAAATGCGTTTGAATAACCACCTCGACTACTTCATTGAGACATTGAACATACCACGATCCGGCAAGAAATTGGGATTTATTGCTCAAGAAATTGGTCGAGAAATTAATACGCTTGGAAGCAAAAGCAACCATTCTGAAATGCAAAAAAGGGTTGTGGAAATGAAGGATGCTTTAGAAAAAATAAAAGAACAAATTCTCAATACACTCTAATTTGGATCAACACGAAATCAAGGGTAAATGCATCATATTTTCAGCGCCATCAGGTGCTGGGAAAACAACGCTCGTTCATAGACTACTAGCTTCTTCTGAAAAATATGCATTTTCCGTTTCTGCATGTAGCCGTGAACCGCGCGAAAATGAAATTGATGGTCGTGACTATTATTTTATTGGGTTGGATTCGTTTCGAGAAAAAATTAAAGAAAATGCTTTTGTTGAGTGGGAAGAGGTTTACAAAGACAATTATTACGGGACTTTGAAAAGTGAATTAAATCGAATTTGGAACCTTGGGAAAACCGTTGTCTTTGACGTGGATGTTGTAGGTGGATTGAACTTAAAAAAGATTTTTAAGGATAATGCTCTTGCAATTTTTGTGAACCCACCAAGCCTAGAAGTTCTCGAAAAACGACTTCGCGGTAGGAAAACAGAATCAGAAGAAAAAATCAACATGCGTATTTCTAAGGCAACAATCGAGCTAGATCGCGCATCCGAATTTGATGTAATTGTAGAAAACAATGTTCTTGAAGAAGCCGTAGAACAGGTGAAACTACTTGCAAACAAATTTGTACTTCAGTTAGAGAAATGAAAATCGGGTTGTATTTCGGGACATTCAATCCAATCCATGTAGGACACCTGGTCATTGCGAATTACATGGCAGAATTTACCGAACTCGATCAAGTTTGGCTTGTAGTGTCACCTCACAATCCACTTAAAGATAAATCAACTTTATTAAATGACTTTCATAGGCTTCAATTGGTTCGCGAGGCAATTTTAGATAATGATAAATTAAAAGCGAGCGATGTAGAGTTCAAACTACCCAAGCCAAGTTACACGATAACGACACTCACATTTCTGCAAGAAAAATACCCAGACAACGAATTTGCGCTAATTATGGGTGAGGACAATTTGCGGACTTTTCATAAGTGGTTTAATCATGAAATGATTTTAAAAAATCACAAAATTTATGTTTATCCTAGAGTTTTGACAACTCAAGAGGAACAAGAAGTTAATCAGATTTCACATAACTTGCTAAACGATTTCCGACATCATCAAAATGTAGTGATTTGCGAGGAAGCTCCTGTAATGAAAGTTTCGTCAAGCTTCATTCGGGATGCTATTAAAAAAGGAAAAGACGTTCGGTATTTACTTACTGAATCAGTCTATAAATACATTGATGAAATGCGTTTTTACAAATAAAAAAAGGAGCCGAAGCTCCTTTTTTAATTAATTCTATTTTACAAGCATTATTCTTTAACAACTTTGATTGTTTCAACTCCATTTGAGTGAACAATATTAACGAAATAAATACCTGCTTTCATTCCGTTTAAATCGAAATTCTCTGTAGTTAAACCACTAGCATTTCTTTTTGCTAATAGTTTACCTTCAGCATTAACCAATGTAATTTCAGAAGCGCTTTTCAACATATTGATTCCATTTACCGAAAACGAACCATTAGCTGGATTTGGTGATGCAACTAATCTCAAATCGCCACTTTCCAATAATCCTGCACTTCCAACATTGATTTTATACCCAGAAAAAGAAGCTGGCTGAGTAACTGGTGTTGGAGGAAGACCAGGGAATAAAGTCACCAATACTGTAACGTCGAGATTTATAACAATTGGGTAAGTTCCCGTTGTCGCGCATGTTCCATAAAGCGTTGCGCAACCTTGAACACCACCAGCATAAGTACATGCATTGCTATTACAAGCATACTGATATCCCGTTGGAAGTCCATCTACTGTTGTTACTTTATACTCCTGAATTGGCGACCCGACAAACTGACCAGTTGGATCAAGATCTGCAGTAACTGTTGCAGGAGCCTTAAAATTCAAAACTGTTTCATAGTAGGCATTAACTGTTGCTGGAGGAAAATTAGTCACTGTATCTGGCCAAGCTCCATAAATTGAATCTGCATATTGGGAGTCTGGGGTACAAGAAGGTGCTTGTGAAAATCCATTAAAAGCGAAGAATCCAAGGCAACAAAAAGAAAGTAAAAGTTTTTTCATATTTTATAATTTTAGTTTCTCAAAGATATGAATTGTTTCCAAAAAAACAACAACAGAAAATGAATTATTTACTGTTTAGCACCATGAAAAATAAAATTATAGAAACGATGAAATTAGTCTTTAGATATTATTCTAATCTCTACACGTCTGTTCGATACTTGTTGAAATTCATTTGCTTCTGGCAGTGCATAAATCGGTTTAGTCGCGCCAAATCCTTTAAATGTTAGTCGATTTTCCTTTATTCCATTTTTGACTAAATAATTATAAACAACCTTTGCTCGTTGTTCCGATAAATTTGTAATGTCATTCACATCGCAACAGATATGCCCTTCAATAGCAATTTTCAATTTTGGAATCTCTTGCATAATGCTGAGTAAATCCGTTAATGAGGGTTCGGACCCAGGAAGTAGAATAGCCTCACCTGGTTCGAAATTCAAATTATTGATCTTTATTTGTTCTCCAACTTGGGCAGTTCTAATTTGATTGCTTATTTTCTTATTATAGTATATTACTACCTTTCTCCCTTTTTGACCTGAAATCGGAAGTTCACCATTTCCTTGAACTTGAACATTTGTTAATAATTGGGGTATTGATTCATCCAGTAATACTTTTATTTTTTTCGCCCTTCTTTCAGACAAATCTTGATTGAAATAAAAATTTCCGATTGAATCTGTATATCCCGAAATTTTCAGAACTGTGGTCGCTTCTTTAGTTAGCTTCTTTTGAATCATCTTTATCTTTTGAGCAAGAATCTCATCCGAATTAAAAGAAAAATAAACAACTACTGAATCTTGTGAATAAACCGAAAAACAGATTAAAAACTGCAAATAAATTATGATACTCCTCATGACTACTAACTTTAATTTCTAGTATTAACGCATATGATCACAAAGATTACACAACAATTTTCAATTCTGACTTAAAATAAATATTTTTGAGTGTGAAATACATTTCATTAAACGATCTAACGAAGGAATTAAGTCTCGAAAAAAAATTAAGTTCAGCGCAAATTCTTGAAATATTAAAAGAAAAGAACTATTACAATTATTCGAATGTCGAGGAATTTCTGAGTATTCAAAACAACCAGACAAGTGTTTTCAATTCTTGGATTGAACAACATCAACCGCTAAAAGATCTATTAACTACCGGAAAAACACAAGAGCTATTTTCTGATAAACACCATTGGTCAAAACATGCTCTTTATGAAACGTTCAAATCCTATCTGAGTCCGTTTTTTCTGGATTTATTAACCAGAAAAAGTGAATCTGAAATATCAACTGAATGGGCCAAAATTTTCAGTTTTTTTCAATTGATTGAAGATGAAAATCGTTTTTTTATTGAACAATCTTTTTATCAAAACATCAAAAATAAAATTGAATTAGAAATTTCGAAATGTAATACTCAATTATCTGAAAACGAATTCCACCAATCTTTGCTTTTCATTCTTTCAGATGATTGTATCTCGATTCATAATTCTCTTTCAAGGGCTTCACATTCGTTAAAAATTGATTTTTCTGAAAAGATACTTCAGCTGTTTTATCACGAAAAATGCTCTGCTAAACTGGCGAATTGGATGATTATTCAATTAGCGAAAATGGAACTTAATGAAGAACAACTAAACAGTTTATCTTCGATTAAAAAAAAGATAAAATCTGGTGAAATACAATTTCAACAGGTTACCCGAAAAAATAAAGTGTCACGGGCAAGACAAATAAGCCTATCGCTGATTATTCTATCGGTTTTTGGATTATTGATCTTCTATTTTAATCAGCAATATACTTACGTTCCTCCAAATTTTAAGGAGCAATCATCGTTGTCTGAATTCTCAGTTAAAGAGCGAAAAGAAATAGATTCTCTTCTAAAAAGTATGAATTCCAACAATCTAGACTCCTCGGGACAATATATTTCTAGTGGCACTTCAATAACGATGCGCGTTCCAATAATCAATCTTTATGTAGAAAAGATTTACCAAGAACTCGAATTAGATTTGACGAATCATTTTTCAGGTGTTTATAACGCAAACAATCCTATTTCCAAAGAAAATTTAAAAACAGAGAAAATCCTTGAAACGAAAAATTTAAATGAGTTAAAATCAAAAAATGAAATTGAATTTAAAAATGATTCTGAATACCTATTGCTTTTTTTGGTTTGGGATGAAACAAAAAATGGTTCTGTTTATAGTGGACTTCTTCCAAAAAAATCTGTGCTTAAATTAAATGGCAGCAAAGACATGAAAATGCTCATTTTACCTGGAATTGATTACGAAAAAATACAAGCAAATGAATTAAAAAACTTCAAAATTTTGAAAAATCATTTTTGCAGTATCGACTTTAACTACGAATATGCCCTGCAAAAAATACTTACCATTGGTATGACATCTTCCAAAAATTCTAGGGTGTTAATTGAGGGGATTCAAGGTGATGTGTTAAGCGTTACCGATGCCGATGGTATTTTGATTGAGTAATACAATTAGTTTTTACTAGCTTTGTTTATGATTTTATATAACGTTACCGTTAGTATCGACCCGGAAATTGCTGAGGAATGGTTAAAATGGATGCGGACAACGCATATTCCGGATGTAATGTCAACCAATTGTTTTCTTGAATCGCGCATTTCCAAAATTCATGGCGAAGAGGAAGGCGGTGTTACCTATTCCATTATGTATCTTTGTCCAAATCAGCAATTAATGGATATCTACCAAGAAAAACACGCTCCTATTTTACAAAAGGATCATTCTGAAAGATATACGGGCCGCTTTGCTGCTTTTAGAACCTTCTTAACCGTTATCGAGGTGTTCAAAAAATGACAGTTCGAGCAAAAAAACACCTAGGTCAGCATTTTCTAAAAGATAAAGGAATTTGCGAAAAAATTGCGATGCAACTAACGAATCATGGTGGATGCAAAAATGTTGTAGAAATTGGACCTGGAATGGGTGCTTTATCTGAATTTTTAATTAATCGTGGAGATTTGAATTTGTGGCTCTTGGATGTTGACAATGAATCAATTGATTTTTTGAAGCAAGCCTACCCTCAACTAACAGATCGCATCATTCTAGCTGACTTCCTGCGAATAGATTTAAAGACCCTGATGGGGAATGAGCCATTTTGTGTGGTGGGAAATTTTCCGTATAACATATCAACTCAAATCCTATTTAAGTGCCTCGAATATCGAAATCAGATTCCTGAGATTATGGGAATGTTTCAAAAAGAAGTGGCAGTTCGTATTGCAGAAAAACCAGGTTCAAAAGAATATGGTATTACAAGTGTTTTGTTTCAAGCATTTTATGATATTCATTATTGTTTCACGGTTGATGAACATGTTTTTATTCCACCTCCAAAAGTTAAATCAGGTGTTATTCGTTGTACAAGAAACAAAAGAGAAAATCTAGGTTGTGATGAAAAGTTATTCTTTCGAGTTGTAAAAATGGCATTCAATCAACGCAGAAAAACGCTTCGCAACTCTTTAAAACAACTTATAGCAGGGAATGAATTGCCTGAAGAATTCACTAACCAACGTCCAGAAAAGCTATCAGTTGAGCAATTCATTGATTTAACGCTATTTATTCATTCGCTGGAATCAAGGTGAAAACGGATCACTATTTCCTTTTCTCTCAACCTCAACTCCATTGCTAAACATTTTCTGAACTGATACTTTTCCATTTCGATCGAAAATCACAAACCAGCCATCCTTTAAACCATCTTTATAATGAATTTCGCTATGAAGCTCCCCTCGCCTGCCAAATTCTTTCATCACACCGTGTAACTTCCCTTTTTTGTATTGTGTAATGTACGTAGGAATAACCCCACCAGGATAATAGTCATACCACGTGCCCTGTTTTAAACCATTTTTATATTGACCTTTTGCTTTAATTTCATAATCCAGATGAGAAAAAGCCTCATATTTTCCATGTGGAACGCTTACTAATTGACTCATCCCCATAATAACAACATCATTGGAGTTATTTTTAACTTTTGACAATTTGTAGGTATAAATTTCTTTTAATCTTCCATTGTTATAGTAATCGCGCCATTCTCCTACTTTCAAATCATCTTTGTACGTGCCTTCTAGGACGAGCGTTTTTTCAGGTGTATATGAAACCCACTTACCATTTAATTTTCCATCTTTAAAAGTTGACATATTCTTCAATACGCCATTGTTCCAATAATTTCGCCACTCACCATTCTCTTTTCCACGCAGGTATTTGCCTTCCATTAAAAGAGTTCCGTCTTCATACCAAGTTTCCCATAATCCCTCACGGACGTCATTTGCATAAGAGCCTTTTCTGTAATCAATGCCGTTTTTATAGAAATAATGCCATTCGCCGTGTTTTTTACCATTCTGGAAATTTGCTTTATAAGAGAGTTCACCTGATGAAAAATAGTAATTCCAAGGCCCATGTTGTAAATTATTCTCAAATGTACCCTCCATTTCTAACTTTCCTTCAGCATTTTTCCATATCCATTTCCCTGTCTTCCATCCATTGCTGTAGGTTCCCGAAGACAAGGTGTCGCCATTCTCAAAATAAACTTCATATGGCCCATTTAATGAATCATTGGAATAATGAGCGCGTTTTACTAAGATTCCATCAATGGTAAAAAACTCCCACTTTCCTTGTTTTTTTCCTTCCAAAAATTCACCACTTACCGATAACATTCTTCCAGCAGTATATTCAGAAAAAGGACCTGTTTTTAATCCGTTTTTAAACGTGTAGTATTCCTTTGGTGAACCATTGATATAAAAAGTTTGGATATACCCATTTCCGTCAACGATTGTTTGAGTTTGGGCAGAATCATTTTCCCAAAATTGTTTCAAATAGACCGTATCATTACTAACTAACTCTACTTTTTTCTTGCGACCATCATCATAAAAATATTCCCATTTACCATCTGGACTTCCCATGACATAATTTCCAGAAATAATCAATTTACCATCTTTGTTCCATTCTTTGTAGCTACTATCAGGAACATTAAAAACAAAAAAACCTGTGCTTTTTACCTTTTTATCCGGGAAATAAAGAGTTTGTTTACCATGCATTCTGTTTCGATAGAAGTTACTTTCTTCCTCTAGTTCTCCTGTGTATGAATAAAATAACCACTTACCATGTTTTTCGGTTGTATTTGGTAAAATTTCGCTTATATAATATGAACCTGTTGCTTGAAGTTTTTTATTTTCCGCATCCCAATATAATCGAGTTTTTGGAGATAAATTCTCAGTCAATACTTTTTGACCAAAAATTAGGTATGGAAATAACAAAAGGTATATCAATAACTTCATAAGTATAAAATAAGGAAAATTAATCTTGTTACGTTTTTGGGATAAGATTTTGAAGAATTAGAAAAACACCAAATAAACAAAATACGATTCCAATGACCCTATTAAGTGCGATTAGTAACTTTTGATTAACAAGAGGTCTTAGCTTTTTTGCTGCTAAAATTTTAAGAATGTCCACGCCGAAGAACGTAAGAAGCACAATAGCAATAAAAAGGAAAACCCATCCTAAACTTGATTTATCAGGCGCAAACTGATTTGCAAAAGAGGCCACACTCAACCAATAGAAAATAACCAAAGGATTAGCGAAATTTAAAAGAAATCCTTTTACGCCCAACATAATATAATCCTTTGTCTGCGTGACCGGATAATTAACAACAGCATCGGTATCAATCAAATCGCTTTCAAAGTTTACTGGTTTTTTAAAAAATGTAAATAACCCATAAATAATGAAAATCGTTCCACCAATAAACCCAAATAATATTTTATTGGATGCTGTATCTAAACCTTTGATTTGTTCCATAAACATTACTGCAATGAGAATATATAGAACATCACTTAAAAAAACTCCTAGGTCGAATGATATTGCAGCTCTAAAACCTTTTGTGATACTTGTTTCGAGTAAAATAAAAAAAACTGGTCCGACTAGAATACTCAATAAGAATCCGATACTAAAAGCCTGAATGAAAAACTGCATAATGCAAAATTAGCAGATGATTTAATCTATTTTCAGTAAAAATCTTGATATTGTCTATAATCTATTGTTCATAATTCATACAATCTACTTACATTTGTGCTGAAATTTAAATTCTATGAAAACTGCGATTGCTAATCAAAAACTAGATGCCATCATTGCAAATGTCGAGAAAAAAGGTGTTGAAGCACCAAAACTCGTGGAAGATTTAAAAGCATTAAGGGAGTTAGCTATCAAAGAGCAGGATCCACTTGTCGTTAAAGTTCTTCGTCTTACCTACGAATTTATTTCTGAAAATGAATGTTTCGATGTTGAAGCGCAGTATGAAGAGGATGAAGAAGGGAATGAATATCCGATTGAAATTGATGACAAAGAGAATTTATTGTACTTACTAAATCTTCTCAAAAACGCTGAACATAAAATCAATCGAGAAGAAATTAAAGACTATCGTTCTTCACTGAAGCTGGAACTTTATTAATTTTTTAAATTCCAAAGCAACCATTAATGTTCTTTGTTCGTCTTTAATGTGTCGAACAAAAACGTTTGTTCATTTTGGTTTTATATTAACTTGCAGAGACCTGAAAAGAATTTTAGCAGATTAATTCTTCTATTTTTCTTTTCAGGTTTTTTTATGTGCAATAACCACAATACTTCGCTTCTGCTTCGTGCTCAAATGCAATCTCCAAATTGTATATCTCATTTAATAAAACTTCGGTTAACTCTTTAAAAATCTCCGTCATACCTGATATCCCATCTACATAAGAAAGCTTAAAAGGCTGATTCGACTTGACTAATGAAAGAATTATTGCTTCATCGGGAAAGCAGTTATACTTCTTTTGAAAGAATAGGCAATACAACGATAATTGAAGGGCGTGTTTGGTCTTCAAAAATGAATGTTTAATCCCCTCTGGAAGTAGTTTAAATTTCACATCATCATCGCTTACACGTCCCGATTTATAGTCGATAACTCGGTACTTCTCCCCAACACGGTCAATTCGATCAATGTATCCTTTGAATTTTATGTTTTTCTTAACGCCATTAATTTCTATCTCAAACTCAGTGTTCAATGGAGCTTCAACTTGTTCAATATAAACTTGCTCAGATGTATTATTCAAAAACTCTTTTTCATCAACTAAGACTTTTCGTGTGATTTCCAAAGCCATTTCGTAACTCAACAAATTCTTGCCCTTATTAAAAAGTTCTTCATCACCACCAAAATATTCTAAAAACTGTTCATGTAAAATATGCTTGTAGTCATCAATCATTTTATCTATGTCTGCCGGTAAAATGTTCCGAGGTGGCGGTGAAACATAATTCCCTTCGTCATCACGCTGAGCAAAAGGTTTAAATAGGATTTCAAGTGTTTTATGAATAAATGAACCAAATGTATTGGATTCAACTCCTTCCTCAACTGCCTTTTCTTCACCGAATTCAACCAAATAGCGGTAATAGAAATCAAGCGGACAAGTCAAATATTTATTCAAAGCAGAAGCGGAAATCGACTTTTCAAAAAAGGAATCCAATCGTTCAATTATTTCCGGTTTCTTGGATACAACATTAGCTGGCAGCTCAGTCAATTCAGGGAAAGGGATTGTGTAAAAATGATGCTTGAGTTTAATATTCGGATTAATTTTTGAGAGCTCAAGTTGTAATTGCAATAGATACCTGCTTGCCTCATTACTACTAATTTGTTCGACAGCAGTAGTATAAGTAATAAACATTTCCCTTGAATGGTGAAGCAAGCGGTAAAAATGATGTGCATAAATACCTTGTTTATCGCGCGTTGAAGGCAATCCCAATCCATACCTTAAATCCATTGGAATAATTGACTTAACAGGGTTGGTTCCTGGGAGTTTCCCTTCATTGAAGCCCAACACAAATACACGTTCAAAATCCATCAATCGAGTTTCCAAAAGACCCATTATCTGCAAACCATTGGTAGGATTGCCGTGAAAAGCGATGCTTTTTTGATTCCAATGTTGATAAAACAACGATTTAAAGCTTCTAAGTGACATTTCCGGAATTCCTTCTTCAATAATTTGTTGAAACGTTAACAACGAATCATCAAAAATCATAACGACGTTTCGTTCAAATTCAGAAGTTTGCGGCATTGATTCAAGCAGAATTGCATTTAAGTAGCGAATTTGGCGCATCGCAATTTTCCAATCATTTTTCCAATTTAGCGATAATGCCTTCATTAAGTTATTGGCTGTTTCGCCGATAATTAGATTGTCAATATTCTGAAATATTTTATTTTTCCGAATCGTTTCTTGTTCAAGCCTAATAAGTTGGTGTTTTTCTTTTTCATCCAAGGAAGCTAGAACAAGTACATTATTAATTGTTCTTTGCAAATCCTTGTAATAAAAGGCATTACTTTTAAAACGTAGCTTATTTTCTTGAATGTCAAAAATCAGTTCAACCCAAGATTTTATTGGTGTTTGACTTAGTGGTAGACCGAGGGTGATATTCGCCTTACCAACCGAGGCTGGAATATTTTTTACCATTGCGCCGATTAGTGACTCATCACTCAAAAGAACTAAGGTTTCATTAATTTCTTCGGGAGATAATTTTTCAAGTTCTGTTGCAGCAACTTTAACCTGACCAGTATGTTGCGGACATTCCACCACACTAATATTTAATTCTTTTTTAACTAGTTCATTTGAAATAAATTGAGGTTCTTTAATCTCAAGAAACGCCAAGTTTTTACGAAGAAAGGCTCCTGCTTCGTGTAGTTTATTTTCCAAATAATAGTTATCGGCGTCAATAATGAACTCTGCACGCCTTCTTTTCATCAGCTTTTTTATGATTGTCAATTCTGAAAGAGACAAGGCATTAAATCCAGCGAAAATGAAATAACGATTGTCATTTTTATCGAACAAAACTTCTTGGTCCTCGGCAAGTTGTCGATAAGCCAAACCAGCCGTGACAAATCCTTTGGCACGAATATTCTCATGTAATTGAGCATAATAATTGGGGATTCTATCCCAGAACTCCATAAATTTCTTCTGTGATTGAGAAAGCTTATCTTCATCGATTTTCCAACTTTCTAACTCCTTAATTGCTTTTAAATTCTTAAACACCTGATTGTAATCAAGCATATACCGATCAATATCATCAAAATCGCTAAGAAGAATCGATCCCCAATTCAGAAATTCTTCGAAACTTTCATTGCGCCCTTCTTCAGTTTCACGATACATTTCGAATAGACTAATTAGCAGCCTTGTGTTATCTTTTATCGGTTTTGAATGTTTTTTAACCCATCGATCAATCGTCGTTATTTCAGGCGAAAAAATTGGCTTTCCATACGCTGAAACCAATGCTTCCGATAAATATTTTGTTGCACGTTCTGATGGCAATATGATTGTCAAACTGCGTAAATCGATGTTCTTTTCTTTGATTTGTTTTGCTAGCTGTAAGATAAATTTCATTTTATTTTCGAGTTAAAAATGTTAAGTAAGTAGAACGATTTACAGTTTTAAAAATAACATCTGGATAATAAGTTTTGAAAAGAGGTGATTCTTTGAGCATCTTTTTCTTTTCTAGTGAAAATTTATAGGCATTTTTCGAACCTTGTTGGAATTCAAGAAAATCGAGTTGTTGTCTGGTATGACTTCTCCAAAAATAGTATTGAACCTCTTTCCCATTTATTTTATTCCATTTTATTCTTTCAGAAACTAACCAATTTTTCCAAAGTAATTCTTCATCCATTCGCATAGGCAAAGGATTAAAGTTTTGAATGATTCCATTTCGAATTCCATTGTCACAGAAATAAATCAAGTGAGTTTTCTTTAATTCATATTTCTGCTCTGTGTGAAAGCTCGGTATTAAGAAAATTAAATTTGCTTTCTGAAATAATTTCAAATAGCGTTCAGCTGTTTCGTTATCAACATTGGCTCTTTCAGCTATTTGATTATAGGATACAGGTTGACCAAACAAATGAGCCGCTGTTTGCAATATACGAATCATAGATTCCTTTTTATTCACCCGATCCTCGACACCCAACTTTGTTGAATTTAGAATTTGATTTGTAATTTCAGTCAACAATTCTGAACTATTTTCTGGTAAATTGGCTACTTGCGGGTAACTTCCAAAAACTAATCGTTGTTCCAATCTTTGTTCTTCATTGACCATTCCAAATTGTTGAGTCAGCTCATAATATGTCAGTTCCGGAAAGTGAAACTCCAATCCACCCCATTTAAGTGCCTCCTTTAATTCACTTACAATTGGTGGTTCAAATGCGCAACAAAGAACAACTGATGTTTTTATTTTTTCAGCCAAAATCTCATCTAACAACAACTGCAGTGAATCGAACAATTGTGCATCTCCCAAAACGAAAAAAGGTTGTTGATTGAAATACCATGTAAGCTCTTCCTTACTTAATTTATTAAATTTTTTCCTGATTTTTTCATTGCGAAAATCAATTGTCTCAAAACGAAAATCCAAATCATTGAGACATTTTGATGCAAATGAAACTTTTCCAACCCCATAAGGACCAGATAACAAAATTATTCGGTTCGACTTTAATTGATTTTTAATTGTCTCTTCAAAAACGCGGTTCATTGATCCTTTTTTATCGCTAAATTTAATGTTTTTATGCGGAACAATTTCTTAAAAATTGCCTTAATTAAGGGTTATGAATATTTGTTTTTAAATGAATTCAATCCCTTCTTTCCAAATAAACTAAATTAATTCTCGGATTTTTTTTTGCCAAACATGTTATAAGATGATTTTTATTGCGTTTAGAGAATCGTTATTAAAAATAGGTATTAATTATGTCGGCCATTTCAACAAAAATTAAAAATCAAAACAATTCTATTTTAGATGCTGTATCATCTGTATACAAGCAATCTGAACATGCTGGTTTGAACCAGGAACTGATTAAGTCGTTAGATAAAGAGTTGAAAATAGTCTCCAAGTACCTTAAATGTTCAAAAGAGGAGGCTTTCATTTTTTCGAATTTCATTACGATGAACCTTTTTGGAGATGTAATTGATATGATTGAGGTTTTCCGTTTCTTCAAAATTACACCTTTCGATATTGTACCTTACATGCCCGCACTCAATGAATTGATTGAAAAAAAACTGGTCATTAAAAAAAGGGTTAGACGTCGTTCAGACGATGCTATGAGAAGGTATCAATACACGATTCCTAGTGAAATTATTGATGCTTTAATGAATCAAAAGCCTTTACCAAAAAGAAAACAAGAAAATTTAGTTGACCAATTTGAAGTAATCGGCAAAATGTACGATGTGATTGCTGACTGCATTGATGATTCGCTTGAACCAGAGGAAATGCAGGCAGAATTGGAAGAAATTCATAAAACCAATCGTGACTTTCCATTAATTGATCATCTTTTCAAAATGGACATTACAGAAACCGATAGAGTTATTTTCCTTTTTGTTATTTGGAAATCGATGAATGGTGCGATTTACGTCGATATTGATGACCCAATCAACTCCATCTTTTCCTCAGCTTCACGAAAAGTAAAATACCTTCAAGGCATTTATTCTAGAGATAATCGATTAATTAAACAAGAATGGGTTGAATATAGTCAAGGAAGGTTTTATAATGATATGGAATTGTCAATAACCGATAAGACCAGCGAGTTATTAAAAACTCATGGAATCAATATCTTGAAGCCAAAAGCCAAGAATAATACCATAAAACCTGAAACGATAGCAGGTAAAGAATTATTCTATGAGAATGAAGAAAAAGCCCAAATTTCGAAAGTGCAAAATATGATGCAAGTCGAAACCTACGGCGAACTAATGAAACGGCTTTCAAATAAAGGTTTGCCTCAAAATATGAACATTTTACTCTTTGGTGCGCCCGGCACTGGTAAAACTGAAACCGTGCTTCAACTTGCTAAAATTTCAGGAAGGGAAATAATGAAAGTTGACATTAGTCAATCTAAATCCATGTGGTTTGGAGAAAGTGAGAAATTGGTTAAAAAAATCTTCAGCGATTACGCCCAGTTAAAAAAGGATTGCGCACTCGAGCCCATCTTATTTTTTAATGAAGCTGATGCCATTCTTGCAACGCGAAAAGATAATACGAAGGGCAACGTTGCACAAACAGAAAATGCAATTCAAAACATACTTTTGGAAGAACTTGAAAACTTTAACGGAATATTTATTGCAACAACCAATTTAGCCGAAAATCTCGACAAAGCTTTTGATAGAAGATTTTTATTTAAAATAAAATTTCAAAAGCCAAATCCCGCGGCAAGAGCATCTATTTGGATGAGTAAACTCGAAAAATTAAATGAATCTGACGCGCTTCAACTTGCTGAACGATTTGATTTAACAGGCGGTCAAATTGACAACATCATTCGAAAGGTTGAAATTGAAAACCTTATTAACGATGAAACAATTACCCTTGAAAAACTAGCGGAATTTTGCGAACAAGAAATAATTCTTCAATCACGCAGCGGCAGTAGAATTGGATTTGGAAATGCTGCCTAAGTTTTCAAGCTATTTACTATTTTTTTGAATCGTTGTTGTTCCTTTTAGCAATATGAACTCTAAACGCCATAATTGATGGAAATCCGAATAATAAGCAAAAAGCGAGCGCATATCCTCTTGGCAATAAATAGAAATCTTTAATTCCTTCCAAATCACTGGGGTCGTAACCAAGACCGATAAAGTACGAAAGACTCAAGGGAATTTCTCTTTTAAGTTCAGTTGCTCCAATTTGTTGAACGATTTCTCCAGGAAAAAGGTTTATGGGAAAAAGAAAAAGTGGTAACGCAATGGTTAGAAAAGTGATTATGAAAATTGCTGTTGGATTGTATAATATTTTGGAAAACATACCCAAAGTTACTTGAAATCTATAAATTAGAAGCAAGTTATAAATATAGAATGCAGTTGCGAATAGCTTATTTATGTGGTACAACTGGTTGGGGTGGTTTGGAGATGAACCAACTCAAAAATGCCCAATGGATGCTAGAACGCGAACATTTTGTTCAAGTCTATGCGCAACTATCTATCCCAATTGCGATTGCCGCAAAACAAAAAGAACTTCCTTTAATTGAAATCGAAAAGCATAAAAATCACTACGATTTCATTCATGCTGTTCAACTGTATCGCAAACTAAAAGAACATAAAATCCAACACCTAATTATTCGAGCCACATTCGATCAAAGTATTGCTGCAACGGTAGCTTTTTTATCCAAAGGAAAAATCAAAGTTCATTTTTTTATGGAAATGGATTTTGGCTCGCCAAAAAAACAGTTTTTCAGAACCTTGCGCTATTCATTCTTCACGAGTTGGAATTGTCCCTTAGAATATTTGAAAAATCAAGTTATTCGGAATACACATGTTTCGGAAAATAAAATCAATGTCATTCCTTCTGGATTGGAAATTGAAAAGATTGTTCCAATTGACAAACGCGATGCACGATCACAATTGAATTTACCTCTCGATCAATTTATATTTGGAATCGTTGGTAGAATTGATCCAAAAAAAGGTCAGTTATTAGCACTTGAAGCTATGCTGAAAACTAAAATGACTGATTTTCATCTGTGTATTGTTGGTGAGAAAACCACGAATGAATCGGATTCCTATTTAAATGAATTAATAAATTTCGTCAAAGAAAATGATCTCGAAAAACGCGTTCATTTTTTGCCTTTTCAAACGGATGTTGCAATTGCTTTTTCAGCATTTGATTGGACGATTCTTCCATCTTATTCAGAAACGTTTGGAATGGTTACCATTGAGTCCATGGCTTGCGGAATACCTGTTCTTGGAAGTAAGGCGGGTGGAACAACTGAATTAATTTTAAACGAAAAAAATGGTCTGCTTTTCACAACAAATAACAATGCAGATTTAGCACAAAAAATGGATTTAATTTTAGAACAACAATTAACCTTCAACAAAGAAGAAATCAAAGCTTCCATTCTAAAATTTGATCACCACACGGTTTGTGAAATGGTTGAAAAACTGCTACTTTCGTAAAAATGGATATTTACTCGTCGAAACAGCGTTGGAAAATCGCTTTGATTTTGGTCTCCTTGACAATCATCATTGCCTCACTCTTCGTTTCGAATCAAATGATTGATAAAATTGCCCAACGCGAGAAAGCCAAGGCGGAACAATGGGCGGATGCCATTCGGAAAAAGGTTGAATTGGTAAAATTGACCAATCAGATTTTTGATGAATTGCGGGAGAAGGAGCGTCAAAAAATTCAAATAGTCGTTGATGCACAGCGAACCATTTTAAATCCTTCTGATTTGAACATGAATCAGGACATTGATTTTGCCCTGAATATTATTTCGAGCAACAAAAACATTCCCGTTGCAATCTTAACGGAAGACGGAAAGTTAGCCCAAGGAAAAAATTTGGATTCAACGTTATCCGATGTCGAGAAAGCAAGTATGTTCGCCGAGTGGATTGCAGCCGGAAGATCCTATGAAATAGAAGTTTTCGGTGGAATTAAAATGCAATTTGTTTATGGGGAATCCAACGGGTTAATTCGACTTGAAAAGGCGAGTGATTCATTAATCAATTCGTTTAATCGCGATTTGATTGATAATTCAAGTTTAATTCCCGTGATTTTAGTCGACCAAAAATCGAATCAAATTGAAGTCAGTAATTTATCGGAAAAAGAGTGGAAGAAAAACGCAGCGAAAACATTGAAAGAATTTAAGCAGCAGAATGCCCCGATTAGAATTGATTTTGGTACCGGTGTAAAATTACTTTATTACAAAGAAAGTCCAGAATTGAAACAATTGACGTGGTTCCCCTACATCCAGTTTTCAGTTATCGGCTTAATTGTAATCATTGGTTATTTGATGTTTTCTACGTTCCGTAAGGCAGAGCAAAACCAAGTTTGGGCTGGAATGGCGAAGGAAACCGCGCATCAATTGGGAACACCACTTTCCTCAATGATGGCGTGGGTGGCGCATTTGGAAGCTAACGGCGGCAATGAAATGGTTGTTTCTGAAATGAACAAAGACCTGGAACGCTTGGAAAAAATAACCGATCGCTTCTCAAAAATAGGTTCGGGAGCCAAACTGGTTGAAGCAGATTTGGTGGTAACCATCGGAAACAACCTAGAATATTTACGTGCTCGACTTTCAGATAAAATTTTTATCGATTTCAAAGTCAAAGAAGAGGAACCAATTGTCATGTTGCACAACCCCGCACTGATGGAATGGGTGGTTGAAAATATTTGCAAAAATGCCGTTGATGCGATGGGAGGAAAAGGAAACTTGACCATTGAAATTCAGCGGGTACCTGAACGGGTGTATATTGACATCACCGACACCGGAAAAGGTCTTACTCCAAAACAATTCAAAACAATTTTCCAACCAGGTTATTCAACCAAAAAAAGAGGATGGGGACTTGGCTTGACCTTGGTTAAACGTATCATCGAAGAGTACCACAAAGGAAAGGTCTTTGTTTTGAAATCAGAAATCGATAAAGGAACGACTATTCGGATTAGTTTGCCGTTGTAATTTTACAAGTTTCACTAGATTTCAAATCCTACGAAGCTATTCAAAAAGCTTATCTAGTTAATTTAGAGTAATTTACTTTAGAATTTAGCTCGTTTTCTTAAAAAATGAATACATTTAGTTGAAATTTATGAAGTAAACATTCTTTTAAAAGCATGGAAAAACAAAAAATAGCCATTATTGGAGGAGGAATCGCTGGACTTACCTTCTCAATTGCCCTTGATCCGGAAAAATTCGAATGTCACATTTTCGAAAAAAAAGAAAATTTTGGTGAAGTCGGTGCCGCAATTAGCGTTTTCCCGAATGCGCTTTCTGTCCTGAAAGAACTAGGGATGATGGAAGATATTTTGAAAACTGCTGGCGAACTTAAAAAGATAATTCTAAAGACAGCAAAGGGCAAAACAATGAGTATTACGGAACCCAAGGGAGAATTTCCTATTCTTTGCATTCACCGTGCTGATTTACATGCTGTTTTGTTAAAACATGCAAATGCAAAACTTTATGAAAATCATGGACTAAGTTCTATTGAAGAATTGCCTTCTAATAAGATGAAATTGAACTTTGAAAACGGAGAATCAAAAGAATTTGATGTTGTGGTTGGAGCTGATGGAATACATTCAGCTGTTCGCAAATATGTAATCAACGATGGTGCGCCGATTTTTAGAGGTTATAATATCTGGAGAGGGGTTATTAAAACAGATTTTGCAATTGGACATGGAAGTGAAACGATGGGAAAAAATCAACGTGTTGGGATTGTTCCGATTAAAGATGGCGTTTATGGCTGGTGGGCGACATGCAATGAAGAACTGATGCAAGACGATGAACCGGAAGGCACTCGCAATAAACTTATGAGACTTTTTGCGGGCTGGCATCACCCAATCCCCATGTTCATGGAAAAGACTGAGGTGATCATAAAAAATAGTTTATCTGATCGCATTCCAACAAAAGGTTGGAGTAAAAACAATGCGGTTTTGATCGGTGATGCGGCACATCCAACAACACCAAACTTAGGTCAAGGTGGCTGCACAGCAATTGAAGGAGCTTATCTTTTGGCCAAATGCATTGAAAAATACGGAACAACGAAAACAGCCTACGACCGATACGAATCTTTGCATTTCGACCGTGCTAAAGAAATAAATCAGGAAAGTTTAAGATTAGGAAAACTAGGTCAATTATCCAATCCAATTCTAATAGCGCTGAGAAACCTTGTTTTCTTTTTAACGCCTTCGTCTGTTTCTGTTAAATTATTGAGCAAGTATTTCGATCGCAGGGTTACAAAAATTGAGGTTTGAAGATTACCCGCCAAAAATTGAAAAAACAATAATATTTCCTCTCATCCTTTTTTGCCGAAGCAGAAAAAAGGAAGTAAAAAACTGCTTTTTTCAACTTTCAAAAGGCGTTTCCTGCGGAATACTCAGCCTTATCGCTTTGTGCCTGCCTGCCGGCGTACAGGCTTTGGTTCTGATGCTCCCGCCCCAGCGGACAGGTCAACTTACGTTTTCGCGAACCGCATCTTCGCTCAGACTCTCGTTAACGCTGTATGAAAGTTGAGGTGGAAGCTCAACTATTTCTTGTTTTAACAAAGTAATTTTTGATTGTCATCCTCCTCAATCCTCCTTCCAAGGAGGAAGCCTTCTCCCTATTTCTATGATAATTCCAAACAATTGTAAGAAGAATTTCTTTTAATCACAGCAAAAATTCGTTGAACGATTTTGTTTCGAATAGCATTTAAGACTGACATTTTACTTTTTCCTTCACTAGTTTTCCTTATGTAATACTCTCTGAGTTCCCCTTTTACTCGAATAGAACATAAAGCCGCTAAATGTAAGAGTGATTTCAGTCTTTTATTTGCCCTATGCGTCACTCTAGACCTACTTTTTATACTTGTTCCCGATGTATATACGAATGGAGCTATTCCTGCGTGGCAGGCAAAAGATCTTGGATTATTAAATCTCGTAAATCCTGCTGTTGAAGCGATGAATGTCTGAGCTAATATTTTTCCAACTCCTGGAATAGTTTGTAGTAAATCATATTGTCTTTTTAGTTGTTGTTCATTAAGAATGATTGATTCGATCTTTGCTTCAATTTGATTAATCGCCGCTGTGAGACTTTCAATCAGTTGGATATTTAATTCCCTAATTGTTTGGTAAGATTTATCGGATACAAATCCCTTAAAATCTTTAATTTGAGCGACATAACCAGCTTTTGTAGCAACATATGATTCTCTTTGAGAGAGTAATTCCCTCAATTGTTGGCTTTGAAAGTCTTTTACGGCTACAAGACTAACTTTATCAGAAAATCTAAATGCATACTCAGCTATACGACAAGCATCTGTTTTATCATTTTTTCCTCTGGTTAAACCAATGCTTCTTTGAATGGTTGCTCCTGATGCTAACCATACCGAAAAATCTTTATTTAATAACTCAGAAACAGCTAGATTAGAATAATGTCCTGTGGGTTCAAGACAAAATAATACTTCGCTCAAATCGCCTACTTTTTCATTAAGTAATTCGATTAAGGCACCAAAAGAATCGCTTGTATTTTCAACAACAATTGGAGGTTCAACTAGTTTGCCCTCGTAATTCAAAATGGCAATGTCTAAGGTCAATTTACTGACATCAATACCAACAAAATAAGAATAATCCATAATTTTGAATTTAGTTTATAAATAGGATTAAGTATGAACTTTAACTTGGTAACTTTAATAGGTCGTAATCCTCAATTTCTATGCAAGTCTAGAGTTCAAAAAGGTTGAAAGTTCCAAATAGGGAGATAGGTCTATTCTATCGAAGGGAATGGTTCACTTTCAACCTTACTTAATCTGATCAAACTTAACATTGATCTTTCATATTACAAAACTAAAGTTTGAAGGGAGACCGAGAGGGATGACTATTTTGGGGCAATGCCAAAAAGAACGAAACCCCTACTTCACCAACGCCCTCAAAAAAATCACTTCGCTCTCCAACTGCTGTATGCGTTTTTCGTATTGCTCGATAAGTTTGTCAGGCAATAATGATTGGCTAACCGCAATGTTTCCTTCTTGTGTGCCGTAATTATTAAAAATATTCTGATGATCAAACCCAAGTGCTTCGATGGGATCAACGTTTAGAATTTTCGAAATTTCATTCAAACGGTTAATAGTAAGTTGCGTTTCTCCGGTTTCAATTTTAGAGTAAGCACGGGTGGTTAAGCCCAATTGTTGCGCCATGTATTCTTGCGTAAAATTCTTCAATTCACGCAGTTGCTTGATTTTTATTTCTGGATGATCAATCATAAGATATGAACTAATAGTTCAAATATAGAAGTATAAATTCAAAAAATGAATATATAAATCGTAAAAAGAATTACACAGTTTTTAGTTTTGTAATTAGTCAAATTGCTCAAAAGTATGTTTTTCAAAGCGGATGAATTATTTCAGATTAAAGTTGATCAAAACGCAGTGTTTCCGTTGAATTTGATTTTTGATTACGAAAAAAATGCAAATGAAACCTTAAACCAGCCGGGTATTTTTTTCATGTTGTACAAAGGTGAGTTGATTTACATTGGTTATGCTATTCAACAAGAGGCACTGGATCGTATGCACCGACAATTGGAAACAATTACCTTGCGCGGCTCCAGCGTTTCATTTAATGATTTAGCTGTTTCCACTATTCGCAATTCAAAAACAATAAGTCCATTTTTCACTAATACAATGCTCGAACGCCGAAATGGCTTCGAAACATCGCAAAAGCGCATTTTATTCGCAGAAAATCATTGGCAGGATTTTGCCTTTTTAGATCAGTGCATCTTGAAAAACTTTGTCTTTGATTGGTATCCTATTGATTCTGACATTCCTTCAAAATGCAATGCCTTAAAAGAAATGTTAAAGCCAAGGTGTAATCAGGAAGGTATATTACAGAGGGAGTATGAAGGATTAATTAATAAATTATGATAAAATTATTCAAAACAATTTTTTTCTTAATTGTACTTTTTGTTCTCAATAATCAAGTTAATGCTCAAAATCAAGTTTTATTTGAAAGTCAGTTAAAATCTCAAAATCAAGAATTATTTTTAAATGAGAAGCCATATACTGGATTTGTTTTAAATTTTTTTGATAATGGACAGGCAAAATCGCTTTACGAGGTTCAGAATGGCAAAATAGAAGGTAAAGTTATCGAATATATTTTTGACAAATTCTTCAATAAAAACAACTTTAAAGATACTGTAGAAATCAACCGAACAACTAAAGAATTTACATCAAAAAAGAAGGAGTTTGATCTTCTTATTCAAGATACAATAAGGATTTCAAAAGAAGCGAAAGATTATTTAAATTACGAGATTGGTGGAATAGATAAGTGGTCTAAATTAAAAGAAAAAAATGATGCGGGTAAATTAAATAAAAGGAAGAAAGAGGAATTTGATAGGTATGATTCGCTAGTACAAACCAAAAATCAATCCATTAGAAAATTAAATAACGTTAAAACGGAATTAAACAGCCTTGAACTCAAGATAAACAAAGAAGCATCAAAGTTTGATTATAATCCAAAAAAGTCGATAGAATTTAATTTGATCAACTCAATTAAGGAAGGAGAAGCGATCGTTTATGACTCTTCAGGTAATAAATTCGGTGAGGGAAGCTATTTGAATGGAAAACAAAATGGTAAGTGGGTATATTATTTTTCAAACGGAAAAAAACTCGCAGAGGGTTCATTTATAAATGGAGATGAATCTGAAAAGGGTGAATCAGGTGTACCTAAAAACGGAAGAGATGGCATTTGGAATTTTTATCATGAAAATGGTAAAATAAATGAAGATGCAAATTATAAAGATGGATTGCTCAATGGCTCAAGAAAAAGTTATTTTGAAAACGGACAGCTAAATGAAGAAGAAAATTATCAAAATGGGAGATTAAATGGAATAAGAAAAGTCTATTTCGAAAATGGCTCACTTAAAGAAGAGGGCAAGTATGAAAATGGTAAAGAAAACGGAATGTTCGCGTTTTATAATGAGAATGGAACCAAAGAGCAAGAATCAATTTACTTAAATGGAATCAAGAACGGAAAAGAAGTTTTATTCTATAAAAACGGAAAAATAAAGGCAGAATATTTTATTCAGGATACTGTAAGAAATGGAACTTTTATCTCATATTTTGAATCGGGTAAAAAGGAACTTGAAAGCGTCTTGAAAAATGGCAAAACAGATGGTATTGTCAAAAAATATTATGAAAACGGAAAATTAGAATTTGAATCAAATTTCAAAAATGGTAAAACACACGGGCCATTTAAATTCTATTTTGAATCAGGCGCTTTAAAATCGAAGGGCTCTGTTGACACTTTGTCTGGTCACAAAGACAAATTTATCGGTGATTTATTCTCTTACAGTGAAGACGGAAATCTAGAGAAACATTTTTATATAAGCAATGATGGTATTGTGGAAGATAAAATGGTAAATAATTCTAAAAGCACTTCTTCAAAGTCAAAAAATTCAAATTCTGAAATGAATAAATCATATAAATGTAAATGTTGTAAATCAACAATTAATGGATTAACTGACGCCGTAGATAAAGATGGGAATGATTTTACTCAATGGATATTCGATATTAACGCAAATGCCTATTACAGTCTAGAGAGCTCATTTAAAGCGCTTGGTTTTACTGATGTATACGACTACATGAGAAAGAACGAATATCCTTTTTGTTCCATGAAATGTTCTCGCGCCTGTTATTAAGTAGAAACGAATTAAATAGTATAAACATGAAAAAAGCAACTTTATTAGCATTTATCTTCACTTTTAATCTTTGTATTGGTCAAGAAAATTTGGATAATGTAAATTCAAAGGCAACTGAAACGGTCATCAATTACTTAAATGGAAAAAACTGGGTTGAAAGATCAAACTATGTAACAAAGCATTCAAACACATTAGAACTGATGGAAGAACGGTACCAAGAAATGAATTTTGAACCTGATTTAAAAGATTCAACTAGTTCTTTATACAACCTCAAGAAAGCCCTTCAAGCGAATTCAGGAACTTGGATGAAAGTCAAAGGAGTAAATAATATATATCGGAATAAAGTAACCTATTTTTATGGACAAAATAAGACTGAATCTTCTACAACAGAATATATAGTGAGAAATGACAACAATAAATTTCTAATAGACTGGGAAGCTTCTTTGGGATTGTCAGAAATGACAATGGCAAGCTTTGATTCAAGAAAAAAGAAGGAGTACGTAATGATGAGGGTTTTCATGTCAATAGAAGAAAATTATTTAGAAAAAGATGCTCTGCCAGATTATTTTTGTGTCAGGATTAATCAAGAAGGAGATAAGTTTTCTGTAGAAGCATTAATTTCTAGAAAAAGCGAATTAGGATTGCAACTTTTAGATAAATTATTAGATGGGAAATGGCATAAAAAAATCATTTATGTTCGATACATAGACTTACTTAGTAGAAAACAAAATGACTATTCAAAAACAAAAGAAAATTTGCGTTTGATAGGTTTCCTTAATTCTATTGAGTTCGATAATTGGATTATTGAAAACGATCAAGCAGGAAAACCAATTAAAGTAAATCTTGAGGATTCAAATCTAAAAAATGACATTAAAAATTTTGAATCATACTTAAAAAACAAATCGTTGATAGACAATGCCCCATTAAAATTAAAAACTTTAAATGCAGCGAAATTTGATTATTACCAGCAACAAGTAACACTTTATGGTTACATTGACATAGACAATTACTATAATTACACATATTACGGAACAGAAGCAACTCACTATTCTTTCAAACTATCTGATAATGCATATGATAATGCTCATATCTACTTTAAAAAAGTCAACTCAAAAAATCTTTTCGACCTAGTTTCTCGAGAAGGCAAAGTTCCTGTTAAAATTGTTGCGATAAATAAAGACAAGCAAGAGGGAAATATCGGATATATTTTATTGGAAGGAATATCATTTGAGATTTTAAAATAAATGAAACTATACACCTCGCTCTGCTGGATTTGCAATCCAGCGATTCCTATTCGATTACCACAACTTGACAAGTTTGTTTAATTTTTGAAGGATTGCATATCCTTCGAAGCTGAGATAAAGAAATAAACTACACCAGCTCAGCTGGATTTGCAATCCAGCGATTCTTATTCGATTAACACAACTTGTCAAGTTTCTTTAATTTTTGAAGGAAGGGCAAGGTTTTCGAAGCTATGCTAATTTCCTTAAAACCTCAGGCAAAAATTCATTGAGTTTGGAAAAAGCAAACCATTTCTTTCCCAAATCTTTCAAGGAAGCGCCCAAATGGTATAATTCCTTTTCGTCAAGAATTAAAAAACGGTCGTGGGAGGTTTTCAACTGTTTTATTTCGATTGTTGGATATTGCTCAATGTGTTTTGCTAAGTCTAATTTCAACTGTGCGGAAATTTTAGAAGTGTAAATGATGGCTTTGCAGTTCTGATTTCTTTTACTTAACATGAGCAAAGTCGTATCGTCAATGTAGTTGTCAATTAAAATGATTGAGTGCTTTGCGCTTTTAATGAGTTCGTTTGCAAAAACATAAGCATCAAAGAGTTGCCCATCGAAGAAGATGCCGTTTTTTGGATGCAAGCTATCTTTTTCCAAGGCTTTAAATACCAAATCAAACTTTTGGTCGTTTTCCAGAAACTTGCGTTCCATTATCTCCATTCGTTGCATCAGTCCGTTATTGTTTGAAATTACTTTCCTCATTTCAATAAAGGCATTTATTATTTCAATGCTAACTTTCACAGCAACTTCACTTTTTAAAACAGCGGATAACATTGCAACGCCTTGTTCGGTGAATGCAAAAGGATTACTACTGGAATGTTTTAGATTGTCAAACCGGTCGCAAATTGCGACCAGTTCATTTTTTTCTAATGTATTTAGTTGAAACCTATAATAATTTGGAAAGCGTTCAATGTTTCTTTTAACCTGCTCATTTAAACGCTTTGTTTCAACATTATACAATGCTGCCAAATCTCGATCTAACATCACTTGAACGCCCCGAATGGTAAAGATTTTAGCTTTTAAATCTTCTTTTGTGATTAACTCCATTTTTTCTGTTTTCACTTTAAGTTAGTGAAAAAGGTCGTTTTGAACAAGAGAATAAATGAAATTTTCTGTATTATATAATTTTGAAAAAGTGACAAATTGTGCCAAGTTTTTCTTTTTCGGTTACAATCTACAAGCAATATGAAACAGGCTAATCTGAGATTCGTTTTTGTCTATTTAGCAAGACACTCCATTGCCTTTTCCATCATCAGCTTAGAACCGGTGTAATATGGTGTGCGCTGATGCAAGCGTTCGGGTTTAATTTCAAGTATTCGCTTACGACCTGTTGTTGCTAAACCGCCTGCTTGTTCCGCAATAAACGCCAACGGATTGCACTCGTATAACAAACGCAATTTCCCTTCTGGTGCGCTCAATACATCCGGGTAAATGTAAATTCCCCCTTTGATTAAATTTCTGTGAAAGTCAGCAACAAGAGAACCGATATATCTTCCGGAATAAGGCATTCCTGTTTGGTTTTCACGGCTTTGGCAGTAATTGATGTATTTTCTTAAACCTTCTTCACATTCGAAAATATTACCTTCATTCATGGCGTACAAACGACCATTTTCAGGCATTTTCATGGATGGATGCGACAAGCAATATTCACCGATTGAAGGATCTAATGTGAAGCCATTTACACCTTTACCTGTTGTGTAAACTAACATTGTGGAGGAGCCATACAATACGTAACCCGCTGCAACTTGTGCAGTTCCAGGTTGTAGCATATCTTCAAGGGTGGCCTCAGTTCCAACTGGTGAAATCCGTCTGTATATCGAAAAAATGGTTCCAATCGATACATTCACATCAATATTACTAGAGCCGTCGAGCGGATCAAACAAAACTACGTATTTACCATTTTTCGCTTGTTCGCTTTTGAAAGCAACGAAATCATCATTTTCTTCGGAAGCAATTCCACAAACTTCTCCACCTTGTTCGAATGCTTTTATAAAAGCTTCGTCGGCAACCACATCTAATTTTTGTTGATCCTCTCCTTGCACATTTTGATTGCCCTGTGCACCTAGAATATGATCCACAAGTCCTGCCTTACGTACGTCGCGTGAAACAATTTTAGAAGCTACAGCGATATCATTTAGTAAACGAGAAAGTTCACCCGTTGCGAAAGGAAAATCAGCTTGGTTCGTTTGAATAAACTCGTTGAGGGTAATTAGTTTTGACATACTTTCTTAAAACAAAAAAAGCCCGCAAAAGCGGGCCGATACTATCTAATTTTTTACATTGAGAACATACTGCTTTGAGAATTTCCTATTTCAATTGGATTGACAATCAAAGTAGGAATCAAGGCATCATTTGTAATGATATATTGTTCGTAATTAGCAGTAATTGCACTCAAAAAACTGTTTCTATTTAAATTCATTATCGCAATTAAATCGGCATCAACACTTACCGCGTATTTAACAACTTCTTTGTCAAAACCACTATTTGATACAATTGCTGAGGTCATTTCTATTCCACGATCTTTAAAAAATCGCTGAGAGAATACAATATTGGACTCCACTTGATGACGTAAAAACTCATCAGATTCATCAGGAGTTACCACATGAACTTTTGAGTTGAAATATTTAGCTAAACTAGCTACAATTGAAAGTTTTTGTTTCGTTTCTTTATGTAAATCCATTGGAACAACAATTGAGTCATAACCAGTAGATTTAACAGCCCTCTCTTGAACAATAATAAAAGGAACAGTAGAGCTTGTGACAACTTTCAATGCATGGCTTCCAGTAATGTGTTGCCACCCATGGGCTCCGTGAGTTCCCATGAAAATTAATTCCGCAGAATGTTCTGCAGCATACTCACCTATATCCTCAAAAATGCTTCCTATTCGAACCGTTGGTATAATTTCAACAGATTCTTTCGCATACTGCTGAATAACAGATTCTAATTTTTCTGTTGCCTCTTTTATTTGGCTATCTTTTGATACTACATGCAGTAAATGAACCGCTGCACCAAGCGGTCGAGCAGTTGCTATGGCATGTTCTAGAGCAATATTTGCAACTGAAGTAAAATCATGCGGAACGATGAAAACTTTTTTATTCATATAATGATAGTTTCTGCAAATTTACAATAATCAAGGCAAAAATTGCGCATTTAAACTTTTTATTTTTTAAATTCAGCGCATATTTCTTTCATATGCCAATAATTGGAAAGCTTATTCAAAAAACAACAGAAATTAGTTACCGCAGAAATGCAAAAAAAGGAATTGAATATAAGCATCAATTAGAAAGTTTAAGGATACTTCTTGAAACTGCAAAAAATACAAAATTTGGATTATATCATTCCTTCCATAAATTTGTAGGGAAACCTGATTTAGTCTCTTCGTTTCAAAAAAACGTCCCAATTTCAAGTTATGAAGATTTTTATGAAAATTGGTTAAAGGAAACGATTGCAGGCGCTAAAGATCATACATGGAAGGGAAGGATTAAATATTATGCACTGTCTTCCGGAACTACAGGCTCTCCGAGTAAGAGAATTCCTATTACACTTGAAATGATACGTTCGTTTCAGCGCACGAGTATGCGTCAACTTTCTATTTTACATGAGTTAAAATTATCGGATGAATTTTATAGTGCGAGCATTCTTACGGTCGGTGGTTCGACTAAATTGACAAAAAAATCCAAACATATTGAAGGTGATTTAAGTGGAATTTTAAAAAAGCATACATCATTAATTGTAACGCCATTTACAAAACCAGGAAATCGCATTACTGCTATTAAAGATTGGAATCAAAAATTAGCTCTAATTACGGAAAAAGCCCCAAAATGGAACATAGGTATAATTGCTGGAATTCCGAGCTGGTGCATTCTTTTAATGGAAAAAATCGTTGAGCATTATAAGTTGAATAATATTCATGAAATCTGGCCTAATTTGGAGGTATATGTTCATGGGGGCGTTTTTATGGAGCCATATATTGAACGTTTGGAAAAAATTTGTGGCAAGAAAATTTATCTTTTAGATACTTATCTTGCAAGTGAAGGTTATTTTGCTTATCAAACATCATTGAGAGCGAATGGCATGAAATTATTACTTAATAATGGCATCTTCTTCGAATTCGTACCTTTTAATTCTGATTACTTTGACGAGAATGGAGAACTAAAAAATCAACATGAGGCATATACAATTAGTCAAGTGAAAGAAGGAGTAGATTATGCCTTATTAATATCGACAAATGCGGGTTTGTGGCGCTATTTAATAGGAGATTTGGTAAGATTTACGAATATTGAAACTTATGAAATTAAAATAACGGGAAGAATTAAACAATTCTTGAGCTTGTGTGGCGAACATTTATCACTTGACAATATAAACCAGGCATTATTGTCGGTTTCGAGAGAGCTGAAAATTGGAATTTCTGAATATACCATCTATGCTGATGCAGCAAATAATAGACACAAGTGGTTTATTGGCACAAGTGCTGAAATAGACCAATCGAAATTTGCATCTAAAATGGAGGAGAAATTATGTGAACTAAATGATGATTATACTTACGTTAGAAAATACAATTTGAACGAACCAATTTTTGAATTTATTTCGCCGCAAACATTTTACAACTTCTTGGAGTCTTTAGGTAAAATAGGCGCGCAAAACAAAATGCCTCGTGTTCTTAGTAAAGTTCAGTCTGAAAAATGGCTGAGTTTTATTAATGAAACTTCTTCGATTTAAAAATTGAATTTTTCGAGATCAAGTAGCTCGTAAAAAATTCAATGGAGTGATTGTAGGCCCGAGATAATTTCCCTAATTCATAATCGTAAGAAAGTCCAATTTTAAATGGCCCTAGGTCAACTGCTGCATAAGGGGTAACTGCGCCAGAAAATCGAAAGTATGAACCTAAAGTAACATATTGGCCATTTACCAAAGTTGTGACTCTTGAGGATTCTTTTAAACGGCTTCGGAAGAATACGCCAATATTGGTTTCCTTATGTTTTCCTTGAAAAAATTGAACTGCACTTATTTCAATTGCTGAAGCATCATTTAACCCATATTTATAGTTTGCATGAAGACAGAGTTTCGCATATAATCGATCCTCTGTAAATGAATTAAATCGTTGATTCGGTCGATTTAAATGTGAAACAGAAACACCCATTTGAAAAGCATTTTCACTCGATCCAAGTGTGGAATTTGGAGAAGGTTTGTAGTTATAAGCTAACCCCGCGCCAGCATCGAGGTAAGAAAATGAATTAAATTGATTTTCCTCGCCCGAAGGTATTGTAGGGTCCAAAGCATTTCCATTCCACTGAGAGAAAAACAATAAGTTTGTTAAATCAGCGCTGCGATTGTTAAATGATGTTTGAATTCCAGCAGAGATCCATTGTTCTGATGTTATGGGAAGATTTCCACTCAACGTTATGCCGCCTGTTTTTAAGGATATTTTTGAATCGCCGCCAACGTCATTCATAAAATAAACACCCAGCCCAACATAGGACTTATTCATTTTTCGTGTTTTCCCAATCGAAAATTCAGCTAAGCCGTAAGAAGTCATAAATTGAGTTCCTGCACCTAGCCATTGATTCCTATGTTGAATACTGAATTTCTCAAATCCATTAAAATTTGATGTTAAGGCAGGATTTATTATCGGAAGTGTTTGATCTACTTGGGACAAATGAAAATCTTGTCCAAAAATTTGAAAGCAGCAAAAAGTTATTATGATAAATATCCACTTCATACTTTATCGCAATAGCGTAATATTTCCTGACAATGTTTCTGTTGATCCACCGGTGTAGTATACTTGAACAACATAAGCATAAACACCACTATTACAAGGCTTGGATTTATACGATCCATCCCATTTGAAATCTTTTTTATCTGATTGGAAAATTAGATTTCCCCATCTGTCGAAAATTTTGAAATCAATTTGATCTATGTTTTTTCCAGCGATTATCTGATAAACTTCATTCGATTCATTACCAGTTCCGTTTGGAGTAAACGCTGTAGGGATATGAATTCCTTCAGAGCAGGCTGGTGTGTTGGAAAGCGGATCGCAAAAATCGAGTGGGTTTGTTGTGTTAGCTACTTCAGAACCATCATTCAATCCGTCACCATCCGTATCCGGATTCGTTGGATTGGTTCCCAGAACCGATTCCTGAGCATCAGTCAATCCATCACCATCGGTATCAATATTACACTCAGGTAATGAATTAGCTGGATCACATGGGTCAAGAGGATCAGTTCCGTTTGAAACTTCTGTTCCATCATTTATACCGTCACCATCCGTATCCGCGTTATCTGGATTCGTGCCAAGCGAGTTTTCTTGAGAAGTTGTTAATCCATCGCCATCCATATCACAATTTCCTGCATTTGGATTTGGAATGCATGGATCCGTGTTGGCAGGATCCTGCTCATTATTGACACCATCACCATCTGCATCAACGGAAGAAGATTCTAATGCATCGATTACCCCATCATTATCCGAGTCTAAAGGATTGTTAGGATCTGGACCAATTTCAACACAGTCATTTTGACCGTCTCCATCTGTATCAGGATTATTGGGCAATGTTCCTGCAATAATTTCATCAGTATTTAAGCATCCATCTCCGTCTAAATCAGGATTATCCAAAACAAAAACAGCAACTATGTTTTCAGGACTATTTATGGTCAAGTTATTCGTGTCACTGGATATTGGTAAATTCATTGGCCCGGTCGTAAATTCCCAGTGATCGAAAATATATCCTACGTTTGCTTTTGCAATTACATTTGTTTGAATACCACCAAAATAGCTAGTTGACCAAGGATAAGATGGAGCCCAAACAGAGTTGACTTTAATCGTTCCTGCATTGACAGGGGAAACATCAAATGTTGTTGCATATGGACCTGAAAGATTGTAACAATCAATTAATCCCTGAGTAAGGGCTGTACATCTCGAATTGATAAAATTTCGAAGCGTTTGAACATTGCTTTGCCAATTGTTGTATGTTCCACCCCATTTTTGGCATTGACCATTCATCTCAGGTGCAATTTCATTCACCATACTATCCAAAAGCGGAATTAAAAAACTACATGAAAATTTTGTATTAATTAAATCAGCATAACGAGCAATGTAATACTGTTTCACACTATCATTTTCATTAATTAGTTTTTGTAAAATTTCTGTATGCCCTTGTCCTCCTGGATCTGGCAAATTCTCAGCATTGCAAGGATCTGCATTGGTACTCGGATCAGGAATTCCAGTGTAATTAAAATAATGGCCGAAAGTAGCGTCCATATCCCAAAGTGTATATCTCCATCTTTTTTTATCTCCTAGAGGATTAGTTCCTCGCCACCAAGATGTATTCCAATTTAACCAGTCCTGATTAACTGTAAATGAATTGATCATGAAGTAATCACAAAGTGATTCCCAGTTTAACAAGCTATCAACATAAGCGAAATTTATTGGATTTCCCATGTTGTTATTCGCTATAAAATTCTTCAATGTATTCCATTCATTCAGGGCATTTGGCGTACCATAGTCTTCCCAAGTATTCCCCCACGTTTTTAAGTAATACAAATCATATTTATCTTGATCATAATAATAATCTGTGTAGTCATTATCATCTGCTTTTTCACGTATTTCATAAACGCCCCAATACTGTCCATTTAAATAAACAATACACGGACGCCAAGTTCGTTCATCAAGTTTCATTTCAGCCCGATCAGACAAGGTATGAATAAAGGCATCACGAATGTGAGCTCCATCCTCGAAAGAGTAATTATCACTTGCTGCCGGTTTTAAAATCACACGTTGAAAATTATCTCTCGTTTTTTCTGGGAATATTTGATGTTCTAAATCACCATTATATCCATATTCATCTCTCATGATATAATCAAATCCTCTTTGGTCGTATGCCCAAGAGTCATTTCCATGCTTATTAAAATCGCCTTGCCCCTCATCAATAAAAGCTCCATTGTCTTCAAAAAGTTCAAAAGCTCCGATACGATCTGGAGGATTTTGGCTGCCGTTCGCAACCAAACTAAAAACACCTTGACTACAAACCGAGACAACAGGTATCGTATGACTTACGTTAATAAAATAGGTATTTGTTTCCGTAAAAGATTGAAGGTTTGTGCTAAAAGCAGCCGCCCTTAAAACTTTGGTCGTATTAATTGTAATTGGCGTTGAATATAACGTTGAGGTTGCTGTAGGATCGCTCCCATCAAGCGTATATCGTAATGTTGCTGTTGGGTCCGGGCAAGATATTGTAATCACAACGGATCCTGGATAAAATCCGGCCTGAGAGCTAAAAATTGGCTTCGGAGTGTAAAAATTCACGGCGCCAACATTGTTTGCATTTGGCGTTGGTGTTGTGAAAAGTTTAAAGTCGGCAGCGCCATTTGTTGATCTGCCCACAGAATGATTTGCTTTGGTCAAATGGACAATCTTAAATGAATCGACCACTGTCCCTGTAGGATTTGATAAAATAATCCAATCCCCTCCAGTTTGTGATAAACTAAAATTTGGATGGTACTGATTACCATTAACCGTATTTCGTTTTGAACAATAAACCATTTTGAAACCATTGGCATTTATTGAACCGCTTGGTATCATCCACTTCGTTAAATTTGTTGCTTTGTCGGAAAGATACCACCCCGTCAAATCAACCGGTGAAGCTGTTGTATTAAATAACTCGATCCAATCTTCTCGTTGGCCATATGCATCGGTTATTCCGGAGACATTTGAACAAGAATATTCATTAATCAAGACTTGTTCATGTGAATCAAAACCAAATAAAGCGATGAATAAAAACAATAAAAATTGCTTCATTGATAAAAGTTTTATCTCGAAAGTTACTAAAAAATTGAAGAAGCGACAAATTTTCACTTAAAGAACTTTTGACGTATATTTGAAATAAATCTAAAAGTATGAAGAATGTCATTTTTGCGAGTTGCTTTTTACTATCACTATTTGGCTGTAAAAAGGTAGAAGGGGAAGGTGGTTCTGCAACGATCAAAGGAGTCGTTATCGAGCAAAGATATAATAGTCTAGGGAACATAATTGCCGAATATCCTGCTCCGGATCAAAATGTATACATTATATATGGAGATCAAAGTACTTTTTACGATGATGATATTAGTACGAGTTATGACGGTAGTTTTGAATTTAGGTATTTGCAGAAAGGAAAATATTCGGTTTTTGTTTATGAGGATTGTGCCAGTTGTTTAAGTGGGACGAAAGAAAAAATATCAAATATTGAAATTACGAAGCGCGATCAAATCATTACACTTGATACCATTTTCATTAAAAAGTTGTGATAAAAAAATCTGTTTTCTTCCTTTTTTTTTATTTGGTTTCCTCGGTTATTTTAGGGCAATCATCAACCTTTCAAGTTTGGACTGAAACTGGATGTAGGGGGAAATTGTCAAAAAAATTTGAATATAACCTTAGTTTAACAAATCGATTCAGTGATTTTAAACTTGTTACTTTCTTCCCTCAATTAACGCTGAAATATAAGTTGTCAGATTGGTGCAAACCTTCTCTTGATTATCGAATGATATCAGATCGCGAGGATAATGGGAACTATCTTTTAAGTCAACGCTTGAATTTCAATTTAAGTTTAGAAAAAGATATTCAACGAATGTCAGCTTCAATTAGATTCCGCTACCAATATTCATTCAAAGGAATAACGTCGAATTATGAACCTGAATTTGATAATGCCATTCGTGTGAAACCAGCAATTTCTTATAATTTTAAAGGCAAAATAATTAAACCAATTTTAAGTTCAGAAATTTTTTACAATCCGAGTTTTGGTTTGTACGGAAAAAGAGTAACAAGAATTCGGAATTTTATTGGTTTTGACCTTAATTTAAAAGGACCTCACGATTTGCAAATTGGTTATTTTTTCGATCAAAAAGTAAACTTACCGAATCAAAATAATCGCCATGTATTAAGCCTCGATTATTGTTATAATTTATCATACAAATCGAAGAAAGAAACGACAAAGAAATCTTAATCTTGATAAGCGTTGAGCTCCAGACGAGCTTTTACTTTCTGAATATTTTCCTCTTTTTTCTTTTGACGCATTTCAATCGAAGTTTGAGTGAAATATTGATGTTGCTCTAAAAATTTAACTTGAATTTCGTCCCATTTTCTATCGCTATCAATTTTTTTCATTTCGCGAAGTTCAATTCGCAATCTATCTGCAATTTCCTCAAAATCATCTCGACCTAAATAATCCAAATCTGCATCACAAATGATTTCTTGTAATTTATTTATCGGACGATGTGGGATTTCGGTGACATGAATTAATTCTACAATTGTTTTGATGTGCTGTTCGGTGTAACCATACTTAGGCAACAAATCTCTAGCCATCTGAGCACCAACTTCTTCGTTATGTTCGTAGCGCTCAATAAAGCCGGCATCATGCAAAATAGCAGCTGTTTTAAGAAGAAATAACCCTTCATCTGTAACACCCTCCAAAAGTGCAATTCGTTCAACTGCTTTTACAACATCTTTTGTATGATTAATGGAGTGGTAGGTTAATTTTTCGGAAAGACCTCTCTCCAAAATCTTTAAAACATGATGTTCTGTTTTGTAATATTTAATGTTACTGTAATGATGTAATTTTTTAATTTCTTCGAAGCGTTGATTTGGAATCAATCCTTCACCATTAACAGACAACTCAGGTTTAATGCGAACAACCTCATACATATCAACCCAAGTTTTGGCTTTTGATTGAACTTTTCCCTTAAATTCACATTCAAAATAGGGTTCTATATAATTGAATGTGGAGCCAGTTATGGTGACCTTTCCTGGTTGACTTAACATCTCCATTCGTTGCGCTAAATTCACGGTTGAACCCCAAACATCATATGCCAATCGTAAATTTCCAATAATCCCTGCAGTTACAGGACCTGTGTTAATTCCGAGACGTATTTCCCAAAAATCTTCATGATTCGCAATGGCATCGAACTTAATTTTAGACATGTATGCCTGAATCTGTATTGCTGCTGTGCAGGCATCTATGGGGTTTGTGGAGTTTTCAGTAGGGATTCCTCCGGCACACATATAAGCATCTCCGATTGTCTTTATCTTTTCAAGGTTGTTTACATCAATGATTTCATCAAATTTCCGGAATAAAACATCGAGTTTGTTTACTAGTCGATTTGCGCTCATATTTTCCGAAATCTTCGTGAAACCGACTACGTCCGTGAATAATACTGAAACCAATTTGAAGCTATTTGCCTGAACTTTTCCACTTCTTTTCAACTCAATTACGGCCTCAGCAGGTAGCGTATTGCTTAACCATTTTTCAACTTTATCTTTTTCAATTTGAATTAATTCTTGTTGCTCTAAAACCTTATTTTTCTCTGCTTCGATTAGTTTATTTTGTTCCTCAATCTGCGATTTTTGTTGTCTGATTTCTCTTGTTCGTTGGGCAATTTTCAATTCAAGACGAACCTGTTCAATACGCGCTAATTCAATTCTTCGACGAAAAACAATCAATGTCAAAATGGAAAGAAATATTGCGACTATCAGCCAAAACCACCAGGTAGCCCAGTAAGGAGAATTAATTTTAAGTTGTAATTTAACTGGTATTTTGCTCCAGCTTCCATCTCCAAGACGAGCGAAAATTTTTAACGTGTATTCTCCTGGAGATAATGAGTTAAAAGATAGCTCATTATGCGTTCCAATTAATTGCTCACCAATGTCTGATCCCTCCAAAATATATTTATAATTCACCAATTGCGGATTACTCAAATCATTCGTTTGAAAACGAATCGTAAAACTTCGGTGTTTATAGTCAAGTTCAAGTGCGTTGGTTTTAGAAATAACCTCTATCAATGGAGAGTCTTTGTCCCCGGGTTTTAACCAATTTTTATCTAATTTAAATTTCGTGATAATCACTTGTAAATTATCCGAAGATTTTGTCAAATTGGCTGGTGAAAAATAGTTGTAGCCATTAATTCCACCAAAAAATAATTCACCTCCTTTTTTCGATTTAAAAAATGCATTCGAATTAAATTCATTACTTACAAGACCATGCACTTCCCTGTATATATTGACAATTCCCGTTTTTTTATTGTATGATGCAATTCCACGATTTGTACTCAACCAAAGACGATTATATGAGTCTTCGAGCAATCCATAAATTACGTTATTCGGAAGTCCTTGTTTTTTGCCAACTATTTTGATACTATAGTTCTTGAGGTTAATGTGAACCAAACCACTACCAAAAGTTCCAAGCCAATATTCATTTCCGGATGTATGACAAATCGTACTAACATATTCCTTTACATACTTGATGAATACTGAGTTTATGGGATGAGGTAAGATTTTATGCTTTGCTTCCGAGAAATAATTTAACCCTCCACCACTTGTCGTAAACCAAAATTTCCCGTTTTTATCTCGATAGGCAACACGACAAACGCCAATTGTTATGGAATTTTTTATATCCTTTGGATTGTGCTCAAAAAGTTCTGATTTTTTCGTGTTCAAATCAAAAAGGATCACCCCTCCTTTAGTCGCTAAAAAATATTGATCTTTTTTATATTGAATAATTGAATATACCCGATCGTGACGTTGAGCGTGTTCTTTTGGGACGTAATTCAACTTTTTATAATCAAAACTTTCTGGACCATTTATTCGAAGTTCATATAGTCCATCCAAACAGCCAACAAGAATTCGATTTTCAGAAATACTATACATACTCAGTACTACCTCTTTTCCGGTTTCACTATTTGTTATTGCACTGACTATTCTATTATACTGATCAAAACCCCCAGTTTTTCGATTAAACCTTGAAACACCAGCATCGGTTCCAACAAAGACATACTTGGATTTTGGATCCTCTGAAAAACACCAAACATTTGGAGAAGGAAGCCCCTTTTTTAAGTTACCACTAGGGCCGACACTGAGAAAACCAACTCTACTTGGGTCGAATCCAGATAAACCTCTTTCGCTTCCCACCCAAATTTTTTGGTTATTGTCTTGATAAAGGCAAGAAAGCCCATTGAATAACAATGAATTTTTTTGAAAAATATCTTCAGTACTATTGAAAATACTTCCATTTTCGTTGATCGTAAATAAACCATTTGAAGCTGTTGCTATGAAATACTTTCCATTCGATAAAATAACGTCTTTTACGCTAAACAAACCAATTTTATCGAGCGACTTGAATCTAGGTTTTACCTCTAAGTTAGACTCGTCGAACTGAAATAACCCTTGATTCGAACATAAAATAATTGATCCATTTTCTAATTCGACGATTCTCAAGATTGAAACCAGAGTCTGGTCTTTTGGTTTGACTATCAATTTTTTGTAGGAATTCGACTTTAGGTTGAAGTAAATCAACCCTTTGTCCTCAGTATCTATTAATAAATTCCCACCTTCCAAACATTTAACAAGGTGAACTTTCTTTGAACTGATGTTGACAATTCCTTCTTCGAATTGCAATTTCTTCGTATCAAATTTAACGATCCCATAACCAAGGGTAGCAAGCCATAAATTACCTTTCCCATCATAGTCAATACTCTCAATTTGCAGCAAAGTTTGGGCGCTAATATTGAAAGTTTTAAATTGTTCTGTGTTCGGATTGAACAAGATCAGCCCACTTGCAGTCCCAAACCATAAATTCCCGTCGGGTGTTCGCGCAGAGCAGAGAAAATTCGTGCTATTTAATCCAGGAGTTTCATCTTGGTTGAATACTTCGAATGAATTTCCATCGAACCGATTTAGTCCATCTTGTGTTCCAATCCAAAGTGAATTATTTTCATCTTGAACAATCGTTGTCACAAAACTTTGCGACAAACCATTGCTTATCGTGTAATTATTAAAACGATAATCTCCTTGGGAAAAACAATTGAAATACCCAAGAAAAATTAGTGTTAATAAAAAGGATTTGAAAAAACTAGTTTCCCCCATTCATTTGATTACTGGTATTCGCTTGTATAATCGATGCCTCCAGATCCCGATCAAATAAATACAATCCACCATTATCGTTACCAATTAGTTTGATTTTGTCAAGAATTGTTCTTGCAAGTGCTTCCTCTTCGAGCTGCTCGGACACATACCATTGAACGAAATTATGTGTAGTGTAATCTTTTTCCTGAAGACAAATATCAACGAGATCATTAATACTTTCTGTCACACTAATTTCGTGTTTCAACAAAAGCTCGAATACATTTTTTAAATTCTTAAAATCTACAGGAGGTTGTTCGATGGCAGGAATTAAAGCTGTCCCTCCTCGTTCGTTGACAAATTTTATTAGTTTCAACATGTGAAAACGCTCCTCATCCGAATGCGTATACATGAACTTTGCTGTTCCATTCAACCCATTCCCTTCTGCCCATGAAGCCATGGCAAGGTAGAACTGAGAGGAAGATGCCTCTTTTTTAATTTGTTCGTTTAAAGCAGATTCGACACGAGTGTTCATAGCAATTGTTTTTTTACAAATTTACGATTCTAATTTTCAAAACAGAAAAGAAAAAAGGAAAATATTTAAGGCTATTTTTAAAACTTAAAAAACCAGCTACACATTGGTATCGGAAATGAATTCGTTTCATATTTATCAAAAGATGCTACTCCAGCAAGGGCAATTTGAAAAGCTCTATTTTCATTTTTTTGGAAACGCATTCCAGGCATCAAATAAAAGGAGGTTCTGAAAATTCGTTCCTCAACAACCGTGTTAACAATGGGTGTATATAACTGCGTGTTTGGGTCATAGCCTCCTGAAGTATTGGTTCTTATTTCTTTGGGATTATTAAACAAGACCATTGAATCGAAGAAAAAACTCGCTTTACTCCCTACTTTGAAAATTCCTGCAATTGAAATGAGTGGTGCTTTTCTCATTGGGATCATTCGATTGTATGTTCCAGGGAAATTAGGTTCTATATAAACTCCAGGCCTTTCCGCATCCTCGTCCATTCCTGTTTTTATATAGCCATAACCAGCTGAAAAGGAAACATTGTTTAACCGATTTCCATAAGTTACTACGGCCCAATGTAAGCCTCCAAACCCTTTGAAATTAGCTAAGTAACCTGATGTTCCCAACATTGTACCTATGGCAAAATTCCATTTAGTTGCTTTAGGTGTAAGGGCGTATTTTCCAGCCAAAACAAACGGACTTGCAATCCATGTAGTCATTACACCCAATGAAAAGCGATCCGAAAGCGAAAAATGTACTTCTGGACCGTATAAGTTTACTAAGGCATAATTCTCTCCTCGCTTTATCGAAAAAGCATTTGTTGTAAACTGATATCGTGTTGTAAAAGGCCCCGATGCGCGATATTCGCCAAAAACGACGGATTTTCTATCTGCAATCAATGTAATTGACTTAATTTCAGATTTATTAATGAAGATTTTCCCGAGTGTTTTTGTTTCCAAAAGTATTTCACGGCCATCGTCATTTAATATTCTACCAATATATTCGGTACCGTTATTTTTGATGATGACGTATGTGTTCGTGTCAATTGGATCTTTTTGGGCCGTTAAACCAAAACTCATCGAAAGAAATAGAGTAATTAGTGCGGAAGTTAAAATTGATTTCATAACCAAGTTTTTTTCCAAAATTACGCTTAGTGAATAAGCTTTGAATTACACCAAAATCGTTGGTTTTTAGAAAAATATAATCCAAAAAGAATGTTATTCCTCTATATAGGTTCGATGAACACGCTTTGAAATGGAAGTTAAAACTTCGTAAGGAATAGAGTTGATTTTTTCAGAGAATTTGGATAGTGTGACCTTATTTCCTATTATTTCAACGCGATCGCCCGTTTTCACATATTTTTTGGTAACATCTACCATAATCATATCCATACAAACACGTCCGATTACAGCGCATTCCAATCCATTGATTAAAACGGATCCAACACCATTGCTTAATGAACGTCTAAAACCATCAGCATAACCAACAGGGATTATTGCAATATCAATATCCTTTTCGGCAACAAAAGATCGCGAGTAACCGACACTTTCGCCTTTTGATACTTGTTTTATTTGCGAAACCGTACTTTTCCAGGAAACGACAGGATGTAATTTTTTAGAAGTTACCGGATTTGAAGAAACGCCATACATCCCGATTCCAATTCGAACCATATCGAATTGAGCCTCCGGATAATTTGCAATGCCTTCTGAATTCAGTAAATGAGCCATAAATGTGCTGGCAGATTGTTTGGAAATATAACTACAAGACTCTATGAATCGTTTTATTTGCAGGTCTGTAAAGCGTTTATCTCTTCGATTATCTGAATCGGCTAAATGCGAATAAACTCCTTTGATTATTATTTCTGGTTGAGCTTGAATTAGCTCCATCAAACGTGGGAGTTCACGCTGATCAAAACCAAGTCTTTTCATCCCAGTATCAATTTTCAAATGTATTGGAAAGTTTTGAACGCCTTGAAAAATCAATTCATGAAGTAATTCATTCAATTGTTCGAAAGAGAAAACCGCTGGCTCTAAATGATATTTAATACAGTCTTCAAATCCTTCCTCAACTGGATTCATTACCAAAATCGGAATTTTTACGCCTGATTTTCTCAGTTCAACACCCTCATCTGGATACGCTACACCCAAATAATCGATGCCTTGTTTTTCGAGATAACCACCCACTTTTTCGAGTCCCGCACCATAGGATTGAGCCTTAACCATAGCAAGAACCTTCGTCGTTGGCTTTAGGTTAGATTTAAAAATCTGAATATTATGTTTAATTGCAGACAAGTTGATTTCGAGAAAAGTTTTGTGTTTTTTTAATCGCAAACGTGCGGCTAATTTTTGCATTTCTGACTTTCTGGTCCCCTTCACCAAAACAACGGCATTTGAAATATCAATTTTTGGATTTTCTCCAGGATTTACTACAACATAATTTTCGGGTTTATATTTCTTTATTTTCTTTAAAATATCCTGCTGCTGACTGTGAGAATCATCAAGTCCAATCAATACAATTCTTTTTTTTCCATCTGCCAAAGACAATTGATATTCAAGTGAAAGTTCTAGCGCCTCGAAATCCAGATTATATGTATCGTTGATGATAATAGAATTATCTCGCCCCTCAAAAGTTTCCATGCGCATCGCCAAGCGCGGTATCGTTTTGATTTGTTCTATTTCTATGTTACCAAAACTCTTCGCCGCGGCAATTGCAATTGTTGCTGAAAGAATACTTGGGCGGTCGTTGAATGGGAAAAAAGCCAATTCTTTCAAGTAATCAACTTGATTAATAGCTATTCCATTGATTGAATTCAATTGATTTTTTGTCAATTTTATCGTTGAAGAAACAAGGGTCTTTTTACAATCCTTGAACAACTTTAGTTTCTCATCCAAATGTTCCTCCAAGGAATCAAAACCTTCCTCATGCGCACTGCCGAATGATGTAAAGATGCCATAATCGGGTTGAATCATTTTTTGTAATAAGTCCATCTCACCGGCTTTAGAAATACCCGCTTCGATAATTGCTAAATCAGCATGTTCGTGCATTTCTAGCAGAGATAGCGCAACTCCCAATTGTGAATTATAACTTTTAGGACTGCGAATGATTCTGAAATTGGATGAAAGTAAGTGGTAAAGCCACTCTTTGACAGTTGTTTTCCCATTGCTACCTGTTATAGCAATTACGGGATAATTGAACTTACTTCTGTGTTCAGTAGCCAATTTTTGGAGCGCCAACAATGAATCTTCTACAAGAATATAAGCTGCGTTCTTGTGAGGTTTATTTGGCATTTGTGAAACAACAAAAATGCGTACGCCTTTGCGATAAGCGTCATTCACAAAATCATTTCCATCGCGGAATTCACCTTTTAAAGCAAAAAATGCAAGACAATCAGAAGGAACTATTTTACGCGTATCAAATGCAACATTTTCAATAATGAAATTACTAGGTCCACACAAATGCGAACCCGAAATGATTTTGCAAAAATCGTCGTATTGAATTCCTAATTTCAATGCGTTGCGTTGTGATAACAAGTTCTACAAAGTGGTCGGTATTTTTCGATCGCCCCAACTAAAACTTGGGCAGATTCGTTGGCTGTTCGATGTGAAAATTGAGCAAGATTACCGCATGAAACACAAATAGCATGGACTTTCGTTACATACTCTGCAATTGAAAGCAATTTAGGCATAGGTCCAAACGGTATTCCAAGATAATCCATATCCAATCCGGCAATAATGACACGAACACCTTTATCAGCGAGTTCATTGCAAACGTTTACCAGATTTTCATCAAAAAATTGCGCTTCGTCAATTGCTACAACTTTTTGGGAATTCCATTTTTCAGTGATTTCATTTGATGTCTTGACAATTACAGCATTAAATTCTGACCCTTTGTGGCTAACAACCTTTTTCTCACTGTAACGATTATCAATCTCTGGCTTAAACATGATTAACGGTTGATTTGCAAATTCTGCGCGACGAATGCGCCGAATTAGTTCTTCGGTTTTTCCGGAAAACATCGAGCCACAGATGACTTCAATCCATCCATTTTGTCTCCCTTCACCTGGGAATTGTTCTAAAAACATAACTCTTTAAGTTCTTAACAATTATTGGATAAGAAAAAATTAAAATTAGATAACACAAACTAAGTCTTGTTTTCTAAATTTGAATCCGAAAGTCGCTAATTCCCTTGAATTAAAAAAGAAGTGGTTAGCAAATTAGTTAGAATGTTAATAAATTGAGTAAATATGAAAGAACTTGTTTCAAATATACAGTCGCTTCTAAATAAATTGGAGGAAGGAAACATTACGCGAGAAGAAATGGAGCAAATGGTTGTCGATGCACGCGAATTGAACGAACGATTGATTGTTTTAAGATACAAAGTATATGAGCAAGGGATTTTTGAAGAGTTACCATCGGCTTCTGAACCAGAGGAGCTTCCAGAAATTGAGTTGGATCTTGTTTTTACAGAGGAATCAACTGAGGAAAATGAAGAATCCCAGCCTGAAATAGATTTGATTGTAGAATTGACGGAGGATTCAATTGAAGAAACATCGGAGCCTCACTCAGAAATTGAAAATATCTCTGAACAAGATGATGAGATTGAAATTGGGCTTTTTTCAGCAGAGGAAGAATTTGAATCACCGAATAATCAACCAACAGAATCTGAAGAAGGGCTCGATGCGCTTGAAAATGAAGAGCTAGTATCAGAACACACATCTTTTTCAACTCATTACGATGAGGAAAGTAAAACAGAAACAGAAGAAATAACGCACGAAGAAACGAGTATCATTGAATCGGAGGATTCAACAATGATCATTGAACACGTCGAAACGACAACAGTCACCACGATTCATAATTCTACAGATGAAATTCAGGAAAGCGAACCTGAAAAAGCCTCATCAAGCGCTAGTTCAGACACTGAAAACAAACTCAAATCGGTAGAACGAAATTTACGAATTAATTATTCCATAGTTCCATTAGAAACGCTAATCGGATCATTTACCCTGAATGAAAGATTACAGTTCATAAATGAATTGTTTGAAGGATCTAGTGATGCATTTTCTTCTGCAATTAAAAAATTAGATGTTCTTGATGATTTAGATTCTGCAAGAAATGTTGTAGCTCAATTTGCGGAAAATAATAATTGGGATTTAGACAGTGAAATCGTAGAAGACTTTTTGGTAAAAATCTGCCGTCGCTATGCCTAAAGCCTTAGCAGGATTAATTACTTTTTTCCTATTCACTTCTTATTTTTCTGTATTTTCTCAATCAGAACGAGTAAAGGAATTTACGAAAACGCTGTGCTCACCCGAATTTCATGGTCGTGGTTATGTTTCCAGTGGTGATTCAATTGCTGCGGAATACATTGCGAGAACTTTTAATGATATTGGACTACAACCGTATAATGAGTCCTTTTTTCAGTCATTTTCGTTTTCAGTGAATTCTTTTCCTGGTAGAATGGCTCTTTCTTTGGACTCGAAAATACTCAAGCCAGGAATTCATTTTTGGGCTGATCCAAGCAGTGGATCTGGACTTTTTGAAGGACAATTAATGAATCTCAGTTTTGAAGAGGTTTATCACTTTAAGTTGGATCGTGTTAAATTGAAACAAGGAACTGTTTTGGTCTGGCGAAATGTGGGATATAAAGGAGATACGTTGAAACGACTCAATGAAAATTTATTAAGACTTACTTCAACAGCTCCGGTAATAGAGGTTATTGACTCCAAGTATTCATGGTCTGTTGCACAAGAATCAACAGAATATCCTTTTTTAATTTTACAAGATTCTGTTTTTAATAACTCAATGAGTCGGGTGAAAATCGAAATAGATTCTCGATTAAAGACCCATAAAGCACGAAATGTTATCGGTTTTCTACCTGCTAAAAGAAAAACACTCAAAACCATTCTTTTATCTGCGCATTATGACCATTTAGGACGAATGGGATCTGACACCTATTATCCGGGTGGTAATGACAACGCAAGCGGTAATGCCATGTTGATTTCATTAGCCGAAAAGCTAAAAAAGAATCCGCTTAAGAAGTATAATGTTTTATTTGTCGCGTTTGCCGGGGAAGAAGCAGGTTTATTGGGTTCTAAATATATGGTGGAACATCCTTTGAGTCCCTTGAATGAAATACGCTTCATGCTTAATTTGGACATTATGGGAAGTGGTGAAGAAGGCATTACTGTCGTTAATTCAACACTTTTTCCAAAAGAATTTAAATGGCTTCAAAAGTTGAACAAGAAACTTAAAGCCTTACCCTTAATTAAACCAAGAGGTCCCGCAGCAAATTCAGATCATTATTTTTTTACAGAAGCAGGCGTACCGGCATTTTTTATTTATACTATGGGCCCGAACAAGCATTATCATGATGTTTTTGATACATACGATGAATTGAGCTTTCAAGCGTTTGATGATCTATCGAAACTATTAGAAGTTTTTCTTCGAAAATTTTAATGTTTTAGTTTTTTTGAATCTTTACCAAAAAATAAGTTTGAAACAAAAATTGGACTAAGGAAAAAATCAATCCGTGTAAGATCAATTCAATTGCTTGTTTTGTGAAGATATACGCCAATTCAACTGAAAGAATCGATAACATCTGAATCACTGTCATAATTAAAAATCTTTCTGCAATTGGCTTATTATCTGGTAGTTTCCAAAACAATATGAAACCACTGAGGATAAAAACAAAACTAATTATTCCCAAGTTAAAGAATCCTAGTGAAAAACTCACAGCGCTAATAGGCCGAAAAAAAAGAAATAGTGCGTATAAAAAACTGATGATGCAAATTTGAAAACTAAACCGAATAAGGTATTTGTTATTCATTGTCTTTACTCATTTTAATAACTTCACGAATGACAAGATAGATTGAAATAAAAACACCAAACAATGATAAACAAATCGTCCACCAAGGATTTTTTGAATCTGCTTTTTGATCAAGGAAATAACCAAGCCAGCTGAAAAATCCAATGGTGCCAATCATTTGAAAGGCGAGTGAAGTAAAACGAATGAAATTCCCGGATCTTTTAGAACTCGGTTGATCAGCCATTATTCAAATTCGATATCAGCGTTGAATGTGTTGTTCGTTGAAACAGGTGATTTCATAACACAAGCACCTTCAAAAAATGCACCTTCTTCGATGTTTAATTTCAAGGTTTGAATATCTCCTTTAATTCTAGCAGTACTTCTCAGAATCAATAAATTCTCAATTGTAAGCTCTCCATCCAATGAACCTTCAACATCTGCATTTACGCATACTAAATTTCCTTTAATTTTTCCGGTGGTGCCTATTTGCACTTTACCTGAGCAGGAAATATTTCCATTTATCTCTCCTTCAATTAATAAATTAGAATTAGAAACAATGTCTCCTGTAATTTCTGTTCCTGATAATATTACATTCACTTTATCTGAAGTTTCGTTTATTGAACTCGTTCCAAAAAAATCTTTTCTCTTTAACATAATTGACTAATAATTATCGTCGTAGAATAGTTTATATTCGTCAAATTTCGCAGTTTCTATTAACTTTTTCAAATTTTCTTGCGTAATTATGAAAATTTTGTTGTCTTGTAAGTCGTCTAAAACGTCTGAACCTGCCTTGTAGGCGCTGATGTAGTCGGAAGCAATTTTTATTGTAGGAAATTCTTGAATTAGGATAAAGTTCTTTTCTGTTGTCGTCATTTTCGCACTTACCTTCACCTTTGTTGTTTTAAATTTCTTTGAAAAATCTGAAATTGTATTCTTGGAAGCATCCGTATCGTCATCTTCGTCCAATAGAACAATTACGTATTGCGGAACAGCAGCATCAAATTTAAAAATGTAGCTTTTCGTAAAACTTACGGCTTCATTCTTTGAATATCCATTGTTAATTATATCAATCATTTCCTTGGCGCGAATAGCTTGGTCGGTTCCTGGCTTTTCATCAATGATTCTTTTCAAAAGAGGAAGTAATTCCTTTTTGTCATCTGTTAACTGTCCAGCTGCTAGTGCATTTAACAACATGTACTCAGCTCGAAAAGCATTTGTTTTATCATTTTCAATAATGTTCTTTGTCTCATTGAAAACTAATTGATAATTACCTTTGTCATATGAATCCAATTGTTGGAGATAAACTTGTCCAGCTGCTTCTTGATTCTTTTTCTGTTTGATATAAAAATCAGGGTCTCTAAAGAAATTAGCTGCATCAGAATTTGGATACTTGCTCAAAATATATTCTTTATACTTAGAAGCATTTGGGTTCCCCTCATTTATTTTGTACAATTGAAAAGCAGAGGACAAATCTGTTATTCCTTCTTTTTTCATATCCAAAACCGACTCAAATTGAACTGCAGCCAAATCATTTTCATTTAAAATTTCTTTGTATAAAACGCCAGAGGTGTAAAGCGCTTCAATTTGGCGAGCTTGTGATGCTGCGAATGCACTGTCAGTAAGGGGAATGTTTTTCATTAAATCTTCAATCGTAATCTTAGAGGATGTCGATGCGTTTCCACTTTGATTTTGAGATGAATCCGATTCTGAATTTTGCTTATCACCTGTGTTAAATACAATTTTTTCGCTTCTTCTCCAATCGTCTTCATTTTCGCGTGGACCCCATTGTTTTCGGAATTCGTTGTATCCGTCTTCCCTTAATTTTGGATTATTAAAAACAAACTTATTTCCACTTGCATTTGCATTTTGATTTGATTGACTTTGTAACTCGAGTAATTTCGCAGCTTCGGCTTCCTTTCTTTTTTGTTCAGCCACTTCCATTGACTTTATGGTTTCCTTTAGAAAATCCGTTCTGTCTCTTTCACTCATCTTTGCGATTCGTTGAATACTATCTTCATAAATTGCAATCTCAACCGATTTAACCAGATCTGCAAGTTTTATCGCTTTATTTTTAATTTCATCGCCATTTGGATAATCTTCAGGCATAAAACGAGAACAAGAGTCGTAATACTTTTGGGCAAAAATGTAGTTTTTGCTGGAGTAAGAGATATCTCCTAGCTTTTCATAAGACATGGCTTTTTGCCGTTTATTTGTCCCCGAGTAGAAGGTGGATTTGGTTAAATATGTTACGGCCTGGTCCTTGTCATTTCTATTCAATTCAACTAATGCCATTGAATAATAAATTTGATCCTTGAATTGAGCGTTTTTCGAATCACGCAACATTCTTTTTAAATCACGGGACATATTATCGCCGACACCTGTAATAGCTCTATTTAATCGTGCATTGAAGGCAATTTCTGGGGATGCAGATGCTTTTACAGCTTTTCCATAATGAAAATAAGCGGAATCAACTTGATTTGTGGTTTGATATATCTGTGCTAAAATGAAGTGCAGTCTTGCTTTCTCTCTTTTGTCATGACATTTCGAAATTGCGAGTAAAAGTCCTTCCTTTCCCGCTTCATAATCTTTCCTTTTAACCGCCAGATCTGCATAAGACTTATAAATGTCAAATTGTAAATTCCGACTCATTCTTGGGCGTTGAATCTCGCCAGGTTGTGGTTCTTTTTTCTTTTTCAAGAAAGCAAAATAATCAGCTATTTTCTTTTTCTTTTGTTCTTGAGAAATTTCGTTCAAAGCATCCAGCGTTAATTTTGCATCGGCATATTTATTTTGTTCGATATTTAATTTAGCGATCCACAATTCCGCTTCGTAAGTCGATGGATCTTTTTGAAAGAATTGCTTTACGAACTGGAAATTTTTTAGTGCTTTTTCATAGTCCCTTCTGTAATAAAGTGATTGTCCCACTAATAACCAGTTTTCGTCAATCCAGTTGTTATATTCCGCATTTTTTGAATACATGTTCTCAGCACTTGGCATGCTGTGATTTAATATGACCTTTGTACACTTAGAAATGGCAGTGTCTATTATAGGATACATTCCTTTGACCTCAGTTTCATTAGGCAAAGGATTAACAGGTAAAATCGAAAAAAAATCCTCTTTTCTTGAATTGTAATAGGTTTTCAGTCCACCTCTCATTAGTTCACCGGCATTGAAATATCCGTTGTATCGAGCTGTAGTTGAATGATATGTTCTGTTTAGAAATGAATTATTCTCCGTGGAACAGGAAAAAACCAGTATCAAAACAAGGAACCAAGAATAAGAAAGAAGTTTTCTCATTTTAATACTAGTATAAACTGAATTCTTTAATTTTTATTGTTGATTACGCGATATTCGTGAAAACTTGCTGAATATCATCATCATCCTCGATTTTGTCTAACATTTTTTCAATGTCTACTAATTGTTCCTCAGAAAATTCGACTGGAGATGTTGGAATTCGTTTTAAACTTGATTTTTGAACTTCAATCTGCATATCTTCTAAAGCTTTTGCGAGCGAACCGAATGCAGTGTAATCACCATATACGATGATCTGGTCATTTTCGACTTCGATTTCTTCACAGCCAGCATCTATTAATTCAAGTTCAAGGTCATCTATACTTATCGAATCAGTTTTCTCGATTTCAAAAACACTTTTTCTTGAAAACATAAATTCCATTGAACCATTAGGAACAACAGAACCTCCGGCCTTGTTAAAATAGGATTTTACATTTGCTACGGTTCGAGTTGGGTTATCTGTTGCGCATTCTACATATACCAAAACACCATGAGGCCCTTTACCTTCATAATTCACCTCCGTAAATGAAGCGATATCCTTTTGTGCTGCACGTTTAATTGCGGACTCAATGTTGTCTTTTGGCATGTTTTCGGACTTCGCATTTTGAATCGCTGTTCGAAGTTTCGCATTGGTCGTAGGATCCATTCCTCCTTCCTTTGCGGCCATTGTAATGGCTTTACCAAGTTTCGGAAACATTTTAGACATTTTGTCCCAACGTTTTTCTTTAGCTGCTCTGCGGTATTCAAAAGCTCTTCCCATTGTTTGAATTTTGAGCAAAAATATAATTTTCAGCTGAATTTTTCAAGGCTAATCAATGCCTGAACTAAAATAAAATTGGATCTTAATAACACAATACAATGCTTCCAGGCTGGATGTGTTCGAAAAGTAATTGCGCCGTTGCAGCGGGAAGATTGACGCAGCCATGAGAACCATCGCCAATGTAAATTTCTCCTCCAAAATTTCTCCTCCATCTTGCATCATGTAGCCCTACACCCTTATTAAAAGGCATCCAGTAACTCACTCGAGAGCTATATCCTGGACCGTCTAAAACAGCATTTCTTTCCTTGTATTTAACGTAAAATGCACCCGGAGGGGTTGAGTGTCCTCGCCTAGGACATCCGGTTACTACAGGGCTTTCGGTTAATAGCTGACCATTTTTGTAAAACCATAGCTTTTGTTCAGAAATCGATACCTCAACGTAGGTTTTGTTGGAGTCGAATGCACCCTCAGGAATTCCTTTCATGCCATATACCGGCTCTCGTTCCACTTTTTTTACTTCAACAATATCTTTCTTAAGTTTATTCAGCTCGCGATAAACATCAATTCGAGTGCCCAATTCAACTGCATAAATTGTTTTTTGAATTCCAGCAGTTGTAGTGAATGTAACGCTTTTTTCAATAACATCATTTTCACTTGCTATCTTTTGAATAAATTTAGTTGCTTTATTGTCAATTATATCTACACGCATGTTCGAGTCAAGTGTTAACCATTCAGCAAATTCCTTTTTGGTAACTTTTAAATCAGTATTCGTTAGTTTGTATGAGATTTCTGAAGCAAGGCATTTTTTTAAATTTTCCAATCCATCTTTGGCTGCTTTGTCCTTCAAAAAATAGGAGGGTTTTCTGTAGCAGGTCTCGTAGTTAATATTTAACTCCTCAGATTTTCTTTTAATTTCGGTAAAAACTAACTTATTTAATTTAGCAGTATCAATTTGATTTCCCGCAGTTGCCTCTTTAGGAACAAACTTATTTTCCTTAAATTCATAATTACAGTTTTTTGGTTTTTCACAAGGTATTTTTCCAAAAATCCCATTAATATGACGTTTAAATTCTCCTAGATTCTTTACGTAAAATGATGAATCAATTTTCCAATTCTTTTCAGTTTTGATTTTTATGTTCCAAAGTTTACCGATCGTATCTTTTGGGTTAAAATTTAAAAGGGGCTTTTTAATTTCTTGCGTTGAGATGAATGCATTAAATTGCCCATCGCTATTGATTTGCAATTCATAAGTCCCCAGTTTTTTAATGTGCTTTTTTACACTTTTTGATTTCTTTTTTTCCGAACCACAGGCTAAAAGCATGAAAGCTATTACCACAAAGAATAAAAATATGTGTAGCAGGTTCTTTTTGATTATCAAATACTTCATTGGTTTTAAACAGACTAGAGTTCAGACCGCAAAACTAACACGAGTTTGAGAAAATTGCACTATTTTGAACTAAAGTTGTTTAAAAATTCTATTAATCGAAGTTTGGAATTGAATTTTACATCGGCCCAAAATAGGTTTACATCACCAATATGATAATCATCCATAGTCCAAGCCATGCTTCGATAAGGAAAATGGGGAGTTGTTATCCAGATTGCGCCATCAATTACATGCGTCGAGAAGGATTTCGAATACATTTTATTATTTGAAAAAAGAAATCCTTTATGCTTCTTTCTTTCAGCAATTTTGTCCAAATTCCATGTCACGGGATTTACGACTGCCTTGCCTTTATACCACATTTCGAATTTCTCTTTGTTAACCTTTCTTTTGAAAGTATTCCAAGAAACAAAGCCACCTGTTTGTCCTGGTGCGGTTAGTAATGGAATCTTTTCAAATTCATTTGTTTTTAATCCAATTCCTGGTAAATAGGCAGCAACTAATTGTTTCTGTAACGCTTTACCGTCAAAATAATCCTTTAATAACAAAGTTAAATGTGTAGAGCCTTGGCTATGTCCAGCAAGTATGATAGGTTTTCCATTGTTGAAATGTTCTAAATAATATTCAAATGCCGCCTTGACATCCTCGTAAGCAAAAAGTAATGCTTCTCTTCCACCATTCTCTAAATTTCTATATGATCGAATATGAGCCTGTCTGTAAAATGGCACAAACATTCTACCTGTTTCAACCCATGCCGAAGCTTGAAAACGAATTGCATTTTCAATAACTTTTTTTCGCAGAATCGAATCGTCAATTGGAATGTTCCATCTTTCATCTTTTTTATCAAGAAATAATGTTGGATAGACATAAAATACATCAGCTTTTGAAAAATTTGTTGTGTCGTTGATGTATGGCAATAAAACTGCAGGAATTTTATTTTGATGAACGGCCCAATTAGATAAATCACTGTAGTCGATTTTTTGCGAAAGAATCGGGTAGAAGCGAGATAAAACAAGCGAAATTAGAATTATTAATTTATCCATTAATTTTGTCTTTGAAAATTACATGAACAAAATTAGAATTATTCCACTCATTTGTTTTTGCTTTTTTCTGAATAAAATTTATGCCTATTCAGATACGACACAAAAATGGAAATTAAAGTCAATTTTTGCCTTAAATGGAACACAATCTTCCTTTGTCAACTGGAATGCTGGAGGAAGAAATAACGCTTCATTTATTGGCTCAATTCGAGCAAATGCATATTACGTTGGAACAAAATGGAAATGGACAAATGATTTGAATGTATCATTTGGCGCGATAAAATATTTAGATAATCTGCCTGCTTCATTTCAAAAAACAGACGATAAAATTGACTTATCTTCAATTGGAGAATTTAAATTTTCAAAAAAAGTTTTCCTTTCTCTTTTTACAGGCCTAAAAACTCAGATGATACATGGTTTCGTTTATCCAAATGATTCAGTAATAGTATCAAGCTTTATGGCCCCAGGTTATTTGAATGTTGCAATCGGATTGGATTACAGCCCGATCGAAAACTTTTCAATTTTCACCTCATTTCTTTCGGAAAAGTCAACTTTTGTTTTAAATGATTACCTCTCAAATTTAGGTGTTTTTGGGGTTGATAAAGGTGAAAAATCCCGACAAGAATATGGCGCATATGTTCGACTGCGATATAATTCAAATATTATGAAAAATATTGAAATGCGATCAAAAGTCGAGTTATTTAGTAATTATCTGGTTAATCCTCAGAACATCGATGTAAATGCCGAGTTGATTTTTAATTTCAAGATTAATTCAATTTTTTCGGCGTTAGCTCAGTGGAACTTAATTTATGACGACGATGTTAAAATCCGAGACTTAAAAGGCAACTATGGTCCTCGCACACAATTTAAATCTGTTCTTGGACTAGGGATTTCATATAAAATTGAAAATTAATTATTTACACTAATTTTGTTTTTTAAATTTAAATCAATGAAAGTAATAGTCACTTGCGCCTTGCTTATTTTTACCGCATGTTCATTAAATGGTCAGATCAATAGTTACAAATGGCACACTTATGCAAAGTTCAGTAGTGGAAAAATCGATTCCTCGATTTACTACAATGGAGGTATTTCTGCAGAATATATGTTGTTTAAGAATTTAGGTCTAAACTACAATTTTGAATTCCAACACAGAAGTGATAATTACAACCATCTGCATGGCTCAATTGGTTCCCTTGGAGGTCCTGTCATTTTTGCATTGGGTGCTGCAGCAGGTTTAGCAAATCTTGGGACAAACAGTAATTCCAATATTGGCTTATGGGGAATGTTAGCTGGGGTTTTGGTAGCCGTCATGCCTGAAGGAATTAGTTATCATGTACCTATTGGTTATAAAGGGGACATTGCTCCTTATGCAAATTTTTTAGGTTTCGATTGGGTTAGGAACAGAGAAATAGGTTATAGTGAATTTAAATATGCTTGCTCTTTTGGGGTTCGAGGCACCTATTTAGTTCATGAAAGAATTACAGCACTGGGCTTCGTAGAAACAAGAAAATGCGCCCCTACAGGATGGGGAATTGGTGCTGGAATTGGAGTGGGTTATTTATTTAAGCTTCGAGAAACCGATGCAGAGAATAAAACGCCTAATTGACATCCCAATAATTCTTTGTTAAAAACGTAAATTTCTGTGTTGATAATAAAATATGGCAATTAAACCAGTTTGATTTATCTTCGCGCCATGAAAAAATACACATTTCTATTTCTATTAGTCGCTTCATTTTCAAGTGCTTATTGCCAGTTGCAGGCGATTAAAAATCAAGCAGATTATCCTTTTTTACTTCATTTGCCTGCTGATAGCATCCTGAAAAGTAAACCACCAGTTCTCATTTTTTTACACGGTAGAAGTCTATCTGGAACAAACCTAGACTTGGTTAAAAGGTATGGCGTAATTCACGAAATTGAAAAAGGAAGAAAAGTTCCAGCAATCGTAGTGGCACCTCAAGTATTAGCTGGCAAATCATGGGAACCAGAAAAAATCTTGTCAGTATTGAAATTTGTGCAAAGAACATTCGATACAGATACAAATCGCGTATACGTTGCAGGTATGAGTTTGGGCGGATATGGGACCTTACGTTTTGCAGGAGCCTACCCTGAAATCGTAACAGCTGCAGTAGCACTTTGTGGTGGAGGAAATACAAGCGATGGTTGTGACTTAGCAACAGTTCCTCTTTGGATTCAACATGGAAATCAAGATGAAGCTGTTCCGATTTCTGAATCTGAAAAAATTGTGAAAGCAATTAAGAATTGTAACGGAGGGGAAAACTTAAAATACACTGTTCACAAAGGTGCCAATCACGGAGCGCTAGAACGTGTTTTCAGAACAGATGAAATGTATAATTGGCTGTTTCAGTATACGAAAGAGGACAAAAACTAAGAGAACCAAACGTCATTTATTATTTGCTGTCCAGCATATTCATTGATTCTATCAATAATAATTTGCTTTCCTAGCAATAATTCTTCTCGCATTACAGATGAATCAATTGTGAGAAACAATTTTTTATTTTGAATACGTATTTCCTTGGTTCGATTTGCAACTGCCACTCCCATCAATTGGGGCCAAGCAGAAACAACATCCATTTCTTTCATCTTTCCACCCCAACTATAGGCATTGAGAAATTTATCAATCACTTCTTTTAATGGTTGTTCTTCAGCGGATCGACGATGATCTTCTTTCATAGTTAAATTTAAAGATTAATTTCCGTTATTTGAGCTTCCTCAACGCGAAATAATTTTTTCTCGATTTTCAATGATTGAAAAAGTTCAACCATCCGTCTTTCATCCGTATCGCTCACAATTACTTGCCCAAAATAATCAGCGGTGACCAAACGAATTAGTTTTTCAACGCGTTCATTATCCAGTTTATCAAAAATGTCATCCAATAAAAGAACAGGTTTTAGACGTGTGTGCATTTTTAAATAATCGTACTGAGCCAAACGCAATGCAATTAAAAACGACTTTTGTTGACCCTGCGATCCGAATTTTTTTACGGGGTAACCTTTAATCGTAAAAATCAAATCATCCTTGTGAATGCCAACATTTGTGTATTGAGAAAAGGCATCTTTTTTTTCTGATTCGGACAATAAGTTTGAAAAATTACCTTCATTTAATTGTGATCGGTATTCAATTCCAATTGATTCAGCATCATGTCCGATTTCGTAGTAGAATTTTTTGAAAACAGGAATAAACTCTTTTAGAAAAGCATCTCGTTTTTTGAATATCGCCTCTCCCAAACTTACTAACTGGATATTCCATACTTCAATTGATTCCCGATCGAAAAGTCTATGCTCAAACATATTTTTCAAGAGCGCATTCCGTTGATCGAGTACTTTTTGATAGCGTTGTAAATCATTTAGGTAATTTTTATCCAATTGAACGAGAATTCCATCCATCCACTTTCGACGCATATCACTTCCTTCTGCAATTAGATCTCCGTCATATGGAGAGATAAAAACAACTGGAAATCGACCAATGTGCTCTGTAATTTTTTCGTAGGGCTTCTTATTGTATTTGATTACCTTTTTGGCTCCCAACTTAAATGCACAATGTACTTCGACTGCTTTTGACTCAAGGTTCCAATTACCCTGAATTGAGAAAAATGGTTGATCAAAATGAATGTTTTGACGGTCAATGTTGTTCAAATAGGATTTGCACATACTCAAATAATGAACGGCATCCAGCACATTCGTTTTACCACTTCCGTTTTTACCAACAAGCCCATTAATTCCTGGACAAAGTTCCAAATCGAGTAATTGGTAATTTTTAAAGTTATGAAGAAGCAGTTGGGTAAGAAACATTACGTTCAAAGTTAAGCATAATCAATCGATAGATTGATTGCCATCTGCGGTTTTAAAGTGCTTTTTACGAACAAACAAATACCTGATTCCTAAAAATGCTGAGCAGACAATCAGACTAAAAATAATCCAATTCAAATCTGATTTAACTGAATTTTTAACTGGTTGATTTTTTGCCGACAATCCTTTTCGAGTCAACTCATTTTCCATTTCTTTCGAACGGATTACTTGTTTCATTGAATCGATTAAATGTTTGTTTTTCTGATCTTTGAAATGTTCGAACCGCCATTGGTAGACTTCCAGTTCTTGCTTCAACAACTTATTTTCTTTAGTAGTTTGGTAACAGGAATCAACGTATTGAAACGAAATTTGAAGTTTATCAGGATAATAAAATCTAGCTAGATTAAAATACGCATCAATTGTATTGAATGGGAAATTCTCCTTTTTCCTTCTTTTCAATACTTCTTGAAAAAGCGAAAGTGCTTTATCAGGTTGATTTTGGTAAAAAGCATTTATTGCCTGATTGTTTAGTGCTCTGGTCACATAACTCGAATTATTCGATTTTAAGGCATAAAATTTTTGTTTTTCGAAATAATTCGCGGCCGTTCTGATGTGATTTAGACTTAATGAAATTTCACCAAGTAGGGAATAGCCATTGCTCACGGATTCATATTTTTTAAAGTATAAAGCCCGTTGAATGTAATGTTTCAGCAGATGTTTGGCTTCTGCAATTTTACCTTTTTCGACATATACTTTTGCCAAATTGACCTCAGCTAAAAAAGAATTTGTTTCTATTGGCGATTCTTTTCCATAGTCAATTGACGCCTTGAAAAAACTCCCTGCAGTCTCTAGATCACCTTGTAAAAAATAACCAATTCCGAGTTCGTTCATTGCTTCACAAATCATTTCAAAATCATTATTTGAAAGGAAATAATTTTTAGAATAAGTCAATAGTTTTAACCCCCTATTGATTTTTCCGGTTCGCACATCGTAACAGCCTAAAATCCGTTGAGCAATAGCAATACCAAATCGCGAATTTTCTCGCGTTGAACTTCGAAATAATTCGGAGCCCAAAATTCCAAGTGAATCAATTGAAATGGACAGATAATCTTTACTGAGTTCTAGTGCTATTATGCTTTTTGAATCCAGATTTTTGTCGATGAGAAAATCATTAAATTTCTTTTTGTTTCCAGCTAAAGAAAACGTGCTGAACAATTCAAGAAATAACAAAAAACAAAGGCTTTGGAATTTAAACATTTCGAAAATCACTGTCCAATTTGGATCCGTGAAATCAAAAATAGTGAAATTCTCTTTTTAGATTGGTTAAAATTTTCAAGATTTACAAGTTAGAAAATCCAACTATACAGAGAAAATTGTGCGAATGAAAACTTTTTCGTTTGAGCATCTTGCTTGAGGTATATTTTATTTTCAGCACCATCCTTGGCATATTGAAATGAATGACCATTAAAGGACCCGATGTGATGACAAGCACTGAACAAAGCATATTTAAAATCAGAAACTTTATTTTCTTTGGCTTGCTTCATAAATTCTTGGAACGTAAGTTTAGAATTCGCAAGGTAAGGTTTTAATGTTTTAAAGAGTTTTTCATCATTTAATTTTGCACACGCCAAAAAAGCCATTGCAACGGAATAGGAACTTTTATCATCAATATTATCAATGAAAAAACGATAAAAATCAGCCTCCGAACCATTAAAAACAATGTATTTTATTGTTCCAATTCCATCAATCGATACACTTATATTATTAATCTTTTCAGGTAGTTGAATTTCAATATTGTTTTTTCTTTCTGTTTTTACCAATTTACCTTCGTTAGCGATAGATTTACTTGCTATGCCATTGCCTTCAGATGAAAATCGAACAAAAGGGTATGATAAATTTGCTCGACTAACATCAATAACGTTTAATGGTTTGCTAAAATTCAATACAAATTTTTTATCTGCAAATTGAATTGGTTCTGTTTTATCAAGGAACTTTATTTTTTCCAACGCACCTTTTTCCAAATTGGAAATATATGGCTGATTCTTAAAATCGTACATACTTTTTTTCAAATTAATTTGCCAAGATGAATCGGGTTTTTCAGTATTGAAATGAGAAAGAAACATTTCTTGAGGTGATTTCAAATACCATTTGGAATACAGATCATCAGACCATGTTACATCCAATACATATGGCTTTCCATCTAAAATAACTTCATTCCAGGCATGACTAAAACCCGAATAAAAGATGTTATAAACTTCATCGCGAACTGCGCCAGTAACATATCGAACAGGGATCTTGGCCCTGCTCATTAGATCATTATAGACTCTGCTATAACCTTCGCAAACAGCCTCTTTCTCTTTTCCAAATACCAACCCTTTTATATTTTGTTGCGAGGTATCTCCTCGATTATACCTAAAACGATTGATAATGAATTCTGCAATCCGATCTGACTTTTCTTTATCTGAATTTGCATTATATGTCAATGCAGAACACAAACAATCCAAATCATCTTCCGCCGAGCACTTGCCATTAATTAATGGTTTTCCTGTATTTGGAAATCGATACCATGCGAAATTGAATCTTGAATCTTGAATTGGACTTAGAACAGGATTTATTTTTAAAAAAGCGTCAAATTTATTTTTATAAAAAACACCACCCTTAAAAATTAAACCATTTAATTGTGATTGAATATCCAATTGAATATATTGGTCGGAATGTTTTTCTGCCGAAAAATTATCTAATGCGAAAACTAAAGAATCGGATTTAACAATTAAATAATTCTTTGCGATTTTTGTTGTTAAATTAAAATTCTTGTAGTTGAAATAGTTACCTTGGTAATAATCACAAAGAACATTGCCATCACTGCTGTAAACAATGTATTCATACTTCAAATCATTGTTTATTTTTAGTAGACGAATTTCGTTTGATTCATCTTGCAGCAAATAGACGAAATCAATCCCAATGGAATCTTTCTCAGAAGGAACGAAGTAAACAAACGGATTATCTTGAGAAAATGAAATAAATACGCTGATTAGAAACGAAAACAAACAAAAAATTTTCATAATTGCTGATTAGGTAATCTATACTCATACTCATTTATTAAACACCTATAAAACGAGGACACTGTGATTTGTTACATCCCTGTAGAAATAAAAAATCCCCGAAATCTCATCGACTCGGGGACTAAAATTTAATTGATAATTCTTAACCTAAAAACGGATACCTGTAATCAGTTGGTGGAACAAAAGTCTCTTTGATTGTTCTTGCAGAAACCCATCGCAAAAGATTCATCATCGCTCCAGCTTTGTCATTGGTTCCAGAACCTCTAGCACCGCCAAATGGTTGCTGTCCAACAACTGCCCCGGTTGGTTTATCGTTGATGTAGAAATTTCCGGCTGCGTTTTCTAGTTTTTTCGTTGCTAAATTTATAGCGTAGCGATCTTGTGATAAAATAGAACCCGTCAAAGCGTATTCGGAGGTTTGGTCCACTAAATCAAGGGTTTCTTCAAATTTATCTGCATCGTAAACATAAACCGTAAGTACTGGTCCAAAAATTTCCTCACACATCGTTCTGAATTTCGGACTAGTTGTAACAACTGTAGTTGGTTCAATAAAATATCCTTTTGATTTGTCATAGTTTCCTCCTGTGATGATTTCCGCATCCGATTGAGCTTTACAATAATCAATATAACTTGAAATCTTATCGAAAGCGCGTTCATCGATTACGGCATTAACGAAATTACTCGTATCATCCGGAGATCCCATTTTGAACGAATTCACTTGTTCAGTGAAAATACGTTTTACCTCTGGCCAAATATTCGATGGAATATAAGCTCTTGATGCAGCCGAACATTTTTGTCCTTGGAATTCGAATGCTCCACGTGACATTGCCGTTGCGACCTCAGCAGGAACAGCAGATTTGTGAGCTATGATAAAATCTTTTCCTCCAGTTTCTCCTACAATTCGTGGATAACCTTTGTAATTTTCAAGGTTTTCACCTATTTGTCTCCAAAGGTTTCTGAAAACACCAGTTGAACCGGTAAAATGCAACCCAGCAAAGTCTTTGTGTTTGAAAATAACTTCTCCTGCAGTTTGTCCGCTAACAGTAACCATGTTGATTACACCATCCGGAACACCTGCAGCTTTGAATAATTCCATAATTACCTGAGCCGAATAGATTTGTGATTCAGCTGGTTTCCAAACCACAACGTTACCCATCATCGCTGGAGCAGCAGATAAATTAGCTGCGATTGACGTAAAGTTGAACGGCGTCAATGCAAATACAAATCCTTCCAACGGACGATATTCCAATCGATTCCACATTCCTGGCAACGATTCTGGTTGATCTTTATAAATCTGAGTCATGTATTGAACATTGAATCGGAAGAAGTCAATTAATTCACATGCAGCATCAATTTCAGTTTGAAAAACGTTCTTAGATTGCGCTAACATGGTGGCAGCATTCATTTTATCTCTGAATGGTCCAGCCAGTAAATCGGCAGCTTTCAAAAAGATTGCAGCACGATCTTCCCATGGCATTGCAGCCCATTTTTTTCTTGCATTCAATGCTGACTCAATTGCTTTTTCTACGTGTCCAGCTGTTCCAACATTATAATAACCCAACACTTTTTGGTGATCATGCGGAGCCGACAATTTTTTCTTATTTTCAGTTCTAATTTCCTCTGAACCAATATAAATCGGAATGTCAATTGGCTCTTGGTTATACATTTCATTGTATTTCGCAAGAAGAGAGGTTCGTTCAGCTGAACCCGGAGCATATGCTTTTACCGGCTCATTTTTCGCAACCGGAACATTAAAGAAAGCGTTGGACATAGAATAAATTTTGTGCAAAAGTAACGAATGTCTTTAAATCTCTTATTCGTCTTGTCAATAATCCAACCTTGACAAATTGAAAATCTAGATGGAACTATGTTTTTGTACTGCATTTAGGTTGAACTTTTTATTTGTTTTAACTTTGCAGCTCGATAAAGAAAATCATGGCGAAAAAATACCAGGAATACAAAGGACTCAATCTTCCAAATGTTGCAGATGAAGTATTAAACCGATGGAAAAATGATGCTATTTTCGAGCAATCAATTTCCTCACGAGAAGGAAATCCCTCGTTTGTTTTCTTCGAAGGTCCGCCTTCTGCCAATGGTTTACCAGGTATTCACCACGTTATGGCGCGCTCCATCAAGGATATTTTTTGTCGATACAAAACACTTAAAGGTTTTCAAGTAAAACGTAAAGCCGGTTGGGATACCCATGGCCTCCCAGTTGAATTAGGCGTTGAAAAAGAACTTGGAATTACCAAAGAAGATATTGGAACAAAGATTTCAATTGACGAATACAACGATGCGTGTAAAAAAGCGGTTATGCGTTACACTGACATCTGGAACGATTTGACTGAAAAAATGGGTTATTGGGTAGATATGGAAAATCCATATGTTACCTACGAACCAAAATATATGGAATCCGTTTGGTGGCTTTTGTCACAATTGTATAATAAGAATTTACTTTACAAAGGATACACGATTCAACCCTATTCTCCGAAGGCAGGAACTGGACTTTCTTCCCACGAATTGAATCAACCGGGGTGCTACAAAGATGTGAAGGATACGACGGTGGTGGCGATGTTTAAAATTACGAATTCAGAGGATATCCCACTTTTTAATTCTCCCTCAAGCGAGGAAACTTCCCTCTTTGCAGGGGGACGCATGGGGATGACGTCACCCCACTCAATCTCCCCTCAAGGGGAGAAGTTAAATATCTACCTCCTCGCCTGGACAACCACCCCGTGGACCTTGCCTTCAAACACGGCCTTAACAGTCGGGCCGAACATTGAATACGCGCTTGTTTCAACCTACAATCAATATACATTCGAACGAATTAATGTTATTCTTGCGAAAAATTTGGTCGGTTATCAATTCGGAAAAGGATTTAAAGCGGTTGAATCAGTAGATGATTTGACTTCTTACAAGCCTGGCGACAAAACAATTCCGTATTTCATCACTGGAACGTGTCTAGGGTCTGATTTGGTCGGAATCAAATATGAACAACTTTTACCTTATTGCTTGCCAGCGGAGAATCCAGAAAAAGCGTTTGTGGTAATTCCGGGTGATTTCGTAACTACCGAAGATGGAACAGGAATCGTGCATACAGCGCCAACGTTCGGTGCGGATGATGCGAAAGTGGCAAAAGAAGCTGGGGTTCCGCCGATGTTGGTCCGTGATGAAAATGATAATTTGGTTCCATTAGTTGATTTGCAAGGTCGTTTTCGTCCGGAAGTAAGCGATTTCGCAGGAATGTATGTGAAAAACGAATATTACGACGAAGGAACGGAACCTGAAAAATCGGTAGATGTTCAAATTGCCATCAAATTAAAAGAAGAAAATAAAGCTTTCAAAGTCGAAAAATACGAGCACAATTACCCGCACTGCTGGAGAACTGACAAACCCGTTTTATATTATCCGCTCGATTCGTGGTTTATTCGCGTTACCGATAAAAAAGAAAGAATGGTGGAATTGAACAACACCATCAACTGGAAACCGGAATCAACAGGAACAGGACGCTTCGGAAAATGGCTGGAAAATGCGAACGACTGGAACCTTTCTCGTTCTCGTTATTGGGGAATTCCTATTCCAATTTGGTCGACGGAAGAAGGTGATGAACGAATCTGCATTGGTTCAGTAGAACAATTGAAATCAGAAACTGAAAAAGCCGTTCAAGCAGGTTTTATGAACGTGAATCCTTTGGCAGATTTCCAAATCGGAAATATGTCAGATGAAAATTACGCTCAAATAGACCTTCACAAAAATTTCGTGGACCAAATCATTTTGGTTTCTCCTTCAGGAAAACCGATGAAACGCGAGGCAGACCTAATAGACGTATGGTTTGATTCAGGAGCAATGCCATACGCACAATGGCATTATCCTTTTGAAAATAAAGAACTTGTAGAAAACAGAACAGGATATCCTGCCGATTTTATTGCAGAAGGAGTTGACCAAACACGCGGATGGTTTTATACTTTACATGCGATTGCGACCATGGTTTTTGACTCTGTCGCCTACAAAAATGTTGTTTCAAATGGACTCGTTTTAGACAAAAATGGACTAAAAATGTCTAAACGTCTTGGAAATGCCATTGATCCGTTTACGACGCTTTCAAAATATGGTCCTGACGCGACTCGTTGGTACATGATTACAAATGCGCAACCTTGGGATAACCTGAAATTTGATTTGGAAGGAATTACCGAAGTTCAGCGCAAATTCTTTGGAACGCTTTACAACACCTATTCTTTCTTTGCGCTTTACGCCAACATCGATGGATTTAATTTTTCCGAATCGGAAGTTCCGTTGAATGAACGACCTGAAATTGATCGTTGGGTGCTTTCCAGATTACATTCGCTAATTAAAGAAGTGGATCAGGTATACGCAGAATATGAACCGACGAAAGCCGGAAGGGAAATTCAGGATTTTGTAACCGAGCAGTTGTCCAATTGGTATGTTCGCCTTTGCCGACGAAGATTCTGGAAAAATGATGATCCGAAGGATAAATTGTGCGCTTATCAAACACTCTATACTTGTCTGGAAACTGTTTCCATTCTTGCTGCGCCAATCGCACCATTTTATATGGATCAATTGTTTTTGGATTTGAATGCTGCAACAGGTAAAAATTCTGTTTCTTCAGTTCACCTTGCTGATTTTCCAAACGTAAACGAATCTTGGATAGACAAAACCTTAGAAAATCAAATGGAACTTGCTCAACAAACGTGCTCCATGGTTTTTGGATTGCGAAAAAAGCAAAACATCCGCGTTCGTCAGCCTTTGCAGAAAATCATGATTCCTGTGTTGAATCAAACGATCGGTGAGAATCTCAAGCATGTTCAAGATTTGATTTTGTCTGAAGTCAACGTAAAAGAACTTGAACTTTTGAACGGTGGTGCCGGAATGTTGGTAAAAAGTATTAAACCAAACTTCAAAACCATTGGCCCGAAATACGGTAAACAAATGAAAGCGATTTCAGAGCTTGTGAAAGGTTTTGGCCAAGACGATATTGCTCAAATTGAACAAAATAATGGTTGGTCAGGAACTGTCGAAGGCACGGAAATTCAACTTGATTTAAGTGATTTCGAAATCAATGCGCAAGACATTCCAGGTTGGTTGGTTGCGAGTGAAAATGGCTTGACCGTGGCTTTGGATATTACCATTTCAGATGAATTAAAATCTGAAGGAATTGCCCGAGAAATCGTTAATCGTGTTCAAAATTTGCGGAAAGACAGTGGTTTTGATGTAGTCGATCGCATTTTAATTCAAGTGGATACAACACCCGAAATTCAAGCTGCAATTACGCAGAACAAAGGCTATATCTGCGATGAAGTCTTAGCAAATGACATCCTATTCACCCAACTTAACGAAGGTGCTTTCATTACTGAAATTGAAGCGGCAGGGGATACAAAATTGGAATTGACAAAACTTTAATTATATTTTTTTTGTATTTTCGATTACTTTAATTTGTGAATTATGAAAAATTAAATAATGTTTGATATGAAACTTATATTTTCCTCTCTGTTATTTACGATTAGTATCCATAGTTTTTCACAAGATGCAACTGGAGTTTATAAAAATACAGTTGGTTCTACAGTTACTATAGAAACAGACAATGGATTAGGTTCAGGATTTTTTGTTGCACCAAATATTATCGCAACCAATTACCATGTAATTGAAGGTGCATCGGAAGCATTTTGTTTTTCAAATAACTCTACAGCAAAGTTCGAAATAGAGGGATACGTTGCTGCAGATCAAAATGTAGATTTAATACTTCTTAAGGTTTCTCAATTGAATAAACCCTCTTTGACAATGGCAAAAGAATCTGTTAGCCCAGGACAACAACTATATGTAATCGGAAGTCCAAAAGGATTGCCCGCCACAATATCAGATGGAATTGTCAGTGGCATGAGGGATTTTGATGGCTACAAGTTGATTCAAATGACTGCACCAATTTCACCCGGAAGTAGCGGCGGTCCTGTTATGAATTCAAAAGGTGAGCTTATTGGGATTTCAGTTAGTCAGCTTACAGAAGGGCAAAATTTAAATTTTGCCATTCCAAAATCTTATTTAGAATTACTACTTCAATTTAAAAAAGAGTATGCTATTCCATTAAATACATTGTATAATTCTTACGAAAATTCTTCAAATGAAGGTAGTTTTGAATATTACGATAAAGATAAAACTTATGAAATGGGAGTATATATGACGGAAAAACCTGAACTAACCTTAGACTACATGGCTCATTTTGGAAATAATACATGTTTTTATTTCACATACGACATGACAAACGCGAATCAAAAATATTATTCTATTTGGATGGAGGACTATCGGTTGGTTGATTTGGAAACCGGAGAAATTTATTATGGTAAATCGACTGATTTATCATCAAAACAAAATCCTAGGTATATTTACAAAGGCACTAAATCAAGGTTTACAGTATGTTTTGATCGCCTTCCTTCAAGAGTTAAGAAATTTAGCCTCATGGAAGGAGAGTGCAGTTCAAGTTCTTTCTGCTTTTACAATATTAACTTAAACAATTTCAGTACTACCGAAGAAGTTAACTGGAGAAATTATCAAAAAAATGACGATGAGGGTACGGTTTCGTTTTACACTAAACAAAGTATAGGATACATAGATGTGTATATTGGTGATCTTTTTATTGGAACTTTAACTAAATATTTCTCAGATCCAAATTTCATTCCTAGTTGTGGCGACACGGGAGATGCTATGATTACAGTTAGACTAGAAGCTGGCACATATAAATATACTGCTATATGCGGAAGTCTAAAATGGACAAATACATTTACAGTAACACGTGAGGGCTGCAACAAGTTATATTTTACAAAATAATCTTGAGGTTCAAACGAAGGCTGAACAACTAATCTAAAGTGATAGATAAAAAAGTGGAATCAACAAAACCACTGAACACATATGGTTTTAACCTTAATTAGTCCACCTATTTCTAAAGTTCTTCTATAAGATTTTTAATTTTTTTTCCTGATTTCTGTTATAAACGGAAACAACTTTCGTTATACTATTCGATCCACAAATTTTCATTTAGATTTTATTGCCTAAAACCAGAGGCCATGCCTCTTATTGTTTAAAAAGACTGCAAGATGTAAAATTATTTTGTCGCCAATCCTATCGGATTTATTTATTAAAAACAAGTAACCAATAAACCCAAATAAATGAAACAAAAACCAATTAAGCCGATTAAAGGCACTGAGAAAATCTTCAAGATCTATCACAAAAGAATCGAAACGGGAGTTTCGGAAAAAAACAAAACTGGAAAAACGTATGATCTAATTAAAGATCTCGACACAACAAAACTCAATTATCAAAAAATAATTGAGTCTCTACCAGCCCAACCGGGAATAATAATTCTTACCGGGCACTACAAAAACACAAACCTAACCCTTGAAATAATAAAATCAGACGAAAATATAAGGGCCGCCTTCTCAAGAAACCCAAAACAAAATAGGTATCGAAAGTTGTTGGAATACCTAAATGAAAACAACTTCGACCAAATACAGATTCAACTTGCCGTCGCAAGTTGAATCTCACACAAATTAACCCTCTTAAATTTAATTATCATGAAAACTGAAGCTAGAATATTGAATGCCATTCCATCAAATTTAGATTTGGACGCTTACTTTGACACCTTGGATATTTTCGATAAAAGAGAACTTCTAAATGAGTTGGAAATTTGTAAATCAATTTATTCCAAAAACTTAAAACGAAATATCAATCTTGTGATATTTGCACATGTAATCTCCATCTTTTGTTATTTCGGAGTTCAAAAAGAATGGTTTATGTATTACCTATTATTGATTAATATTCCTATGGATATTTACCTATTTCTGATAGTAAGAAATGTCCAAACTTATCAAAAAGCCATTAATCACTTAGAAAATAGACTTGGGAATTTTTAATTTTCCTCAATTCAAAACTTCCACCCAATCACCATGTTCCTTAATCAGATCGATTAGAGCTTGAACAGCTTCAGCTTCTGGAACATTTTTTCGAACGACTGTTTTCTCTTTGTATAAATTAATTTTACCGGGCCCAGTTCCAACATAACCATAATCGGCATCTGCCATTTCACCCGGACCATTTACGATGCACCCCATAATCCCAATTTTCACTCCTTTTAAATGTGAAGTTCGTTCTCGGATTTTAGACGTTGTTTCCTGCAAATCAAATAGCGTTCGGCCGCATGAAGGACAAGAAATATATTCTGTTTTTGAAATTCGGGTTCGTGTAGCCTGAAGAATTCCAAACGCAGTCGAATTGACCAACGTGGCAGGCTGTTCAGCGGAAATCCAAAGTCCGTCTCCAAAACCATCAATCAAAACAGATCCCGCATCACTCGAAACATACAATTGAAATGTTTCTGCATCCTTTTCCGTCGAGTTAAAATGCAAAATCACCGGATTCTGAATTCCTTTGTTTGCCAAATTGATGAAAAAGTTTCTGAATAATTGGGTCTTGTTGGAATAGCAAGTATCCAGAACCAAAATCAAATTTTTGAATTTATCAATTGATTCCGGCAAAGCTTCTTCGGCTTTAACCAAACAAAAAGCGATTTGGTCTGAATTAATTTTTGATAAATTTTCGGAAGTGATAAGTGGATAATACCCAACTTTATTGGAGTAAGTTGCTATCCAATTTTCATAATCACAGATTACACCCAACGTTCCTGGAACTTCAAAATCCAATTTATTTTGCCCGATGTAAACATAATCTGCAGCCAAATCTTGAAGGTTCCATTTATCCAATTGAACGGAATAATTGTAACCAAAACCATAAAAATTAGCGGGTGTAATTTGTTCTTTCTTCGAGCAATCAGCAATTACAACCGGCACGTGTTTTCCTCCAATATTGTGTATTTCCGTTGAATTTCTTCTCTCATAAGAGAAAGGATTGTAAGGAAGCTTACCATCAAATTCAGGCAAAGGATAAATATTCGTTTTATTGAATTTTTCAGCAAGTTTTTTGGCAACGGGAATTTCAAATTCAGGTTCTTCAGTTAGGGAAACACGAATGGTATCACCCAAACCATCTTCAAGCAACGCCCCAATTCCAACGGCCGATTTTATTCGTCCATCCTCACCATCTCCGGCTTCGGTAACACCTAAATGAAGTGGATAATTTCGTCCATTTTTCAACATCTCAGAGGCTAACAAACGGTATGCTTGAACCATGACTAGCGTATTACTCGCCTTCATAGAAATCACCAACTGATGAAAATCGTTTTTCTCACAAATTCGAATAAATTCCATTGCTGATTCAACCATTCCTTCTGGTGTATCTCCATAACGACTCAAAATTCGATCTGAAAGTGAACCATGGTTTGTTCCAATGCGCATCGCTGTTCCATGTTCCTTGCATAGCAACACCAACGGAGTGAATTTCTCCTCAATTCGTTTCAGCTCTGCTAGGTAACTTTCGTCGGTGTATTCAATTTCCTCAAACTTCTTTTTATCCGCGTAATTGCCTGGATTCACACGAACTTTTTCAACAAGTTTCGCGGCAATTTCAGCTGCATTTGGTGTAAAATGAATGTCTGCCACCAATGGAGCATCGTATCCCAATTTATTAAGTTCGGAACGAATTAAACCAAGGTTTTCTGCTTCATTTTTGCTAGGAGCCGTCAATCGAACGAGTTCACAACCGGCATCAATCATGCGAATGGATTGTTCAACTGATTTTTGCGTGTCCATCGTATCGGTAGTTGTCATTGACTGCAAACGAATGGGATTATTTCCTCCCATTTCAAGTTTTCCGATTTTTACCTCAAGCGTAGGAAAACGTTTTCTATTCAGTAAATCAATGCAATACAACATAAAACCATTTGAATTTTAACAAAGGTAATTATTGTTTGTTCGATGCGAAACAATTGATGTTAGAAACACCGTTGAAATCGGAAAAAACAATTTTTCGGCAAATTAATCGTTTATCCAAAAACCGAATACTGAATTCTATGAATTTGCGAATTATTTTGTCTGGATTGGTTTTCTCTTTGAATGCCTTTACAGTATTCGGTCAAAAAATGGAGGACTTAAAAGATGTAAAAGTGACGGATAGCATTTATACATTTGTCGACGAAGATGCTTCATTTCCAGGTGGACAAACCGAATTATTAAAGTTTATTCGGGAAAATTTAGTTTATCCCTCTAATTATGTCGAAATGGATTGTGATGGTCGAATAATTGTAAAATTTGTGGTTGGTAAAAACGGGGAATGTTGGGGCTTTGAAATTTTAAGGGGAATAATAGGTTGTCCCGAATTCGACAGATCTGCCTTTCAAATGTTGAAAAAAATGCCCAAATGGATTCCTGCAAAAATCAACGGTAATGCAGTTGATTCAAGATACGTTGTTCCAATAATTATAGATTTCGATTGATTCGAACTTACAACAAATCATTTGCCAAATTAGCCAATTCAGAACGCTCACCTTTTTCCAATTTGACGTTTGCAAATAATGGCTGACCTTTCAAACGATCAATGAGGTAAGCCAATCCATTTGAGTTTTCATCCAAATAAGGTGTATCAATTTGATGAACGTCTCCTGTGAATACAATTTTCGTGTTCTCTCCAGCACGCGTGATGATGGTTTTAACTTCGTGTGGCGTTAAGTTTTGTGCTTCATCAATGATAAACATGATATTCGACAAACTTCTTCCTCGAATGAATGCTAAGGGTGTAATGATGATTTTACCGGACTCTTGCATCTCAACGATTGCTTTGTGCTTTTTCTCATTCTCGCCAAACTGAGATTTGATAAATTTCAAATTGTCCCAAAGCGGTTCCATGTATGGCCCAATTTTATCGTTGGCATCACCTGGTAAAAATCCGATGTCTTTGTTAGAAAGTGGAACAATCGGTCGGGCTAAAATCACCTGATCAAATTGCTTGTTTTGTTCCAGCGCTGAAGCAAGTGCCAATAAGGTTTTTCCAGTTCCAGCAACGCCTTGAAGTGCAACTAATTTTATCTCTGGATTCAATAGTGCATGAAAAGCAAATGCTTGCTCGGCATTTTTTGGTTTAACACCATAAACAAACTCCTTTTCAATTCGAACAATTTGGTCGTTCACATGATCGTAAAAAGCAAGTGAAGAATTTTTTCCGTTCTTTAGAATGTAGTAACCATTTGTATGTTTCTTTCTTCCGAGAATACCATTTTCGCTTACACAGCCTTTCAAAAATATTTCACGAATCACTTCAGAGTCAACGCCTTCAATGGAATAAAAACTTGAATCTTGCACATTCTGAAGCGCCACTTTTCCGGTCGCATAATCCTCCGCAATTACGCCAAGTGCTTTCGCTTTTATCCGAAGATTAATATCTTTAGTTACTAAAACTACACTCTTTTTTGGTTCCTTTTCCATCAAAGAAATGGCCGCATTGATGATTTTATGGTCGTTTTTGGTAGAGGAGTAAACTGCCTCTGCATCCAAGGAATTTGCTGAGGTTTCCATGATAACGCGAAACTTCCCAAGTCCTTTTCCAAGTGGAATCCATTCTTGCAACGAGCCACTTCCTGAAAGTTTATCAATAAAACGAATTACCTCGCGGGCAGAGAAATTCTTGGTGTCATTTCCGAGTTTGAATTTGTCCAATTCCTCCAAAACCGTAATAGGTATTGCAACGAGGTTGTCTTCAAAATTGGTAATTGCTTGGTGATCGTGCAATAAAACAGATGTATCGAGAACGTAGACTTTTTCTTTTTTTGCCATTGGATTTGCTTTACCTATTTGTAATTACTTACGCTTCATATCGATTACAGAATTTACTTTCATGGTAACTCCCATCATGTCAATAGAGGTATTGATATTTCCTTTAACATTCGAAAACATGCCATTTACAAAGTCAAACGAGCTTGTTAATTTTCCATCCATATTTGGAGCTGCAGCTTTTGCCATTCCCATTGCTTCTTGGTCTTCCGTTGTTAATTCCATATCTGATTCTCCACCAAATCCTTCCATGTTAAATTGCTGTGTTCCGTCTCCAGATTGACCACTGGCAGAACCTTGAAACATGTCTGCATTTTTATCTGTAGAAATATTTTCTTCAATAACCATTAAGGGACTAACCACTGATTTTACTATTCCATCAACAGTATACATGCCTGCTTTCACTTTAAATTGATCGTTAACATGCATATCGCCTTCAGGAAGGGCCATACAGCTCAAAAAATCATATGGAAAAACATCAATTTCATCGCTTTCTTCGTTTTCTTTGACCGTTACTTTTTTTGGTGTTTTAATTGTTGTAACACTATATCCTGCCTTCAACTTTCCAGTTTTTGGATCAAACTCTGCGTAGGCATCTACTTTTTCCTCTCCAACTTGCATTCCGGTGCTCGCACCATTTTCATCTGCGTTGGCATAAACCAATACGTTTGAGGTTGGAGTTGTAACCAAATAAACCTTTTTCAAAAAGGTAAAATTTCCTTTTTTATCTACCTGAAATTCACTTTTAACAGCATCTTTCGGTAAATTCAACAAAGATGCTACCGATACTCCTGAGCTGTTTTTCACATTAAAATTTGTCACATACATTCTTCCACTTGCAGTTCCATTGGGCTGAACAGATTGAATAAATAAAGTGAAATCGATGGTCGTGGTATATTTTTCATTGATATTCATTCCCATAGCGGAGGTGGAAATGTTATCTACGACAGTGGCATTAAAGTTATAAGCGGTGTTTGCTTTCCAATTATAGTTCAATTCTGTTGCAAAAACAGTTAAAATGGAAAACGAAAATGATAGTAGGCAAATTAAATTTTTCATGGTTATCAATTTTAATGTTGAAGATATAAATTTCTTTACAATTCGCGATTAAGGATTTAATAAGTTTTTTCGAACTAAATGCTCCTCGAAAAATTATCACCACTTTTCATTATTTTTGCGGCTGTAAAAATTAAACCCAACATGTTAGAGATTCAACGCATTCGCACCGACAAAGATGGAATTCTGAAAGGATTGAGCAAACGACATCTTCATGCAGAAGAAACGTTAGATACCATTATTAAACTTGATGCAGAATGGCGCGGAGCTAAAACAGAAATGGATGGAATTTCTGCCGAATTAAATCAGTTTGCGAAAAAAATAGGTGATTTATATAAATCTGGGCAGACTGTAGAAGCTAATGCGTTGAAGGAAAAAACAACAGAACTTAAAGCGAATGAATCTACTTTAAAAACCAAAGTGGATAGCCTTGAGGCTGAAATTACCAAGTTACTTTACACACTTCCAAATGTTCCGAACGAACAAGTTGTTGCTGGTAGAGATGCTAACGACAATGAAACTGTTTTTGAATTCGGTTCAACACCGACATTTGATTTTGAAGCTCTTCCACACTGGGATTTGGCAAAAAAATATGATTTAATCGACTTCGAACTTGGCGTTAAAGTCACAGGAGCAGGATTTCCATTTTATCGTGGAAAAGGTGCAAAATTGCAACGCGCATTAATTTCTTTCTTTTTGGAAGAAGCATCAAAAGCGGGGTATGAAGAAATTCAAGCTCCTTTGATGGTGAATGAAGCAAGTGGCATCGGAACTGGACAATTACCGGACAAAGAAGGACAGATGTATTACATGCCGGCAGATGATTTTTACATGATTCCAACGGCGGAAGTTCCATTGACGAATATTTACCGTGATGTGATTTTACCTTCTGCTGATTTCTCTATAAAAATGACTGGTTATACGCCTTGTTTTAGACGTGAGGCAGGTTCTTACGGAAAAGATGTGCGTGGATTGAACCGTTTGCATCAGTTTGACAAAGTGGAAATAGTTCGGATTGAGCACCCAAGCAACACCGCAAAAGCGCTGGAAGAAATGATGGAACATGTGAAAGGATTACTTGAAAAATTGGGTCTTCAATTCCGTATTTTACGTTTATGTGGCGGTGATATGGGTTTTGCTTCTGCGATGACCTATGACTTTGAAGTTTATTCGGCGGCACAAGAAAAATGGTTGGAGGTAAGTTCTGTTTCCCGTTTCGATACGTTCCAAGCGAACCGTTTGAAATTACGCTTCAAAGACGAAGATAAAAAATCCCAATTGTGCCATACCTTAAATGGTTCTGCGCTTGCTTTGCCGAGAATTGTTGCCGCTTTATTGGAAAATCACCAAACCGCTGATGGCGTAATCATTCCTGAGGTGTTGAGAGCTTATGCGGGGTTTGATAAAATTGGGTAAAGCGTATTCTAAATACACTTTTTCGCACGACTTTTTGTTGTATATCACATTTTTTCTTGGGAGTAGGTTTTCATTTTATTGCATTGCCTAAAAAAAATAGTATCTCGAGCTCAGCTTAGAGGGATTTGCAATCCTTCAAAAATTAAAGAAACTTGTCAAGTTGAGGTTACTGAATAATTATCGCTGGATTGCAAATCCAGAGTAGCGGGTTCTTTAATAAATTTCTTCATTGACAAAGCGCGCTAAGTTTCTTACTTTTGCACCTCAAATTTAGCATATGTATCGCACGCACACTTGTGGAGAATTAAGAATGGAACACGTTGGAACTTCGGTTACTTTGGCCGGATGGGTGCAACGTTCAAGAGATTTAGGTGGAATGACCTTCACGGATTTACGTGATCGTTATGGCATCACACAGTTGGCTTTCAATATGGAAGTGAATGCAGATTTGTGCGAACAAGCTCGAAAATTAGGCCGTGAATTTGTCATTCAAGTGACGGGAATTGTGATTGAACGCAGTAGCAAGAACAAAAACATGCCTACCGGAGAAATCGAAATCAATGTGACGGAATTGAAAATCCTGAACGCAGCGAAATTGCCTCCATTTACGATTGAAGATGAAACAGACGGTGGCGACGAAATACGTATGCAATACCGTTATTTGGATTTGAGAAGAAATCCGGTCTTGCATAAATTGCGTTTGCGTAATCAAGTGGCATTGGAAACACGTAAATATTTGGATTCAAAAGACTTTTTAGACGTTGAAACTCCTGTTTTGATTAAATCTACGCCGGAAGGTGCGCGTGATTTCGTGGTGCCTAGCCGTATGAACGAAGGACAATTTTACGCATTGCCGCAATCGCCGCAAACGTTCAAGCAGTTATTGATGGTTTCCGGTTTCGACCGTTACTACCAAATCGTGAAATGTTTCCGCGACGAAGATTTACGTGCCGATAGACAACCTGAGTTTACGCAAATCGACTGTGAAATGGCATTTGTGGAGCAAAACGATATTTTGGAAATGTTCGAAGGCTTGATTAAACACTTATTCAAAACGGTTCGTGGGGTAGAATTTGAGGATGCTTTCCCGAGGATGACATACGACGAAGCTATGGAAAAATACGGTTCAGACAAACCAGACATCCGTTTCGGAATGGAGTTCGTGGATTTGACCGATTTAGCACACGGAAAGAATTTTGTGGTTTTTGATAGCGCAGAAGCAGTTATCGGAATCAGTGCACCGGGTTGCTCAGAATACACTCGCAAGCAATTAGATGAACTAACCGAATGGGTGAAACGACCACAAATCGGTGCCAAAGGATTGGTTTACATCAAATACAACACAGACGGGACTTTCAAATCATCGGTAGATAAATTCTATTCGGAAGAAGATTTAAAAGCGATGGCGACACGTGCAAACGCGCAGCCGGGCGACTTGATTTTGTTGTTGTGTGGAGATTTGGAGAAAACACGCAAGCAATTGAATGAATTGCGTTTGCATCTCGGAACGACATTAGGATTGCGTAATCCAGAAGTTTTCAAGCCCTTGTGGGTGTTGGATTTTCCGTTGTTGGAATGGGATGAAGAAAACGACCGTTACCACGCTATGCACCATCCGTTTACGTCACCGAAACCGGAAGATTTTCATTTGATTTCAACCGAACCTGGAAAAGTTCGTGCGAATGCGTATGACTTAGCAATGAACGGCGTTGAATTGGGCGGTGGTTCGATTCGTATCCACGACAGGGATTTGCAATCACAAATGTTTGATTTATTGGGTTTCACGAAAGAAGAAGCACAAGCGCAGTTCGGATTCTTGATGAATGCATTCGAATACGGTGCGCCTCCACACGGTGGTTTGGCCTTTGGGTTGGATCGTTTGGTTGCTACCATGGGTGGTTCGGAATCCATTCGTGATTACATTGCTTTCCCGAAAAACAACAGCGGTCGCGATACCATGATTGACGCACCTTCTCCTTTGGATGAAAAACAATTGAAGGAGTTGGGGATTAGGCTAAACTAATTATCATGCAAATTGAAAGTTGGTATTTCAATTTGCACGTTTTTGTTTTTATTTATTCAAAAGCATCAACTGCACCGCAACCCACAAAAGGATTTTATCGTGCATTGGAAATATTACAACCTCATCAAACGTTCATCGTTGCCCCAATAAATTCGGAAAGCTACAAACTTCAAGAAAACATCACTGTTTGTAGTTTGAAAGATGCAATAAAAGAATTTAAATCAAATTGAACCTAAATAGTTTTTGAGCAGTTGCTAAACTTCCACCAATTCAACCCCATTCAAATTTTTGAATTGTGTTATAGCTAATTCATTAGATGAAATAACGCTAAGCTTCAGAAAACAATTTGTATCAAAATTCTGTTCCAGAATAGTTATATTGTCTGATTTTACAATCTGCATAACTTGTGGCATTCTTTCATAAGGAAACAAAACACGGATTTGTTGTTTATCCTCGTCTTCTATAATTTCAACATTTTCAATGGCCAATTTCGCTGCCGTCCGATAAGCATTAATCAATCCGCCAACGCCCAAATTTGTTCCTCCGTAATATCGAACAACTGCAACCAAAACATTTGTTAAATCAAACGATTGAATCTGTCCGAGAATTGGTGGTCCTGCGGAATTAGATGGTTCTCCGTCATCGCTTGATCGGTAAGTTTTCATATCACTTCCAAATCGAAAGGCGTAACAGACGTGCACGGCCAAATGATGTTCTTTCCTAAGCTTGTTTAAATGAACTTTAGCCTCATCTTCTGAACTACAAGGTATCGCAAATCCATAAAATTTAGAACCCTTTTCTTTATACAAGCCTTCGCCGATATTAGAAATTGTTCGGAAAAACGCCATGATGTGAAGTTAATAAGGATATTTGAGATGAAAAATGGAAATTTATAAATTGTTTTAGGTCAAAGTGATTTAATCAACGAACCAACTTTTACTCAGTTAAAGACTATAGAAATAATTTCCCCATCTGAAAACACTTATTCATATTCATTGATTCTTCCTCTTCCATTACAAACGCTACAAGTGCTATTTCTATAGCCTACAGGACCTGAAGAGTATCTATCATTGCACCTGTAACATTTAGAATTGCCGGAGTAACCAGAACCACGACAATTGCCACAGACCTCATATTTACTCCCTTCTCCGTTGCAATTTGGGCATACGATTTTTTTCCCTTCAGTAGGGACATCCGAAAAACAAGAGCTTTTAGATAGAATTTCATTCGTTCTATATTCTTCCAATGAAATTACCCTTGAATTTAGAGAATCAACTTTTTGATTTAGAGAATCTACTGCTTCTTCAAGTAATAAAATGTAATCCATCATTTCCTTATTCTTAAGATTTTCAACTTTAGAGTCACAAGAATTCATTAAAATCAAGACAATAAATAAAGAAACAATTTTAATTGAATATTGAATTACACCTTTCAAAACAAGCAATTTCACAAAACGTTTATATTTGGTTATGACAACAAATATATCAAATTTAATTATCCAAAGCCAAAATCAAATACGTCATTTCACCTTCTATAATCACTTTGATGTAATACCTGCTAATCGTCAAAGGTAGTCCAAGAGAATCCAAATAGTCGAATCGCTCTTCGATAATTTCTTCAATGGTTTCTTTGCGAGGCATACCATCTTTTGAACTAATTGAAAAATGATAATGTGCCTGGCCATCAACCCATGGAATTTTCTTGGATTCCGTTTTTTCTTTGACGTAGTTGACACAACCGATATCAAAACCAGGGTCAATTTTCATGTGGTTGCCATAATTGTTTATCACTAAAGAATCAACTAGATCAATTTCTTCTTGATACATGGAATTAACTAGTTTATTTGAAACCCCCAAGATTGATTCCCGTGTAATGTTATTGTCTACAATTAATCCATAGCGAACTAATCCCCCATATTGTTTGGTAGCAACCGCTGAATAATCTTTGTAGAGGTTCTTGAGTGCTTTTTCTCCAAAATAAGGACTGTTAAAAAGGTATTCTTTGTATTTATTTACTATTTTTTTTGCTTCAGCTAACTCGTCATTTTTTGTATCAACCATTCCTCCTTGTTTGGATCCATAACATATTGGAAATCCAGCTTCCTCTTGAGATCTCGCTCTTGCCGCATAATTGTTCGTTGTATCTTCGATCATCCAAGGGAAAGCCGTTGCCATTTCTTTCGTCAAATAATTTTGAAACAATTGAACGTCGAAGTTTTTACTTAAATCAAATCCATCCTCATTAAAGTTTTTGATTTGAGAATCTTGTGCATTTACAGCAGTGCTAATTAATACAGAAACACCAAAAATTAATTTTTTCATGGGACTAGTTTTAGATGAATAAAAAATGAAAACTTAACTTAATATATCCTTCGAGATCAAATACGAAATGAAAAAACAGCTACCTTTTTCAAGTGAAATCAATTTTGAAAAATAGATTAAAGTAGCAATGTTTTATAGAATTGTTTTGATTACATAATTACTTTTTCGCATTTGGTTACAAAAAAGAAATTAATCCGCAAACTTTTGCAAATAACTGCTATCAGTCAACGATCTTAAGAATGCGATCAATTGCTTTTGCTCCTTTTGATTCAAAAAGAATGGAACAATGGACTTATTCTGTTTCGGGTGTTTTTGTCCGCCATTCGCATAATGCGCAATGACTTCATCCAAGGTTTTCATACTTCCATCATGCATGTAGGGAAAAGTCAATTCGATGTTTCGCAAAGATGGAACTTTGAATTTACCAATGTCATTTGAATCCAAATGAATTCGAAAACGGCCTTTATCCGCTATCGGTTCGTAATTATTGTATAAACCGTTATTCTCTGCAATAAAAGTTGTGAAATGAGGGGCTGGATGACATTGTGTGCAGTATAGTTTCTCAGAAAATAGTTTCATTCCTGCTTTTTCATCCCTAGAAAGTGCATTCTTGTCGCCGCGAATAAACTGGTCGTATTTGCTATTCATGGAAACGAGGGTTCTTTCGAATGCGGAAATACTTCGTGTTAACACGAAAGCGTCAAAATCCCGATTGAATATTTTTTTTGCTGCTTCTTGATATTCAGGAATAGCTCGCAGTTGCGGAATCAATTCTTTCATGTTGTGTCCCATTTCGGTTTTTTCTTGAATCGGAACAATTACTTGTAGTTCAAGAGTTTGCAAATGAGCATCAAACATTGCTGTTTTTAAAAATCCTGAATTGAGCAGTGACGGAGAATTGCGTTCCGTAAATTGTCCGTTGATTCCTCGACTTGTCGTTAATTGATCCGTAAACGCTTTTTGGGGATCGTGACAAGTTGCGCACGAAATTGAGCCATCCAAAGAAAGACGCTTATCAAAAAATAATTTTCTTCCTAGTTCGGCTTTTTCGTTGGTAGTCGGATTATCTGAAGGAAAAGGAACCGAAAAGTTCTTGTTAAGGTCTGTTTGGAGAACCGACTTACAAGTATAAAATAGCAATGAAGAGAAGAGAAAAACAAAAAAAAATACCTTTCTCATCCTAAAATTAAATAGAATTATGGAATAAGCACTTTGCGCAATGCTAATGAATTTCCGCTTTTATCCAATAGTTGAATCAATACCACTCCAGCATTCAAATTCGAATAAGATAAAACCCCATTTGATTCATTAACCTCATTGTTTCTTAAAATGCTTCCATTCAAATCAACCAATGAACACGATGCAATATTGGTCATTCCTTGCCAATCAATTGTAAGTTTCCCTATTTCAGATTTAACTTTTAAAATGGCCTGATCTACCGACTGAATTTCTGCATTTGCGGCTTGGTCAAAAACGTTTTGTGTGGGCGCATTATCCATAACTTGAGCATTAACCCCAGTTTCACCATGTGCAATTCCTGCAGCCTCCAAATCGATGTTTTTTAACCATTTATCCAGATTACATCGGAGATAAATATCTATTTGGCTAGAACTCGTATTCGTTTGAACAACCGAAAGATTAATCTGCTGTTGATTAGAATTACCTAGATTATGTAATTCGAAAGATTTTTCTGCAACTCCGTCGTTATCGCCATCTACTTTTCCTCCTACAATCATATGCATATAGCCCGATTGCCAACCCCAATACATTGAAGGCGATTGAAAACTTAAGGGATGATTTTCAGGATAAGTTGAAATATCTTGCGCCGCAACTCCTGACTGCGTATTTAATTCTTGAGGAACACCGACTAAAAATGATACTTGTTCAATAGTTGTTAGATTCAAAACTCCCAAATTAAGGGTATTGTCTGCAGGTTTGATTATAAAGACTGAATCCTGTAAATTCATTACTTGTCCACCATCATGCTGAATAGTTAATTTGGATAAATAATAATTAAAATGTTCAGCCGAAACTACTTTGCCATCCCAGCCAGTGAAGGGCGTATTTAAATTAAATGAACTTCCCAATACAAATGGCTCAATATGAATTGAAACTGTTTTTTGAGAAAATACTCCAAAAGGTAGCATCAAAACAAGTAGTAATTTTTTCATCGGTTCGTTATTTTTTAAAGATGTATAAAATTTCGTCTTTCATTAGACGAAAACGTTCGATTTTAGCTGCATCATAATGTTTTTTCAATTCAAACTCTTCCACTTTAAAGCCAGCCTTTTCCAACCAATTTGGATAGTCTCTTCCAAACAAGCGGACATGGTCTTTTTGCCAATAATGTTTTTCACGATCTTCTGGGGATGTGATTGTGGAATCCTCATACGTTTTTTCCCTTGTCATATCTTGGGGAACTTGCATAATTGCCCAGCCTCCAGGTTTCATCACTCGAAAAAGTTCTTTCATACATTGCAGCGGATCAGTAACATGTTCCATAACATGATTACAAAAAACAACATCAAAACGGTTATCTTCCAATGGAATTGAATGTAAATCAAAATGAAGATCAGCAATTGGAGACTCCAAATCTCCAGTTAGGTAATTCAAATTCGATTGCTTTTTGAACAGATGAATAAAACATTGTTCGGGCGCTATATGCAACACATTTAAATTCGGTGCTGTAAAAAAATTACTGGCATCCTTTAGGTAAAGCCACATTAATCGGTGCCGTTCGAGGGTAAGATCGTATGGACATAATACATTTTCACGGTGTGCGACATTCGATCCATATGACAAGAACTTTGAAAATGATCGTTCGCAAACCGGACATTCCACTTTATTTCCACGATAAATTAGTGGGGCAAACAATTTGAATACATAACTCAAACGAATTAAAAGCGGTCGAGGAAGTTTGTTGAGTAGAAATTTATAGAGTGCTTTCACATCTCAAAGTTAAAACAATCGTTCAAGATATTATGTAATTTTGACTTCAAATCAAAGGTATGTGGAAATTTATTTTGTTTTCTAATCTTTTAATCATAAACAGTATGTTTTCTCAAATTACAGAGCCATTGGCAAAAAAAGTAGAAAAAAAACTCATTAAACATAACCATGAGCGTATCGATGATTATTATTGGATGAACGAGCGCGATTCAAAGGATGTTTTGGATCATTTGCAAAAGGAGAATGCCTATTGTGAAAAATATTTTGAGCCTTTGAACGGGCTGGTAGACAAGCTTTTGAATGAGTTTGATCGACGTATTAACCCAAATGACGTAAGTGCACCATTTATTTTGAATGAAAAAACCTATCAAGTTAAAAACTTGGAAGGAAAAGATTATCAGCAAATCGTTCAAATCGAAAAAGGCAAAGAAGTTCTTTTTTTCGATGAAAACGAACGTGCAAAAAACCAGTCTTTTTATGAACTCGCCGATTGGTCTCCATCTCTCAATAATAAAATTTTAGCGTTAACGGAAGATTTCGTCGGAAGAAGAAAATATGTTGCTTCTTTTCGGGATAATACAACTGGAAAATTTTTAAAAGATAAAATTCAAGATGTTAGTGGTGAAATTATATGGGCCAACGACAATAAAACGGTTTTTTATGTCAAAAAAGATCCTCAGACGCTACGAGAATTCCAAGTCTATCGACATGTTTTGGGCACAGATTCAAAAAGTGATATACTCGTTTATGAAGAGCAGGATGAAAAATTTAGTCTTGGAATTGGTAAAACCATTACGGATAAATACATTGTAATTCAAATTGGAAGTTCAACCACTTCTGAAACGTGGTTAATCGATGCCAACCAAGCCAATTCGAATCCGTTTGTCTTTTTAAAAAGAAATCCTGGTCACCTATATGAAATTGACCACCATGAAAATGGGTTTTATATATTAACTAATTCAAATGCCCCTAACAAAAAATTACTGTTTTCGAAAGAAATCCCAAAAAATATTGAATCACTTAGCGAAATTCTTGCTCATGATCCAAACACACTTTTAGAAGGTATTTCCGTTTTTAAAAATTTCCTGCTCATCGAAGAACGGACAAATGGTTTGAGAAAATTGAAAGTAAAAAATGTCGCAACTGGAAAGGAGCAATTTGTTCAGTTCAATGAAGAAACTTACTTTTTATCACCAGGTCTCAACGATAATTACAATTCAGATGAAATTTTCTTTGCTTACAATTCATTAACGACGCCTTCAACAGTATACAAATACAACATGAATTCGGAAGAAAAGTCGATTTGGTTTCGCAAGGAATTATTGGATAAAACCTTTAAATCTGAAGACTATGAATCAAAACGAATTTGGGCAACAGCTAACGATGGGACTAAAATACCGATTTGTTTGGTTTATAAAAAAGGTTTAGACTTGAGTCAAGCACCCTGTTTATTGTATGGCTATGGTTCTTATGGATATACCTTGCCAGATGTGTTTAGTGCGACAAGACTAAGTTTATTGAATCGCGGATTTGTTTATGCCGTAGCTCACATACGCGGCAGTAAATACATGGGAGAACATTGGTATGAAAATGGTAAGTTTCAAAAGAAAATAAACACCTTTACTGACTTTATAAATTCCGCTGAATACATGCGACACATGGGGTATTGCCATCCAGATAAAATTTATGCGCAAGGTGGCAGCGCTGGAGGCTTGTTAATGGGTGCTGTCACAAATATGGCTCCCTATTTATGGAAAGGGATCGTCTCTCAAGTTCCGTTTGTGGATGTTGTAACAACCATGTTGGATGAAAGTATTCCTCTTACGACTGGTGAGTATGAAGAATGGGGAAATCCAAATGACCCAGAATATTACTACTATATGTTGAAATACTCACCGTATGACAATATTGAAAAAATGAACTACCCTGCTATCTATGTTACAACAGGTTATCACGACTCACAAGTTCAATATTGGGAACCGATGAAATACATTGCAAAATTGCGTGAGAAAAGAACTAACAAAAACCCTTTGATTTTCGATTGTAATATGGATGCCGGGCATGGCGGAGGATCCGGAAGAAGTGCCGAAAGAAAGGAAATTGCTAAAGTTTATTCGTTTATTCTAGGACTTGAAAACATTACTGAATAGTATTTTATTCGTTTTTTGTGCAAACATCTTTTTTGCGCAAAAGGATAGTATCTTTCTTGAGGATTTTTACGGAAGTAAAGTCATTTATGCTGATATTGGTTTTAATACCGCACCATTTAGTTTGAGATATAACTTCCCAAATGACATTGAGAAGATAACCTATAAAAATAATTATAAACCATTTTTAGGAATTGGTTTTGCTTACAAATGGTTTTCTGTTCGAGCTGCTTTACCAATTTTGGGTTATTTCAGACGTAAGGAACTCTTCGGTGAAACCAAACAGTACAATTTAGGATTTGATTTTGACATTAAAAAAATTCATTTTGATTTTGAATTCAAGTCGATTTTTGGTTATTCAATTCAGGATGCGAATCGATGGGATCCAACATTAAGTGAATCATTACCCAATTCAATCGTTCCTAAAACGGCAAGTATAAATTTAGCCATGAATGCCTGGTATTTCAACAACAAAGAATTTAAAATCAAGGGACTTCATGGCAAGCGAGCGCATTACAATAAGCCCGTACAAACTTGGTATGTGAAAGGAACGTTCAATATTTTCGGAACGGACAATGCAGGATCAAGCATCATTCCTATTGCTATGCAGGATCCGAGTAATTCAAAAACTGCTGCAACCCGTTTTTCCGCATTTGATTTTGGTGCAATTCCTGGTTACGCCTATGTGAACCGAATAAAAAATTGGCAGTTCTGCGGTTGGTTTGGACTCGGAGGGGTGATTCAGTCGAAATTTTATCGATTAGACCATCAATCTCGTGGGTTTCTTGGTTTAGCTCCGCGATATGATATTCGGATTATGGGTGGTTATTCAAATAAAGATTTTTTCGTTTTTCTAGTAACCGACTTCGATAATAAATCCATTCGTTTTTCAGAATTGGTTTACCGACAATATTACTACATGGTAAAGATAACGGGAGGGATAAGGCTTGGAGGAAAAAAAAGAAGTTATAATTTAATTTGACTATTTCAAATACGAAATTTTAACTACTCGTGATTTTAAGATTGAATTATTTGATTTATAAATTTAGTAATTTAAGCAAATCTCTATTATAACCTAGTTTGAAGAGGATTTCGTTTAATTATTTTACTAGTTCATTACACGGAATTTCAATATTTTATTAATTTCGTATGCATTCCTTAGGGTAAAGGATCTCATTTTTTATATTTCTTTTTGATTTAAATGGATTACATATCATTAATTTCCAACACAGGTGTTCAATCGGCAAGCTTAAAAATTAAATTGAATCCTGATAACTTTCGAACTTTACGTTTCAATTATTACGAAGGATTGGATAGTGTTACACTAAAGTATTGGTTCGAAGAGTTAATTGAAATTAAAAATTTGGGGAAGTTTATTCGAAAATCGGACCTTAATCAATTAAATATTCCAATTAACAAATTAAATGATCCCGATGTCCTCTCGAAAATCGAAACTTCAAACGTTTTATTATTTAATGAAGGTGATGATAGAACCTATTCAATTCGCAATGTTGAGCGAACGCTGAAATCATTTGAAAAGCAATGGGTTCCACTTCCATACTTTAAGAATAATCAAATTAACGATAATTTATTTGGTCCAACCGATTGGGTTAGGATTTGGTATGAATTTGATTCATCGAAATTTGAAATGCAAATTGCACTTTCAATAGACACCACTATTAGCTCTGATAATCAACAAAATCACACCCCTCAATATAACTCCAACCCAAACGAAAATAAATACTGTCTTTGTAAAAACGAGGATAGTATCATGAGTTTTATGAGCGATTTTACAAATTGTGGTTGGGTTGCCTCTTGGCTTTCAACCATAATTCAACCGAAAGAAAATGATTCTCAAACTAAACATTTAGCAAGTTTTATTCATCTTTTAAGGATTCTAAACAAATCTGAAGATATGCCGATTATTCAGTTGTTAAGTGATCAATCCGATATTATCGATCTTGATTTATCTATTGATGTCGGAAATTCTCATACATGTGCAATTCTTTTTGAAACTCCAGTTGAAGGAGAGATTAATTTCAACAAGGTAAAAAAGTTAAAACTTTGGGATTTATCTAATCCTTTAAAAAGCTACAATGAAGCTTTCTCTACACGAGTTGTTTTTAGAGATGAGCGGTTTGGAATGAAAGATCAATTTTTTGCTCCTCAGCAAAAATTTCAATGGCCGAGTGTAGTTCGAATTGGTTTTGAAGCCGAAAACATTATTCATTCTTTCCAAATCGCAAAGAATGTTCAGCAAGAATATAAAACCCACAGCTCCAGTCCAAAAAGATATTTATGGGATGATAAAGTGAGTAAGGTCGCTTGGAAATTCCATGATAATTCAGTGGACTTAAGTAAAAACGTTTACAAAAAAGGAATTTCAGAACAACTTAAAAGCGATGGTTCCTATTGCAATGACGATGCATTCGGAGCACTTCCATTATATTCGAGAAAAACATTAATGACTTTCTTGTTTCTTGAGATTTTTAGTCAAGCGATTTCTCAATTCAATTCTTTTGAATTTAGATCTACTCACGGAAGACCAAACTCAAGAAGGCGCCTACGTCATGTCGTACTGAGTTGTCCAACTGGTATGGTAAAAGCTGAACAAATTGCACTACGTCAATGTGCTGAGGAAGCAGCTAAAATTTTGAATAAATTTTCGAAAAAACTAAATTCCGATAATGTTGTAGTAAGTCCAATTATTTCGGATTCTTTTGAGATTATTCCAAGACTCGCGGATCTTCGAAAAAACATGGACGAAGATGTTGAAGATCGAAAAGATTGGATGTACGATGAGGCGACTTGTAGTCAATTGGTATTTATGTATGGCTTAATACAACATAAGTTCGATGGCAATCCCACAGACTTATTCAAAATTTTTGGTCACAAAACGGATTCTGGAAATCAAGTCTTGACGGTTGGTTCTTTGGATATCGGTGGAGGCACCTCAGATTTAATGATTTGCGAATATGATTTAAAGTACAATAATTCAACCGAATTAACCCCAAATCCTTTGTATCATGAGAGTTTTCATATCGCAGGTGATGATTTAATGAAAAACATTGTACAAAGCATAATCATTGAAGGTCGAATAATGAAAAAGTCCGACGAAGGTTGCACGGGTGTCATTGAAAATCATGGTTATGGAGTTTTAGGAGATGACATTAGAGACAAGATTAATGGGTTTTTTGGTCGTGATGCGGCAATTATGAGTTATATGACTCAATTAATGCGTATAAACTTTTTAAATCAAATTGGAATTCCTTTGGCTTTGAAATATATGGAAATAGCTAATGAGGGTGCAGAACGAAAAGTGACTTTTGATGAAATTTTTGGAGAAAAAAAACCAGGAAAAGATTTGTTAGACTTTTTTCATCAGCATTTTGAATTTCGATTTGAGGATCTTACTTGGAATCTTAACCCAGAAAAAGTGAATGAAATAATACAATCAACTTTCTCTACTTTGATCAACCAAATTGCTAAATTAATGCATCTCTACAGATGTGATTTTATTATAATTTCAGGAAGGCCGAGTAATTTTAAAAGCCTTGAAAAATTATTTCTTGAAATTCACCCAGTTCAACCAAATCGCTTTTTCAATATGAATAAATATTGGATCGGTAAATGGTATCCATTCTCTGATAACAATGGGTACATCAAAGACCCAAAAACATTGGTTTCAACTGGAGCTTTAATCGGATTGATGGGCACCCGATTTTTTAAATTGAACAAGTTTAAAATCAATGCCGATAAGTTGAAAGAGAAATTACATTCCACTGCTAATTATATAGGAGCAATTAAAGACAATCAAATTAACGAAGTTTTTATGACTCCTTCTAAAAATGATACCGAATTCAAGGCTTTCTCAATTCCATATAAAATTGGTATGAAAAATTTGAATTCTACCAACTATCCATCGAGATATATTTTTCAATTGGAATACAACCAAAAACAAATAGAATCGTTAGCTAGGTCACGGACATTAAGTAATCCTGAAAATTTCGCAAACAAGGTTCAGGATATTATTAATGAACTTAATTCATTAATTCCTTTTACAGTGAAAATAGTTAGGGAGATTGATTTAGACAAGGAAAAGCTAACAATTGAAGATGTCATTGATGCGACGGGTGATTCAAAAGCATCGAATTTATTCAATTTAAAATTAATAACGCTGCCTAATGAAAATGGTTATTGGTTTGATACAGCTGAATTTACACTATCTATTAATAATTCCAGGGGTTAAAAATGGGAAATTATAACAATGAACAGTTAAGCATACTGGCTTCAAATACAACAGAATTTCATTCATTGCTAAAAGAATCTTCTAGTTGGGTTAAAAGAAACTTAGAATTGGATGAAAAGGACATTCTTCTCAATGAACTGCAAGAAACGAAATCGGAAATTTCTGTTTTAAACGAAAGCATTTTAACAAAACCCGTTTTCGCTTTATTTGGAATTAGCCAAGTTGGGAAATCTTACCTTGTTAAAAATCTTTTGTCAGTCGACGGAAAAAGTCTGGAGATAGAATTGCCAAACAAGGAGAAAATCGACTTTCTGCAATCAATAAATCCCAAAGGAGGAGGAACGGAAAGTACTGGTGTAGTTAGTAGATTTACGATCGACGCTAATTTTTCAAATCCTGAATTTCCTTTTCAAGTAAAATTATTGGATGTAAAGGATTTAGTTTTAATTCTTTGCGATAGTTTCTTTTCTGATATAATGAAACTTGATTATTATCCAACGGTTGAGGATTTCAATAAACACGTTGAAGAATTCAAGCAAATGGCCTTGAAGTCGGAAACATTACAATATGATTTAACCGAGGATGATATCTATTACCTTAAAAAATATTTCGAAACCTATTTAGAGCGCATCAGTCCGATGGCTAACCATGTTACAAAAAGTTCATTTTGGCTTGAAATAGCTCAGATCATTGATCGCATTGACTCAAGTAAATGGGCAGCTCTTTTTGGAATTCTCTGGACTCATGATTCCCATTTTTCATTTTTGTTTGAGAAATTAATAACAGGTCTAAAGTCCTTATCCTACTCAAAAGAGGTGCACGTCGCAAAAAGTGCTATATTAAGAGATCAAGGAAAAATACTTGATGTAGTTCGAGTGAATGGAATATTCAAGCCAGAAGAATTGACAAAAGTCCTTCTTCCATCTAATCAAGTGATTGATTTTGATTTATTTATGCTAAGCGCGCTAACAGCGGAGATCGCAATGCCTGTCAGTCAAGAAGTGGCAGAGCAAAAAGCTTTCCTAAAGAACACCGATTTATTGGACTTTCCAGGTGCGCGTTCCCGTAAGCCATTCGAAAAGGAGCAAATCCAACGTGAAATGACTCCAGAATTGCTCTTAAGAGGTAAAATCTCTTATTTATTCAATAAATATTCATCGAATTACGAAATCAACAATCTTCTTTTTTGCATCAAAAATTGGAACAATGAGGTTAAGGAAATCCCTTTATTGATTAATGATTGGATAAAACGAAATGTTGGAGAATCCAGCGAAAAGAGAGAGAAAAGAATCGGTAAAAACGGGACAAATCCATTGTTTGTGATTCTGACTTTCTATAATCAAACCATGGAATACAACCCTAATTCGGACCAAGATGATTTAAGCGAGAAGTGGGACAAACGTTTTATCCGCTTATTCAAAGAGGAAACGGTCACAAAAGCCAATGATTGGGATGAAAATTGGACTACAAGCGAGCCAAATTTCAAAAGTTTTTATCCATTACGAGATTTTCAGTTTTCAACAGATGTGTTTTCTGGTTATGTTAATGAGAATAAGGAAACAGGAATAAATTCGGATCGCATTGAATATTACAATCGTTTGAAAGAAAGCTTTTTGAACTTTCCATACATCAAGTCCCATCTCGAAAACCCTTTAGATGCATGGGAATCCTGTTCAACACCAAATCAAGATGGTAGTTCTCGAATCATAAGAGATTTGGAGCCAGCAGCGAACAATTCAATTAAAACGAAAAATTACATTAATCAATTAGCTGAATTCAAGGAAACCATAATTAAACATTTAAAAAAACACTATAAATCGGATGACATAAGTGAACAACGAGACAAAGCAATTGATGAGGGAAGACGAATTCAAAACGCATTAAGAGATCTTTTTGGTTCGGGTTCAAAATTTGGAGAATTTTTAACGAAACTATATCTTTCAAATACAGAAATCTACAATTTCATTCATGAAAATTATTTGCCTGCTTCAAATAACCACAACCCTACAAAAGAGGAAGTAATTATACGAACTTATGATCTTGAACTTACCAAAAGCTTAGAGGAAAATAAGCAAATTTTAATGGAAAAACTAATGCTTACCTCAACCAACGACGTAGATAATTGGCTTGAAAAAGAAGGAATTTCATTGGAAAAAGTTTTGCAAAATGTTCATGTAACAGCCGCAAGCATTTTGGTTGATGGCGTAATTGATATTTGGAAAAAGAGATTGGATGCCGATAACTTCAAGGAATATTCATCCCAGGGGTTAGACCTATCTGTAATTAAAACAATAAATGACAATCTGATCCAGACTTTCGAGATTTTCGAAGTAAGAAAAGAGTTGATTTATTTATTTGAAAAAAAAACTCGGTTGTTAAAAGTCTCATATGATACGGATGAATATCTAGCATCTATAATCACTAGTTACATCAATGATTTCGTATCAAATTTCGGGTTTAACTTCATGAAAGACGAACGAAAAAATCAAGTAATGGAATTGGCTCGAAGTAAAAATATGAATATTGACTCACTTATGACAACAAGTCGTCAAGTAAGTGAAAAAAACTTGTGTGATCTTTTTGAAGAAGATGATTCAAGCAATAGTTTGGTTGTAACCTATCCTGCGATTAATCATTTTAAAAGTTTTATGGTAAAAATCCAACTAATCTTACTTTCTAATTGTGGATTTAGAAAATATAACGTTGAAGAAAACAGAATCCTTGAAGAGTTGATAAGTCGTATTGAAAACTTGCACCTAGAAATTAAAGAATCCTAATATTTCATCATGAATTTATTATTTTCCATCAATAGCTCCAATTATAAACCGATTTCATTTAGAGATCGGTACTTCTGTGATTTTTATGATATTGTAGATTCTTTCTTGGCAAAGAAATTGGATACTGAGGATAAAAATCGACTTTTAAAACCAATGCTCGCTTCAGGAGGTCAAATAAATTGGTATGGCAAATACGAAGGCGATTTTAAAAGGTTAAATGATTGTAATCCAAATGTTTCCGAAAAAGTAAAGTTAGAATTTAACACGTTCATTGAAAAAACGGATAAACTTTCATCTAGTTTAAAAAACAAGCGTGACGTGGAGAATACTGAATGGGGTAATTTAATAGCCAATTTGTTTCAACATGACCGTATTATCTTAATAGCTAATGAAAAAAGCGATTGGGGAATTCTTTGGGGTTGGGATTTTATGAGTAACAATGAAAATAAATTACCCAAACTAGAACCAACATTTAAACCAGAAGTAACTGTTGAGAAAGAACAACTTGTTGATGAGCCAATTGATAAGAAAGATCCACCAATTGAAGTAGTCAAAACAAACGAACCAAAAGTAACAACAACTGATGTTGATCCTGCTCCAAAACCCGAAAATATAATTGAAGAGGAAGAAGAGGAAGAGGAAAAAGAAGACGAATTACCAGTAGGCGCTGAGCCGAAAATAATTTACGTGGAACGCATTGGCTGCCTTGGAAGAATTAAGCGTTTATTGCGCTGGATATCTTATCGTTTTTGGGCGCTGTTTTGGTTAATTATCTATACGCTTTTGATAATTTGGCTTTGCAGGTATTGCGATAGACCTAATTGTGACGCCTATTGTGAAAAACTCAAAAAAACGAAAGAGGAACTTAAAGATTTAGAAGAACGTGTTCGCGAAAGATGCGATACAACGTATGTTAAACCGCACTAGTATATGTCTTACGAGAATTCTTCATATCATAAAAAGTGGTGGGTTAAAACCATTAGAGAACGAAATTTCTTCGGTTTTCGATATTGGTGGTTTAATTGGGTCGCATGGATTCTAGGAGGATTTCTTTTGATATACGGCATATTCTTTCAAACCAGTCAAGATAATGCCTCCTGCTTAAATCGAAATAATCTCTCACGCAGGGTTCATAGCATCGAAGAGCAATTGGAAAAATGTTGTTCCTGCAATACCCCACCTTTGCCAAATATTCCTCCCGATACGATTGATACTATTATTCCTAGACCACTACCTGCTCCACCCAATGCGAAAAGATGTAACACAAAAACTTTTTCTGGGGGGGACGGTGTAGATGAAAAATTATTTATTCTCGGAACTCAATCTGGAATGGTTACAATAAATTATGATATGGCCACTGAACCCGATAAACTCGAGGTTTTTTATGAAAATCGGAGAGTGGCATCTACTTTTACAATTTCAGGTAATAATAACGGTTTTGTTGGTGGAGGGAATAATGCAGGATCTACAGGTAAATTAACATTTTTATATAAATTTAATCGTGAACAATTTGTGAAAGTTCGATTAACTGGTGGAATAGGAACTTCATGGAATTACACAATTGGTTGTCCAAGATAGATATGATGCGCTTCGAATTCAAAAAAAGACTAATGAAAAAGTGGTGGTTTCGATCGATTCGAAGCTATACTTGGTTTTCATTTCGCTATTATTGGCTAAACTACTTAATTTGGGGAATTTTAACAGCATTACTAATTTGGTTGTTGCTTACTATTTTTAAAGATCCTGGGTTGTGTAATGAAGACAAAGAAATAAATCGCCTGTTAAGAAAAATTGATCGTGAATTGGAAAGTTGTTGCAATTGTAACATTGTTGAAACAGAAATAGACAGTTTAAGTAGAGACAATAGATTGGATAGCCTTAGAGATAGTCTAGATGCCTGTGATGGAGAAATTACGGTTACACTTGCATGGAAGACTTCTGACGATCTTGATTTACATTTGGTAGAGCCTGACGGAAATGTAGTTTTTTACAAACGACCAACTTCTCCAAATGGCGCTAAACTAGATATTGATATGAATGCAGATGGTGGAAGTTCAAATACACCTATCGAAAACATATGTTATTTAAGGGTTCCTCCAGGTGGTACGTACAAAGTGCTTGTTCATTTCTTTTCTCGAAATAGTTCGGATCCTGAAATACCTTACACGGTTTACGTTAGAAATGGACGAACAGAGAAATATTTTACTGCTGTTCACACAACTGTTAAGGATAAACATTTGATTTATGAATTTACTTACCCTGAATAGATGAAACCCTTTTTTACTTCTTCAACCAATGAATATGAGTTGGTTTCGAATCATATCAATTATATGTTCGAACAACATGCTCAAATTAATCAATTTTTAAAATCAAACTTTCAAGAACCTTATCATCATTTACTTGCCAAACCAGAAAGAGCGGGATCGGCAATTAATTGGTACACAGATATTCCGGGAGAAATTAAACGGGTGGAAGATTTCCCAATTGAAGCACGAACCAAATTGCTAAACATATTCAATGCAAGAAAACATGAAATTGAAGCTACGTGTTTACGATTTGGAAATTCGGATGATTTTGATAAACAACTTTGGGCTAATATTCTAAAAAGTGCCTTTAATCCCGATAATTTATTTTTGTTCTCGAACGGCGAAGAAGTTGTATTGGTTTGGGGAATAAAAACGAATAAGCAACGAGACTACCTCGTGCCTTTTGATGAGTATAAAGCTGCAATTATACCAGCCGCAATTGTTGTAAATGAAATTGTAGATGAGGAACCTGACCCTCCTGCAGAGGAAGATAGTGAAAATGACGATAATGAAATAGTTGATAATAACACGGAAATTGAAGGTGAACAGACTTTAAATCAATCAGCCGAAAATGAAAGTGAACAAATTGAATCATTTAGTAGTGAAGAAGGGGAGAATGAAGAGGAGATCACAAATGACGAAATAGAAGAACTAGTTACTGAACCTGATATCGAAGACACGAACAAAAAGGAAAAGAATGAAGAAAAAGTTGCAAAACCGAAGCATTGGTTTTATACTGCGCTCGATCGATTTGAAATCTTTGCAGGGAAATTTTGGTGGTTAATCCTAATTATACTCGTTCTTTTGCTTTGGCTTTTACTTGATCGTTGTAATAAACCTGTTATTCCAACCCAACTCACAGAAAATGAAGTAGAGGAAATTTATGACGAGATTATGCCTGAAATTCCGCGTAAACGAATAATTCCAATTGACACGGCTGATTTTAGGGAAGATGATAATACAGGTAACGTCATTGTTGCAGGACTATTGAATATTGCTATCGTCGAGAATAAAGAAAAATTCAAAAGAATGGCTGTTGAGTTAAAACAGCAATTTCCTGGTGACGAATATAAAATTGTTTATTACGATGAAGAAACAAATCGCTTGCAATTAAATTACCCTGAGTCCGAAACAAGTGATATTAAAAATCAATTAAGATCCAAATTACCAAACTATAAACTATTACTTTGGGATGAAAGTGTTTTCACAAGTTCCAAGAAGTGTAATGATCCGTTTTTCAAAGAAGCTGACAAAGCCTGGCATATGAAAGCAATAAAACTCGAAGAGGCATGGGACATAAGTATGGGTGATACTTCTATCTGTATTGCTGTCATTGACGATGGTTTTGATTTAAAACATAAGGAATTTGTTGGAAAAAAAATTAAGAAACCTTATAATGTTGTTACAGATAACTCAAGGGTTTATGCTAATAGTTCAATTATTCATGGAACGCATGTTGCAGGTTTGGCGTTGGCAAATGCCGATAATAACTCCGGAGCTTCAGGTGTAGCTCCCAAATGTAGTTTTATGCCAGTTCAAATTGGTTCAGGACAGGAATTTTTTACGATGACGGATGTTGTTGATGGGGTATTATATGCCCTCAACCATGATGCAGATGTTATTAATATGTCTTTGGGTAAAGAATATTCTGAAGAATTGCAAAATAAAAGTCCAGGAGAACTTGAGAATATTATCAATTCAACGGGTAAAGACGAGGAGAAATTTTGGAAAGAACTTTTTAAAATGGCTGACCAAAAGAACACATTAATTGTTTTGGCAGGAGGCAATGAAGACTTATTAATTGGCTTGGATCCAATGCAACGAAGTGATGAAGTGCTAAAAGTTGTGGCGGTTGATAAAAACTTAGCTAAGGCTAATTTTAGTAATTATTGCAGAAATTGTATAGCGAAAAATACGTTCATTTCAGCTCCTGGTGTAGGAATTTTCAGTTCTGTTCCTGGAAACAGTTATAGCGCTATGCAAGGAACGAGCATGGCTGCCCCGATTGTAACGGGAGCAGTTGCACTAATAAAATCTGTTAAGCCAGGAATTAAAAACAAGGAAGTTCTTAAAATCCTTAGGCAGACTTCTAAAACAATCGCAGATCGCTCTTGTCCGCCATTTTTGCAAATAGATGCAGCTTTGAAAAAAGTAAAGAATCGCTAACTTTTTTTTAAATTTTTTACTAAATTGCGCAATTAAATCTCAATTAAAAAGATTATGAAATCTAGACAGGAAAAAATCAAGTTATTTATTTTATTATCCCAAGCCATAGGACTATTGGTAACGTTGCTTTGCAGCTTTATTGGATCACTTTATATTTTCGATGGAGAATGGTTGTATGCTTTTCCAATTAGCATCATTTTCGTTGTAGCGATGTATTACCTCGTGATATTTTTCTGTAAAGAAAAAGAAAATAGAAGAAAAAAAGGATACCCCCCTATTTTCTACTACTTATTTGGTCTATATGCTGTTATGAGTATTTTACTTTCCTTTTTGGTGCTTCATTTTTACAACGTAGAGTTTAATGAAAAAGAAGAGATTCAAAAAATCGGAACAACTAAATTACAAGGCATCGAACAAATTTATCGGACGTATGACAATCAATCTGAAGCTTTTTTAGAACGTCTCGAAACGGACATTAATAAACAAATAACCGCTTATAAAAATTTTCCACAAAACAAATTATTTATTGAAACATCGCTTCAAGTTTGTCCTTACAATTTAGATCGAACTTCTATTAATACATTAGCGGGATCTGCAAATGTTTCTGCTTCGATAAAAGAAAATATTGCCATTCGAAAACAAGGGTTTTTAAATAACAAACAAAAAGCTCTAAAAAACGAAAGCAGTTTAAATGTCGGATCTTATGAAGCTTATTTGTCGGACCAAAAAAATGTAATTGAAGGTTGGGATCGATTCAATATCGGGAAAAGTTTGCGAGACTTAAACGAGCGTATATCTTCTGATTATTCATCTTTAAACGACTATTTAACACAGAAAAGTTGTAATAATTATTCAATACAATTCGATACTCAAAATTATTTAGCCGAAACACTTATGGACAAACCCTTTGATTTAGCCTCAAAACACATGGGGCCAGGAACCCTTGTTGTATTGCTTCTTTTTCAACTCTTAATATTACTTCCTTATTTTTTAACAAAAGGAAAAATGTATGGTTTAAACTAAAATATTTAATTAATTTATGTGTAACGCTAGTCCTCTTCAAAATACTATATTAAGTTCAATTAATTCATATTCGATTACAGATCTTGAAAACTTTTTAAAGTTGCATAACTTTGAACTAAGTTGTTTCTTAAAATTCGATATTCAACCAGAAAAATTAAATTCAATTGACATTGAATTAATCAAAAAACATGTTTCTCAAGAAAACATTTCTCAAGAAAAATTAAAAGAAAGAGGAATGACACAAGCGAAACTAGATGAAATTTTTGGTCCGGTTGGTGTAACTTGCCCTCAATGTCAAAAGAAATTTGCGACTGAAGATGAATTCAATGCATTTAAACAATATTGTACAATTTGTAACGATGTGCCACCGCCGACACAGCCGCCACCGCCATCAAGCAACTATGATTTAATCATAAACAATGACCCACTAGCAAGTGCAAAAGAAATACGTAAATGGCTTTCAAAGGGAGAAATCACTAAAGAAGGGTTAATAAGTGCATGTGGATTAAGTCCTCAACTAGCAGAACGACTTGCTGGTTTCTACTCGGGTGAAATGAAGGAGCAAGATGTTTCAAATCTACCGCCTTTGAAATCCGATAGAACCGATTTTTATTTTTTAGGAATGCCCGCTGCAGGAAAATCATGTCTAGTAGCAAGTTTACTGTCATATTGGGAACATATTGGAATTTACAACCCGGATGTCTCAAATCCTCGAAGTTTAGAGTATACTAGCGTATTATTAGAGCCATTTGACTTAGGATATCTTCCAGATCGGACTGATTCAGGATTTATCGATTATATTAATGGGGAATTACAAGTTCGAATTAAAGGAAGTGGTATTTGGGGTAAGGGTGAAACAACTCGACATATTCCAGTAAACATTATAGATATGGCTGGTGAAGCCTGGAGATTAGCTGCTGAAAATGGAACCGGATTGCCTCAACATCGGAAATACTTAGATAATGAAAATGAAAAGGCAATTCTAATCGTTATTGATTGCTCAGATCCCGAAAGTACGAAGAAACAATGCCGAAATATCGTTCGTGTATTTAATTATTTCACCGAGTGGGGTATTTGGGAAAACACAGCATCAGTTGCCGTAGTTATCACCAAAGCAGATATGCTAACTGATTCCCCTGATTATCATGCCTTAAAAGTTGCTGCGGAAAACTTCTATAACAGCCCATCATGCATTAATCTTAAAAATCGAATTGATGAATTATCAAGAAAACATCGTTTTGAGTTATCTGTAATTCCTTATTCTATTGGAGCTTGTCGTTTTGGACAAATACTATTAAATGCTTCTTTTGAAACGAATCGACTGATGGGAGAATCTACAAAGAATCTTACTGATTGGATTTTGGAAAATACAGGGGGAAATAATGGTGGAGGATTTGGTGGTATTTTTTCTAATTAATTTTTGATGGAAAATATAGATTTATGTATTTGGGGTTGCCGTGATGGTTTTGAAGTTATTCATTCTGAAAATGAATCATGGAAAAACTATCTTATAGCTAATAGTTTAGATCTAGACGGTAAAATGCAAAAACTCATCAATTCACTTGATGAGTTTTACATGCTCAATAAAAACAATGGCAACCAAGTAATTTCCTATGTTGTTCCAAGTATCGATAAAGGTTTTAGAGACACCTATATGGTAATAAGTTTAATTTGCAAACAAAACATATCTTATGGCTCAAAACTTTTTGATGTATTACATAAAATCTGGGAAATTTACAAAAGAGATAACTTTAAAGGTAAGCACTTGACCTCAAATGAATTTGATATTACAGAAATTAAAAGTTTCATTAATAGTATAAATTCTGATCCACTTAATAAATTTTATCAGTTAGCCAATTGTACAATCAAAATTGATGATTTAAATCTTTTTAAAAATGAATTAGGAAGATTCAAGGGTGATGCTGTTTATCTGATTAATCTCAATACAGAACAAGCTGGAATTAATAAACTGCCCCCTAGCATAAAGTTATTGACGGATTTAATTTCTAAAGGTGTTCCACTTCCCGAAATAGATGAATTTAGAGTTTTACTTAAACAGAAACAAAATTTCGATCGCGCAAAGGATTTATTTAAACGTTTTCAGTCGAATTTAACTCAACAAGAAATAATTGACTTTTCTAGGTGGAGCAGCGATATTACAAATGGTTTAGATTTAAAAAAGCTTATTGATTTAGTTTCAAAACATGCTTTATCTGAAGAAGAAAAAGCATTCATTCAACATCACGACAAAAATAATACTCCAGCTTTCTTATCACTTACTGCAAATCAAATTGAATTGCTCCGAAAAAAAATAACAATTACGGGCGAAATCGACATTACTCTAATAGAGCAAATTAAAAAAGCCATTGATGATGCAGAGCGGTCAAATTGGGCTGACAATCCAAAGGAATGGGAAGATTTAATGTTGTCAAAACCGGGGATTAAAGATAAACTTGATAGAAAATACATAGACAATCTTATTTATTGGAGAAAGCAATTTAACGAAAAGGAGGAAAAAAACACAAAAGCGGAACTTGAACATTGGTATGAAACACTTAAAAATTCGAAGCCTGATACAATTAGTAAAAATTTAGAGGATTGGAAAGTGAAAATTACATCCTTGTCGCATCGTATACTTTCCCTTCAAAATACCGATTTTTCACATAAACTTACATCAAGTAAAGAATATATTTACATTTCATCCAAGGAATGGGAACCTAAAATTCGAAAACCTAATTTCAAAATAATTATTCCAATCATAGTCGTGGGTTTATTGGTAGGCCTTTATTTCTTGAATAAAGAAAGGAATGCAGAGAAAGTAGATCCAGCAAAATTAGACGCTGACAATGATGGTATATTAGATGAAATAGATCAAGATAAAAATACTGTCTGGCTTGCAGATACCACAAAATATCAGGTAAGAAAATTTGTTACCGCTAATGGAATAATTGATGCAGCCAAAACCAAAAAATTATGCGACTGCTGGGAATTCCCTGATACAAACGATCGCAAAATTCTAAAATGCAAGGATAATTTGAATTGGTTTGTGGTAAATGGCAAGCTCTATGAGTTTCGAAGTAATGGACCTGCTGATGGAAAGTTCTATAAAAGCGATACAGAATTTGTGAAATCTGGAGATGATGATGAAATTGAAAAGGAACATAAAAAATTATTTCCAGACTTTTATAATACTGGACCCACAGTCGAAGATCCCACAGTCGAAGAAGTTCCCGAAGATGTTGATTTGAATAAAAAAGTTACAATTAGCTACAATGGAAAGAAATACAAGATTAAACAAGGTGTTCTGACAAAAGAAGGCATTTACTTTAATAACTCAAATTATCGATTTTTAAACAATAAATGGGAACTTCAAAGTAATCCACCGAATGGCACTTGGAGTAATCCAAGAGACGGAGATATTAATTATTTACTTAATAAAATTGCCAAGGAAATAACTGAGAAAAAAGATGTAGTTAAAAAAGAAGAAGAAAAGAAACCTGAAGCTAAAAAAGAAGTCAAGGAAAAAGACGATAAAAAAGTTGATGACAGTCCAGGGAACTCAACGCTAGAAGATCTTTATTGGATTGAATTAAGTGAAAAAACAGAAAATCAATTACTTGCGAAAGAAAGCGATATAAGGCTTGCATTAAGGGACCCTCAAAAAGCCCCAAAATCAGATGCTGGCATAGCTGCAAGAAAAGCGGTTAAGAAAAAATTGAGAATAAATTGAAACAAACTTGGATTATATTGATTTTTTTAACTTTTGGCTTTGGGATGCTTTATTTGCTCTTGAAGCCACCAGTGAATGATCCCATTATTCTAGACGCAGACAATGATGGAATATTGGATGAAATAGATCAAGAAAAAAATACTGTCTGGCTTGCAGATACCACAAAATATCAGGTAAGAAAATTTGTTACCGCTAATGGAATAATTGACGCAGTCAAAACCCAAAAGTTATGCGATTGTTGGGAATTTCCAGAAGAAAACAGCCGTAAAATTCTAAATTGCAAGGATAATTTAAAGTGGTTTGTGGTAAATGGCAAGCTCTATGAGTTTCGAAGCGATGAAGTCCGTTACGGAAGGTTCTATAAAAGTGCTTCAGAAAGTGTGAAATCCGGAGATGATGATGAAATTGAACTGGAACATAAAAAATTATTTCCAGACTTTTATAACACTGAACCCACAGTCGAAGAAGTTCCCGAAGATGTTGATTTGAATAAAATAGTTACGATTAGCTACAATGGAAAGAAATACAAGATTAAACAAGGTGTTCTGACAAACGAAGGCATTTACTTTAATAACTCAAATTATCGATTTTTAAATAATAAATGGGAAATTCAAAACAATCCTCCGAATGGCCTTTGGAGTAATCCAAGACACGGAGATATTAATTTCTTACTTTATAAAATTGCAAAGGAAATAACTGAGAAAAAAGATGTAGTTAAAAAAGGAGAAGAAAAGAAACCTGAAACTAAAAAAGAAGGCAAGGAAATAGACAATATAAAAGTTGATGACAGTCCAGGGAACTCATCACTTGAAGATCTTTATTGGATTGAATTAAGTAAATTATCTGATGAAGAGCTAATGGCTAGAAGATACCAAATAAACGCGATAGAAAGTGAAAAGATGCCGAAATCAAATAATGGTAAAAAAGCAAGAAGAGAGGTATTAAAAAGAATTAGAATTTTATAAAAATGAAAAAACATTACATTATTATAGGGATTGTGCTCGTTTCGGCCTTATTTTTTATCCCTGAAATCATCAAGAAATTGAGTGGAGGAACTACAGTATCTCGAACGGAAGAAACCCCAACAGAAACCAACCTGAATGAGCGTATCGAGAAGCTAGGCCAAAACCCATGGAGCAGAACGGATTATGATGTTTTGGCTACTGAAATAACGGGTTACTTTTCCGATCAACAAATCAATTCATCTCAACGCGATGATTACTATTTTAATTTGAACATAAACATGCAAAAGGCACTTGCCTTGAGTTTCAAAAATGCACTATCCAATTGTTTTTCATCAAGTATTACTGAGATAAAAAAAGCGTCTGATACCATTAAACAACCAATTCAGGAGTTATTAAATCAAAAAAGGATTTATCAGAATTACAAACGAGCACTTGATTATAAAAACAACTTAAATACATTCTTAGCAGGAAAATATAGCGATCAAGGAGCTAGTAGTTTGAAGAATGCATACCAGCAAGCCTGCGATGGTCAATCATTTCAAAATTGCGCCAAAATTCAAAACCTAAAAAATGAAATTGCACAAAAACTCGCAAAATTTCAAAGTTTTCATACAGATTATTACATTAAGATGCCCGAAAAGGATCCTGATATTGACTATTATCTTGATAATCCTTCTCCAATGTCCGAATTAAAAAGTCATTCATATTATTACAAAGATTTTCTCTCACGTCAATAAACTTATTTGTTATGAAAAAGCACCTTATCTTATTTTCAACATTTGTAACTATTAGTCTATATGGAATTAGTCAAGATACCGCAAATGTCGTTATTTCGGAAAACACATTAGTTAGTCCAATTTTTAAAGAAGGGATTGCAAATGATCAAATAGAAACGAACAAGAAACCAAAGGATAGCGTTCTTTTGAAACTTCAGATAATTGAGAATATGATTAAAAATTTGAAGCAAAATTTAATAGATACTTTAACTACATCTTTAAAAAGTCTTCCGAACATGGTCAATCAAGAGCATTTCGATGAAGTCAATCGATTGAATAATGAAATTTTAAGTTTAAAGAATGTAAATGGCTCAATAGAAGCTGAAAAAAACAAGCTTATACTTGAAAAGCTTAATGCAGAAAGTAAACTCAATACCCAGAAAAATGAATATGAAAAAGAGATTTCAGCTTTAAAAACGGAAAAAGCCAAAGCAGAAAGCGAAAAGAATTCAGCGACTGCATCGAAAGTTTTAGAGTGGGAAGCATATACTAGAAGTTACTTTAAAAACGAAAAATTCATTAGTGACGATTTGTATAATAAATTAAAAATACAAGTTTCAACAAATAGTTTTCTTAAATCAGATTTAGATAGTTTTCAAATTCAATCCAAGCGTTTGACAGCTACTGAGGATTTTTTATTTGCAGGAAAGGGAGATTTTAAAAGTGTTTATAAAGCATTTAAGAATAAAATAGACAATACGAAATACCCAAAACAAGCAAATTCCCAAAAGGAGCTTCAACCAATGTTTGACTTATTTTTAATTTTTGCTGATGGTTTATATGAAAAATTGGAGGTTATTAAAGGATCAAATACCGAAGCATTGCGCACCGATGAATTGAAAAAATGGAGGTATCACGACCTAGCGATTAACTTTCCTTATTTAAGAGATATTATTCAAAAGAATTACAAAAAACACACCCCTTTAAATTTTGACCCAAAAAACCCATGAAAAAACGCTTACCTACCTTAGTAGTTTTTGGTGGTGCCTTGTTGGCGGGGTTGTTTATCTTTTTATGGCCCTATCTTTTCCCGCCTCAAAAAGCGCTGGATAGTGATAAGGATGGTTATCCGGATAAAATAGATAAATGCCCAAAAGAGTTTTCAAAAACTAATAATGGATGTCTGCCTCCTCCACAAAAAACCGGAGTCGACAACGATAAAGATGGCCGATTAGCCGGGTTTCAAAAAGATACTTCTTTACAGGATGATGATGACAATGACCCGTGTAATCCAAATATCAATTGTATGCTTTGTGATGAAGACGATGATAAATTAACAAGGGAAGAAGAGATCAAAAAAGGAAGTAATCCTAAGTTGAAAGACTCAGATGCCGACGGGGTAAATGATTTCTTTGATGTTTGTGCAAATACACCGGGTTTCACTGAGAAAAAAGGATGTCCGATTAAACTAAATGTTAATTTGTCTAAATCTAAAAACACCATCTACTGGAATCCGGAAATTACAAAGTATGCCATAAATCTAGAATTGGATATAATTTCTTTAAATTATACATTAGATGTAACTGGTCAGTCGCAAATTTCATTGAATTTAAAAAATATTGCTGGCTATACGCGAGGAATTGAATATCCAGTAAAACTTAAAATAACATTTCGTGATCCTGACAAAATCAATATTACGGATAGTGAAATGAAGGCATTTGTGTTATAATCATGGAATTAAAAATTTTTTCAATTTTATTTGTTTTATTCATAAACATAAAACCAACCATAGCACAGGTTAGTGATTGTAGTATTGGTGCGATAAAAGATCAGTTGGATAATTTTTTAAAAGTTAATAATAGTAACAAATACATTAAAAATTCAGGATCTAATGTATTTTATATTGTAAATCCAAATGTTTCAGACACCAATTTATATGATATTATTTTCAATAAGATAAATTGGACTTGTCTAAATGAAATAACTGTTCAGTTGTTTTTTGCAAATACTGAAAAAAAAGTTTATAGCCGCACGCATTCAAAAGAGCAATTAGAAAATTTATACCTATCCAATTATTCGAATCACCCTGAAAATTTAATAATAAGACTTGACTTTGAAAAAAATCGAGAACTCGTAATTAATGATGAAAATGAAGGTTTTTTTTATCGTTTGAAATTGATTCATAATGGAAAAACGATTTATGGAGAATCGCCTAAGGATATAAAATTAAAGTTTGGCACACCTAGCGAATGAAATGTAAATTCCTATATATTAGTTTCTTTTTTGCCTTTTGTCTTGTGCAAAGCTCATGTGATAAAATTGATCTCTGGAATTTAGAGAAATTGCCTGAATTTAATGATCCTCAAATAAAAACGAATAGCCTGACTTCATTTTCAATCGAAGCCATTTTAAAAACTGATGGATTTGATAAAATAACATTGAGCGGTTTTTGTTGGTCGGACGTAAACCAAGATCCAACTATAATGGATAATAGAACTGACGTGGAATTGGATGGAAATAAGATGAATATCCAGCTGGATTGGAGTGGTAATTCAAAATTATTCGTTAGAGCATTTGCCAAAAACAACATTGGGTATGCATACTCTAAAACAATTGTGGTTAATTGGTTGGGAAATTCGAGTAACTTGCCAGTTATACAAACACTACAACCAACCGAAGTCGGTTTTTTTGAGATGAATATTACAGGTCAAATCTTATCCGATGGTGGACTACCGATTCTTGAAAAAGGATTTTGTTATTCAAGTGTAAATCAATTACCAACGCTTAATGATTCGCATTTTATGTCACAATCTTCAAATTTCAGCGAGTTATTAGATTCAATCCAAGAAAACACGACCTATTTTATTCGATCATATGCTAAAAACCTACAAGGAATTTCCTTTGGGAATGTGATTCAAGTAAGCACGAAAAACTTTTATTACGTTGGGGAAACGGGACCTGCAAATGGGTTAATTTTTTATTCAAAAACAGATGATTCAGGAGGTTGGCATTTTTTAGAGGCCGCGCCTCAAGATATTGGTTTGAACTATAATTGGGGAGTTATAACGCAAACTAATGTTACTGCAACCGCCATAGGAACGGGTTCTCAAAATACAATCACAATTACCAATATACTCGGTCCTGGAAATTATGCAGCATTGCAGTCCTCAAATTTCTCTATTAGTGGTTTTTCAGATTGGTACTTACCATCAAGAGATGAATTAGTAAAAATAAGGGAGAATTTAATGCTCAATCCAAATGCAAATTTATTATTGAATGAGGCTTACTGGTCATCATCCGAAGATACAAATTTCAGTAATAATGCATGGTATGTTCAAATGATTTCAGGAAACGGAGGAATAGCAACTGCTTTTAAATCAACCGTTTTTAATGTCAGACCAATTAGGCAATTTTAAATGAGATTGAAAAAGTTATTTATATTTATTGTTTTTCTTTTTATAAAACAGATTGTCCTATCTCAAGGGGTACCACTTCGTTATGATATTTTATACGATCCAGATCTTAAACCATTAAGTGATTTGCAAAGTAATATCAAATTAAGCCCAAATCAAGAAGATTTCAAAGAATTTGGTAAATGGAATATACCTGCATCTATAAAGCCAAACCCGATTTCGTCTAATCTGAAGTTAGAATTCAATTGGTTTGCATATGAGCGACTTTTGAAAGACACAGTTTTTCAAGGTTATAGATTAATGAATTATGAAGATTTAAATTCATTCAAAAAAAAACTTGTTTCATATAACAATGAGGAAATTTGGTGTTCAAAGAAAATTTCTAAAAATGAATATGCAGAAGTTTATAATACGGCAGGGGCAAATACTTCATTAAAGCCATTTTTTAAAGAGGCTGGTATATTTTTAATTCAAACAAAAGATAATTATTATGAAAATTTAAATAAGCCTTATGATGATTTAATTGACCAAACTTACACGATGAAAAGTCAGTCAATAGATAAAAATTTATTGGATATTATCAAAAATCAACATAAAATTAAAACAAATGGATCTTATGAATATTCTTTAAAAGGAGAGGTTAGATTTTTAAAGGATACCATTGAATTTGATGGTCTTAAAGGGAATTATGGTGCCGATTTAGCCAATTTCAAATTAGAGCTTGATGATTATATTCGTAACTGGTCTTTAAACAATTTCATATATGTAAAAATTGACAGTCGAAAAAAGAGAGTTCCAACCAGTAAAAGTTTTGAATTAACTATTTCAAAATCTGTAGATGGGAAAAACATAACTCCAACTTATGATAAAGTTGAATCTGATTTTTTTAATTCAATTTTAAAAGATAAAAAAAAGGAGCATGTATTACTTCCCTTGAATACTATTATTGAATACGATTCTATTCACATTCGAACAATAGTCAACAATGAAAAGGCTCCTATAATCAAATCTATTGAAATAAGAAAAATCAAACCCTCGTATGATTTTATTTGGATTCATAATTTATATGGAGGAGGCTATTGGAAGAGTGGCAATTACACATTTAACTTGAATCAAAAGTCAATTGCTGCGCGAACTGCCAAATTGCTTAAGAAAGCAACTATTGTTTCAATAGGAACTTTTATATTAAGTAGAGGACTTAAAAATATTTTTTACAATCAAATTTATCTCAATAATCCACAGGAAAAAAGATGGGCGTATTCAATTGGTAGTGTTTTCCATCAAACATCAATTATTTCAGCTTTCTCTTACGGATTATGTTTTTCTTTTGATTTATATAAAACGATTCATACAATTAAAAAATCAAAATTAGAACTTTCTCCTTATTAATTGTGTTGGTTAAATTTTTATTCCTCAAGCGCAAATATTATTGGTAAGGTATTCCATTGACGAACAATTATTCCGTTGTTCTTAGCTGGTTTCCAGTTTGGCATATTGCTCATGACTCTCTGAGCTTCTTTATCACACTCTGCGCAACCAGGAATTCCTCTAACTAGAGAAATATTACTTAATTGTCCATTCTTTTCCACTACGAATTTTAAAGTAACCTTACCTTGAATCCCTAATTCAATTGCTGAAGGTGGATATATTAAATGATCATGATAAATATACTTCATCATTGCTGGATAACCACCTGGATATTCAGCATCAATTTCAACGAAAGTGTAAATCGAAGTGTCCTCCCTAAATAGACTTTCGATTTCGGTACTATTACTAATATGCCCATTAATTATGCATTTATGTTGCTCCTGAATAAAGCGAAATTCATCCGTTAGAATTGTTTTCAATTTTTTTTGAATAAGCACAGAATCGTAGGATCCATAAAATTCACTTTTCTTAAAATCTAAAATACATTTTTTAATTTCCGGTCTGTTTGGATCATATTCAATGTATTCTGTCCAATCATTTTGATTATATTTTGCTTCAAAATCAGTTGTTCCATTAAGGTGAAGTTTTTGATAATTTACGATAGAAAATTCGGTTAGATAAAAATCAGTATTCATATTTAACTGACTCGAAACCTTTCCGTTATCAAAGTAAAAAAATCGTTTGAATTCAAATTCCTTTACAGTCAAACTTTTTGGTTCTACAGAAAGTTCAGAAGGATTGAAAAAACCAATTGTTCTGCTTTTTAACATTCCAGTTGAACTATACTCTTCTGATAAAGTAAATGGAAATTTACTTTTGTAGCTTCCATCATCATTCCTAACTACCTCAAGCATCATATTTACTTTTAATTGCCTCAGTTGATTGGAAGCTGTTAAAGTGTCTTTAAGGTGTAAGCTATAAATTTTATTAATACTATCCATCCAGGTGTTCTCGCTATTAGGATTTTTAAGGATGGTCTGAATAATGTCATAATTTATCGCATTGATTTGTTTTAAATTTCCATTATCCCAATATTCTAGGGTTAACATTGGTTTCCCAAGAATATAATAATACAATTCTTGTAATAGTCCTTTTGAATTTGTTTTTTTAGCATAACCACTAAACAGTTCTGCATTGTTAGTCAACATATTAAATCTGTATGCCGTTGATTTCATATTGGTATAATCGAATCCAATACCTTCATTATCTGTTAATTGACTATATTTAATTGCATCTAAATTATTTGAAATAGTTGATTTTTTCCACAAATCACTCATTTCAAAATTTAAATCTTGGGCATTAACCCAGTTTGTAAATATTAAATAAATTAAATTTGCTAGAATAATTCGTTTCATTTTATGGTTTTAAAAAGTCCCAAAGATTACACACCCAAAGAATATCGGAAGCTAGATCAAAATCACTATTCAAATTTGAAGTTGGGTTAATCATATTTTGAGTTTTCATTAAAAAATCAGGTCGTTCATCAAGAATTTTACAAATCCCCTTCTCTGAAAATTTTTCATTCAACTTGTATTTTCTAATCCCCTTTTTAACGGAATTCTCCAAATCATAAACACTCCACTCCTCATAAGGCATATTTTTAAGATATTGACCGATCCAGTTAATTTGCTGAAAACTATTCAAACTTCCGCATTTACCATTTAATTGACCTAAAACTGATATTTGCCAAAAATAAGAAGTGCCCAATGTAGATTGATTAGATTGGCTTAAATCGTAAAAAGTCCAAAAAAAGTAATTTCTGAAGTCTAGTTTTTTAAGTTCATTCAAAGTATTAAAATACCCTTCATCTAATTTTGTTATAATTTTAATAGTATCCTCTCTAGCTGGAGTTAAATGATAACTCGATTTAATAATACTCTTGTATTTAGTTAAATCATCCTTTGAAAAACTAAGATATTCGTATTTACCGTCATTATTTTTCTTTAAAACTCCGTTATTTGTAAAAATGAAATCCTTATAATTTGATTTTTTAATATTCAACTTCTTAATCTGAAAACCAGCACTTCTTAATTTGGCATTAACTTTATGAATATTCTTTTCTTGTATCGAAAAGATAGAAGATCCTGAAAATGTTTTATAATTTTCAATTTGAAAGTTTGATACTTTACCATAAGATAAAATATCATTTTCTAATTTTTCCTTGGTTTGGTAGTAACCCATATCAACATTGGCGGTCATTGATAGAACTAAGTTATTTTGTTCAAAATTAAACTGGGTGTATATTTGTTTTTCTTTCACATTGTAATTTACTTTAAGAAAGTGATTGTATAATTCCGAATGACGCTTTGAAAAAGAATTTGTACTAATAATGTTAAATTCTTGAATTAATGCTTTTTGTTCTTCTAAGTTTGAAAGTAAGATTTTGCGCACTACAGGATAGTTGTAAAAACTAATTTGTTTAATTTGAAGAGTATCGCTGTGCATATAATTTGTGTCATATTTTATCTTTGCAAGAATATAACCCTTAACAACAAGCTTTATTTCAATTAATCTCTTTTGAAAATCCATTACACGAATTAA